>JAQUBA010000015.1 GCA_028686985.1 Candidatus Iainarchaeum sp.
AGATGGGCGGAAGGCTCATCGCCTTCGTCTACTAGGTGTTTGAAATGATAGAAGTGAAGATTCCGGACGGCGTGGATTTCTCCGTTTCCGCAAACGTGCTCAGGGCGAAGGGCAAGATGGGCGAAGTGATGCGCGAGTTCAGGGGCGCGCCCCTTTCCTTTTCGCTGGAAGGCAAGGTGCTCAAGGTCACATCGCCGGACAGGGCGATTGAAGGGACGGCAGCCTCGCACGCTAACATCATGTGCCAGGGCGTGCTGAACGGCTTTGAGAAGAAGATGGTGATACGCTTCGCGCACTTCCCGGTGAGCCTGGAAGTGAAGGGCGACACGCTAAACATAAAGAACTTCCTCGGGGAGAAGAAGCCCCGCAAGGCTAAGATAATAGGGAAAGTGAAGATAGACGTGAAGGGCCAGGACGTGCGCGTGCACGGCCCGGACAAGGAGGCCGTAGGCCAGACCGCAGCGAACATACGCACAGCCACCCGCATACGGGACAAGGACGGCCGCGTGTTCCAGGACGGCATTTATATCGTAGGGTGAATGACATGGTGACAAAGAAGACTCATCCGTATTTCAACGTCCCCAACTACCGTGGCAAGCACGGCAAGATGAGGGTGAAGAACCGGTGGAGGAAGCAGAAGGGCGTGGACAACAAGAAGAAAAAGCGCATTGCCGCCCACGGCGCGTCCCCGAAGGTCGGGTACGGCAACGCCCCGTCCATACGCGGCAGGCACCCGTCCGGCATGCTTGAGGCCACGGTGCACAGGCCCGAGGACCTCGCGCAGGCAACGGGCAAGCTCGCGGTAATCTCATCCACGGTAGGCAAGAAGAAGAGGCTCCTCATACAGGCCAAGGCCAAGGAGCTTGGCATCCGCACCAAAGGGAGGGTGGCATCATGAGCGCAACAACGGTCAAGAGGCTGGCGGCGGACATTCTCTGCGTCGGCGTCAACAGGATAAGGCTTGACAAGGACAACCTGGGCAAGGTGGAGGAGGCGCTCACGCGCGCGGACGTCCGCGGCCTCGTTGACGAAGGCGTGGTCTATGCAATCCCGAAGAAGGCCGGGCACAGGACGCAGGACAAGTCACGGCAGGGGCGCGGAAGGAGGAAGGGGAACAAGAAGGCGCGCATGGGCGGCGGCAAGTCCTCCTGGATGGTGCGCATACGCTCCCAGCGTGCATACCTGGAGCAGCTGCTCGGCAGCGGCGAGCTCCCGAAGGCGCACAAGCGCACTATATACCTAAAGATAAAGGGCGGCGCCTTCAAGGGCAAGGCCGCGATGAAGGCATACCTGGCGGAGAACAGGATGCTTAAGGCGAAGGAGTGATGGTGAAGCTTATGGCAAGGGCAAAGGGTCCGAAATATGAGGCGCCGTTCAGGAGAAGGCGCGAAAACGTGACGAACTACGCGAGGAGGCTCGCGCTCGTTAAGAGCGACATCCCAAGGATGGTCATCCGCAGGGGCAGCACCACGCTGACAGTCCAGTTCGTGGAATACACGCCAACAGGCGACAAGGTGCTCGCGGGCACCACATCCGCAGCGCTCGGCAAGTTCAGCTGGGCGCCGCGCGCGAATGTCCCGACCGCCTACCTCACCGGCCTCTACGCGGGCAAGCTGGCGAAGAAGAAGGGCGTGAAGGAGTTCGTGCTTGACACCGGGCTTTACGCTCCGGTGAAGGGCTCCATACTCTTTGCGGCGCAGAAGGGCGCGATTGACGCCGGGCTCAAGAGCCCGCACGGCGACGGCCTCGTTGACGAGGCCCGCATCTCCGGGGCGCACATAGAGGCGTACGCGAAGTCCCTGGATGAGGGGGAATACAAGAAGAAATTCTCAAGCTACCTGAAGGACGGCTTCAAGCCGGAGGACTTCACTTCACGCTTCAAGGGCGCGAAGGAGGCAATCCTCAAGGAGGCATGATAACATGGCAAAGGGAAGAAGGGGAAAGAGCAGCACAAACAAGAAGGAGGACGTCATCCAGCTTGACATGGCCTCCTGGGTTCCGCGCACATCCATAGGCAAGAGGGTGAAGGCGGGCGAGATATCCAACATTGACCAGATACTGGAGGACGGCAAGCTCATACTTGAGCCGCAGATAGTGGATGTGCTCCTGCCGGAGCTGGAGGCGGAGACGCTCTCCATCAGCCCGACACAGAGGTCCACGGACTCCGGAAGGAAGATGCAGTTCCGCGCGGTGCTGGTCCTAGGCGACAGGAAGGGCCACGTCGGCATCGGGGTGGGCAAGTGCGAGGAAGTGAAGCCCGCCATAGAATACGCGATGAGGGATGCGCGCAAGAACATCATCAAGGCCAGCATGGGATGCGGGAGCTGGGAGTGCAAGTGCGGCACGCCCCACTCGGTGCCCCAGAAGCTGGTCGGCAAGTACGGCGCGACCATAATCACGCTGAAGCCGGCCCCCAAGGGGCTTGGAATCGCAGCCAACACAGTCGTCAGGAAGGTGCTCGCAATGGCGGGCCTGAAGGACGTCTGGAGCTCCGCCCTCGGTTCCACTTCCAACGTGTACAACACTTCCATGGCGACCGTAAAGGCGCTGGACTCCATCAACAGGAAGAAGCCGCAACCCGGTGAAACAATATGAAGCTCGCTATAATCAGGATAAGGGGAAGGAGGAACATGACTCCCAAGATAGGCCACACGCTGGAGATGCTCAGCCTGCACCGCACGAACCAGTGCGTCGTCATGGAGGACTCGCCCTCCGTACGCGGCATGCTGCAGCTGTGCAAGGACTATGTCACGTTCGGCCCGATAAAAGAGGAAACACTCTCCGCCCTGCTGATAAAGAGGGGCGAGAAAGGCGGCAGGATGCTCTCCGAAGTTATGGAGGGCGCAGAGATAGCCGAGGCCGCGAAGAAGATAATGCACGGCGAGAAGGTTGAGAACTTCTCCGACCGCGTCTTCAGGCTCCACCCTCCGCGCAAGGGCTTCACGGACATAAAGCGGCCCGTGGCGCAGGGAGGCGACCTGGGCTGGCGCGAGGACATGGATTCTCTCGTGAAGAGGATGATGTGAGGTTTTCATATGCCAAAGAGACAAGCTAAAAGGAAGACAAAGATGAGGGGTTCCCGTTTCCACGGATTCGGCAACGTAAAGAACAAGAGGGGATCCGGGTGCCGCGGCGGCGTTGGCAACGCAGGCCTGCACAAGCACAAGTTCTCATGGGTGACAAGGTACGACCCGGACTACGGCCGCGTGATGGGCTTCGTCCCGCGCACCGGCACCGACGTCCCGTGCATAAACCTGTATGAGATAAACGCCATGGCGGAGATGGGCAAGCTGCAGTCCGCGGGCGGGAAGCTCAGTTTTGAGTTCAAGGGCAAAATCCTCGGCTCCGGCGAGGTGCGCCACCCCATAATGTTAAAAGCGTTCTCCTGGAGCAAGATAGCCGAGAGAAAGATTAAGGCCGCGGGGGGCGACCTTTCCAAGCTAGAGTGAAACTGATGGGCGCGATACTCGATTTCATCCACAGGCTATCCGGATACTTGCCGGAAATTAAGGCCCCGACCAGGGTTCCCAGCGTCAAGGAGCGCTTCATGTGGACCGGCCTCGCGCTGCTCCTCTTCTTCGTCATGTACAACACCACCGTCTTTGGTGTCGTGCACCAGGCGGGAGGTTTTGACTTCCTGCAGATGATTACCGCTTCCAAGGCGGGCTCGCTGCTCACCACATCCATCGGGCCGATAGTGCTCGCGTCCATTTTCCTGCAGCTCTTCTCGGGCGCAGGCCTCATACCGCTTGACCCGAAGAACCCGGAGCAGAGGCAGAAGTTCCAGGAGGTTCAGAAGGTCCTCGCGCTCATAATCGCGCTCGTGGAAGCGGCGATATTCGTCACCAACGGGAGCATGCGCCTCGTTGACACCACCCTCATTGACCCGTCCTTCCTCGCGGTGCTCGTTATACTCCAGATAGCGCTCGGTTCCGCAATCGTCCTATACCTTGATGAGATAGTCACAAAGTACGGCATAGGCTCGGGCATCTCGCTTTTCATAGCCGCGGGCGTTTCCTTCTCCATAGCCGCGGGCGCGCTTACGCTCTTAGGGGGCGAAGGGGGCGTCACCAGCGTCGTCGCCGGAGGGGGTGCGGAAGCCATACCCAACGCGCTGCTCGTGCTCCTCCCGCTCATCTTCACAGTCATAGTGTTCGCCACCGTATGCTACTGCGAGGGGGTGAAGGTGGAAATCCCGCTCGCATACCAGCAGGCGCGCGGCATCGCGCCCAAGCTCCCGCTCAATCTCTTTTACCTGTCCAACATACCGGTCATCTTCGCATCCGCCCTGCTGCTCAATGTCCAGCTCTTTTCCTCCGGCCTCGCAGGCGCCGCCCTGGACGTGGGCGGAGTCAATGTGGTGCAGTACATCGCATTCGTGGATTCCAGCGGCCAGTTGCGCGACGGGCTCCTGTATCTGTTCAGCCCACTCTACGGCGGCAACACGCTCGCCCATATAAACTTCCTCATGAACGGCACGACCCCCATCTTCGGCATCCCCGAATGGGTGCATGCAATGACATATGTGCTGTTCCTGTCCCTGGTTTCCGTGCTATTCGGCATTTTCTGGGCCGAGACCTCGGGCATGGACACGAAGGGCATGACAAAGCAGCTCATGGAGTCCGGCATGCAGGTGCCGGGCTGGAGGCGCGACCCGCGCATCCTTGAAAAGGTGCTGGACAAATACATCCCCCCGCTCATAATCCTGGGTTCTTTCCTAGTGGGGATGGTGGCTGGCCTCGCTGACCTAACCGGGGCTTTGGGCACAGGTACCGGTATCCTGCTTTCCGTCGGCATTTTCTACCGCACCTACCTGCAGATGAAACGGCAGAAGCTGCTGGACGCGGTTCCGTTCCTTGGGGACTTGTCGGGTTGATGGGTTGATGATATGATAATAGTGATGGGGCTGCCTGGTGCCGGAAAGTCTTCCGTATTGGCGGGCGCAGAGGGTACGGGCTACACCGTCCTCAACTACGGCACGCTGATGTTTGAAATCGCAAAAGAGGAGTTCGGGCTGTCCAGCCGCGACGAGATGCGCAAGCTCCCGGTCGCGAAGCAGAAGAAGGTCCAGGAGGCGGTCGCAGACCGTCTTTCCAGGGAGGAAGGGAAGGTCATCCTGGACACCCACTGTTCCATACGGACGCCGCGCGGCTACCTCCCGGGCCTCCCCTTCTCATTGCTTGATAAGCTCCACGTTGATGCGCTCGTGCTCATAACCGCAACCCCGGAGGAGATAATGGGCCGGCGCAAGTCCGATGGCACGCGCGTGCGCGACCCCGAGCCCATTGAGTCCGTGCGCGAGCACGACCTGATGAACAAATCCCTGCTCGCCGCATACGCCGCGCACAGGGGCTGCCCTGCGCGCATAATATACAACCACGACGGCAAGCTCGACGGCGCCGTGCGCCAGCTGAAGGAAATGCTGGAGTGAGCCCCATGGACGGCACGCTTTTCCTCATAACCGCCACCGTGCTTGCGCTCTTATATGCGTTCGCAATCCGATTCATCCAGTCCAGGCTGATTGACCAGGATAAGATGAAGGCGATACAGAAGCGCTTCAACCAGATAAATAAGGACTACATGGACGCGATGCGGTCCGGCAACAAGAAGAAGATTGACCAGCTCCAGGCCGAGCAGGACAAGATAATGCCTGAGTTCAACAAGCTCATGGGCGGCCAGATGCGCATGATGATCGTCGTAATCATCATATTCGTCTCATTCATGGCGGTGGTGAATTTCCTTGACCCGTATTCCCACGACGACAGGCCTTTTGCGATGGAATACTCCGAATCCAGCGGCCAGTGGTGCGGCTCCTACCAGATTGACTGCTCCATGCCGGGCCCGCACGGCGTATCGGTGACCGCGAATTTCCGCAATGAGGGCGGCATCATATCCGTGATTTGGAACAAGCTGACCGGCCAGGAGGCCGGCACCCGCACCGTCGCGATAAGCTGCGGCCAGCCTGAAGGCGCAATCCCCCCGCATCTCTCCATGTCCGGCGTCCCCATCAACATAACAACGGATAAAAACATTTACTCACAAAGTGATACTGTCCTGGTGTGCGCAACCGCACCCGGGGCGGCATATAATGCAACGGGAAAGACAGATTCAGGCACGTGGTTCATGGTTCCGCTCCCATTCGCCATACCCGTGCTGGAAACGCAGGCGATAGTTTACGGGGCCGCACCATGGTTCGTCCTCGTTTCGTTGATTGCCGGCGTAATCTTCTCGTTCGCGATAGGAAAACTGAAAGGTGTTAAAAATGACAAAAAGAAAGGATAGGTCCACCTCAATCCGGAAGCTCAAGAGGCGCGTGCCCTCCGGGGAGAGCAGGGAATACTACGTACGCAGGAAGAAGAAGCCGTCGGCGTCATGCGCGCTATGCGGCTCCGCGCTGCGCGGCATAGGCACCGGGGCGAAGAGCTCCCGCACGCCAAACCGCAGGTACGGGGGCAACCTCTGCCACCGCTGCGGCGCCAAGGTCCTCGTTGAGGCCCAGCGCGTCCGCGAGAAGGGCAAGAGCATAGACGACGTTGAAATAGTGATAAGGAAATACGTCCAGGGTCTTTTGGAATGATCATCGCCGTATCCGGGCTCACGGGAAGCGGGAAGAACACGTTCGGCGAGCTTCTCGCAAAGCGCCTCGGCTACAGCGTCGTCTCGCCCACGTTCAAGGACCTCGCGGCAAAGGAAAAGGTTTCCCTCCTTGAGTTCCAGAGGAGGGCGGAATCCGACCCCAGCATAGACAAAAGGTTCGACGCGATGCTGAAGCAGCAGGCGGCGAAGGGCAACTGCGTGGTGACCACGTGGCTCGGCCCCTGGATGCTCGCGGCGGACTTCCGGGTGCACATATTCGCCCCGGAGCGCACCCGCGCCGAGCGCATCGCGGACCGCGACTCCATGCCTGTGCAGCAGGCACTGAGGCACATCCGGGAAAGGGACTCCGGCAACATCAAGAGATATATGGATTTGTACCATATAGACATAAGGGACACGAGCACGTTTGACCTCGCGCTGAGCTCCGAGACGTACAAGCCGGCGCAGATGGTGGACATCGCCCTAGCGGCGATGGGGAAGAAGTTTGAGGAATGACATTTGAGGTGTTTTACATGGCAGCTATTGAAGTTGGAAGGGTTTGCATACTGAAGTTCGGCAAGAACGCCGGCGAGCAGGTCACGATTACGAAAGTGGTTGACTCTAATTTCGTGATGGTGAAGGGCGCGAAGGGCAAGGAGAGGAAAACGAACATCTCCCACGTTGAGCCCGTGGCTTAGCCCTGATAAAATGGACGTTGAAGCGCTGCTCAAGGATTCCGTCGTTATAATAGACAAGCCGCGCGGCCCCACATCGCACGAGGTCTCATCCTGGGTGAAGAAGCTCGCAGGGGTGAGCCGCGCAGGCCACGCAGGCACCTTGGACCCGAACGTTTCAGGAGTTCTCCCCGTAGCCCTCGGCCGCGCCACCAAGCTCCTCCGCTACATAGCGGGCAAGCGCAAGGCTTACGTATGCATAGTCCGCTTCAAGAACGACCTTACGGACGCCCAATTGGAATCCCTATTCTCCAAATTCCGCGGCACCATAACCCAGACGCCGCCCAAAATCTCCGCGGTCAGAAAGGTCGCCAGGAGGCGCACCGTCCACGAACTAAAAATTTTAGAGAGGGACGGAAAAAAAGTCCTCTTCTACGCGGACGTGGACGCGGGCACCTATATCCGCACCATCTGTTCTGACATGGGCGCTTTCATAGGCGGTTCCCGCATGGAGGAATTGCGCCGCGTTTCCGTCGGCAACATCTCCGAGAAGCAGGCGGTCACCCTGCAGGACTTCTCCGACGCATTATACGCATACAAAGAGAAGGGAAACCCCTCCCCCCTCCTTAGGATTCTCCACCCTCCCGGCGAATTAATAGAGGCGAAAAAAATATTCATCCGCCCCCAGGCCGCGGAGGCGATAATGCACGGCGCGCAGCTCGCCGCCCCGGGCGTGGAATCCCTGGACGATTCCATCAGGAAGGAGGAAACCGTCAAACTCTATTGCGGCGACCGCTTCATAGGGATGGGGCGCACCATCTTCCCCGCCCGCAAGATAAAGGAGAGGACGCACGGATACGTTGTCAATATAGAGAGGATTCACGCGTCCGAAGCAAACAAATAAAAGCAAAACGCAACCGTATAGTAATCCACTAATTAGCGGAGGTCGCATAACCCGGTAGTGCGCATGCCTGGAAAGCATGTCCCGCAAGGGATTGGGAGTTCAAATCTCCCCCTTCGCGTGACAAAACGCGGGGAGGGTAAAAACCCTCCCCCCATTTTTTCCATGATTTTCTGACCCCCTCCATCCGTTTTTCTCCCGTTTCCCCCTCCTTCGCCCCCTCACCACGCTTTTTAAGCATTTCTATGGAATATTCTCTCTACGCGTGTTCTAGCGTTTAGAGAATATGAGCCTTAACTCATTTCCTCTCGCGCGAGCCACGCATTTGGTGATTATTTGGGAGGAAAGAAAAAGATATCCAAGAAAAACCCTGAGGCGGCGAAGGGCGAGGTGAAGGTTGAAGAGAAGAAGAAGGCCAAGCCCGCTGCGCCGAGGAAGGAGGAGCAGCTTGAGCCCGGCATGCGCGGAATCGTCCGCATAGCCGGCAAGGACATAAAGGGCGGCGTTAAGCTCATGAAGGGCCTTCTCCGCGTGAGGGGCGTGAGCCACACCACCAGCAAGATTTTCGCAAACATAATCTCCGAGGAACTGGGCATAACCCCCAATGAGAAGGTGGGGAAGCTCTCGGATGAGCAGATAGAAAAAGTAGACAAGATACTGACATCAATCCACACGAGGAACGTCCCCGCCTACCTCCTGAACAGGAGGAAGGACCCGGACACCGGGAAGGACGTCCACGTCATCATGAACGACCTGGCATTTACGCAGAGGCAAGACATAGAGCGCGAGAAGAAGCTCTACACCTGGAAGGGTTACAGGCACTCATACGGCAAGAAGGTGCGCGGCCAGAGGACCAGGAACACCGGCAGGAAAGGAATGGCACTCGGAGTGATGAGGAAGACCATCCTCGCAGCGGCACAGGCCGCAAAGGCGCCATCGGGCAAGCCGGGAGCGCCAGCAGCCGGGGCACCGGCCGCGGGGGCGGCGCCAGCCGCGAAGGAGGCAAAGAAATAGGTGTGTAAATGGGAGATCCTAGGAAATTCTCAAACAAATACGAAAGGCCCATGAGGCTTTGGGACCTGGACCGGCTTAAGGACGAGAAGGGCCTGAAGCGCACATACGGCCTGAAGAACATGCGCGAACTCTGGGTCATGACGCAGCACCTCAAGAAGGCGAGGCGTGACGCAAGGCGCCTGCTTTCCCTTTCCGAGGAAGAGAGGGCGAGGGACATCGGCAAGCTCATGAACAAGCTGCACAAGCTGGGCATAATCCCAAAGGAGGCGAAGCTTGAGGACATCCTGTCCCTCACGGTGAAGGACGTCCTGGAGAGGCGCCTGCAGACCCGCGTGGTACGCAAGGGGCTAGCCAAGACCATGGCGCAGTCCAGGCAGCTGATTACGCACGGCTTCATTTCCATCGGCGGCAGGAGGATTTCCGCGCCGAGCTACCTAGTCACCAGCGACGAAGAGGAGCGCATCTCATACACGCGGCCCATAGACCTTGAGCCGCCCGCGCCTGTAGAGGAGGCGAAGGAGGAGGAGAAGGCCGAAGAAAAGGCCGAGGAGAAGCCCGCTGAGGCGGCGGCTTAGAGGTTTGATGTTATGGCCGAAGAAAAGGAAGAAATGAAAGAAGCGAAGGAGGAAGCCCCCAAGGAAGAGAAGGCCGCTCCCGCCGAAGAGAAGCCGCCGGAAGCCAAGCCCGCTGAGGCCGAAAAGCCGAAGGAGAGGCGGCGCGGGAGGCTCGCGATAGTGCATGTGTACTCATCCAAGAACGATACGATAATAACAGCTACCGACGTGAGCGGCGCAGAAACGCTCGCATGGGCAAGCGGCGGCATGATGGTGAAGTCTTCCAGGGAGGAGGGCAAGCCCTACGCAGCCATGCAGGCGGCGGGCAAGGTCGTCGGCCAGCTCAGGGAGAAGGGCATAGACACGGTCCACATCAAAATCCGCGCTCCGGGGGGCAACCGCTCCAAGACGCCGGGAGGCGGCGCTCAGGCGGTCGTCCGTACGATTGCAAGGATGAAGATACGCGTTGGAAGGATAGAGGACGTAACCCCGCTGCCCACCGATTCCATGAAGAGGAAGGGCGGAAGAAGGGGAAGGAGGGTGTGAGCATGGACGTGGAATCCCTACAGGATGGCGGCAACAAGCTTTCCTTCGCAGTGAAAGGAATCTCCATTCCGCTCGCGAACGCAGTCAGGCGCTATTCAATGAACCACCTCCCCATACTGGCGATAGACACAGTGACCATGTATGAAAACTCCGCGTCCATCTTTGATGAGTACGTCGCCCACCGTATAGGGCTCATCCCGATAAAGACGCCAAAGAACGTCCCCGCATCCGCGGAGGTGTCCTTCGTGCTGGACGCGCAGGGCCCCAAGGTCGTCTATTCCGGGGACCTGCAGAGCAGCGACGCCGGAATAGCGGTCGCCGAGCCAAAAATACCCATAATAACCCTTACCGAGGGCCAGACCCTCCGCCTGGAGGGCAAGGCAATCTCCGGCACCGGCAGGAAGCACGCGAAGTTCCAGGCAGGCATAGTTGCATATGAAGATAAGGAGGACGGCTCATTCTCCTTCAAGGCCGAGAGCTTCATGCAGATGGGCGCCCGCGAGATGCTCGTCCGCGGCTGCAAGCTGCTTGAGGGCGACCTTGAGGAACTCTCCGACGAGGTTTCCGCAATAGGCGGCGAGAAGAGGAAGAAAAAGAAGAAATCCGCCGAGACCGAATCTCCCAAGAAGGCGAGGAAGCCGAGGGCGAAGAAGGCCAAGAAGGAAGAAAAGGAAGAATGATGGCCCCCGGTTTTTCCTCCGAAGTGCGCAAGCAACTCCTCAACAAGCAATACGGATTGGCCGGAAGGCACTCCGCCGTCCAAATCTGCTCCTGGACAAGGAAATCCCTGCGCGGCAAAGGCTCCTGCTACAAGCAAAAGTTCTACGGCGTTGAGACGTACAAATGCTGCCAGATGAGCCCCTCGGCAGCGTGGTGCCAGCAATCCTGCATTTTCTGTTGGCGGCCGATGGAATGGATGCACAAGAAGTTTTCTTCAAAAGAGGACGCGGATTCGCCCGAAGAAATAATAGAAGCCTGCGTAAAATCCCGAAAAAAGCTCCTCTCCGGGATTGGAGGCGCCCATGATGTGAATCGCCCCCTTTTCCAGAAATCCTTCTCCGAATTCCCTTCCCACTGGGCGATTTCCTTATCCGGCGAGCCGACCCTTTACCCAAAACTTCCAGAACTGGTGAAGGCGCTTCGTGCCCGTAAAGAAGTGAAAACCATTTTCGTAGTCTCAAATGGCCAGGAGCCCTCCATGATTAGGAAATTGAAGGGCGCGGGCCTCACCAATTTGTACATCTCCGTGGATGCGCCCACCCCCGCCCTTTTCAAGAAGATAAACCGCTCCATTTACCCAAACGGCTGGAGCCGCCTGAAGCGTTCCCTTTCCCTAATGAAGAATATGGACTGCAACACCGTAATCCGCTTCACCCTCATAAAAGGACTGAATGATTCTCCCGCGCTGCTACAAAAATATGCAAAGCTCTTCTCCTCCGCTTCCCCCACTTACATAGAAGTGAAAGCATACATGTTCCTCGGCTACTCCCGCCTCCGCCTTAAGGAAGAGAACATGCCTTTTCACGAATACGTAAAGGAATTTTCCGAATCTCTGCTCAAATTCCTGCCTGATTACAAATACAAGGATGAGTGCGCGGACTCTAGGATAATTTTACTGAAGAGAAAATAAAAAACAAAAAACCTACTCGTACCTCAGCGCCTCTACCGGCGAAATGGAAGCCGCGTTCCTTGCCGGCACCACCCCCGCCACTATCCCCACTATTGACGAGAATATTATCCCAAGCGCAACCAGCTCCAGCGTAATCGCGGTTGAAAGCCCGAACGCGCTGAGCAGCGCAGCCCCGAAGAAGCTCAGCACCACCCCCATCACCCCGCCCACGAACCCGAGCACGACCGCCTCGCACACAAATATGAGCATCACATCCCGATTCTTCGCCCCCAGGGATTTCAGCACCCCGATGGTCTTCGTCTGCTCCATAACGCTCATGAACATCGTATTGACCACTCCAATCCCGCCCACCAAAAGTGAAATGGCCGCAATCCCCCCGAGGAATAATCCAAGGGTATCCGCAATTGAGGAAACGGTGGATTGCACGCTCGCCGCAGTCGTAACCTGGAAATCCGCATCTTCTTCCTCCACCCCATGCAAAAACAGCAGTTCCTTTTTCACGGTCTCCGCGACCGTATCCACATCATAGCCTTCCCGTGCGACCACAATCAGCGTGTCCGCATTCTCCTGCTCTTCAAAGAGGTCCTTCGCGGCATCAAGGGGGATATAAACGGAATTGTCGCTCCCGCCCATCCCGCCGCTCTCTTCCAGGTAGCCGACAACCCTGAACGGAACGCCGTCTATCTCTATCTGCCTGTTCATCATGTCCTCGTCTTCATCTTCATCATTGAATGTCTGCGTCGCCACCCTGTACCCGAGCACCGCCGAGTATTTATCGTTCATGTTCAGGTACCTGCCGTCCGCCAGCTCCGCGCCCACGCTCTCCTCAAACGAATCCGGCTCTGTCCCGACGACCGTGAGGCTGGAGTTCTTGCTCTGGTATTCCACGGTCATCCTTTCGCTCAATTGCGCGTCCAGCTTATACACCCCGGGGAGCGTGCGCAAATCGTCCGCCTCCTTGAACGTGATGGCAGGCTCATCGCTGCTCCCTTCCTCACCGGGCGGCCTCATCCCGCCACCGCCGCCTCCCGCGCCCGGAATCATCATTCCGCCCATCCTCTGCGCCTGCCCGCCCCCCGGGGTTATCGTTATCACATTCGCCCCCAGCGAATTGGTCCTCTCTTCTATGTCCTGCTGCATCCCCAGGCTCACGGATATTAGCGAGACTATCGCGCCCACCCCTATGACTATCCCGAGTATGGTCAGCCAACTCCTCACGTGCCTGTGCCTTATGTTGGTTCTGGCGATGTCAAACACGTCCTCCAGCCTCATTTCGCCTTGCCCCCCTTCCATTTCGTGTATCCCAACCATGCCGCCCCCGCAAGCACAACCGCGCCAGCCACATGGAAGATGCTCAACCCGAAGGGAAGCGTTGAGCCCGCCCTCCTGCCCTCAAATGCGCCCGCAGCCCCAGCCGCGGCCCCTCCGCTC
>JAQUBA010000004.1 GCA_028686985.1 Candidatus Iainarchaeum sp.
CCGGATGCGCGTGGAAAATTAAAAAAGGGATTGTATGGCAAGGAAGAAAGGCCTCTCCAGGAACACAAAAATACTTGGGGTTGTCAGCTTCCTCAACGACGCGAGCAGCGAGATGCTGGAGCCCATAGTTCCCCTATTCCTGGTGAATGTGCTGGGGGCGAACGCCTTAATACTCGGGCTGCTGGAAGGATGGACCGAGATACTGGTTGCGGTCAACAGGTTAATCTCAGGATGGCTTTCGGACAGGTTCAGGAACAGAAAAAAACTGGTGCTTTTCGGGTATTCCCTCTCCACCGTGATGAAGGTGTTCTTCGCGTACGCGGCCAGCTGGCAGCAGTTCTTCGCGCTGAAGACCGTGGAAAGGGTGGGCAAGGGCATACGGACGCCCCCCAGGGATGCGATGATAGGGGAGTCCGAGCCGGCCAGGCGGCTCGGCGCCGCGTTCGGGTTCAGGAAGATGATGGATTCCTCGGGCGCGATACTGGGGCCGCTGCTCGCCGCATTCATGCTCGCCTTCTTCGCGGGCATGGGCGAGGAAAGCGTGTACCGCACAATATTCATGATTGCGGTCATACCCGCCGCGCTCGGGGTGGGGATGCTGTTTTTCGTGAAGGAAAACCCGAAGCAGATAAGCAAGATAGGGGACGGCGTTTCGCTTTTCAACGGCCACGTGAAGGACTTCATGATTGTTGCCGCCTTCTTCTCGCTGGGGCAGATGGGCACGGCTTTCTTCGTGCTGCGGACAAGCGAGCTGCTCCCGCTCGTGATGGTGCCCGTGGCTTACATAGCATACACTGCCGCCTACGCGGCGTTCGCGATGCCTGCGGGGCTTATGACGGACAGGATAGGGCCGAAGAAGATAATGATGCTCTCGTACGTGCTGTTCGCAGCCGGCTCGCTCGTGTTTGCATTCTCGGAAAGCATCCTCGCCCCGTTCATAGGGTTCCTGCTGATGGGGATGTTCATCGCGATAATAGAGACGACGCCGCGCGTTTATCTTATTGAAACCGTGCCGGGGCACAGGTATGCGAGCGCGATAGGCACGTACCAGGGGATAACCGGCATCCTGCTGCTTCCCGCGAACCTCATCGCGGGGCTGCTGTGGGAGACGCAGTGGATGGGCGCGCATGCCCCCTTCATATTCTCAGCCGCGGTCGCAGTGGTTTCCGTATTCTTGATGTACGTATTCGTGAAGCCCGCGAAGCCCAACCGCCGCTAGAGCTCCCTGGAGCCGCTTTCCGTCCCCACGACCACTTTTGAGAATTTGGTGAATATGCCGTTCTCAACCACGCCGGGGATTGCGTTTATGTCCTGCTCAAGCTTTTTTGAATTCGCAATTTCCATCTCGCAGTCCAGCAGGAAGTTCCCGTTGTCCGAGACGACCGGGCCGACCTTCCCGCCTCCCGTGCGGAGCTTCGGCTTCGCGCCAAGGTCTTCCATCGCCTTCATCACAGTGGAGTAGGCGAAGGGCAGGCATTCCACGACCACGGGGTATGATTTTATCTTAAGCTTGCCCTCGTCCACGACCACCAGGAACTTGTCCGCAAAATAATCAACCACCTTCTCGCGGGCGAGCGCGCCCCCTCCGCCCTTGAGCACATAATCCTTGGATACTATGTCCGCGCCATCAACAGCGAGGTCAATTTTTGAGACCTGGTCCAGCGAAACGATGGGGATCCCGTTCCTCTTGGCGAGCATTTCCGTGTCAAAAGAGGTGGCGACGCAAACGAACCTCTTCCCCTTCTTCATCTCCTCCCCGACGAGGTTTATGAAATGGAAAACGGTTGAGCCGGTCCCGAGGCCGAGAACCATCCCGTCCTTCAGGCATTCCATCGCACCCATGCATGCGTTGAGCTTCGCGTCCATAGTTAGTGATGGGGGGTTGGATTAATAAAAATGAGTGGTGGGCAATCCGGTTTGCGAAGCGTGCGCCTTGTGGAGCTCTTACCATCGGCTCCACCCCCTTGCTCTCAAGCACAGTGCAATACGCTTAGGGCTGCTCCTTCCGGCCTGACCCGGTTCGCATAAAGCTGCCGTCCCGAAAGGGAGGGCTTCGACGCCTTAGGTGAGAGGCGCAAAACGCATGAATCACGCCCCGGGCATTCGGCCCGCCTAAAGGGGATTTGCGGAGTGGGGACCCCTGGCCCCCGCCTAGCCCACCGCTTATGAATACGGAGAGGGCGTTTAAATAGATTACTGGTATCTCGCCCGCATCTCTATCTGGGACTTCCTGCGCATGACCGCATCGTAGTCCTTGCATTTCCTGTAGCCGGAGAGGAATGCATCCCTGTTTTCTATGCAGCGAAGCATCGTGATGAGGTCGTCCGCCTTGTCCTCTATTCTTGAAGAGAAGAAGCCCAAGCCGAAATCTATCACGTGCAGCCGCCCCTTGTCCACCACTATGTTGTATGGGGTAAAATCGCCGTGGATTATTCCGGAGTTGTGCAGGGACGCGAGAACCTTTCCGGCCGCCCCCAATTCCCTTGCATTCCCGCCGAGCTTCCTTCCCTTAAGATAAGTCATGATTATGGAGAATTCATCCACGGAATACACGGTGGGCGTTGAAACGCCCGCCAGCTTCGCCTTGTGCAGGAGCCGCGCCTCCCTCCTCGTGCGCTCGGTGCGGATTTTGAGGTCAAGTTCCGGGACGCGGTAGGCCTTTGCCCGCCTGTCCTTCCTCACCATCCTGGTGCCGAGGAGATCCACGAAGGAGAGGACAGCTTCCGCGCCGCGCATTCTACCGCCGCCTGAAGAGTGCGCCCGAGAGCAGGAAGCTGAATGCCAGCATTATCCCCCACATGACTATTATCTCCGGGCCCACGAGAAGGAAGCCGAACGCGAAGAAAACCGCGGAGAAGAGCAGCCACACGGGCATGTTCCACGCGATTATCTTGCTCCCGTCCAGCGGGAACATCGGCAGCATGTTGAAGAAACCGAGGAATATGTTTATCATCGCGCCCCACGCCCACGCGTTCATTCCCGCGATTTGCACTGGCGCGAACACCGAGAGTGCTAGGAATATCATGGCGAGCACGAGGTTCGTCGCCGGCCCGGCCAGCGATATTATTCCGTTCTCCCTCCTCGTGAGATATGGGGAATAGATGTATACGGCGCCTGGAGCGGCGAACACGAAGCCCATGAGGGACATGAGCAGCATGAACATCAGCCCGCTGCCCCACATCCTGAACTCCGCCTCCGCTCCGAAGAAGTTTGCGGAGACCTTGTGCGCCATCTCGTGCAGTATGAACCCTATGCCTATGGTTGCGAGGAAGAATGATACGATTGCCGCGGCTTCGGAAAAGTTGGTGAAGAGGCCCAGCCCGAACAGCGCTATTGCGAACGCGACCGAGATTGCGACCACGGATATGGCTATTTCCCTCGCCTCCCGGTCGGTTATGTAAAACCTCATCTCACCATCTCTTCAAAGACCATCCTTATTTTTGGCGGGGAAAGCAGCCCCTCGTAGGACTCCACGATCCCCAGCGCCTCCCTCCCGTTAACCCTTACCCTGAGCTCGCCGCCGAGCTGCGCATCCGAAAGCGCGGTGGCGGTTAAGCCCATGAACTGCGCAATGGGGCCGGTGCCCACTATCAGGACAGGGTCGCCCTTCCTCACCTGCTTGATGCGCGGATATGCGAGCAGGAAGAGCAGGGAAAGCCCGAGTGAAAGCGCGAAATACCTCGCCATGTCCAGCAGGGATTGCCCCGGAGTGACCGCGAAGTATATCAGCGACACCGCGAGCAGTGCGATGAAAACCTGCGCCACCTTCATTGCGAGTATCCGTATCACCTGTACATTGCCTCTGTGAAGGAAGTCTTGAACTTCTTCACCCTCTCCACGTCGGATTTCTGGATGCGGGGGGCGATGGACTTCATCGCCTCCGCGAAATGCTGCTTTGTGACGTTGGCCGAGCCGGCCCTTATCGCCATCATTCCCGCCTCCCTGCACACGTTCTCTATGTCCGCGCCGCTGTAGCCCTCCGTCTCCTTGGCCAGCTCAGCCACGTCCACGCCCTTGAGGGGCATCTTTTTCGTGTGCACCCTGAATATTTCCAGGCGAGTCTTCTCGTCCGGCATCGGAATCTCTATCACGCGGTCAAACCTGCCCGCGCGCATGAGCGCCTTGTCCAGGATGTCGGGGCGGTTCGTGGCTCCGAGCACGACCACCTTCTTCATGGACTTCAGCCCGTCCATCTCCGTGAGCAGGGTATCCACCAGGCGCTCGCTGACCATCGTGCCTTCCCCGCCTCCCGCGCCCCTTATGGGTGCGAGCCCGTCTATCTCGTCTATGAAAAGGATGCACGGGGCCGCCTGCTTCGCCTTGCGGAAAAGCTCGCGCAGCGTCTTCTCGCTCTCCCCGACCCACTTGCTCAGGATTTCCGGCCCGTTGATTGCGATGAAGTTCGCCTCGCTCTCGGTTGCGACCGCCTTCGCAAGGAGCGTCTTCCCGGTGCCCGGCGCGCCGTAAAGGAGAATCCCCTTCAACGGGCGTATGCCCATCTTCTCAAAGACCTCCGGCTTCTTGAGCGGGAGCTCCAGCGCCTCCTTCAGCTCCCTCTTCATGTTCTCCAGGCCGCCGATGTCGTCCCAATGGACGTTCGGCCTCTCAACGAAAACCTCCCTCAATGCGGACGGCTGTATGCCGTGCATGGCAGAGAGGAAATCGTCCCTCGTTACCTTGAGCTCCTCAAGGACTTCCGGGGCTATGAACTCGTCCTCAAGTTTTATTTTCGGGAGAATCCTGCGCAGCGCCTTTATCGCCGCCTCCTTCGTGAGCGCGGAGATGTCTGCGCCCGTGTAGCCGTGGGTGAGGCTCGCTATCTCATCAAGGTTCACATCCTCGGTGAGCGGCATGTTGCGGGTGTGTATCTGGAGGATTTCCTTCCTCCCGGTCCTGTCCGGCACGCCTATCTCAATCTCGCGGTCAAACCTCCCCGGCCTCCTGAGCGCGGGGTCTATGGAATCCACCCTGTTGGTGGCGGCAATCACGATTACCTCGCCCCGGGATTTCATCCCGTCCATGAGCGTGAGGAGCTGGCTCACCATCCTCCTCTCCACCTCGCCCGTGACTTCCTCCCGCTTGGGCGCAATCGCGTCTATCTCGTCTATGAAGATTATGGACGGGGAGTTCTCCTGCGCCTGCTTGAACAGCTCCCTGAGGCGCTGCTCGCTCTCCCCAACGAATTTGCTCACGACCTCCGGGCCGCCTATGTAGAAGAAGTTGGCGTCGCTCTCGTTTGCAACTGCTTTTGCGAGAAGCGTTTTTCCCGTCCCGGGGGCGCCGTGCAGCAGGACCCCCTTGGGCGGCTCAATTCCCAATTTTTCGAAAAGCTCCGGGTGCCTGAGCGGAAGCTCCACCATCTCGCGTATCTTCTGGACAGTCTCGCCGAGGCCGCCTATGTCGTCGTAGGTGACGCCGGTTATGGTCGCGGCCTCCTCCTCCACTTCCGGCCTGAGTATGACCTCCGTCTTTTCCGATATCATGACGCCCCCCGCGGGGGCGGTATTGACCACCACGAGCTGGATTGCGGCACCGAAAACGCCCACGGGCAGCACGTTGCCCTTGAGCACCGGCTTGCCGACCAGCTTGCTCTTTAGGTATTGGTCAAATCCGGCGTAGAAACGCACCGGCTCCCTGGGCGCAAGCACGACCTTCTTCGCATCCTTCGCGTCCGCCTTGCCCACGCGGACCTTGTCGCCCAGCCCCACGCCCGCGTTCTGGCGCAGTATGCCGTCTATCCTCGCCATCCCCTGCCCCTCGTCGTCGGGGTGGGAGGGCCACACGAGCGCGTATGCCGCCTTCTTCCCTGAAAGCTTCACCACGTCGCCGGTTGAGACGCCGAGCTCCTCACGGCTCTTCGCGTCCATCCTGGCTATCCATCTACCCACGTCGTTGCGCATCGCTTCGGCGACTTTCAGCAGAACAACCTTGCCCTCAGGCATATATTCACCTCAAAGAAAGCTCCTTTACGAGCCTTTTCCCCTCCCTCTCCTCGAACAATATGGTCGCGCCCATCCCTTTCATGCCGTCCAGCTTTATGCCGGCAACTGAGGGGAGGTCTATGTCCTTCTTTAGCCCTTCCAGCTTTAAAAACTTAACTAAATCCGCCGTATTCACGGAGAACTCCTGCCCGCCAACGGTCATGGAGGCGGATTCGGGCCCCACTTCCGCGGCCTCCAGCGGCCCCCGGAATATGTCCGGGGAATTCTTTTTCACGAGAAGGCGGGAGTGCTCGCCCATCCTCAGCTCCTTCCCGTCCCATTCCGCGCCCTCAAGCAGGACCGTGTCGCCCACGGCTATCCTCTCCCCCCGCGTGGGGATGTGGGTGATGCAGGCCTGGGCCTCTTTCTGCCCGTCGGTGATTGAGAAGGTGAATTCCTCCCCGCCCATGCCCGCTATTGAAGAAACCTCGCCCCTGCAGGAGACCGTCCCTTCCTTCAGGGTTGAGGGGGAAAGGAACTCCTCCCTGCCCTCCATCTCCACTTTCCCCTTGTACCCTATGTTTAGTATGCCGTCGCGGATGTAGCCGTTCCTTATGCTTATGCGGTCGCCAAGGTGGAAGCCGCGGATTGAGTCCGCGTCCTCGTTCCAGAGCTTTATTTCTATTTCCCCGGTCTCGTCCTTCAGGACGAAGGAACGGGAGCGCTTGCCGGTCCGATACTCGTTCATGGGGAGGATTTTTTTTATTTTTCCCTTCACGCTCACGTCACGGGCGCCGTCCTTTATGCCGGAAATCTGGAGCGCCTCCTCCTTTATGAGCCCCTCTTCCGCGGCTATGAGCTTGGCGGCCGCCTCCCGCGTAAGGAGGCCGCTGAAGGACGAGATTTTCGCATCCACTTTCCTGTCCGCCTCCTCCTTGCCGAATTTGCCGGAGATGAGGGAAAAATAATCTTCCATCCGCACCCCGGATGGGCTTCGGCGGCTTAATTAAAATAGGTTTTGGAAGCAATCTACCAATATGCGCACGATGGCGAACCTGGATTATTCATATATAATCCGGGAACTGAAGCCCCTGGAGGGCAGGCACCTGGACAAGTTCTACGAGCTAGGGGACGGGCTGTTCAGGATGAAGCTGGGGAGCGACAGCGTGCTCATACAGTTGGGGAAGAGGCTGCATATCACCAAATTATTGGAGGAGGCGCCCGAGCCCACGGGCTTCGTTATGAAGGCGCGCAAGGAATTGGGCGGGCGCAAGCTGAAAGAGGTAAGGCAGAAGGGGAGGGACCGCATAATCATATTTGATTTCGGCGGGATGGAATTAATTGCGGAGATGTTCGGAGGGGGGAACCTGGTCCTTGTGCAGGACGGAAAAATAGTATATGTATATGAGAGGAAGGAGTGGAAGGACCGGAGTTTGAAACCGGGGGAAGAGTATTCCTTCCCGCCTTCGGGCGAAAAGGAATTGGACGGGATACTGGATAATCTTGGGGAAAAATCCATCGCGGCGGAGCTCGTGCCCCTGAATATCGGGATTACTTATGTGAAGAAGATGCTGGCTGCGGCTGGAGTGGAGGAAAGCAAGAGGGGGAGCGAGCTCACCTCCGCGGAGAAGAAGAAAATAAAGGAGGTTTATGCGGAGAGGATGGAGAACCTCTCGCCTTCCGTTATTATCGTGGATGGAAAGCCATCGGACTACTCATTATTCCCGGAAGGGGAGCCTTTTGAATCCCTCTCCGCCGCGCTGGACGAGTGCTTCGGGGTAGCGGAGAAGGCGAACCCCGAAATCAAAAAACTGGAGGAGATGCTCGCGAAGCAGGAAGAGAGATTGCGGGGGCTGGAACAGGAGGAGAAGGATTCCAAGGCGAAGGGCGACCTGATTTTTGAGAAATATGCGGAAGTGGAAGAAGTGCTGGAGGCGTACAGGAAGGGCGGGCTTGCGGCCGCTGAGAGGATTGCGAAGGGGAAGGGCTGGAAGCTGGACAAGAAGAATAAGGAGATGGAGATGGAACTTTAGCTCTCCTTGTCAATGAGGACGTCCTTGAGCAGGTCCTTCGCCTTCTTCGGGTTGGAGACGGTTATCCCGACTATGGTGCTCTTGCCGTCCCTGGAAACCAGGTGGAGGTTCTCCACGTTTATCTTGTTGTCCGCAAGCATCTTGGCAATCTCCGCGAGCTTGCCGGGCTGGTCCGCCAGTTTGATGAAGACGACGTTGCCGTTGGTGACCTTGAAGCCGCTGTTCTCAAGGACCTGCTTCGCCTTCTCGTAATCCTTGACCACTATGCTAAGGACCGCCTTTCCGCCAACGCCGCTCGCTGAGATGGACTCTATGTTTATCCTGGCCTTGCCCAGCACGTACGAAACGTCCGCAAGCAGCCCGACGCGGTCTTCGGTGATTATGCTGATTTCCTTCATGATTTCCACCCCTATATGCGGTAAATCTGGATATGGGGAATGCCATTTATATACTTTACTTCGCCTTCGCCGAACAATCCGGCTTTCATGCCGGCTGCCACGGATTTTTTGCCCACAAGGTTGAGGGAAGAGGCGTGCGGGATTTGGGAGAGAAGCTCCTTTTCCGTGCATTCCTCCCCCTGGTAGAAAGATGCGTGCTTCGCGAGGTCAAGGCGGACGCCCTTTTCCTCAAGCACTCTTCCAATCAGCTCCTTGTCGCATGCGGCGAGGACCTTGTGCCCGCCTTTCTCGTGCATCTTGAAATACATCATTACAGTAATGGAATAAAGGATAAAAAGGTGCGTAAGGAGTACGGGCGAAGAGTGTCAAAGTGAAGTGGGGGGAGGGTCAGAAAAATAGAAAGAAATGGGGAGGGGCGCTCCCCTCCGCGTTTCTTCTTGGCATGCGGCGAGGACCTTGTGCCCGCCTTTCTCGTGCATCTTGAAATACATGAATAGGATAAAGAAAAGAAAGAATAAAAGGTTACGGCAATTCGTTCTCAATCAGGCAGCCGGACAGGAGCTTCTTCGCCTTCCTCGGCCTTGAGACGGTTATGCCCACTATTGAGCTCTTCCCGTCCTTGGAGACAAGGTGCAGGTTGTCCACGTTTATGCGGTTCTTGGAGAGCATCTTCGCGATGCCCGCCAGCGAGCCGGGGGTGTCGTCCAGCTTCACGAAAACGACGTTCCCGGAGCTGACGCTGAACCCGTTGGATTCAAGGACGTTCCTCGCCTTCTCCTGGTCCCTCACCATTATGCTGAATACCGCCTTGCCGCCCACCGAGCTCACGGCGATTGAATCTATGTTCACCCGCGCCTGGCCTAGTATATAGGATATGTCAGCAAGGAGCCCCATCCTGTCCTCTGTAACTACGCAAATGTCCTTCATCATATCACCCTCGCCTTTACGTGGGTGTGTCCGTTATGCGGTTAAAAAAAGGGGTGTTGTTCGGTTTTGGATGACACCATGCGCAAAAATCCGTTTTTGCCCCCCCTTCCGGAAAATGGAAAGGATTTAATCTGTTCAACCCTAATGGTGAGACCTGGGTGATGGTTATATGGAAAAACTCAAGCGCGCGCGCATCACATCAAGAGGACGGGTGCATGAGGGGATAATGCTGCCTTCCCCCAAAAAGGAATTCCTCGTGCTCAAGCTGGATTCCGGCTACAATATCGGGATAAGGAAGGAGGGCGCGAAGGTTGAGGAACTTGGCGAAGTGAAGGTTGAAACCGGTGGGGAAAAGAAAATGGAGACGAAGAAAGGCCGCGGCGACATTGCGATTATTGGGACGGGCGGGACAGTCTCCTCAAAAGTGGAGTACAAGACCGGCGCCGTCTTTCCATCCACAACTCCGGAGGATTTGGCGAAGAACATACCTGGGCTGGACAAGGTCTGCACATTCCATGCGAGGGAAGTTTTCGCAATCCTCTCCGAGGACATGACGCCCGCACACTGGTCGGTGGCGGCTGCGGAAATAAAAAAGGAAATAGACGCCGGGGCGAAAGGCGTGGTCGTGCTCCACGGCACGGACACCATGCATTATACATCCGCTGCATTTTCATTCATGCTGCAGGATTCCCCTGTCCCAATCTATTTGGTTGGCTCGCAGAGGAGTTCGGACAGGCCGTCCACGGACGCGCGGATAAACATGCTCAACGCGTGCTTCGCGGCTGCTAACGGACCGATGGCTAATGTGGGCATATGCATGCACGCGGGGATGGACGACGATGCGTGCGTGATACACCTGGGCACGAAGGCGCGCAAGATGCACACCTCAAGGAGGGATGCGTTCAAGTCCGTGAACGTGCCGCCGCTTGCGAAGGTGGATTACCGCTCTTCCCTGATTGAGCCATATATGAAATATAAGGAGAGGGGCGGGAAGCTGAAGTTTGACAACCGCGTGAATGAGAACGTGGCCATGGTCTATACCTATCCGGGGATACATCCGGAATTCGTGGATAAGCTTTCATCTTATGAGGGGATAGTGATTGTGGGGACAGGCATAGGGCACGTGCCCACCAATCCCTTCGGGGACAAGCTGGCGAAGAGGATTACTCCTAATTTGAAGGCGCTCGTGGATTCCGGGATTCCGGTGGCGTTCGCATCCCAGTGCATATTTGGAAGGATAAACATGGATATGTACGCTGCCGGAAGGATGCTTCAGGAAGCGGGTGTGTTCGGGCACCTTGCGGACTGGACGCCGGAATGCGCGTATGCGAAGATGTGCTGGGTTCTTGGGCACGAGAAGAGAGTGGATAAAGTGAAGGGAGAGATGATGAGGAATATTGCAGGCGAGATTGCGGAAAGGAGCGAAGTGCTATGAAGTGCGGGCTTGAAATCCACCAACGGTTGGATACCGGGAAATTGTTCTGCAGGTGCAGTTCAACCCTTGCAGATACGGAACGCAGCCCAGAGTACAAACTCAAAAGGAGATTGAGGGCGAGCGCGGGGGAGATGGGCGAGCTGGACATCGCCGCGCGCATGGAGCAGGAAAAGGAAAAGGAATTCCATTACGACGGATTTTTTGAGAGCTGCTGCCTCGTGGAGGCGGACGAGGAGCCGCCTTTGGATATGGATGCGGAGGCGCTCCGGATTGTGCTGGGGATTGCGCAGCAACTGCACATGGACGTGTGCGACGAACTGCACGTGATGAGGAAAATAGTGGTGGACGGGAGCAATACATCCGGATTCCAGCGTACATGCCTCGTGGCTACGGGCGGATATCTTGAGACGAGCAAGGGGAAAGTGAGGATATCCACGGTTGCGGTGGAAGAGGAGAGCTCCGGGATTGTTGCGGAAGAGGCGCACATAAAGCACTACAGGCTGGATAGGCTGGGGATTCCGCTCATTGAATTGGCTACGGAGCCGGACATATTGGATGCGGAGCATTGCAAGGAAACTGCAGAAAAGATTGGGTTGATTTTGCGGGCGACGGGAAAAGTGGCGCGGGGGATCGGGACCATCCGGCAGGATGTCAACGTTTCAACGGAGAGGGGGGCGCGCGTGGAGATAAAGGGCGCGCAGGATTTGAGGACCATTCCGCTCTATGTGCAGAATGAGGTTAAGAGACAGGAGGAATTGCTGCGGGTAATTGGTGAAGTGGGGAAGAGGATTGGGGACAAGGAAATCAAGCCGAAAGTGGTTGACCTTACGAAAACATTTGCGAAGACGGAATGCGGGCTCATCAAAAAAGGATTGGAAGCTCAAACCGGGAAGCCTGGGACGAACATGGGAAAGGCAGAAGGGCTTCACGGTTTGACAGGGGGGCACGTGCTCGGAATAAGATTGGAGGGGCACGAGGGATTGATTGGGCGCGAACTGGTTCCGGGAAGGAGGTATGGGACGGAATTGAGCGATTACGCGAAGAGCGCCGGAGTGAAGGGAATCATCCATAGCGACGAGGATTTTGCGAAGTATAAGATTTCTGATGCGGAAAAAGAAGCGGTGCGCAAGGCGCTCGGAGTGAAGAAAGGGGATGCGTTCGCGATGGTCGTGGCGCACAAGACCACTGCGGAGCGGGCGCTGCACAGGGTTTTGGAAAGGGCTAACATGCGCCGCGTCCCGGAGGAGACGAGGAAGGCGAACCAGGATGGAACGTCATCTTTCATGAGGCCGCTCGCGGGGAGGGCGCGCATGTACCCGGAGACGGATTTGCAGACTATAGAGATTACGGATAAGCTGCTTGGGGAAGCGAAGGCCGCTGCGGGCGGAGGGTTGGAGGAGAAGGAGAAAAAGCTTGGCGGCATCCTGAACCCTGAGATGGCGGGCAGGATGCTCAGGTCAAGGAACCTGCAATTATTTGAGGAACTGGTTGAGGCGGGCGCGGAGCCGATGCTTGCGGCGGGGACGCTTGAGCAGACGCTTGTGGAATTGAGGCGGGAAGGGCTGGAATTGGCGAGGCCGCGGGAACAACTGATGGAGCTGTTTGCGGAGTATGGGAAAGGATTGTTTGTGAAGGCGGCCATTCCGGAAATATTGCGCGGGATGTGCGGCGGGAAGAAAGTGCGCGAGGCTGCGAAGGGAATGGAACGGATTTCCGGCGCGGAACTGGGGAAACTCATAAAGGAAAAGAAGGACTTTGGAGCCATAATGAGGGAGTACCGGCTTCGGGTGGACGCGGGCGAGCTGAAGAAGGCGATGGAAGGCAAATAGAAATCCTTTAAAAAGACGTCTAGGAAACTATTAAGTTCAACGGTAGATAACATGAAGAAGACGATTGATGCGATTGTTGAAGGCGGAAAGGCAACCTCGGGCCCGCCGCTCGGCCCGGCGCTCGGCCCCATGGGCATAAACGCCGGCCAGGTTGTCGCGAAGATAAACGAGATGACCAAGGCATTCTCCGGGATGAAGGTCCCGGTGAAGGTCACCGTCAACACGGACGACAAGTCCTTTGAGGTCCACGTGGGCAGCCCGCCCACCTCCGAGCTCGTGAAGAAGGAGGCGGGGATAGAGAAGGGCGGCGCGAACGCCGAGGCGCCCGCAGGCAACATCTCATTTGAGGGGCTCGTTAAGATTGCGAAGGGAAAGAAGATGAATTCCCTGGGCAAGAGCCTGAAGGACGTCGCGAAGGAGGTCGCGGGCACGTGCAAGAGCCTTGGAGTGACCATAGACGGGAAGGACCCGAAGGAAGCCATGCGTGAGATTGACGGCGGGAAGCACGATTCTGTGCTGAAGTGAGCAAATGAGGGGCACACTCCCGCTGCTACTGCTCCTTTCCATCCTTTCACTCTCATTCGCAGGCGAACTGTGGAGCTACAGGGTGGACGGGGCGGCGACCGCGCGCCCCGCGGTGATAGGGGACAACGCGGTGGTGGGCACGGAGAACGGCGCGGTCTATGCACTGAGCCAGGGGCAGGTGAGATGGACGCAGAGGTTCAACGGGAGCGTATCCGCGGTCGCCGCAATGGGCGACAGGGCGGTTGTCGCGGCCGGCAACAGGGTTTATGCAATCGGGCCGACCGGCTCAATCCTCTGGAACTCGGATGCGCGCGGGGTGCGGGGGATATCGGCATCGGACAAGGTCTATGTTTCTTATGATGCGGGCATAAAGGCGCTGGACGACCGTGGCCAGCTCTCATGGTTCTACAACGTTACGCTGCCAACCGAGCCGTCCTCGGAAGCTGCGGGATACGTGGTGTTCGGCAGCGGCAACAAGATAGTGGCGCTCAGGAGCGACGGCCAGAAGTTCTGGGAACAGGAGGTGGGCCCGTCCTGGGACGTGGCGCCGCTGGTATGGTCGGGCACCGTTTTTGCCGGGACTTCCGAAGGGAAGTTGTATTCCATAAACCTCTATACCGGGCAGGTCCTCTGGGAATACCGCGCTGGCGACATGATAACTACGACGCCGGCGCATGCGGGCGCATACATAATCTTCGGGACCGCCGGCGGGAACGTATACGCGGTCAATAACGGGGAGCTTATATGGGGGGCGAAAGTGGATGGGATGGCCAACGGAAAGATACTCATAGACGGGAACGTCGCATACCTCTCCACGAGGAAGAGCCTTTATGCTATCAATGTGGCGGACGGCGGCATCATTATGCGCAGGCAGTTCGTTGACTGGCCCAGCCCGCCGGCGCTTTCTGGCGGGGCGGTCGTGCTCGGCACCGCGGAAGGGAGGGTTTATGCAATAGATTCATCAAGGGGATGCGGCTTCGTATTCCCGGAGCCGGATTCCGTGGTTGGGGATGCGGACGTGGCGGTCCGCGGGAGCAGTTTTTCCAAATACGGCGGCGTGAAGACTTACCTGCGGCTTAACGGAGGGGAATGGAGTGAGGTGGGCGGGGAGGAATGGGGATACGCCCTTAACCCCTCTGCGTTCCCGTTCGGTGTCATAACAATGGAATGCTATGTTTCGGATTCTTCCGGGCTGGAAGCCGCGCCTTTCAGCTCAATCACGCTCATAAAAGGCGAGGTGGCGAAGCAGCTCATGCGCGTCCAGTATCCCAGCACCGCGAAGGAGGGCGAGCCCTTCACGATAATTGTGGTGGGGATGGACGGCCATCCGCTGGATGATGTGAGCGCCACGATGGGCGGGCAGGCATTTGAGGGCAGCGGCGAGATAACGATTACGCCCGGCGTGAGCGGCAGGCAGGAAGTGGCTGTTTCAAAGAGGGGCTACGAGGATGCGGAATTCGCAGTTGAGGTGAAGCCGCAGCCGACGCTTGCATACGTGGCGGCTGCGGTATTCCTGCTGGCTGCCGCCGGCTATGCCTATTTCGGGTATATTAAAATTAAAAAATAGAAAGCGGGCGCGCTCAGAGCTCTACCCTGTCCACGGAGGTCACCTGGACCTGGCTGACTCCCGCTATCGCCGCTATCTTCTCTTCAATCGCGTCCACCCCGGCCGCCTCGTCCATGAGGAAGCGGATGGAAAGCGCCTTCACCCCGAAGCCGATGTCCTCGTCCTTGGATTCAACGACCTGCACTATTTCGGAAACCGCGGCCTTTATCGCATCCAGCCCGGAGGGGTCCTCCGGGAATACCTTGAGCGTTACTGATACCTTTGCCATTTCATCACGGCCCCTCAAATCCGCAGCTGCTCTTGTAGGGGTTCCTTATCTCCCTGCAGTGGTTGCATCTCACTATCATTTCTGAGCATTGGGGGCACGGGAATTCCGCGTAATCCTTCGCCAGCCTTCCGCATGTTGAGCATCTTTTCATTTATTCACCTAATTTTATGCTAAAAAGTATAATGAAGTTGGTGGGATATCTTTTTAAGCCTGCTTCCTGCGCCTTCGTGGGGGCGCGGTCGCCTGTGGCTCCGCCTTCGCCCTCTCCGCGAGCTCCACAAGGTTTTCCATCAGCATCATCACGGTGAGGGGGCCCACGCCCCCCGGGACCGGAGTGACGCTCGCCTTTCTGCTCACGGGGTCAAAATCCACGTCCCCCACCATCTTGGCGCCCAGCTTGGTGGTGCCAACGTCTATTATGTTCGCCCCCTCCTTCACCATGTCCGACTTTATGAGGTAGGGGCTGCCCACTGCCACCACCAGTATGTCCGCCTTCCTTGTGTGCTCGGCGAGGTTTTTCGTCTTGCTGTGGCAGAGCGTAACTGTTGCATTGCGGTTGGTAAGGAGATATGAGATTGGCTTGCCGACCATGCCGCTCCTGCCTACAACGACCGCTTCCGCGCCGGCGACTTGTATTTTATAATAATCAATGAGGCGCATTATGCCCTTGGGCGTGGCGGATACGGTTGCGGGGCTTCCCTGCGCGAGCATTCCCAGGTTGAGCGGGTGAAGGCCGTCCGCATCCTTCCTAGCGTCTATGGCGGCGATGATTTTGAGTGGATTTATCTGCTTCGGGAGAGGGAGCTGCACGATGAAGCCGTGCACGGACTTGTCCGCGTCCAGCTTTCCTATGAGCGAAAGGAGCTCTTCCTCGCTTGTGCTCTCGGACAGGTGGTGCAGCCTCCCCCTTATGCCTATGTCGCCCGCCTTGTTCAGCTTCTTTTCCACGTACGTGCGCGAGGCGGGGTCGTCCCCCACCATCACGATGTCAAGGCCGGGCGTGAAGCCGAGTGCATCCACCCTCTTCTTGAGCCCCTCCTCTATTTCGGCGGCGAGCGCCTTCCCAGAGAGTATCATACGCTTCTATGCCCTGTAATCTTTATATATCGGGAACCTGGAGCAGAGCGCGAGCGCCTCCTTCCGTATGGAAGCGAGCGTGTCCGCGTTGTCCTTGCCCTTCAGCGCCTTCATGAGGAGGGCGGCAATCTCCTTCATCTCGCTCTCCTTCATCCCGCGCGTGGTCATGGCGGGGGTGCCCAGCCTTATGCCGCTCGCGATGAACGGCTTCTGCGTATCGTACGGTATTGTGTTGCGGTTGCAGATTATGCCCGCGCGCTCAAGGACCGTCTGCGCGTCCTTGCCGGTTATGCCCAGCGAGGTAAGGTCCACGAGGACCATGTGGTTGTCCGTGCCCCCGGATACGAGGCGCAGCCCGTGCGAGTTCAGCTCATCCGCAAGCGTTTTGGAATTCTTCACGACCTGGTGCGCGTACTCTATGAAATCAGGCTGCATCGCGTTGTGGAAGCAGACGGCCTTCGCGGCGGTGACGTGGTCCAGCGGGCCGCCCTGCGCCCCCGGAAAAACGGCCTTGTCTACCTTCTGGGCTAGGTCCGCCTTGCACATGATGATTGCGCCGCGCGGGCCCCTCAGGGTTTTGTGCGTGGTCGTAGTAATTACGTCCGCATATTTGGCTGGCGAGACGTGCGCGCCTCCCGCAATCAGCCCCGCTATATGGGAGATGTCCGCGAGCAGGAATGCTCCGCACGCGTCCGCAATCTCGCGGAACCTGTCAAAATGCACGGTGCGCGGGTATGCCGTGTATCCGCATACGATTACCTTCGGCTTCTGCTCCACCGCCTGCTTCTTTATGGTGTCGTAATCAAGCATCTCGCTCTTCCTGTCCACCGCGTAGCTCACAACCTTGTAGGTCTTGCCCGAGAAATTCACGGGCGAGCCGTGGGTGAGGTGGCCGCCCTGGGAAAGCTCCATGCCCATGAGCGTGTCCCCGGCCTCCATAAGCGCGGCGTAGGCGCAGTAGTTGGCCGTGGAGCCGGAATGGGGCTGCACGTTGGCGTGATCCGCCCCGAAGAGCTTCTTGGCGCGGTCTATCGCCAGGTTCTCCACCTGGTCTATGAATTCGTTGCCCCCATAATACCTCTTGCCTGGGTAGCCCTCGGAGTATTTGTTCGTGAGGACGGAACCCGTGGCCTCAAGGACCTCCACGGGCGCGTAGTTCTCGGAGGCGATGAGGTCCACGCATTCCCGCTGCCTGGCGAGCTCCTTTTCAACCAGCGAATGGATTTCCGGATCCCTTTCCCTCAGTGACATGAAACCACAGGCGGATTTCTGCACGAACCTTTAAAACGATTCCATACCAAATGCCTGCATGGCTTACCTAGATGAGGCTTATTCGTTCCTGCTCGGGCTGCCGGGTGGGCAGATAACGCTTGCATTGGCCGTTTTCGTGGTCTCCGCGTTCGTGCTGTACTATGCGGTGATGGTGCTGATAGCGCTGTTCAAGAAGCTCAGCTCAAAGACCAAGACCACGCTGGACGACATACTCGCGGACAAGGTGAGGCGGCCGATGAAGATTATTTCTATCGTGGTTGCAGCTTTCCTCGCGGCGGGGGCGGCTTATCCCGATGCGGTTGTCTGGGGGCATTCCACATTTGAGATATTCAAGGTACTGCTGATGTTCTGCGCGGTCATCCTCATAGACGCAATCGTGGACGGGCTGATGATGTGGTACGGCAAGGAGATTGCGCCGAAGACGTCCAGCAAGTTTGACGACGAAATCTTTCCCCTGTTCAGGAAAATCGCGCGCGTGCTGATATACGTGCTGGGGCTGCTCATAATACTGAGCGAGCTGGGGGTGGAGATTGCGCCGCTGATTGCGGGGCTGGGGATTGCCGGCCTGGCCGTGGCGCTCGCGCTGCAGGACACGCTCGGGAATTTCTTCGCTGGGGTGTACATGACTGCGGACAAGCCCATCCGCCCCAACGACTACATAAAGCTGGACGGGACCGAGGTGGAGGGAACGGTCGTGGAGGTGGGCTGGAGGAGCACAAAGATACTCACGCTTGCGAACAACTATGTTTTTGTGCCGAATTCAAAGATGGCGCAGACCATAATCACAAACTTTTACAGCCCGGAGACGCGCATGGGGTACGTGATGGACTTCACCGCAAGCTATGACGACGAGCCTGAGAAGGTGGTGGAGGCGCTCCTTGAGGCGGCGAAGGAAGTGGAGAAAAAGACCGGGAAGATACGGGCTGAAGTGGGCCCCAACTGGGCGCGGGCCGATTCCTTCGGGGACAGCGCGGTGAATTACAAGGTAGGCGTGCAGGTCGCCACCTACGTGGACAGGTACGCGGTGAAGGGAGAGATGGTGAGGGAGGTTTACCACCAATTCAAGAAGAGGGGCATAAGCATACCTTACCCGATAAGGACTGTTTACCTGAAAGGGAATGAAGGGGAGAAAAAGGAAATAAGAATAAAGAAGGGAAGGGGGGCGTAGAAATTAGTCTTCCGCGCCCGCCTTCTTGAAGAGCTTCACTATCTTGGTTTTGATGGTGGTCGGGATTGGCACCGCCATCTCAACGAACTCCACCACGAGCTCATCCTTGTTCTCGTTCACCTTGGTCACGCGGGCCTTCTCGCCCTTGAACGGGCCGCTCTTTATCTCCACCGTGTCGCCCACTTCCACGACCATGGAGGCCGGCTTCTCAACCGTGACCATCTTCTGTATTTCCTCTATGGTGATGGTCTTCTTGAGCATGCCCTTCACGTGCCTGGTGTTGTGCGCGAGCTTCGCAGCGTCCTCGTCGCTTGCGACCTCCACGAACACGTAGCCCTTCACGTTCTCCGGAACCAGGAGGGAATAGACCGCGAGGCGCTGCACCCGCGCCTTCTTTTCCAGCATCTGCGAAACGATTTTTTCCTGCCCGGTTGTCACCCTGAATATGTATATCATGCATGCCACCTATATTACGGAGAATACCATGAACATTATGATGCCTACGACGCCCACGAGGAGCATTCCCGCGCCGGCTATCTTCATTATCTCGTCCAGCTCCCGGTTCGTGGGCTTCCTCGCGATGTGCAAAATCCTTATGCAGCGGGGTATCAGTTCTTTCATATTTTCACCTTCTGTGAAAATTCTGACAAAATTCTGCGGAATTTTATCATCATATTTTCACCCTATTACGTCCAAATCTATGTCATCCGTAGGGGACGGGTTCTCCGTCTCAAGGGAGTACTTGGGGAACTTTACGCCTCCCAGCACAACCAGCACCTTTATGGACGCCTTCTGCAGGTTCGGCTCTATCCTGGAGCCCCAAATGATGTGGGCGCCGGGATGAATCCTCTTGCTGGTCTCTGAGACTATCAACTCCGCCTCTTTTAATGTCATGTCCTCGCCGCCAATCACGTTCACTAGGGCGCGGCTCGCGCTGGATATGTTCGCATCCAGCAGCGGGGAGTTCAATGCCGTTTCAATCGCGATTGTGGAGCGCTCCTCGCTCTTCGCATCAACGGACGCCTCGCCCAATCCGATTACGGAATAGCCGGCGCCCGAAAGGATTGTCTTGAGGTCCGCGAAATCCACGTTCACCAGGCCGGATTTCGTGATTAGTTCCGCTATCCCTTTTACGGAGCCCGCAAGGACCTCGTCGCACACCTTGAACGCGGTGTTGAGCGGGAGGTCCGGCGCGATCGTGAGCAATTTGTTGTTGCGGATGACTATGAGGGTGTCAGTGTTCTTCCTGAGCGCCTCCAAACCTATGAGTGCGTTCTCCATCCTTATCCTGCCTTCGGAGTTGAACGGAAGGGTGACCACTGCTATCGTGAGGGCGCCCATCTTCTTGGCCTCCTCGGCGATTACTGGTGCGCTTCCAGTGCCCGTGCCTCCGCCCAGGCCGCACGTAACGAAAACCATGTTCGCATCTTTTATCGCTTCCTTGATTTCTTCCATGCTCTCCTTTGCGGCGCTTGCGCCTATTTCGGGGTTGCTTCCCGCGCCCCTCCCCTTTGTGAGCTGCTTCCCGATGAGGATTTTCCTGTTCGCGCGCACCCGGAGGAGGTGGCGCGCATCGGTGTTTACGCCGATGAGCGTTACGTTGTCCACGCCCAGCTCAAATAACCTGTCTACGGTGTTGGTGCCGCTGCCTCCCGCGCCCACGACGTAAACGCGCGGCTTGGATTCCTCTATGAATTTCAGTATCTCCTCGTCCTCCTTGGAAACGGGGGCGGATGAGAGTTCCTTTATCTTGTCCTCAATCGTCACATGGCACACCCTAAAGCTAGTAGTGGCTAATACTTGTTTGCAAAGATTTTAAATAATGCTTTAAACGTAATATTGTCATTATCTGATTAGCCCTCATAGTCTAGCCTGGATAGGACGCAAGCCTGCGGAGCTTGGAACCGGGGTTCAAATCCCCGTGAGGGCGTATCTTTTTAATTACTAGAGGAGATTTCGCCGCATGCAGGGTGCGGTGGGCAGGAGCCTGAACGAGCAGAAGGTCCTCACATATGCGAAAATGGTGGAGAAGAGCGAGGGCTTCTGGAATTCCATCCTTGTTTTCCTTGGCGCCTTGTCCATCTTATCCGCGATACCGTTCTATCCGCTTCCTGTTGCATTCGTGGCCGCGCTGGTGTGCGGGGCGGTTGCGTTCAGGGCGCCGCATTTCGGCGTCGCGCTGGGCGTGCTCCTTGTGCTGCCTGCGCTCGCATACCAGTCTACCATTCTTGCGTGGATAGGATTGCTCCTGTTTGCGCTCGTGCTCTTCGAGATGTTTGACAACTGGGGAGTGATTGCGCTGCTGGAGGTGGTGTGCCTCGCGCCCTTTGCGGCTTATCCATTTGCGATGTTCGCCGGTTTCATTTATCTGCTTATGGCGTGGGGAAGCCTGCATTTCGGCTCAAGGAAAAGTGTGATAATATCCGTGCCCGCCGTCCTGCTGATATTGCTATTGTCCTCGCTGTGGCTCGTGCAAAACGATGCATACCTGCCGGTCACGGCGGGGCTTTACGAACCTGGGCTGCAGTCGCTCATGGTTTCCAAGCCCGCGATGGGCATGGGCGATTTCGCGGGGGCGGTGGGGCCCGCGCTGGCGAACGCGTTCAACCTCGCTGGCGCGCGGGACATATTCCCGGCGATGGGAAAGATATGGGACAACCTGGTGCGGCTCCTGTTCATGGACTTCGGGCTCTTCCAGATAGCGGCTTGGGCGCTGGCGCTGTATGCCGTGGGATGGCTGCCCGCACAGCTGAAGGGAAAATGGACGCAGGCGATGTCTGCGGCGGCGCTGCTGATTGTGCCGATTCTGTATTTTGTTATGAGCATGGTGATGAGGTTCCCGTTCAACCCGATGATGCTGTTCTATGTGCTCGCGTCCATCCTTGTGCTTGCCGTCCTTGATTTTGTTGGAGTTAAGATTTCCAAGGAGAAGATGATCAGGGCAAAGGAAAAATTGAAGGGCTTTGGAAAGCTCGGCGTGCAGGACATGAGATTGGGCGCGGGGGAGCAGGGGCTCGGCGACGTGGGCGGATATGAGGATGTGAAAAAGGAATTGAAGGATTCAATCATAACCCCGCTGCAGGAAAGGGAGCTGGCTGATGCATACGGGCTGAAGCCGCCTTCGGGCATACTTTTGTTCGGGCCGCCCGGAACTGGAAAGACGATGCTGATGAGGGCGTTCTCCAAGGAGCTGGGGTACGGGTTTTATTACGTGAAAACGTCCGAGATACTGAGCAAGTGGGTGGGCGAGAGCGAGAAGAACGTGAGCGAGATTTTTGCGACCGCACGGAAGAGCGCGCCCGCGATAATATTCTTTGATGAACTGGACGCGATAGGTAAGAAGAGGGGCGAGGGCGGCATGGATGAGGTCGGGCCGCGCGTGCTCAGCACCCTGCTGCAGGAAATAGACGGGTACAAGGACGATAAAAAACCCGTGATTGTCGTTGGCGCCACGAACGTGCCGAACAAGCTGGACCCGGCGCTCATGAGGCCTGGAAGATTTGATAAGATAATCTATATGCACCTTCCGGATTTGGAGGCGAGGAAGGCGATTTTCAGGGTTCATCTGTCCAGGATACCCACTGCGCCGGACGTAGATGTGAATGCGCTCGCTAAGAAGACGGACAGGTATTCGGGCGCGGACATAAAGAACGTGGTGACCGAGGCTCTGAACGCGGCTGCGCAGAAGGCGAAGGAGGCGAAGAAAATAATCCCCGTGGGGATGGCGGACCTGCTGAATGTGCTGAATTACACGAAGCCGAGCACCACGTTCTCACAGCTGGAGGATTACGAGGAGTTCAAAACTGACTTTGAGCGCTCCATCGCGAAGGAGGCGAAGCCGGGCAAGGAAGAGAAGAAAAGAATAGGGTGGAAGGACGTCGCGGATTTGGAGGACGTGAAGGGCGCGTTCAGGGAGGCGATAGAGCTTCCGCTCCTGCATCCGGAGCTGATGGAGAAGTACGGGGTGAAGGCGGCGGGGGGAATGCTCATGTTCGGGCCGCCCGGGTGCGGGAAGACGCTCGTGGTGAAGGCGGCGGCGAACGAGATGGACGTCACCATGCTCACGGTGAGCGGGGCGCAGCTGATGAAGAAGGGGTACGGCCACGCGGTGAATGTGATAAAGGAGACGTTCAACCGTGCGAGGGAAAACACGCCCGCGCTTATTTTCGTGGATGAGATAGAGACGATTGCGCCCTCAAGGGAGATGGGGAGGGTGGATGTCGTGGGGCAATTTTTGACCGAAATGGACGGGCTGAAGGAATTGAAAGGGGTGGTTGTGGTCGGCGCTACGAACAAGCCGTCCATGCTTGACCCGGCGATACTGCGGCCCGGAAGGTTTGACAAGATATTCTACGTACATCCGCCGGATGCGAAGGGGAGGGAGCAGCTGTTCGCGATACATTTCGGGGAATTCGCAAAGGGATTGGATTTGGCGAAGCTTGCCCGGCTCTCCGAGGGGTTCTCCGGCGCGGACATAGCGGCGCTCGCGCAGGAGGCGAAGATGCAGATGGTGAGGGACAGGATTGCGGGAAGGGAGCCGCGCCCCACTACGGACGAGGTGCTGAGGATGCTATCCATGAGGAGGCCCTCAATCACTGCGCAGGCGCTGATGGAATACGAGAATTTCCTCCGCGAATACGGGGAGAGGCATTAGATTGCTAATCAGATCTGCTTAACCGCGATTACGCCCGCCCGCGTCTTGTAGAATTTGTAGCCGGCCTTCATCAGGACTTTTTCGGTTTTCGTGCCCCTCTGGGACACCACTTCATCAACGTTGCCGTCCGGGTTCATGGGGGTGGTGAGCGTGACCGCGAACTGGAACTCTCTCGCGCGCCCTTCCATCTCGCGGTGGTCCACGAGGAGTTCGCGCAGCCCCTTCCCCTCATATGCGAGCAGGACCGCGTCGTCCTCAAGGAAAATCGCATTCGTGTAGCCGGCCTCAAGCTGGAGGTTGGTGGGGTTATAGGCCGTGCCCCATGCGAGCCCCACGGCGACGAGCATCCTGCCCACGTATGCGCCGTAGCTCATGTTCCTCCTGAGCACCTCGCGCACCTCCTCTTCCGTGACCGCGAAGAGGCACTTCCTCATTATGTGGGTGACCTCCTCCGCGTCCTCGGGCTTGAGGCGCTTTATCTCCGCCTCCTCTATGTCTATGGGTGAGCGCACGCGCATCTTGGGGGACGCCTTCTCCTCCGTGTTCTCCTCTATTATGGCGTTCTTGAAGTCGCTCATCAATTGGATAATGGGAGGAGGAGTTTTAATCTATTGCGATGGATGGGGGCCGGGCACATTACATGAACCTTGTCCCGCATACCGGGCATCTGGTATAAAGGGTGTCCATCTCATACCCGCAGATGGGGCACCTCCACACCTGCTTCTTCGCCCGCGCAATCTCCGCCTCAAAATCATAGTCCCCGTTCACGCATTTCTTCGCGTCCAGCTCGTTCAGCTCGCCACACTTGGGGCACTTCTTCCTGAACATGGACTTTATGCGCACCCCGCAGGACGGGCAGCGCTCCATGTCCAGCGTCACCTTCGCCCCGCATGAGGGGCACTTGAAATCCTTGTCCGCGAGCGTGGATTTCTTCTTGCCCAGGCCCTCTTTTATCGCGTCTAGAAGTCCCATTTATGCACCATCATGGCAAGCGGGAGCAGCGCCGCAAGGACGAACGCGGATGGGCACATGGGCTTGGAGCCCGTGCCTGAAGTGCCAGCCCCGGGGGTTCCGGTGCCGGCTTCGCCGCCCGTGGTTGTGGGCACATCGCCAGGTTCTACATTCTCTACCTGCGCCCCACCAAGGCACTGCGCGGACATCGCGCTGTTCAGGGCATCAAGGCTCATCCCATAGTTGCCGCCGCGGACCGCCGTCTTGAGCGCGGCTATCTGCGTCGCGACGTTCCCGGAGTTGCACGCGCGCGAGTTCGCGAGGTCTTCCGCGCTCTTTATCTCCGACAGCGCAGCCGTGCATGCGGATGCGTTGCCGTTTATGGACCGTACGGTGTTTATCGCGCCTTCCACCAGCATCCTGGCGCCATCCACCCTGCACTCCTTCAGCAGGGCCTCTGACTCCGCCTCCACCCCTACGAGGGAATCGCGGTCCGCCTTGAGCTTGCAGCATGTGGAGCCGTCGCTGCTGCACAGGGAGAGCGGCTGCACGTCCGCGTATTCGTCAAGGAACACCTCGGTCTTGTTCTCCACTATGAGCTCCTTGGCGGTCGGGAAGTGGTTGAGGGGCACATCAAACACGGCTTCGTAGGTGGTTGAGCCCCGGGTCATGGTTACTCTTGCGATTTCAAAGGAATCCACGCCCTCGCCCCTGCCGCCGAGGTAAACCGGGATGCGGACGTTGCAGGTCTTGCCGAACTCAAGGACCGGGCACTCCGCGGCCTGAACCCACTGGTCGTTCGTGAAATTCCTGAAATAGAAATATGCGGTCGTGCGCTCCCCGAACGGGTTCTCCACCCATATCCCCATGGTGATGTGCTCCGGCCCGTTTCCGCCGGAGTCGCAGTTGTGCACGAGCACGTTGGACGAAACGGGCTGGGAGTCTATGGTGCTCAGCTCCACCTCAAGCTCCGCGGAAAAAACAAACCCTGAAACCAGCAGCAACGCCAATAGAACGGCTTTCATGAGTGGGATTTGCAGGAAGTATTTATATACTTTACAGAAGAGTGGAAAAGATGCGGGGTTGGCTGTTTGCGTTGGTTCTGCTAGGGCTAGCCTTTGCTGCGGGGACGGGCGTGGAGATTCCCGACCTGAACCCGCAGGCAAACCCCGCGTTCATCGGCGCGATAATCCTGCTCTCCGTGAGTTTTGTCGCGGTGGCCTATGCCGTGTCCACCGGCCTGCAGAACCCGTCCGCCATCGCCTGGAGCAAGGACCAGCTGAGGGAGGTGGTTGCGGGGGTAATCCTCGTGGTGATGGTGATCGGGGCTTACGCGACGATAAACGCGCTGCTTGTGCCTTTCCTCACACCGGTTACTGAAGACGTGGACCGTGAGGTCAGCCATGATGTCGTTACCGAGACCGGGATATGGAATGTAACCTACCATGTTGCGCATGGGTGCTGCGCGGCGGGGTGCGGCCCCGGGGAATGCATTACCGGGGACGGGAGGGACGATTTTGAAGGGGAGGCCCCGGGCCCATTTACAATAAGTGCCGGGATGTGCGGGGAATTCCCGGACCCGGCGGCCGCCCCGTGCGTGAACGTCCTGGTTACCGCGAACGAGGAGCAGCCCTGCGAATACGGGGGGAGCCTCTATTCCAGCACGTGCCATATATCGGAAAGGGCGCCCGTGGCGCAGCCGGACGGAACCTACCATACCACGGATGTGGAGATAACCGTGGACAAGGACGTGGTGACGCGCACGGAAACGGTGACCGAGACGGTCACGGAAACCATCAGCCACCCGCCGATGACCGACAACGCCATGCTGACGCTGGGCGAGGAGGCGCTGCTTTCCGTCATCAACACGACGAAAAGGATTTACGAGAGGGTGGGGGAGGCGTATTTCAGCGTGGCCCTATACCAGGGGATGTCGGTGAGCACGACGCGGCTGAACCTTTATTACGTTACGTGGGGGGAGAGCAGCGCCCCCTTCGCTGGGATAAGCCATGTGATGGTTGCCCTCAACCAGGGGGCGCAGCAGCTCACCTTCCAGCTCCTCAGCTTCCGGGTGGTGCTGATATTCCTTTCATACATCAATTCCGTGGTTCCATCCTTCATCCTTCCGATCGGCATGGCGTTCCGGGTGTTCCCGTTCACCAAGAAAATAGGCAACACCCTCATAGCGTTGTCCCTGGGCGCCCTGTTCATGTTCCCGGCATCCCTCGTGCTGGTGAAGGAAATCCATGGTTCCATCAACTCGGAAAAAGTCAATGAGGCGCTCGGAAAGTCCTTCCTGCTTGAATACGAGGGGGTGGGCTCGGAGACCTACGGGCCGCTCATGGCTTTCTGCAAAGAGCCGGTTTTGAGGATAATCCTGCTGCCGGGGGAAATACCGCTCAGCATAATCTGGGCAAGCATAGTCTGCGCATTCTCCACGCTAGCCTATGCGGCATGCTGGATAGCCCAGTGGATGTTCTTCCTGCAGATACTGTGGCCCCTGCTCAATTTCGCGGTGCAGAACATATTCTCCATATTTGTGCTCCCGTTCGCAAACCAGATGGAGCCGCAGATGATATATGACGACCTGGTGCAGCCCGTGCAGATGATACTCCTGCCCGCGATAGCAGAGACGGCCATGTTCGCCATAATCGCCTCCCTCATAATCGCGATAGTGACCATCACCGGAACCAAGGCCATCGCAAGCGCGATAGGCGGGGATTACATCCTCTACGGGATAACGAGGCTGGTATGATGAAGGCAGTGCCCATGGCCCTCATTTTCGTTTCCGCCGCCTTCGCGGCATGCTCCCTTGACAGCAGCCAGTTCTCGGAGGCGATGCCGATAATAGGCGCCGCAATCATGCTGAGCGTGGCGGTCGTAGCGGTGGCATATGCCGCGGGCAGCATGCTCAGGGACGCGCACCTGCTCGTATTCAGCAAGGATGAGCTTTTCCACCTCCTCATATCCGTCCTGCTCGTGGTCGCGATACAGTCCATATTCACGGGCTCATGCCTTATCACGTCGGATGTGCTGGACGGGAATGACCCGCTCACCTACTCCGTTTCATACATGCGGGGGCTGCGGATAGAAGGTTCCTCCGTCCTCACCGGGCTGATGAGGAGCTCCATAGACCAGAAATATGCGGCCGCGGAAACGGGCGGATACTTCTTCCCTTTCGTGGGCGGCGAGATATTCATGGAGGAATCGTTCAAGAACGCATATTCGCGGCACCTTGACATCGCCTTTGATTTTGTGATGATGGGCTTCGTGAGCTCGGGCCTGCAGTATGAGGGGATGAAGATGGTCGGGTTCGTCTCGCTTGGCGTGCTGCTTCCCTTTGGGCTCATATTGAGGATGCTCCCCAAGCTGAGGGATTCCGGGAACGTGGTGATCGCCCTCGCTTTTGCCATATACATCTTCATCCCCTTTTCGTATGCTGCCATCGGCTCGGTGGCGCGCGACATGCCGGTCGGATGCGATTACAAGTACGATGGCGGGGACGACCCCGTGTTCGGGCCATGCGATGGGGTGACCGGCTTCGGAACCATCGCGAACTACATAATGCAGACCATATTCCTGCCGAACCTTGCGCTGGTGGTGTTCGCCACGGCGGCAGGAGCGCTGGTGAAGATTGCGAAGGTGATACCATGAGGCACTGCGTACTGCTCATAATGCTAGCTATTCTTGTTCCGGCAATCCTGGCACAGGAGGGCTACGTGGGGAGCACCCTGGCCGGGATAGAATCCGCGGGCCCGGAATCCAGCACGCTTGCGCAGGTCGCGGCGAACTGGAGGGTCCTGAGCATACTTGTGGTCATGCTCTCCGTGGGGCTGGTCGCAATCGCCTATGCCATAGCCAATGCATTCAGCCTTCCGGACCTGAAGGCATGGGCGGACGTGGAGAAGGGGGAGCTCTTCACCTCCGTGATAATAGTGATATCGCTGGTCGGGATACTCGTGTTTGTGGAAGGGGCGGGCATGGCCCTCGCGGAGGAATCGTCATTCAGGGGAATGTGCCGTGAGGCGTTCCTGGGAGGGGATTTCTGCCCAGCAGTGATAGCCAGGAGCTACCTTGACAGCTACGCGGGTGCCGCCGAAGACCTCTACAAGGATTTAAGCGTGAGGAAGATAGAGAAGGCCCAGGATGCGTACAGGGGCCACAGCATAACTTCCGTATTCCTCCTTTGGGAAATCCCGCTGTACCTGGGCACATCCTTCAGGGAGTGGGACGTGGGGTACAATACCTATGATGTGGAGATGTACGACCAGGAGCTCCAGATGCTCGGCACGATGCTTTCCACCATATACGCGCAGAGATACATAATAAATGCCCTTTCCCTGAGGATAGCGCCCCTCTGCCTCGTGCTGGGGATAGTGCTGCGCTCCTTTTTCCTCACCCGCAAGCTCGGGGGGCTGCTGATGGCTTTCGGGGTGGGATTCCTCCTAGTGTTCCCTGCTTCCTATGCAATCGCATACCTCACGCTGCAGAGCACGATATACGGGAACCCGACCGTAAATGCGGGGCCTGTGGTTGCGTGCCCGGAGGCGTGCACCCTGCCCCCAATCATCGCTGCGAAAACCGGAATCACAGCCACGGGGGGGGAGAGCGTGGGGCTGACTGCGAAAGAGCTGGAGGATGCGATAAGGGCCTCCACGGACTATGCGGAGGATCCGGCAGGGGTTGAGAGTTCGATAAGCGCACTGAAGAACGGAACCATCCCATCCTATTCCTATGATGACGGGGACGGGCATTATACCATAAGTTCCTGCATAACCCCTGCACAGCTGGAGGCCTGCCCGATGCACTGCAGGCAGATCCCGTACCCGTTCCAGCTTCCCGAATGCCTGAAAGCGACATGCACCTCTCCTGTCCCGACCACCGGGCGCATAGCGCCGGCGTGCGTAAGGGTGATATACTTCAACGAAACTGTGAGGGACGACCCGCTCCTGCAAAAATACATTGAGGATTTTGACATATGCCCGGAGAAGTGCAGGACAAAAATACCGAAGTGGGGCAGGATGTGGGACTACTATTATTCCCCTGGAATGGAAACCGCCGGCCGCCAGGTCAATTTTGAGGTGTTTGAGGAGTGCCCGCCGCAGTGCAGGTGGATAAGCACCAGCAACGAGACCGACTCCGAATGCTCGGACCTGTGCAAGAATGTGCACAAGCAGGTTCTTGACTGGGGCTGCCACGGGGCAGACTGCTGCTCCCCTGCACATGGATTCAGCGGAGGATGGAGGGTTGAAGGCGATTACGAAGGATACGGCGAGTGGTGCGGGAAGGACTATTACCAGTTCCCGCTGGACCCGGAAGCGGAATGGGCGAAGGGCGATGACACGCCGGACGACCCGACGGATGACTTTTATGAGGGGACCACCTACATTATACCGGATGCCGCATTCACGGAGGATTGCGAGCCGTGCCTCTATGTGTTTGACAAGGGCCTTGCCTACAAGCCGCAGGTGATTTCGGACTGCGTAACCCTGTGCGGGGCGGCGCTTTCCACGGCCAGGACTTATGAGGACCCGGCTACAATGACCAACAAGATGGACGGGCTGGTGGGGCCGACCGAGATGAAATCCGTCGCAAAGCTGATAATACCCGCATTCGTACTTCCTCTGTTCGGGCTTGCGGTAACGCTGATGTTCATACAGTCTTTGTCGCCGATGCTAGGCGGGGATATTGACATCCCGGGAATGATGAGGATGCTATGATGAAGAAGTTCCTGCTGGCGCTCCTGCTCGTTTCCCTCTCGTTTGCGGCAGAGGCGGAAGCATGGCAGGTCTATTCCATAACCGCGGTGCTTGCGGCCTTTAGCGTGCTCGTGATATTCTACATGCTCACCTACGCCGTGGACAGCCCGCAGGCGAGGGGGATGGCGGTAAGCGAGATGTTCCAGGTGCTCGTTACGCTCGTGATAATCGCGGTCTTCGTCGGGGCCGAGGGATACAGCCGTGACGTGCTTGCGCCGGCATTCGGAGAGGATTTCGGGGCTCCGGAGGGCTATACCCACCTTGATTTTGCGGTGAACATAACCAAATCAATGATCAATTACCAGTGGGGCCAGATAACCAAGCTGGACGGGCAGGTCGTGAGGCCGCTTGCGAACCTCGCAACGGTCACGGGCAACTGCGGCTTCCTGGGCTTCAGCTTCACCTTCAATGGCTGCGCGGGGATAGCCGTCCCGTCCGGCTCGATGGCGCTTGCGATGAGGGTGCTGGTCGCATGCATACTGAGCCTCAGTTCCCAGCTGGTGCTCCTCATGCTCGCGAACGACTTCTTCTTCCCGGTGCTCCTGCCCATGGGCCTGTTCCTCCGCTGCTTCCACGTCACGAGGGGGACGGGGGGCTTCCTCATCGCGGTTGCGGTCGCCTTCTATTTCGTGTATCCGCTAGGGGTGATAATAACCAAGGGGATGCTGGACCAGGCCGAGGCGGGGCTGGTGGCGGCCGCGGGGGCGGACAACTACGACCCCGTGATACCGTCAATTGATGCGCCGAATGCCGACCTGATGAGCGTGGAATCATTGGAATGGATTGTGCCGGGGGACTGCGACCCCTTTGACATGAGCTATGAGCCCACAAAGACGATGATTGGGAAGGTCATGAATCCGGACCTCATGGACAGGATGATTTTCCATTTCTTCATAGGGGGATTGTTCACGAGTGCATTGAACCTTCTGATAGCGCTTTCAAGCGTAAGGGAGCTGAGCAGGATATTCGGGACTGAGGTTGACGTCTCGGCTCTGGCGAGGGTGTCCTAGGTGTTCTGATGGCGATTGAGCTTGCGGCGATGTACCCGCTTTCCGTTTTTGCGCTGGGCATCACCATGATTGTAATCGGGCTGGCGTATGCGCTCTCCCAGCTGCTGCAGAACCCCGCGTTCCTTGTCTGGTGCAAGACGGAATTTTTTGAGGTGTTCGTTTCGCTTGGGATAGTGCTGGTGACGCTGTTCATGATTGGGTTCATAACCAACGACGTGAAATACGGGGCGTTCGTGTCCCTGCTCCCGTCCGGCATTGCGGCCCCTTCGTATTCAAATCCGGAGATAGGGGACGGCGACACTGTGTTCAATGCATCCTCAAAATACCTCACAAACGTCGCATACTTCGTGCACACGAGCATGGAGGGCTCCAGGGCGGCGTACGGCGCGCTGGAGGTGCACATGAGGTACAGGAGGATGCCATGCCTCCCGGGGATATTGATGTGCATATTCGGCCCCAGCGGATTCAATTTCGCGCCGGAGAGCGGGGGGGGCGCATGGATACAGGCCATGAACATGACCATGTATACGGACACTGCGGCATACATCACCGTGCTGGTGCAGCTCGCATTCCTCTCCTTCATCCAAAGCGGCGGGTTCCTGCTCTTCCTCCCTCTTGCGATAGTGTTCCGCTCGCTCCCGTTCATGCGGCAACTTGGAGGGGGGCTGATGGCGATGTGCATCGCATTGTTCATAATCTACCCGTCGCTGCTGTTCCTGGAGTCGTTCTTCTGGGACCCCTCCGCGATGGTTGGCGCTTCGGAGATTGAGTCGGTGGAAAGCGCGATAAGCGGGATGGCGGGGGCAGGGGGGGCCGGGGTCGGGATGTTCAGCAACAGCCTTCCGGATGATTTGGACGGGAATGTGTGGAACGAAGGCACATCCCTGAACGACTTTGTCGGGTACAGGGAGGTTGTGGACAATGCCGTCAGGCCGCTGCTGAAAATAGCCGCGGTCTCGTTCCTGAGCTCCACGTTCCTCTTTGCGCTGAACATAATCGCGGTTTCCGCATCCGCCAGGGAGTTGGGAAGGCTTTTCGGGCAGGAAGTTGACCTGAGCAGGCTCATGCACATAGTGTAGGTGATATGGTGGCTGGTGAAGAAGGGGGGCTTTTTGACGTATCCAGCCTCCTGAACACGCCGTTCCTTTACGGATGGGGGGACGGGGGCTGGTGGTTTGTGAATTGCGTCCTTGCAATACTCATTACCGGCCTGATAATGGGCATGTTCTACGCGATAGGCTATGCGATAAACTCTGCGAACCTGAAAAGGTATTCCATGTCCGAGTTCCTCCAGCTTGCGGCAACCGCGGTGCTGGTGATTGGGCTGGTGGGGATGCTGAGCATGGGGAGCACGGTGCTCGGGACGATGTTCGGGGGGACGATCCAGTGCAAGGGGAGCCCGATAAGCAACCACATTGATGCGGCAATGTGCAGGACCACGGAGAAGCTGGGGTATTTCAATGCGGCATACGAGCAGATAAAGGAGGACAATGCGGGGCTGGAATGGCTTTATTACTGGCAGATGACGCTGCTCGGGGTGCCTTTCTTCCAGGGGATGTGGATAGACGACGTTTACAAGCCGGTGGAAACCGGCCATTACATAGCGATGAAGATAGTGTCCGTAATGCTGTCGCTGAACGCGCAGTATTTCCTGCTCAAGTACATAAAGGCGAACATGCTCGCCACCTTCCTTCCCCTGGGCATAATACTCCGCACGCTGCACTTCACGCGGGGCATAGGCGGATTCTTCATCGCCCTGGCGGTAAGCCTGTATTTTGTGTATCCCGGGGCGCTTTTCCTCATGGATGCGACCTACGCCCCGCCCAGCGACGTGCCGACCCCGGATTACACGAGGGAAGGGGTATGCGACCTGCCGATGTTCAGCGGGTTTTCCATAGGCGCAATCCAGCCGGCTTCGGATGCGGGAAGGGGGGCTATGAACAGTGCGGCCCGCGCGGCCATCAGCACCGGCAATATGGCCAACTTCGTGACTCGTGTATTCGTAGGGCTTTTCTTTGACAACATGGTGGCTTTTGCGATGGCGCTCACTGTGATGAGGTACGCAACCAGCCTCCTTGGCGGGGAAGCAGGGGTATTCCTGCAGATGATGGCAAGGTGGGTATGATGGACAGGGACATATTGGTCGTTTTGGCGCTTCTCTTCGTTTTTGCAGGATGCACGATGCCCGAATACCGCCAGTGCTGCCTTTACGCGAATGCCGAGGCGGGGCAGTGCGTGCTCAAGAATGCGACCGCCTACGACACCAACTCGTGCGACATGGAGAACCTCACCTGCAACGTGACGCAGGGCGACAGGGAGATGACATTCCCCATCTGCCCGAGAGTGGAGGAGGTGGAGTGCAATGTTTCGTGCGCTGGGATGTTCTGCGCAAAATACGAATACGACCCAAGGCCGCCCGCCTCGCCCGATTTCATGATTGAGGCGATACAGACCGAGGAGATGAGCAGGGAGGCCGGCATCGGGCTCGGGGAGGACACGGCAAAGGGCCTCTACGGCACGGAATGCAGGATAGAGAACATCACCCCGACGTTCCTTAACCTCATGAGGAACGTGCAGGGCGGCGTGCGCCTGAACATATTCAGGTTCGGGGTGGGGGGCTCCTTTGAGGAATTTGACGAGGCATACATGTACTACCCGCTCACCGACTACGCATGCGAAAACAACCAGTTCGGGCATGTGGACCGGTATGTGAACTACATGATACCGAATTTGATGGGCGGCGGGGAACTGTGCAGCGTGGGGGGCGTGCTCACCCCCACCGGGGAGATACCGCAGTATTTCTGCAACGTGGATGATTCCATCCGCACCTTCACCTACCAGGACTGCGCGACAAGGTGCGCGCTGAAGGCATACGGGGATGCCCCGGTGGTCCAGCCCAACAACGCCTACCCCACGGAAAGGAACGGGATGGAGAGCGGGAACCCGTTTGCATACGGGGTTTCGCCAAGCATGCACGGTAGCGACCCTTTCAGGGACCTGCAATACAAATCGTCCATAGATGTCCCGCCGGCGTTTGACGACGAGTATCCTGCGGGGTACACATACTACGGAAGCGAATTCGCGAACAACAGGTACCTGAGCAACGAGAATGGCGGCTGGGAGAGCATCATGCTTGAGCGCGGCCCCCTCTCCGTGGATGTGACCACCGGCTTCATGGATTACTATTATGGGGAGGAAACGGACCAGATAACTGTGGAGGGCGGCAACCTAGTGGAGGAGATGACCACAGCCGAAAGGGACCCGCACATGCTGTATTCGTACCTGCTCTCCCGCCATTCCGTCTATTCAAAGCAGTTCAAGGAAGGGCATTACACCCCGGAGGGGGAATGGAGCCCGGGCGCGGAATTTGAGTGCACGCTTGAAGGCGGGGAGTGCGTCTCGGGGTTCTGCAATACATTTGATTATACCAGGGGCGCATGCGAGAAGCTTGACTTTGAAACCGGCGAAACGGAGGAGGTGCCCTGCGACTGCTGGGAGGAATACGGGGACATAGTGTGCGCCGGGCAGAAATATTATGGAACGGATGCGTGGGACAACGGGGAGGACATAACCGCGGCCAAGCCGCTGGGGACGCTCGTGGAGTGGGATGAGAGCTTCCTTGGGTTTAGTATCGGGTGGTACAGGAGCTTCCCTTCCACTGGGAAGATGTTCAGCTACGACCCTGGCGGGGTATTCCTGGACGAGCCGGAGGGGGAAGAGGTGCAGGACCTAGTGATATTGCTTGGGGGCAGGGAGGACCCGGACTACCAGCTATTTGAATATTCGGACGAGCTGGATGACATGAATGAGACGCTCACCATCCCGCAGGTGCTCTCCAGGGCGAAGTGGAGCGGGTGCGGCGCGTATTCCGATTGCGGAAAGTTCTACACGACCTTTGTGGACGCGTGCATGCCGGATTTACCGGACCCGGCATACTCCGAATCCAATTTCATGGTCTGCTACAGCAGGAAAACGAACGGGCACTACGGGCAGGGGATAGACCGGGCAACCGGGGAGGTCTACGACCTGCCCAGCCCGTCCATCTGCGAGGCGCTTTATGATGCAGACCAGGATGGACACAGCAAAAATGATTACGGGGGCGTGGACAAGAACAGCGACACCGACCATGACGTGTATTGCTATGCGAGGGAGTCCGACGGGACGTGCGTCGGGTATGCGAGGGCGGCGCTGGTCCTCACGGCCCGCGAAATAACCTATACAAACGCGGACGGGGAGGAGGTGATAGGCAAGGCATTCGGGAACTGCATACTGGAGGAGGACAAGCTCAAGGTGGTGACGCCCGGCTATTGCGAGCATTGCAGCTTCCTCACCATGGCGAAGGAGAATGTGGTAGAACTACCGGAAGATGATGAAGACCCGGGATACCAGAGGGCAGGCAGCGGGAAGCTCAACACGAACAAGTACTGCCCCTCCCTTGAGATAAGCACCATATACAATAATGAGCCGTCCGCCATCGTGCTTGCGCCCGGCACCGCGAAAGCAGATTGGGAATCCGGGGGGACGCATAGCTCGGGAGGGGATGAGGGGAACCCCTACAGGTACAGCGAATGCACGATGCCTGACGGGACCGAAGCCGGAAAAAAGGCGGCATGGCCGGATTACCTCCCGAACGCATATTACCTGAAGAAAAAAATAGACGGATACCTGCAGAGGAACGTGATGCCGGTCATATTCGCGGATGACGATGGGCTCTACCGGGGACTATACCCCGGAACGGACGACCCCGCCCTTTTTGTGGAAACGGACGGGGATTCCGCCTCAAGCCCCCTGCTGAAGAAGCTGTATGACGAGAACCCGCTCGGCTTCGCGGAAAACGCGGACGAGGGCGGGGACGAGTACACGACACAGGGGACCTTCCTTGCGGATTCCGTGATGAACCTCGGCGCCGGGATAATCGTGGTGAGGAACTTCAATTCAGACGACATGGAAGCCGCCGGGGGCTCGCCCATCATAATCACAGAAACCGGGGAAGCCAGGTCGCTCAGGAAGATAGATTACACGCTTTACGCCCGCGAGAGGGCGGTCCGGCTCATGTGCCCGAACTGCATGGTCGCGGTCGGGATAGGCTATGGTGAAGAGGGCTCCGGCATACCCTCAAGGGTGGTCCAGCTCGCCGAATTGTTTGATTACCGGGATTCCGGCGGCAGGCTCCTCTCGGAATACGATGACTACGGGGCGAACGCCTCGTGCTTTGAAGGGGGGGCGGGCTGCAGCCAGGACACGCTGCAGAGGGTGGACATACTCGCCGTGAAGTGGGAACTGGGGAGGCACAATTCATATTGCGACGAAATAGAGAATGAGAGCGACAGGTTTGAGGCCATCCTCGCGGATGAGGTGGATTTCGGGGCAAAGACGCTCAAGAGGTTTGGGAAGCCGGTCGTGGTTACGGATTTCTCCATAACGCGCAACCAGGTGGGGAGCTGCTGGGATGATGAAAGCGCAAAGAGGTTCATGATTTACCTTGCCGAGCATACGCAGGAGCTGGTGAAGAGCGGGCACATAGGGCTGATATACGGGAACTGGACCTACGGCCACTCCGGGGAAGCGGGCACGAGGTACATAAGGACGAAGGAGGGCAACGTTGGGGAATACAGGGGGCCGTTCTTTGAAGGCACTTTCCAGGCGGCGCGCATTTTCGCAGGCAAGAATGAGCAGACCATAGTGAACCAGATAGGCGTTTCGGAAGAATGCGCGTGCGTCGCCTGCACCTCCAGCGACGATGCATCGCTGTGCAACGGAAAGTTCGGGGGGGTGGGGGAATACTGCAGCGGGTATTTGCCGGGCATTTCCATGAAATGGCCGGAATCGTGCGTCTCCCCGGATGTTTGTGTGAGCAACGAAGACCTCCCGATGTACAGGATTGAGTGCAACGTTTATCACAACGACGGGAGCAGCGAAAGGGTTGTTTATGACGGCGCGGACATCGCCCCGAACCCGCGGCTCTATGCGGCGGAAATCGCATCCATAAAGAAATCCGGGAATGTGCCGTGCATCCCGATGGGCGTGCAGAACGGAAGCTTCGCCACAATGGAGGTCGGTGGCTCGCAGCCATATCCCATCCTGTTCAGGAAGGACGGAAACCTGAGCATATCCTGCGGGGGGGTGGCGGAGGAGGGTTTCTTCAGCGCATGCGGCCTGGAGTCGCCGTTCGTAAACCGCAGGATGGACTGCGTGATGGCGAAGAAGGATGTGTCCATAACGCTTCCGCCGCTGGGGGTCCCGCTTGTCACGGGCGGGGCGGCCATTCCGCTGGCGCCTGGGGTTGAAGTGCCGGACATGCCCGCCGGCCCGTTCGGTGGATAGGGGTTTAAATGCTTGAGCACCCAAAAAAATTCATGAGGCCGGCTGCCCTGCTGCTACTGGTGATGCTCCTTTCCCTCGGCTCCGCATCCGATGGCATAGGGGGCGGGCCAGATGTAGGCGGCGGGATAAGCCCTGAGGCCACGGCAGGGGCGGGCATAGAAATTCCGGTTTATCCCGACATATCAAGGCCCATACCCGTCCCTGAAGCGTGCGCCGAATGCCCGCCTCCCGGGCTTGAGCCCCCCCTAATGCTCCCATTCCTGGATGACGTGGGGAAGGATGCCTCCATCTATGTTGCGGCGACCAAGGAAGGGCGGAGGGTTCCGCTGGAGGGCGCGACCGTATTTATCCATGTATATAAGAGCGCTGGGGATTTCGTATATTCGTGCAGGGCATATACCGATTCTTCGGGGGGGGCTGTGCTCTCTTACGCCCCATATGAGGAGGCCTGCAAGAATGGATGCACCATCAAGTTTGTTTTCTGCTGCTCCGGAGTGGTGGAGCAGTCCTGCATGCTGCCGGTATGCCTCGGGAGCAGCATAACCTCCTACAGCGATTACGTCTCCTGCCCGGGCTATCCGGACCCGTGGCCCGTGAATGCGACTGTTGATGGGGTGGCTTACCCGGCCGCGCCCGCCGTTGCAGAGACGCAGATACCCCCCTCCGCGGAGGCGGCCGCCTTTGCATTGGATTTCGTGTTCTGCTTCCCGATTCTTGTGCTCTTCGGGCTGCTTGGGGCGGCTATGTACGCGTCGGGCAGGGACCCGTTTGCAATTTTCTCGTTCTACACGCCGAGATATACGCGGGGGGCGGAAAGGCCGATGGGGGCGAGGGGGTTCACATTTGACACGAGGACGATAATGGGTGCGGCGCAGAGCATAGCCATGGCGGGGATTGCCGGGGCGAGAAAGGCGGAAAAGCAGAGCTCGCAGCAATCCAGCAGCCAGCAGCAGGGTGGAGGCGGGCAGGTGCAAACCACTCAGGGCGCGACCGGCGCGCTGGGGGAGCCGAGGCAGGCCCAGCAGCCCACGCAGGCACCTTCCGCCGCCTCGGTTGCGCCCCAGGGGGCGCGGGCGCCTGGCGGTGGCCTGAGCGCAGTAGACCTGAGGGCCGCGGCTCCGCAGACCGGAGGGCTGCCCATCCAGCTGCTTGCGAATGCAATCTTCAAGATGTTCACGGGGGACATGAGCGGCTGGAGCAGGTTTGCGCAACTGTTCACTAGTTCTTCCATATACGGGCAGTTTGAAGGGATTGGGGCGCAGGAATTCGCGGCGCAGATGGCCAGCACCCTCCTCATCTACAGCAACCTCCCGTTCGGGTGGCTCGTGAACAGCTTCACATACTCTCCGCACTTGCAGACGCTTGCAGGCGCAAGGAACCTTGCGAACATAGGGAAGCTGAGCGACATGCTGTATGGATGGACCGATGAGGAAGGGCATTTCCACAGGGGATGGCAGGAAGATGTGAGCGGCAATATACACATAAGCTGGAGGCAGGACGGGGAGGTGCAGGAAAGGGTGTTTGCAAGGGGCTCAAACGAGCTCGTCACCTTCATCCAGAACAACGTAACCGACTCTTACTATTCTGCTCAGCAGTTCGTGCAGGTCGCCATGGCGGACTCCCAGCAGGGGCTGGCCGCATCCTCCACCGAAGCGATTGAGGGCAACCTCCGCGGGGCCGAGGGGAGGATGGGGATAGTTGACCTCACCCACAGGCTGCAGGGATTCACTCCGGAGCAGGTTCAGGCATGGACCACGGAAAGGGGGTTCCAGGGGGCATTCAGTGGGGCAGTCGGGGTGTTGATGAGCGGCAGGAATGCGGATGGGACGGAGACGACCATGCAACAGAAGATTGAGGCGTTCCGGACCGCCGCAGCCGCGTTTTCCGTGTTCTCGGGCACCGAAGGGTTCGCGGACAGGTATTCATCGCTCAGCGCAACCCAGGAATTCAGGTTCCTGGAGCGGATGATGACCGTGACCGGGACGGCCGAATCCCCCGGGCTGCTCAGGGAGATTATGGCGGCGGAGGGAGGGATGAACGGGGGGGTGCTGACATCAGCCTCGCTCATCGCGCTCTGCATGGGTTCAACCGACAACGCAACCGCCCAGGCTGCGGGCTCATCGGCAATGGGCGGCCTGCGCGGGATAATCACTTCCGGAGAAGGGCGCCCGAACGTTGCATTCTCTGAAGGCGCGGAGGGGGTGCATGAGAGGAATTTGTTATCAATGGTGCTTGGGAGCTCAATAGCTTCCCTTGAACCGGCTTCGGAATCATACCAGCAACAGTCCTACATGCTCGCCGCGCTTTCAAGCGAATACCGGCTTGAAGCCCAGGCTGTGGCGGAAGGGCTCGCCCCGGATGCGGGCAACAGGGGCTGGGCCGAGGGGAGCCTTGACATCAGTGCCGGGACCCGGGACTGGGCCGAGCAGTTCCAGGGGAACGCAGCCACGTCCATCGCATTGCAGGAGATGGAACCCATGATGGACGCCATGACCAGGTACGCATTCTTCAACGACCCGGTCGCAAGGGAGGTCCTGGCAGCCGCCGACCCGGTGCCCTATGAGGAACTGCAAAGGCGCCAGAGGGAGGGGGAGCTGTCCTCATCGGACCAGTATCTATTATACGCATACCAGTGCGGAAGGCAGGACCAGGAAAGAGGACGGGAAGTGGGCGCCGCCGCATACGGGCTCAGCGGCGAGGCCGGGGCGGCGGAAGGAATGCTCACGCAGCAGCAGAGGCTGGATGCGGCGCGGACGATTGTGGAGAGCACGCCTATAGAAGCCGATGTGTCGGGATGGATTGCGGCGGGCAACCAGGAGGCGCGTGCCGCCGCGGTACGCAGCGAGGAGGGGCTGGGAACCGTGCAGAGGTATGCTTTTGGCCTGTATTTTTCTGATAATGAAGCGGATAAGCAGAGGGGCATGGAGCTTTTGGGGGCAGTCGGTGCGGTCTATCAGGGAACGGGGCCGGAGCGGGACGCGGCCGTGGCAACGATATACAACAGCACGCCTGCAGAAATATGGGTTGGCCTATCGGGCGCTGCCGCGACGCAGCTTCTTGTTGATGGGAATGCCGGTGCAATCACTGCGGCGCGGACCTACGGAGAACATTATGCCGCGGCCGGCGAGGCCGGAGCGAATCTGGAGGCGGCGCCTGTGGGGCCGCGCCAAGCCATATACGACCCCGCAATCAGGGAACCGAGAATCTCGGCATTTGACGCGATGGCCGGCGCCGGCTCCATAGACGTAAATCATTATATGGGCTCGCCCGTGATGCAACAGCAGACCGCCGCGGTGATGGATGCGGTTGCGGCGAGCACCGCGCGTTTCGCCGCGAGTTCGTTATACCAGGATTATTTCAGCAGCCACACCGAAACCGTGGACCAGTGGATGGAGCAGGCGAGGGAGCACCAGAGGCGGCTGGACGAGGCGGGCGCGGTCACCACCGAAACCGGGGCGGTTGTGCTGCCGGAGGAGGGGGGCGGCGGGCCTCCCGGAGGTGGCTGGGGCGCCAGCGAATACAGCCAAGCGGCACGGAGGGCATACGAGGCAAGGGGCAGGGGGCAGGTCCCCGGTGAGGAAATACCCAGGTAATCCAAATGCCAGAAACCCGCCCGGTAAAAAGATTGAGGAGGCACCTCACAATAGAAAACCTCTGGCTCTACATATTATCCCTAATCAGGAAGGAAGAGTGCTATGCGTATACCCTCCCGGAGCAGATAGAGAGGGGCTTCCATTTCAGGCCCAGCAGGGTCATGGTGTATATCGTGCTCCATATGCTGGATGGCGAGGGGCTCATAAAAAGCGAGCAGAAGGAGAGAAGAAAATATTACAGGCTTACGGAAAAGGGGAAGGAGACGCTCAAGGAAGCGAAATGGGAGCTGAAAGCCCTCTCGGAAAAATTATGATATCCTGAAGCGGAGGAGTGCGGCAATGCCCCCGAATCCCTTGAGCTTCGGGGCGGAATCCCCTTTTGATGAATAGAAGATTATGTCCGCCCTCTTTGATTCCGCATTCTCGGTTATCCTTTCTATCTCCTTGTCCTTGCGGAGGGCGTCGTCCAGGACGAGGAGCGTTTCCACCGCGCTCGCATCCACGGCCTGCGCCACTTCCTTCTTCCCGTACGCGGCGAGGCCCGCATCCTTATGCAAGCGCACCATGAACTCCTCAAACAGCTTCTCTTCCTTTTCCATCTGCGCCTCCCCCACTATCTTTTCCACCACGCCCCTCTTCATCAGTTCCGCGATTCCGCTCCTTTCAGCGTAGGAGCAGCTCTCAAACGTGATGCGGGCGAGGAGGTCCGGGTATTTTTTCCGGATGAAATCCTTCAGGCCGTCCTTTGCGAAGCCGGGGCCCGCGACTATGAAGCGCTCATCCGCCTTGGAGATGTAGGAGGCGACCTCGCCGTAATACTGCCTGAGCTTCTCCTCGTAATTGTCCTCCCTCTTGCTTCCCCCGAACCACATGGTCGGGCCGTAGTCCAGCCCGTAGCCGCGGAGGATTGCGGTGAGCGCCTTCTCCTCGTCCATGACTATTATGCGGAGGGTGGGGCGGGATGTTTCCTTCACCGCCTTTTCCAATCTTGAGATTTCAAAGTTCTTCCATTCCTTTATGACTTTTATGGTGTCCCCGGATTCCAAATCAAACGTGTGGTGCCTCCCCTTCTGCACGAATTCCTCCGGGTTTCCCGCGAGTATGATGCCGCCGATGCGGAGGCGGTTCGCGGCTTCGGCGAATTCAACGCTTTCAACGCGCAGGGTAATGAATACTGGTTTCCTCTCTTCCTTCCCTTCGCCGAATTTCACGCTCCTGTAGGTGCGGGCCTCCACCACATCCCCCTCCTTGAGCACGCGCTCAAGATGCCAGAGGTCCTCCAGCCGCTGGAGCATGAGCTTCAGCTCGCCGTTCCTGAGGTCGCGGTGGACTATTCGCATATTGAAGGATAGGAAGAATAGAAAATATAAATAGGATTCCGCTACCTCTTCATGTTCCTTATCGTGTTCCAGAGGTTCTTGAGCGCCAGATGGACATTTACCATCCCGTGATAGGCGTTGTCGGCAACCAGGATTAATTTCCTCAGCGGGGACCTCCTCGCCTTCACCGGCTTCATTATCCCGTTCTGCAGCTCAAGATAGCTGTCAATGGATATCTTGGCGCCGTAATCAGCGCCATCGCGGGCAAAGTGCGTCTGTTTGCGCATCAGGTACACAAGGTCGCTTGCCCTGAAGGCGACTCCCCTGTGGAACAGCCCCATGGCTTCCTTGGAGAAGTGTATGACTGTGCGCCCCCAGGCGAGCGGGCTGACCACCCGCATATAGGTCCTCACGCCTTCGTAAACATGCAGGTCCGGGTCGGCATACTGCCTCTTCCTGAAGCCATTTTCCTTCTTGCAGTGCATGGAGAATGCGATGCTTATGTTCTTCTGGTCCAGCGTCGCCTGCGTTCCCAGGTGCTTCCTCACAATCATCTCAAAGAAAGCCTGCGTTTCCGGGTCCTGGGGGGATGCCAGCTTGTCCGGGAATGTAAAGTTGCCGCTGCCAACCAGGTCAATATGGCGCTGGATGAAATCCAGGACCTCGGATATTGACCGTTCGCGCTTTTCCGGGTCGTTGAGAGCCCCTACGCCGACCTGCCCTATCCCCACGTTTATTATCCCGTATGTATGCGCCGCGCGCGCGGCGATGCTGTTTGCCTCGCGCAGCTCATCCATGGTCATCAGCACTTCGCCCTGGTCAATGCGTGGTGCCATGCCCGGCATGTCAAGAGTCCTGCCCTTCAGTATCCTGTCCCAGAAATCAAGTGCAGTGGGCAGGTCTTTGAAATCAATGTTCAGGTGCATTCCGTTGAGCGCTAGCAGGTTCTTCGCGGGAAGGGTGAGCTCAAGCGAAGGCACCTTCATTATGCCAGCAGCATCCTCCATATCTGCGATATCCTCGAAATGTTGCGCATTAATCCAGTTATGGTAGCCCGTGGCGTCAATGTCGTAATGCCAGAGCATCATCTCGCGGAGTATGTGCGTGCGGGAGGAGACGCCGTCGTCCTTGCCGCCGTTCTCGCCCCAGTGGCCGTGGGCGCAGGCATATCTCGTGTTCGTGTCTTTTGCCGCGGCGGTTTTGAGGACTGCATCTTTCACTTCGCTAACCCACTCATCCTTCACTTTGGAAGAAGAAAACCTGCGCATGAGCTGGCGCTTGGTAAGTGCCTTGCCGCCGTCTTCCCGTGAAGGGTCGGTGAAAAATACCTTTGTGCGGCCAAATGATGAGGTCTTCACGAATACGAAGAAGTTGGAGTCGCCGGGGACATCCGGGTTCAGCCCGCGGTTGAGAATTATCTCCCCTTTCTTGCAGATGCGGGGGTCGTCTATGACTCCGTAGCCGGAGCGCACCAGCTCATTTACGAGCTTCTGCCTCCTTGTTATGCCCCTCTGCCGGAGGAAGCTGAATTCCACTGTTCCCACCTCCAGCATATATTTATGTGGGGTAACCTATATAAACGGGATGTGGGACTGGGTGCCAAAATTAGGAAGAAATCTTAGCCCATAGCCGCTTCTTCTCCTTGTCGGAAATGCCCTTGTCGTCCTTGAAGAAGCGTAGGAAGAAGTCGCGCAGGAGCTCCTTCGTGCGCTTTTTATCCAGCTGGTGCGCCCTGTGCATGTACCTCGCCGCGTCCGGGCTGTCCAGGAAAAGCATGCATATGGCGAGGAGGAAGAGTGAATCCGCGTCCTCCTTTATGTCCAGGGCCTCCTGCAATTCCTCAACCGCCTGCTCGAATTCAAAGGATTCCATGTGCACGGACGCCTTCGCGCGGTAGTATTTGGGGTCCGGCTTCACGTAAAGTGCGCGCTCAAAGCATTCTATCGCATGGGGCCGCTGGCCCTCGTGCTGGGCAGCCATCCCCAGCATGAACCACGCCTCGGGGTCCATCTTGTCCTTTTTCAGCGCATCCTTTGCGCGCTTCCTCAGCTCACTCACCTTGCCTGCGCGCAGAAGGGCGAGGGATTCCTCCATGCTGGCATTTATCCATCAAGCATTTAAAACGGTTCTTGTGTAGTTTAACCTGCTAGCCCCGTCGTCTAGCGGCCAAGGATAGCGGGCTTTGGACCCGTTGACACCGGTTCAAATCCGGTCGGGGCTAAACCAGGCCAGAAGGGGGCTGGGAGAGGGTTTATAAAGCCTTTCCGAGTAATACATGTGTGAGAAAATGGTTATGAAAGAGAAGGAGGCCCCGCGGGAGGAGGCTTCCGAGCGGCTCAGGTTCGTACCGGTCCAGAACGAGGCCGGCTCACTCGTTCCCATACGCAGGGAAGATCTGGACTGCACTATTCATACCTTAAGCAGGCTCAATGAGAGGGTGGTGCACATGGCCGAGGGGCATGACCACTTCGGGGACGTGCATTCCGCGTCATCCCACGCGCATTCCGTGGAAAAATGGGAGGCGCTCCCTATAAACGCCCATCACACTTCTGAAAAACACCATTATAACGAGCGCCTTTTTGAGAAGATAAGGAACATGGTGCCCTGATTATTCCATCTCTATTGTGGAGGGCGGCTTGTTCGTGATGTCATATACGACTCTGCCCGCGCCCCTTATTTCGTTTGTAATCCTTGTGGAGATTTTGGATAATACCTCATGGGGGATTTCCGAGAAGTTGGCGGTCATTCCATCTAAACTGCGGACAGCGCGGACCACCACCGTATATTTGTATATTCTTTCATCTCCCGCCACGCCCACGGTCTTGGAGGGGAGCACTGCGGCGAAATACTGCCAGGGGCGCTCCATCTTCCCGGCGGAGGAGGCGCGGTCCAGCTCTTCCTCAACGATGAAACAGGCGTCCTTTACAATCCCCAATTTCTCGCGGGAGATTTCGCCCACTATTCTTACCGCGAGGCCGGGGCCGGGGAATGGCTGCCTCTCAAAAATGTAATCCGGGAGCCCCAATTCCTTGCCGAGCATCCTTACCTCGTGCTTGTACAGCTCGCGCAGGGGCTCGCATAACTTCAGGTCCATATCCTCCGGGAGCCCGCCCACGTTGTGATGCGATTTTATCGTGTGCCTTCCGCCGCCCCCGCTCTCAATCCAGTCCGGCGCGATTGTGCCCTGTATGAGGACCTTCACCTTTTCCTTTTTAGCTATTTCCTCAAAAACGCGGATGAATTGCTCGCCGATTATCTTCCTCTTCTGCTCGGGGTCCGAAACGCCCTCCAGCTTGTTTATGAAGCGCTCCTGCTCCGATGCGATGAGGATTGGGATGCCCACTTTTCCAGCCGCTTCCTTCACGTGCTCTGCCTCGTTCTTGCGCATGAAGCCCGTGTCCACGAACACGGCGACGAGCTGGTCGGGGGCGGCCTTGGCTGCGAGCGTCGCGGCGACCATGGAGTCCACGCCGCCGGAGACCGCGATTATGCACCTCTCCTTTCCGACCGCCTTACTTATGTCTTCCACCGCCTGCGGGATGAATTTCTTAGCGTCAAAGGCCATGGATGGATTTCGTGCGGGGATTTTAAATAAATGGCGGTTGAAAAATGCCCATGCGCATTATCGCCGACCTTCATTTGCATTCAAAGTATTCACGCGCTACCAGTGGAAACTCGGATTTGGAGGGGTTGAGCGAGTGGGCGCAGACGAAGGGGATTGGGTTATTGGGGAGCGCGGACTTCACGCACCCGAAATGGCAGGGGGAACTGAAGAGGAAATTGAAGGATGATGGGGAAGGGATTTTCTCCTACAAGAATACCCGGTTTATGCTTACGGCCGAGGTAAGCAACATATTCTACAGGAATGATGTGAACAAGAAGGTGCATAACATCCTATTCGCGCCATCGCTGGAAGTGGTGGGGCAGATATGCGAGGGGCTGGAGAGATTCGGGAAATTGGAGGAGGACGGGCGGCCCATGCTCAATATGGATATTATTGAGATGATGGAGATATTGCATGGGATCTCACGGGAAATTCATGTGGTGCCGGCTCACGCATGGACGCCGTGGTTCGGGGTGTTCGGCTCCAAGTCCGGGTTTAATTCACTGGAAGAGGCGTTCGGGAAGTATGCGAAAGACATATTTGCGCTGGAGACCGGGCTTTCTTCCGACCCTGCGATGAATTGGATGCTGAGTTCGCTGGACAGGATTAGCCTGATTTCCAATTCGGACTGCCATTCGCCCCAAAAATTGGGGAGGGAGGCGAACGTGTTTGAGATGGAGAATGTGACGTACAGGGGGATTGTGGACGCGATTAGGACAAGGAAGGGATTCGTGAAGACTTATGAGTTTTATCCTGAGGAGGGGAAATACCACTGGGACGGGCACCGCGAATGCAAGGTCAGGATGAATCCGCAGGATGCGATGAAGATGGGGGACGTGTGCCCTGTGTGCAAGAGGAGGATGACCATAGGCGTGCTGCACAGGGTGGAGGCGCTCGCGGACAGGAAGGAGGGCTTCGTGCCTCCGCATTCCGTTCCCTTTACGCGGCTCATCCCCCTGGTGGAGATAATAGCATCGGTGCGGGACGCGGGCGTGGCGACGAAAGGGGTGCAGGGGGAATATTTCAAGATAGTCAATTACTTCGGGAACGAGTTTGCGGCGCTGGAGGCGCCTGAGGAGAACCTCATCCTTGCTTCGGACAAGGTTTTGGCAAAGGCGATTGTGAAGGCGCGGAGCGGGGAAGTCTATTGGAAGCCGGGCTACGACGGGGAATTCGGGCATATGGAATGGGAGAAGCCGAAGGAGGACCCGAAGAGCCAGAAGAGCCTGATGGACTTCTGAAGCCATCCTCTTTTTTAATCATTTTCACCTAATTCCTCCCCATGGAACTTCACGAGAGAATATATGAGTTGGCATTAACTCGCTCATTTTTTTATCCGTCTAATGAGATTTACGGGCAGGTGTCCGGCTTCTATGATTACGGGCCTACCGGATGGCAAATCAAAAGGAGATTGCAGGCCCTCTGGAGGAGGATGTTCATACAGGAGGAAGGATTCCTTGAGGTGGAGACCTCCGTAGTGACCCCTGAAATCGTATTGAAGGCGAGCGGGCACGTGGAGGAATTCACCGACCCGGTGGTGGAGTGCGAGGGGTGCCACACCAAGGTCCGGGCGGACCACCTGGTTGAGAGCAAAATGGAATTTAAGTGGGACGGGAAGATGGAAACGATTACGGCGAAGATTAGGGACAATGACATCAAATGCCCGTCTTGCGGGGGGAGGGTTTCGGATGCTTTTGCCTCCAATCTCATGTTCAGGACCGGGATTGGCGCGGGGCAGGAGGTTGCGTATCTTAGGCCGGAGACGGCGCAGGGGATATTCACTTCTTTTCCGCGTGTGTTCCGCAACCACGGGGCGAAACTGCCCCTTGCGGTGGGGCAGATTGGGCGGAGCTTCAGGAACGAGATTTCGCCCAGGAGGAGCCTCGTGCGGATGCGCGAATTCACGCAGATGGAATTGGAATATTTCTTCAACCCGAAAGTGCCCACGATGGAAGGGTTTGCGGGGATTAAGGACAGGAAGGTGCGGCTGCTCACAAGGGAGAGGCAGGAGGAGAACGGGGCGCCGGAATGGATTTCCGCCGGGGAGATGGTGGAGCGCGGGATTGCGAATGAGATTATGGCTTATTTCCTTGTGAAGGAATGGGATTACTATACTATTGCCGGCCTGGACCCGGAGGCGATGTGGTTCAGGCATTTGAGGGAGGATGAGACGCCGCACTATTCCGAAAGCAACGTGGATTTGGAAGTGGAAACGTCGCACGGGATGGTGGAGATTGCGGGGAATGCGTATAGGACGGATTATGATCTGGGCAGGCACGGGGAACTGAGCAAGAAGGAGATTAGCGTGTTTGCTGAAGAAACGAAGGAGAAGATTGTTCCGCACGTGGTGGAGGTTTCCATGGGCGTGGATAGATTGTTCTTCTGCATGCTTGAGCATTCTTTTAGGGAGAAATCGGAAGGGAAGGATTGGGAATGGTTTGATTTCTCGCCTTCGGTTGCGCCTTATGATGTTTGTGTTTTCCCTCTGATGAAGAAGGACGGGCTGAAGGAGAAGGCTTCGGAGATTGCGGCCTCCATGAGGGAGGCGGGGATTGAGGCGTTCTTCTCGGAATCCGGGAGCATAGGGAGGAGGTATGCGAAGGCGGACGAGATTGGCGTGCCTTATGCGGTCACGATTGATTATCAGACATTGGAGGATGATTCGGTCACGATTAGGTATAGGAACGATGGGAAGCAGGAAAGGGTTGCGGTTGAGGAATTGGTTGGGAAAGTAAGGAAATTGAAGAAAGAAGGGAAACTGGTATTGGGGTGATGGAATGACCGTGATTTATGCGCCGGAGGAATTGATTTTGAAAGTTAAAATCGGGCGCGTGTCCGCGCATGACGCATTGCTTATAATCAACAGGCTTGAGAAAAAGCATCCTGACGAAGCCGAAAGATGGAAGAAAATCAGGGAAGAGATCGGGAAGAACCGGGATAAAGCGGCTGCAAGATTGGGCGTATCTTCAATGGGAAGGGGCATTTGTGTCATCGGAATGTGCCCGGAGAAGCTTCCCGGTCTTGTGAAGGGAGGTGCGCTAACCGCTTTACAGGCGATTGAGCTTCTTGACGGGATGGAAAACGCTGATGCGAAATTCCTTGGAATTGCCGGGGAAAAAGCGGATTCTTCTGTATTGGCTGGCATAAGGGACAGGAACAAGAATGTGAGGGGATTCCTAGAAGATGCGGCTGCGGAAGAGAATGCGAGGGCCGTGCTAAAGGCAGACAGAAGGAAAAGAATCGAAAGGAGGAATCCTGACCCTACGCATATGAGAAGGCTGAGAGTCTAATCCTTTATTCCCAAAGCGTCCTTCGCCAATGGGAGGTGCGCCTCAACCGGCTTCACCGCGACTTCCGTGAATGCTTCATCTGTTTTTCCGAGGATGTAGACGCTCTCCAAATCCACCTTCCTGTTTGAAAGCTTCCTTGTGAGCTTGCCCAGCTCGCCGGGCCTGTTCGGCATCTTCACAACAAGTATGTCCGAAACGGTCGTGCCCTGGATTCCAGGAATCTTGTCAAGCGCCTTCTTGGCTGAAGTGGGGTCTCTCGTGACCAGGCGAAAGACCGCGTTGGTTCCATGCCCGTAGGCGGCAATTGCCTCAATGTTCACGCCTGCGCCGCCGAGCGCCTCCGCGATGTTCGCGAGGTTGCCTATCCGGTTTTCCACCACTACCGTTATCTCCTTCATGATTGCCCACCTTGCTACGGTGGGAATAGGGTGCAATAGACTTTTATAGGTATGTCGGAAAATTCAAAAAAGAGAAATAGCGGGAGGTGGATTTGAACCACCGATCTCTGGGTTATGAGCCCAGCGGGCACTCCAAGCTACCCTATCCCGCTTCAAATATTGACAGAAGTGATTCATATTTTGAGCGACGCTCTTTTTAATTGTTCCACCGCTTATTTAATTCAAATTGACTTACCGCGATTAATACTAAAATTGCGGGGGGTTATGAGTACCCTAGAGAGAAGGGGGGTGTCCCCCCTTCCTCTTGGTGCTGGGGTCGCCTAGTCCGGTAGGGCGGCAGCCTGCTAAGCTGTTCTCCCAAAAGGAGTCGAGGGTTCAAATCCCTCCCCCGGCGTTTTTCTTTTTCTAAACTTCCAGCTTTGTCTTCTTCAGCCGGTAGTATATCTTCCTGTATCCATGGAGGATGAGGTAGCCTATCACCGTGGCCAGGACCGCAATTATCAGGTCGGAGACCGCGATGGATACGCCAAGGTACGGGACGAAGAACTCGTTTAGGGCGGTGCGGATGAACGCGGCCCAGAATATTGCGATTGTAACTATTATGCCGAACTTGAGGCTCCTGGGGGCCTCTTCCCCCAATTCCACCACGGGCTTCCTTGCCATGGGTGGGATTGTTCTGTTACTATTTTATAATTAACGGAAAGATTACCGGTTCTCGCACCTCAGCTGCACATGCGTGTCGGTCCTGTCCTTGAGGTTCGCGTTCTGGTCGTATGCGAAGATGGCGACGTCGCACTTGTAGAGCTGGGGCGCGGTGTTGTGGCTCGCATGGACCTTTATCTCCTTCTGGAGGTAGCCCCTCGGCTCAACTATGCCCAGGCGGAACCTGCCGGAGTTCTGCAACTGAGCCTGGGAGAGGGAGAGCGCAGGGGGAAGCCTCACTTCCGCCTCGTACCACATCGGCATGTCCTTCGTGGAGTCAATCTTTATGACCAAATCAACGGAGTTCGACCTCCTCGCCGCAATCGGGCCCGGGAATATTGTGAGTTCTGTTTTCATGCATTCCACCCCTGCAATAATTCTGCTGAATTAGGGATTTAATACTTGCGATACAAAGGGGGGACGTGATACCGGAGTCAAAATTCATCAGGAAAGAGATTGTGCTGCGGAACATGTGGCTTGCGGACGAGGTGCGCCTGACACGGAAATCCATGGTGAGGTGGGTTGCGCTCTCGCTGGGGTTGATTTCGGAGAAGGAGAGCCGGGACCTGATTGTGGACCTGCTGGATGTATTGTTTGAGTTCTTTGCGAAGGCGGAGGAGCCCACGACGCAGGAAATACTGGATGGGCTGAAGGGGAAGACCGGGGGGGAGCCGAACCCGAAGGCGGTGTATTACCATCTGCAAAAATTGATGGACCAGGGGTTGCTGCAGAGGGAGAAGGGAAAATACTTCATCTCAAGGGAGAACAAAAAGTTGTCCGTGGCGGTGAAGGAGCTCTACTTGAAGGAAGTCAATGAAGCATTGGGGGAGATTACGAAGGCATTGGAAGGGCTGGAAAAGTAAGCCCATATAAAGGTTTTTCTTCCAAATAAGCCCCATGGATTTTTCAGGGTTCTACAAGCTTCCAGTCAAAGAGAGATTGGCGAAACTCAGGGAGGCTGGAAAGATTGGTGCGGAGGATGAGAAACTCCTCCTGGACGGGGATGCGCTGAAGATGGGAGTGGCGGACCGCATGGTTGAGAATGTGGTCGGGAGATTTCATCTGCCTTTTGCTGTTGCTCCAGGATTTGTTGTGAACGGGAAGGAGTACGTGGTGCCGATGGTCATAGAGGAGCCTTCGGTGGTCGCCGCGGCGGCGAACGCTGCAAAATTGGCTAGGGGGAGCGGCGGCTTTTCTGCAGAGGCGGACGAGCCGGTGATGGTAGGCGAGATGCAGGTGGTCGGGATAAAGGACGGGGCGAAGCAGAAGGTGGAGGAAGCGCGGGAGCGCATAATGGCGAAGGCGGCGGAATTTGCCGCGGGCGTGGAGAGGTACGGGGGAGGGCTCCGCGGGATGGAGGTGCGGGAGATTTCCACCGCGCGGGGGAAGATGCTCATACTCATGTTTGAGGTGGACGTGCGGGACATAATGGGCGCGAACACCGTGAACACCATTTTGGAGGGGGCCGCGCCATTGGTGGAGGAGGTTTCCGGTGGGAAGGTGCGGCTCAGGATACTCACCAACCTGGCGGTGAAGAGGAAGGCGCGGGCGAAATGCGTGTGGAAGAAGGAGGTGGTCGGGGAAGCGGTGGTGGAGGGCGTCCTGGACGCGTACGAGATGGCGGCGAATGACATTTACAGGTGCTCCACGCACAACAAGGGGATAATGAACGGGATAGACGCGGTCGCGGTGGCGACGGGCAACGACTGGAGGGCTGTGGAGGCGGGGGCGCATTCCTTTGCCGCAATCGGGAGCTACAAGCCGCTCACAAAATATTACAAGGACGCGGAGGGGAACCTCGTGGGCGAGATAGAGCTGCCGCTCGCGGTGGGGACCGTGGGCGGTGCGATAAACATAAACCCGCTGGCGCAGGTCGGGCAGAAGATTCTGGGGGCAAACGGGGCGCGGGAACTATCCATGGTAATGGCGGCTGTGGGGCTGGCGCAGAACTTCGCGGCCCTTCGTGCGCTCGGGACGGAAGGCATATCCAAAGGGCACATGAAGCTGCATGCGAAAAACCTCGCGGTGATTGCGGGCGCGCACACTGCGGAAGAGATTGACGCCGTGGTCGCGAAGATGAAGGAGAGCGGCACGTATACGGTTGAGAATGCGAAGAAGGTGTATGGGGAGTTGAAAAAGTGATGGGGGTTTATGATTACCCTGAAGAAAAGGGGGGCTCCCCCCTCTTGGGGATTAGGTGAAATGATGAGGCATTACCTGCATTTGGCTGCGCTGGTGCTGTTTTCAATAGGGTTTTTCCTTTTTGGGTACGCGGGGATATCGGAGGGGGGGTATGGGGAGCTGCCCGCGCTGGGGCTTGGCGACCCGCAGATGGCCTATTATCTTGCATTCGCATGCGTGGTGCTTTCGCCGGTGTTCATCTATTTCGCGCTGAGGAACGTGGAATTGGCGGAATGGAAGTGCATGTTCGGGGGGCTGCTGCTGGTGACGATGCCCGTGGCGCTGAACAACGCGGCCACGGTCTCGGACCCTTTTGCGCTCCTGCTAATGGCCGGGGCGTCGTTCGCGGTATTGATGGCGTCGCTGGTTGCGCATGTTCTGAAGAACAGGAGGATAGGGCTGGCGCTGCTCGTGGTGGTTGCAGGCGCGGGGATTTACCTGGGGAGCCAAAACGGAATAAACTATTATGTGGGGGAATATTCGTTCCTCCTCCCCTTCTCCTTCGCGTTGCTCATGGAAGGGATTAAGGAGAGGCGGGAGGACAAGGCCGCCCCCCCGATAATAGGGGCGGCTGCGCTGCTGTTCTCGCACCCGGTCGGGGCTGCGGTGCTCGCATGCACTAGCGCGCTGGGGCTGGCGGAGATGTGGAAGGAGAAGGAAAGGCCCCTGAACCTGGCGTTCATGGCGGTTTTCTCGCTGTGCCTTTTCTATTCGCAGGCGGACCCCACGAGGAGCGCGGTGGCAGGGCTTTTCGGCTTCATAGTATTCTATGCGCTGGCTGCGATGTACAACGTTAGGATGAGGATGCTGGCGCAGCCCGCGGCGATACTGCTCATGCTGGCCGCGGTGCTCACGATGGCGGCGAACCTCTCCACGCACTCCTACGGGGGGGCGCGGGTGAGCATACCCTCCCAGGAAACCATTGAAATGTTCGGGTGGGCAGAGGGGAAGGGGGATGTGGGGATATTTGCATATCCGAACACGTTCAGGTATTATGCGGGCAGCGAGCCGGTGTTGCTGGACCCGCTGGATGGCGAGTGGGCGGGCACCGTGGTATTCTCATATGATACGCTGGATGTGTCCGCGGGCGACAGCATAAATGTGTTCGCGTATTATGCGAGGGCGGTTGCGAACGACAATGTGACGGAGATAGCGGTTTATGCGAACAGGCAGTACATGCTGAACACGGTCGTGCAGGGCGGCAGCGTGGACAGGGTGGACGGGGCGATCGTGGGCCTGAAGAGGGTGCCATTCACAAAGATAAAGATGCTGGACGGAGGCCTTGCGTACGACGACGCGAGGAACAGGGTCATAATGGTTGAGGGAATAGAGGGGAGCGTGCTTGCGGAGGGCCTGAAGAAGCCGAAGGAACACTCTGTGCCAGGCGCATTTGCGGTGAGGGGCTAGGATGCTGGCGCTGCTTGCGGTACTTGCGTTTTCGCTTCTGGTGACGGCCGGATTGTCGCATTTCCTCATTCCGCGCCTGAAGAAGTTCGGCATTACCGGAAAGGACGTGAACAAAGAGGGCAGGCCCGAGGTCGCGGAGATGGGCGGGCTCGCGATTGTCGCGGGATTCACGGCGGGGGTGCTGCTTGCGATAATGCTCAATACGTTCAACGGGCTTGAGTTCAACATCACTTATGTGCTGGCCGCGCTGGTCACGATACATGCGATGGCCTTCATGGGGATTGTGGACGACCTGCTGGACATACCCCAGGCGGTGAAGGCGTTCCTCCCCCTTGCGGCGGCCGTGCCGCTCGTCGCGGTGAGCGCGGCGGGGAGCACCGCGATGGCCCTGCCTTTCCTGGGGGAAGTGGACCTCGGGCTGCTTTATATAGTGGTGCTTATCCCGGTTGGGGTGGCGGTCGCCTCAAACCTCACGAACATGCTCGCTGGCTTTAACGGGATGGAGGCGGGCATGGGCAGCGTCATAATGGCCGCGATGGCGGCGCTCGCATTCCTGAACGGAAGGCCGGAGATGCTGGTGCTGGTCGTCCCGATGCTGGGCGCGCTGCTCGGCTTCCTGAATAACAACTGGTATCCGGCAAAGGTTTTCCCCGGGGACGTGGGCAATTTGACGATAGGGGCGGTGCTGGCTTCCGGGGTGATACTGGGGAACATGGAGACTGCCGGGGCGCTTATGCTCATGCTTTATGTGGTTGACTTCTTCATAAAGGCGTACAACAGGTTCCCCAGCAGCAAATGGTGGGGGGAGCTGAAGGACGGGAAGCTTTACCCCGCGGAGGGGAAGGTGAGGGGATTCGCGCAATTAGTGATGAGGGTGGGCGGGGGCGTGAGCGAGAGGAACCTGGTGCTCATCTTCATCGGCATGCAGGCGCTGGTCGGATTGGCGGTCTTCTTCCTTTATGCCTAGCGCTTCCCGGTGCCCTTCAGCCGTTCGTATTCCTCAACGTTCCCTATGTCCTGCCAATAGCCGGCAAGCGTATAGGTGTTGATGCATTTTCCGGAGGAGAGGAGGCGCGGGAACACGTTCCTTGCGAAGTCCTCCTTCTCTTTTATGTGGTTGAGGATTTCCGGCTCCAGGATATAGATGCCGGTGTTGATTTTGTGCATGAGCACGGGCTTCTCCTGGAACTCCTCCACTTTTCCATCTTTCCCGGTCCTGACCACTCCGTACTCTATCTTGGTGTGGTGCTCCTTGACCGCTATTGTCGCGATGCAGCCCGATTTCCTGTGGGCGGCGAGCATTTCCTTCAGGTTTATGTTTGTGAGGTGGTCGCCCATGGTCACGAGGAAGGTTTCGGAGGGCTTCTTTGCGTGGAGCGTTGCGCCGGCGGTGCCCCTCTCCACTTCCTCCTCAACGTATGAGAGTTTCAGGCCGAACCTCTTCCCGTCCCCGAAATAGTCCTTTATGTCCTGGCGCATGTACCCGACGAACAGCGTGATGTCGGTTATCCCGCCCGCCTTGAGGTGCTCCAGTATGTGCTGGAGAATCGGCTTTCCGCCTATGGGAAGCATCGGCTTCGGCATCCTGTTTGTGTACGGCCTGAGGCGGGTTCCCTTGCCCCCGCAAATCACGAATGCTTTCATAAGATCACTTTATGTACAGGCCCATCACTGCGCCTGCTATGGCACATATTATGTTGGTGGTGCCCTTCGTGCCCAGCCCTCTCTCCTCCAACACCCCGAACAGGCTGTCTATGACGCCTCCCGCGAAGCCGGCCAGGGTTATGAGGAGGGCGGCGGTCGGGGTGACACCGAAAAGGAAAATGGCGGAAATCCCGATGAGGGCTGCGCCGCACAGGGACATTATGAAGCCGAGTATGCTCACGGCGCCGGATGTCCCGGGCTTTACGCGCTTGAAGCCGTCCAGGGAAATGGGCTCGCCGGACAACACGCCCAATTCCGAAGCGAACTTGTCCGAGGTGACTGCCGCGACCGAGGCGACGTATGGCATCGGGCCTATTATGGGCGAGAGAACCGCGCATATCGCCGGGACCAATCCATTTGACAATACATTCTCCCAGCTCCGGTCGTGCTCGTAGATGCCCATCTCCTTTTTTTCATAGTAGCCGTATTTGGTCACGAAGAGGGCGAGCATCAGGAAGACCAGCATGATGGCGAGGTATTGGGCGCCGCCGAAAACGAACACGGATGTTCCGAAAAGGACTGCGAGCGCCAGCCCCGGCTTGTCCAGCATTGCGACCATTTCATTCCACCTTTATGGTTGTCCCCTCTATTGAGAATCCCCTGTGTAGGAATTTCCCTGTTATATTTATAGAGGTTGCTGTGTGGCTGGAGATCCTGGAGGTCTTGTAGGTGGTTTTTCCGGCCAGGAATGCATATATGAGGAGCTGGTCGGCCAAACGGTGGTCAACATCCACGTCCCCCTCATCCCTTATGCCGTTGAAGCACTCCTCCCCCACCTTCTCTGAGGGCTTTCCCTTTTCTCCCATTACCTGGAAGCCGACGAAACCCCTGTAAGCGAGGATGGAATTGCCCTTGTCGTTGCATTTCTCCTCCCGCACATATACCCTATTGATGTTGTTATGGACGAATATCTTCTTTTCCCGGACCGCGATGAGCATCGGGAGATTTGCTAAGGATATTATTGCCTGGGTTTGGGGGAATGAGACTCTCGTCCAGTAGTCCGTCGGTTTTGGTTTTGATGGCTTCACCTTTAGGCGGATTTCGCCGCCTCCGCTGGGGTAATAGCCGGCTCGGAGCATTTCCGCCTCTACGGAGCAGCC
>JAQUBA010000005.1 GCA_028686985.1 Candidatus Iainarchaeum sp.
GGGAAACCCTTTCCACATGGAGCATCCTGGCAGCCCTTTCCGTAAGCTCCTCCGGCTTCACCGCCTGCCCAACGCATGCGAATATACGCGCATTCCTGCCCCCGATCCTATCCGACTCCATGGAATCCACAAGCACGAGGAAGTCCTCCACCTGTTCGGGCGTGAGTTTCCCCCCCATCAGCATTTCCATCGCCCTTGCCAGGCCCCTGCCCATTCTTTCCTCGTCGGGGTGGCCTGCGGCCGCCATCACCAGTTGCCATTCCACAGGGGCTTCAATTGAGCCGCGCGGAACCATGTCAAATAGCGCGGCCATCGTGCTTATCATCTTTCCACCATCCTCAATCCTCTTTGCGCGCCTGACAAGCTCCGCCACCTGCCCAGATGCAAGCTCGCCCTTTCTGCAAAGTTCCAGCGCAACCAGCCACGCCTGCACGGATACCTCCGGCATGGTATCCTCGGTGAATTCAAGCAGGAGTTCCTTCTGGTCCCCGTCCAGCTCAAGGCCGGCCCATATCCCCTCCAGCACATGCACGAGCGCGGGTACACGCGCCCCGCCTTCTTCGCACCTGCCCGCAGTATCAATCCATTCGCACGCCCGCCAGGACAGCACCCTTGCCGCAACCTCGTTTCCCTCCGCATCCTTTGCGCGCATCTCCAAATAGTCAATCTGCTCGCCGTCCAGCTTCCCGTTGTCTAGCATCCACTCCGCCAGTTCCCAGGCAAGCGACGCTATCGCTTCATCGGTGTCCTCCACCATCCTGAGCAGCATGCTCCTGTCCTCCCTGTTGAGCCTCATGCTCATGCTTACCTGTGGGTCGTCCGTTGGCTTGCGCGCGGCCTCAACCGCATTCCTGAATGCCATCCCCCTCGCGTCCGGATCCATCTCGTTATAGCAGAGATTTATGAGCGAATGGACATCCCTCGCATCAATCAGCACCTTCGCCGCCTCGCGCCTCGCCGCTGCGCTCCGGCTATTCGCATATTCAGTTGCCCCCCCGACTTGCTCCACGAGCAGTTCCGTGTAGCCCTCCAGCAGCGACTCTTCCTGGGCCAGTTTCTCGTTCCATTCCGCCTCCGCCTTCCCAGCCATCTCCTCAAGCTCCGCCCGCTTCCCGGCAATCGTGTTTTCCAGGGATTCTGCGGTATCCGCGGCTATCTCCCGGTCCAGTTCCTCCTCCACGTCGTCCCAGCCGTCGCCTTCCGCGATGGCCGCCTCCTTCGGCTTGCTTGCGCCAATCGCATTCAGCCTGCGCTCCAGCTCCGCAATCTCCCCCTCCAGCGCCTTCTCCTCCGCACCCTTCTCCCTGGAAGATGAGAGCACAGCCATGGCTTCGTCTATGAGGGACACAACCCCCCGCGTGTCCTTGCCGATGTCCTTCAGCTGCCTGAGTTCAAAGGCCTCCGCGTCCCTCAGGTCCGCGGCGCGGCAGTCCGCCATCTTTTTCATCTCCCACTCCGCGTCGTTCTCGGGGGGAAGCTTTGAAAATGCTAAAAGCGTCGCCTCAAGCCACGGCTCCTCAAGCTGCGGGTATCTCTGTGCGAGCTCGAATTGCCCGAGTATCATGCTCTTTCCCTCCGCAATCGTGCGGGTGAACTCGTCCGTCACGCCTATCTTTATCCTATGCGCAGCCGTTGCTATTGCCTGGCATGCATCGCCCCTCTCTTTGAATTCCGGGCCCCACAGCACCGGGTTCTTTCTCTCAACCATCCGAATCGTACATTATAGGCGCATAAGGTTATTTATATATTTCCCCATTTCCCGCCACGCCACGCCGCATGTTTAAAAACCATTTCACCCTAATCTACCATGGTGCGCATTTGGAAATATCATTTGTAACGTCCAATCCGGGGAAGTTCTCCGAGGCGGAAAAGATTTTAAACAAATATGGTATAAATATTGTTCACGCTCCACTCCATTTAGAGGAAAAGAGGAGCGAGTCGGTGGAGGAAATCGCCGAGGGCTGCGCCCTCCGCGCATACTCCGCCCTGCGGAAGCCCCTCTTCGTTGAGGATTCCGGGCTTTTCGTCCCGGCGCTGAACGGCTTCCCGGGCACCTATTCCGCGTGGGTTCTCAAGAAACTCGGAAACGAGGGCATCCTTCGCCTTTTGGATGGGAAGGAAAGGGCCGCGGAGTTCAGGTGCGCAATCGCGTTCACAGAAGGAAAAGATGTAAGGCTCTTCACGGGTTCCGTGAGGGGGAGGGTCTCCGGGTCCATCCGCGGCAACGGCGGGTTCGGCTACGACCCCGTGTTCATTCCTGAAGGGGAGGAAAAGACCTTCGCCGAGGCGCCCTCCCTTAAGGATTCCCTCTCGCACCGCGCGAGGGCCTTGCAGAAGTTCGGGGAGTCTCTCTCCAGAAAATAGGTGGATAAATCGCGAAGTTCCGCAGAACTTTGCGAGATTTCACCGAAGGTGAAACAGATGGCAAAATTGCATTCAGGAAAAAGGGGAAAGTCCGGCTCCCATAAGCCAAAGGCGATGGTGAAGCCGGAGTGGGTGGCGTACAACGCCGAGGAGATAAAGGACATGATCCGCAAGTTCGCGAAGGAGGGCGTGCCCGCCACGAAGATTGGGCAGCAGCTCCGCGACGAGTACGGCATTCCGTCCGCGAGGCCCTTCATAGGGGCTACCGTGGGGCAGTTCCTTGACTCGGAAAAATTGGCGCCGAAATTCCCGGACGACCTGCTCAGCCTGATAAAGAAGGCGGTGGGGATGAGGGGCCACCTCCGCTCCAACACGGCGGACCTGCACAACAAGGTTAAGCTTTCCCACGTGGAATCAAAGATACACAGATTGGTGAAGTATTACAGGGAGAAGGGCAGGCTGCCGGCGGGATGGAAGTACAACCCGGAGACGGCCGCGCTGCTGGTAAAGTGATGGTGACTGAATGGCAGTAAGGAAGAAACCCACGGAAAAGCACAAGGAATGGTACAAGGTCCTCGCTCCGGAGAAATACGACTCCAAGGAATTGGGCGAAGTGGTCGCTTCGGACGGGAAGCTCCTGATGAACAGGGTGATACCGGTCAGCCTCGGCGACCTCACGGGCAAGTACTCCCAGAGCGCCCTTTACACAACGCTCAACTTCCGCGTGAAGGAAGTGCTGGGGAAGGCGGTGCACACCGAGCTAATAGGGCACTCGCTAGCGCCCTCGTACATGCGCACGTTCATACGCAGGAGGAGGACGGTTTTGCACTCCGTGGTGGACGTGAACACGAAGGACGACAAGCAGGTGCGGCTCAAGCTCATCTCCGTGACGCGCGACAAGATAAGCGAGACACAGAGGACCAACCTTCGCAGGGCGATTGAGGAGGAGGTGCTCTCCGCTTCCAAGGAATTCTCCTACTACGAGCTCATGGACGAGATAATGTACGGGAGGTTCGCGACGCGCGTGTTCAACAAGGCGAAGGTCGTCACCCCCATGGGCAGGATTGAATTCAGGAAGAGCGAACTCAAGGAAACCTTTGAATAGCCATGTACGCGCAGGAAATCTCCTGGGAAGAATTCAAATCGCAGAAGGGAAAGGTTGCGGTCCTCGTGTTCGGGGCGATGGAGCCGCACGGGAAGCACCTCCCCCTTTCTGTGGACAACATAATCCCCTGGGAGATTGCAAAGCGCCTTGAGGCGAAAAAGGACATTCTTCTTTTCCCTCCGGTTAATTTCGGCTATTTGTATTCCATGAAGAAATTTCCCGGCGCAGTCGCCATTTCTTTTGACAGCTTGAAAAACTACTCAAAAGACATATTTGCATCCCTCCTAAAAGAAGGCTTTGGTCGTTTCCTAATCATCATAGGGCACGGGGGAAACACCGCGCCGGTGAAGTATGCGCTCCGCGAGCTTTCGGAATCCAATAAGTTCCGCGCCTGCCTTGTGGAATGGTGGACGCTAATAGATGCGGAAGCGGGGCACGCGGACGAAGTGGAGGCGTCGCTTACGCTTGCGGCGGGAGGTACGCTCCGCGCGAAGCCCGTGCAGGAGAAAACCAAGTCCTACGTGGGCGAAATAATTCCCAGCCCGGATGATTTGTTCACCCCTTCAGGTTATCACGGAAAAATCGGGGATATTTCAAAGGGGCGCGGGGAAAAGATGATGGAAGAAATAGTGGATAAGTTCGCAAAGATTTTGGACGCGGATTTGCAGCTGGAAAGAAAAGAATGAGGTAATGTTTATGCTTGGCGGAATGGACCCTAAACAGATGGCGAAGATGATGAAGCAGATGGGAATCAACACAAAAGAAATCCCGGCAGACCGCGTCATAATAGAGGGCGCGGATGAGAAAATCATAATTGAAGAACCACAAATCGTAGAAATAACCGCGCAAGGCAGTTCGTCATTCCAGATTTCCGGAAAAGTAAGAAAAGAGGAAAAGGTAAATGAGGAGGATGTCGCCCTCATAATGGAAAAGACCGGCGTCCTGAGGGAAAAGGCGATTGAAGCCTTGAAGAATGCGAAAGGGGATTTGGCCGAAGCGATTCTCGCCCTGCAGGGATGATTTTATGAAAGCAGAGCCAATACCCAAAAACCGGGATGCCAGCGCACAGCGCAACGCGCCGGAGAAGCCGCGCAGAAGGGCGCCCATGGACGATCCGCACAGCCCTACGGCCAGGGAGCTCGCACGCAGGCTCGCGGAAGCGAGGTCCGCCCCCGCCTCAATGGAACAGGTGGTGGAGCTTTCAACCCTCGCGGTGGATTTCCACAGGGCCGGGAACGGCGCATCTTCCCACGGCATCCTCCTGGAAGCCCTTAACGCCGCGCGTTCCCTTCCCTCCCACCTCCACCATGATGCGCTTTCGCATGTGCTGCTTGCGTCCAGGGGAAGCAGGATGGATACGGAGTCTTACTTCACGCTCCTGCGCATGTGTGGCGGGCAATAGGGCTGGTCGTGGGTTAGGTTTTCCCCTCATCAAAATAATTGCATTTATATTTCTTACATTTCCTACCCTATCCATGGAATGGAAAAACGTTCTTGCGGTATTTGCGCTGCTGCTTCTTTTTGCGGGTTGCATAGGCGGCGATGGTATGTTCCAGGGGAGCACGGCCTCCTCCGGCTCAGGGATAAGCGCGTACCCCGGCGCGCCGGCCCCGGCTTATGCTGATGCGGCTTATGATTCTTATGCCGAAGAATCGGCCTCTTACGCGACGCAGGACAGGATGATAATCCAGACCGGCTCCTTGTCCCTAAAGGTTCCCGAAGGCACCCTGGAACAAAAAATAACCTCGGTGCGGGGCTTTGTTTCCACGGTGGGCGGCACCTATACCGGCGTTTCCTACTACGAGACGGATTCGGACAAGAACTATTACCTCACGGTAAAGGTCCCCCCGGCGCGGTTTGATGAGTTCGTAAACAAGCTAAAGACAATCGGCGAGATAAAGGCCATAGACACCTCCCTTGAGGACGTGACCGAGCAATACACGGACCTCAACACGCGCATAACCAACCTTGAGGCCGAGCTTGCCCGCCTGAACGCCCTTTACGAGAGGGCGGAAAACATAAGCGACATACTCGCGATAGAGCGGGAGGCGACCCGCGTACAGACCAGCCTGGACCTCTACAAGCAGCAGAAGCTGGATTTGGAGAGGCGCTCCGCCATGAGCACCCTCCGGGTCAGGGTATATGAGGAGAAGCCAGAGGTGCAGACCAGCCTGCTGCTTCCGCTTGAGCAGCTCGCGGCAATCTTCCTCGGCGCATTGTCCTTCGGCATAATGCTGCTCGCCGGCGCAGTCGGCTTCCTCCTTCCGGTCGCAATAATAATCTGGATACTCTGGAAGCTGTGGAAGCACTTCAAGGGGAAGAAGTAACCCTTCCCTTTCCTTTTTATTTCTTATTTACCTATTCCCCAGCATGGAAACCATAACGCGCACTGACCTGGATTTGCCCCTAATCCATAGGGGCAAGGTGAGGGACGTCTATTCCTTCGGGGAGAACATCCTGATGGTTGCAACGGACCGGGTGAGCGCATTTGACGTCGTATTCAACGAAGGCGTCCCATACAAGGGCACGGTGCTCAACTCCCTCTCCGCATTCTGGTTCAAGAAAACCGAAGAGATAATAGACAACCACATGGTCACGGCCGAAATTCCCGAAGGCCTCCCCCCCTACCTTTCGGGAAGGAGCATGGTGGTGAAGAAAGCAGACCCGCTCAAAATAGAGGCGGTGGTGCGCGGCTACCTCACCGGCTCCGGCTGGAAGGATTACCAGAAGGACGGGAAAGTGGGCGGAGTCCAGCTCCCGGAAGGGCTGAGGAACGGGAGCAAACTGCCGGAGCCAATCTTCTCCCCGTCCACCAAGGCGGAGCACGGGCACGACCAGAACATAACTTTTGAAGAAGTGAAAGAGATGCTCGGCCATGAGGCCGCCGCCTATGTGCGTGACAAGGCAATTGAACTCTATGGATTCGGGCACGAACACTTAAGCAAGTGCGGCTTCGTCCTCGCGGACACCAAGTTTGAGTTCGGCGTCTTTGGGGAGGAGATAATCCTCATAGACGAATGCATGACTCCGGATTCCTCCCGCTACTGGGATAAGACGGAGTACGATAAGGGAAAACTCGTATCCTCGGACAAGCAATATCTGCGGGATTACCTTGAAACGCTGGACTGGAACAAAACCCCGCCCCCCCCTCCAATCCCCAAGGAGGTAATCGGCAACCTCAGCAATAAGTACCTGGATGCCTACGCACGCATCACGGGGCATAAATTAATATAGTTACTATGGAGAAATATTGATGGTGATGGCATGGTAGCAACACAGGCGCAGGCTCCGCAGCTTCTTCCTGCGGAAAGGAGATTGGAGCAGACAAGGTTTCTTTTTGAGCAGTTCGGGATTAATTTCAATGACATGAATCGTTTTCTGGAGGTCCAGCGGATGAATCCCGGGACCCCGATGGAGATTGACCTGAGGGGAAGGAACGTGTCCCCCGCCGACGTCCCCAGGGAGGCGCTCATCGCAAACTCCCTCATCCAGAATTTCGGCAGCGAGAGGGCGAGGGGCGGGATAGAGTCCTTCTGTCGCAGTGAGGACGATTTCTATGCGCTTGTCGGCGCGGTTTTCTCATCGCATGCCGCATCCACCTTCGGCTCAATAAGCGATGGCACGAACAGGTGGCTGTTCGGCCTGAAGACAGGCGACAACGGGGAGCAGTATGTGACGGTTGGCGACAGCAGGATCGCATCCACGCTGCTTCAGGACATGAGGGGCAAGCAGGATTGGCTCATGAATAACCATGAGCAGTTCTCTTCAGCCGCAATATTCTACATATGGGCCACGCAGAACGGCTTTGATGCGGATTTCGTGAACAGGGTCGGCGCAGCCGCCTTCAAGGAATTGTGGATTCCAGCGGCAACGGTCGGGCAGTTCCTTGAGTATGACAATGCCCAGGGCAGCTGGATACTGCACGGAAGGGAGAGGGGGAGGGGATGGGACCGCGACACGGTCGGCCTCGCGATGGACGCCCTCAGGCAGCTCGGTCCGATGAGCATGGCGCCATCAACCTTTGCGGAAGAGCAGGAACGGGCGCAGGAGCGCGCCACGTTTGATGCAGATTTCCGCAGCCGCTACCAGCGCGGCTCGCTTTCCATAAGCAACACGATGCACAGGGTGCTCACCGACGGCCTGGGATGGGGCAGAACGTATTCCAGGGTTTTCCGCAATTACGACATGCCCAATGTTGAAGAGGGCGCGGTCTTTTATGCATGGGCAAACCGCAACCCCGATTTGACCGAAGAGCAGAAGGCGCAGATAGACTCCATAGGGCGCGAGAGGTATGGGGACAATAACTGGGGCCTGGCCGTGCTTCTGGGCAGGCATTTGAGCCCCGCCAGGGGCAACGCCAGCGAATATGTCCTGAAGACGGACGACGTCTCTACGTTCAGGGCGGACCTGGACGGCTTCAGGATGTCCCAGCCGGTGGTGCGCGTTGCTGCCGGTGAGGCGCCAGCGGAGGCCGCAACCGTGGAAAACGCAACAGGGCTCGCGCAGTTCGCGGCGCAGGTGGGCGTTTCCGAGGAGTTCATGGCTAGGGCCGTAGAGCTCATACGCCAACACGGCACGGTGAACATCTCATTCAACAGGTCGGACACGGCGGAAGCCGGAATGGACGAGGGCACAAGCAGGGGCGTCCCGTGGCTGCGCTACCACCCGCCCAACGGGCAGACGTCGTTCACGAATGAGCAGCTCCTTGCGGCAGTAGGAAGCGCGGCGGAATCGCAAGGAATACGGATGAGGAGAGCCTAGCCCTCCATTTCTTTTCTCAGTTTTTCAACCATGCCGGGCATCTGCCCCTCTATGAAGGCAGCCACCCTGGCGGCCCTGTCCTCCAGAAGCGCCAGCATGGGATGGTTTTTGTGGAGCGTGCCACGCAGCGCTCCGCTCTCTGCCGAGACCAGGACCGCAAAGTAGTATTGTTCGTCTATTGGAACGCTCCTTCCGTCAACCCATTGCCCGTCGGGGCCGATTTCCCCCAGCTCACCGGTTGAAATCGCACGCAGGAGCCTCTTGACGTGCCCATCGTCGTATCCGCCCGCCGCTATTGCGCCGCCGAGCACCACCGGGTCCGGCCTGCAGCGCAGCTCTCCGCTGACCGCCCATTCCTTCAGAAGTTCGTGCTCGCTGGAATTCCCGCTCTTCCCGAGCAGCTTCACGAGCGCATCCCTCTCCCTCCTCTTGCGCGCGCTGAGGCGTTTCTTAGCCATGAGCTCCTTCGCCCTTTCTGTGGCTATTCTCATTATGAGCCCGTTCCTTTCCGCCTTCTCTTCCGCGGTGGGGCATGCCTTTTCCATGAGCTCCTTCGCCCTGTGCACCGCCCTGTGCATCTCAAGCCACTTCGTTATCCCCAGCCTATTCTTCAACCTGTCGGCGAATTTCATTCCTTTTGCTTCAGTCATGCATCCACCTTGCTTTCCGCGCCCTCAGCGCGCAGCGTATCAAGCTCCCCCCTCAATCTCATGACCGTTTCCCTGTAAGCTATGGCTATTCTCACCGCCTTTGTGGGCACGTCCGCGAGATTGCCCGCAACTTTTCTCCCCTCCCGGGTCCGCTCATCCGCATCAAGCGCCTGGTCCGCCCAGAACATAACCATCCTCAGGCAATTGGTGTCCCCCAGCGCGGCGCACAGCAGCGCGAAGTGCTTGCTCGCCTCCATCTTCTCCGGAACGAAAAGCCATTCCATCTTCAGCGCGTTGTCCAGTTTTCCCCTGAAAGTCGTGAGCACCTTATGCGCCCCCTCCTTGTTCCTTCCGTAGAGCATTTTTATCACAAGCCCGGCCTCCACAGGGTCGGTTTCCATGCGCCCCGCCAGGTATAGAATCGCCGCGAACGCTTCGGTTTTGGACATATCGTCCATGAGTGCAAGGTTCTTCCTCACCCATTTTATCGCATCATTCATGGCGGCTACCTGCGAATCCCCTGTCGGGGCCCGCAAAGCCGCGTTTTTCAGTATCTCCATATGACGCTGCATGGCGGCTTCCTGCCCGCGCACGGCCGCAGCTATGGCACTTTTTGGCGGCATGGGCGTCCTGGTGGAAGTCTTCATCTTCCCGCTATTGGTGTTCATATGTGTATATATATGTAAAGATAGTATTTAAACCTATCGGAACCCCCGGCTCAGCCCACGGAACTCACAGAACCCCGAAAAGCAGTTCCGAAATGTGCGCCGCCTTCATCCTGCCAAGCGAATCAGAGACCCGCCCCACATTTGCAATCTCCTCCCTTTCCGCGGCGTTCCATTTTTTTACCGCTTCGGCTACTAGCGGCATGAGCCCGGAGTCCCTTGCAACCGCGCCCCTGAGCGCCCTCGCAATAAGCACGTCATGGCTGCATGAGCACAGCACGCCCGGCTCATACGCAAGCCCGTCCAGGAGCCCGAGCAGCGCCTTCACCGCCTCCGCGGTGCCTATCTTCCCCAGCGCCCTCACCGCTTCCGCCCTCGTGGAACTCCTTTCCATGGCGTCGGCAACCCTGTACTCTTTTTCGAGCGTTTCCGCGGCTTCCACATTGTCGCCAGGCACCAGGAGCCTCACCAGGTCGTCTTCCGAAACCGCGCCCTTGCTGGTGCGGCGCCCAATGTCCGCCCCGGATGCGAGCAAGCACCTTATTTCGCTGATTTCTGCGATTCTGGCGTTGCAGGCGTCCCGCTGTGCCGCGCTCCACCCGTCTTTCGCAAGGGTCCCGAGGATGCGCACGGTCCCATCGCCGGGCACGTCCGCTGCGAAATCAACCCCGAGCCGTATCTCGCCGCCATGCGCGCTCCCAAGCATCCCGAGCACTTCAATTCCGGCGGCTTTCCTTTCCTCTTCGCCTCCATCCGCCCTTTCAAGCGTTCCCGCCAATATTTTCCTTGCAAGCGAATAACCCAGCTTCTTCTCGTTAATGTCCTCAGAGACGATGAGGGGCCTCAACGAGGCGAGCGCGGGCACGCCTATCCGTACGATTACTTCCGCGGCTGCGCCCCTCATGAGGTTGCGCGCTTCCGCATTCCCGCCGCCCGCAGTCTCGCCCGCGGTGCCAATGAGCGCAGCGAGAAGCGCAGGCATGGCATCCACGCCCAGCCCCACCAGCTTTCCCCTCGCCTTCTCTCCCGGAAGCTGGAACACCAGCACCGCCGCCTTCTCCGCGGGCGTCTTGCCGAACAGCGTGGACAGCCTCCTTCCTAAAGAACCATTTCCTTCCATAAATATTACCTATGTCAATTAGTGTATAAAGATGTATTTAAATGTATCGTTCTCCGAATATGGCAAAGGGAAAAACGGAAAATTAGAAAATAAAACAAAAATGAAAAGAAAATTCACTTCCTCTTCGGCCCGGGCCTCTGGCTCTTCTTCCCGGTTGCGCGCAGCCCGCGCACCTTCTTGCCACGGGATGTAAGCCCGCGGAAGGACCTCCCCTTCGGAAGGTGCAGCCCCACCTGCGGCATGCTCTGGTCCACGAGTATGACCTCAAAGAACTTGTGGTTCCCGTCCTCCCCTATGAAATAGGAGTTCAGCACTTCCATGTTCTTGTAGACGCGGTTCGCCTTCTGCTCGGCCATCGCCTGGTGCGAGAGCCCCGGCTGCACATAAACATACGAGTGCCCCGGGTGCCTTCCCATGCGCACGGTCGGCCTCCTCCGCCTCCCCTTGCCCATGCGGACGCGCACCACCGCGTAGCCCGTTTTCGCCTTGTAGCCGAGAGTCCTCGCACGCGCGAGGTTGGACGGCCTCTCAACGCGCTCAACCGCGGGGCCGGCCCTCCATCCGATAAGCTTCTGCTTGTAATAGTCGGACCTGTCCTTCAACTCCCTCTGATAAGTTTCCTTTATGTATTTGTACGCTCCCATGGAAATCCCCCGTTCAGGCAACATACGCACGAAGCGTAGTATTTACCCTACATCCGAAGTGAAAGTATTTGTGTGCATTCGTTTTAAAAACGTTAGCGTATTAAAAGCAGATTCTATTCCCACGGTGAATGCATGAAAACTTCCGGCGAGACGTTCGCAACGACATTGGAGGAAGTGAAGGGCGCGGAAACTAAGGCCGCCTCGGTGCGCGAGGATGCCAAGGCAAAGGCAGAGGAAATACTGAAAAACGCGCGCAAGGAAGCCGAAGACATAAAACTAAAGGCACAAGAGGAAACCGTGGAGATGGAAAACCGGCTAATCGCGGAAGGGAAGGAGGAGACGGAAAAGGAAGTGAACAAAATCCTCGCGGACGCGAAGAAGGATTCCGATGGGATAAAGGCGAAGAAGCCGGATGCGAAGCTGATCGGTTCCCTTTGCAAAGACGTTTTGACGATTGAGTGATATAGATGCTCCGCCCGTTGAAGATGCAGAAGGTGCGAGTGGCCGCCGTCAAATCCATAACCAATTCCCTCCTCAGCGACCTCCACAACCTCGGCATGGTGGAGATACGCAAGGCGTCCGCCGGCCCGTTCGCGCAGGGCAGGACCGTCCCCATCTACGACCGCATATCCACGCAGTGGGTGAGGATGCGCACGATAAAGTCCATGCTCGGGCTGCGTGGCGGCGCATACCGGGAGATGGGCGTGGAGCAGGCGCTGGGCGAGGCGGAGAAAATCCAGATCGCGGAGCCGCTCAAGAGGGACCACGACAGGCTCTCCGCGCTGAACTCAGAGCTTTCCGCGCTTGAGCAGAAGCTGAAGGGCGCGAAGAAGCTCCTCCATTTCGGCAGCGTGGACTTCTCTGCGGCGAAATCGCATTACATATCATTATACGCGGGAACGGTGCCGTCCGTGAAAATCGCTTCCCTGCGCAAGTCCATCCCGCCATCGTGCGAGCTGGCCTCGCGCGTGGGCAAGGCCGAGGCCGTGGTGCTGGTCCTCTGCAAAAACGAGGAGGCGGTCACGTCCGCGGTGGACCTCACGCTCTCCAAGCACGGGTTCTCGCCCATAAACGTCTCGGATTTCACCACGCCCGCGGCGACGGTGAAGCGCATAAATGCGGAAATCGCATCCAAGAAGGCCGAGATATCCGCGGTGGAGAAGGACATATCCGCATACGCATCCAAATACGGCGGGCAGGTCACTGCTCTGGAGCGCACCCTCGCGGTCTGGGCCGAGCGCGGGCTCACGACCAAGGATTTCGGCATAGGCAACGACTCGTTCATATTAGAGGGCTGGGTGGTGGAGAAGGAATACGCAAAGCTGGAATCCCACCTGAAGTCCAAATTCGGGGGGAAGGCGTACGTGGAGAGGATAGAGGGGGAAAACTCCCCGACCGTCCTTGAGAACCCGGAATCCACGAAGCAGTTCCAGTTCCTGGTGGAGCTTTTCTCGCTCCCGAAGCCGGATGAGATAGACCCCTCGCTCATACTCCTCATAACCGTCCCGATAATGTACGGGCTGATGCTCGGGGACGTATTCTATGGGCTCATCTCCTTCCTGCTCGCTGGCTGGATGATGGGCAAGGTGAAAAAAGGCGGCTTGGGCTACGAGGTCGCGCGCATATGGAAGTTCAGCGCAATCGCGGGCATTATTTTCGGGATAATATTTGACGAGTGGATGGGGCTCTCCAGCTTACAGTGGATACAGTTCCTGCAGGGCTGGGGGCTTCCGCTGGGCATATCCGCGCCCATATACTACGGCTTCAGCAGGATACACAACATGGGCCTGCTGCTCGGCTTCTCCATCATCCTGGGCATGCTGCACCTTGCGTTCGGCTTCATCCTGGGCGCGATAAACGAGTGGCACCACAACCGGAAGCACGCGTACGGCAAGCTTGCCTGGATAGGGCTTGAGATAGGCGGCTTCTTCCTGGTCATGATATACGTGCTCGCGATGTTCCCGGCCGGATGGGCGGCGCCCGCGGCTGCGATATTCTTTGTTTCATTGGTCGTCATACTGTGGGCAGAAGGGATGATGGGCGCGGTGGAGCTTCCGGCCATACTCGGCAATTCCCTTTCATATGCGAGGATTGCCGCGGTCGGAATCGCCGGCGTCGCGCTCGCGGAAGTGATAAACGAATCGTTCCTGCCGGGGCCGGAACAGGGGCTCATGCTCCTCATAATACTCCCGGTATTCGTGGTGTTGCATGTTCTCAACGCCGGGCTCGCAATGGTGGAGTCCATCGTCCAGGGCGGAAGGCTGAACCTCGTGGAGTTCTACGGAAAGTTCTTCCACGGCGGAGGCAGGGCGTTCGCGCCTTTTTCGGTTGAGAAGTTTAAACAATGAGGTGAAATGAATGGCAGATGAAGCAATTGCAGGTGTGTTGGGCGACTTCGGAATGATCGCCTTGGGTGCAGGCATAGCGATGGGCCTCGGAGCCCTCGGTACTGCGTGGGCACAGTCCGCTATCGGTTCCAGCGGAATGGGCGTTCTCGCGGAAAAGCCGGAGGAGTTCACAAAGGTCCTCATTTGCCTCGCATTGCCGGAAACCCTGGTCATCCTCGGTTTCGTGGTAGCATTCTTCCTCGTCGGAAAAATCCCAGCCGTTGGAGCTTAGGGTATCAAAATGGGATTGGAGCAGTTGACTGCCACCATCCTGGACGAGGCCAAGAAGGAATCGGCTTCGGCCGTTTCCGCGGCGGATGCCGAGCGCAGGAAGATGCTCGGCGAGGCGAAAGCCGCCGCGGAGAAGGCAAGGATGGGCGCAGAGGCGAAGACCGCGGAGTTCGTGGAGTCCCAGCGCAGGGAACGCATAGCCTGGGCCAGGATTGAGGCGAAGAGGGCGACAAACGAGGCGAGGGAATCCGTCGTGAACGGCGCGATAGAGGAAGTGTTTGAGGAAATGCGCGCGTTCCCGAAAAGCAGGGAATACCCGAAGTTCCTCAATGCGCTCGTGGCCCACGGGCTGAAGGAGCTGGGGAACCCGACGGCGGTGGTGCACGTCCGCAAGGGGGACAGGAAGCACCTGAAGAACGGCAAGCACTCCGTGAAGGACGACCTGGACGAATGGGGCGGATGCATCGTGGAATCCGGGGACGGCAGCGTCAGGATAGACCTTACGTTCTCCGCGCTGCTGGAGCAGAGAAGGGAACCGCTCAGGAAACGCCTTTACGAGGCCCTTTTCAAGCCGTCGGCGCAGGAGGGGAAGCCGAAGCGCGGGAAAGGGGGCAAGGGGGAGTGAGGTAAGGGACTATGGGCATCTTCGGCACGGTGTTGGGCATCTTTGACAGCAAGCACCTCACATATGGCTATGCCAACGCACGCGTCAAGTCCAGGAAGGCGAAGATGCTCCAGTGGGAGAACTTTGAGGATTTTTCCAACCAGGGCACCGTTGACGGCGTAATCGCAATGCTGGAGAGGACCTATTACAAGGAGGTGCTCGGCCAGACCACGCTTTCAGCCGTCTCAAAGGCGGAGATGGTGGAGCTCGCGGCGGGCATGCACTACGCCGAGGTTGTGGCCAAGGTATGGGAGTTCGCCCCGGAGAAGGCGAGGCCCGCGATTGCGGGAGTGATGCGCAAGTGGGACTTCGTGAACCTGAAGATGATACTCGCCTCGCGCCGCACCGGCAAGAGCTGGGAGGATATGCGCCCGTACATAATCCCGGCGGGCACAATCGGCCCGCGCCAGCTGGAGGCCATCGCGCGCGCGGACGGCGAAAGGGTTTTCATGGAGGTGAGGCGCACCGACCTCGGCAGGGAGATATTCGGGCAGGCCAGCTCGTCCATAAAGGGAACGGAGCTGGAGCAGATGTTCATACAGTCGGTGCGCAGCGCGCAGGTGCTCAACCAGCTGCAGGTCCTGCTGGACACGGCATACTACAATTACCTCTCCACCGGGATGGACATCCCGGACAAGGATGCCCAGGCGCTCCAGAAAATCGTGAGGAAGGAGATAGACGCGCGCAACATAATCAACGTCCTCCGCCTCGCGAAGGCGGGCGTGAAGAGCGAGGAAACGATGAGGAAATACATAATACAAGGCGGCACGATGCGCTATTCCGTCCTCAAGTCCCTGCTTGGGATGGAGGACATACAGTCCGTGCTCCCGCTCATCTCGCACACGCTACCGGTGAAAGGCGAGGTCAAGACGCTCGTGGATTTGGAGATGGCGTTCAAGCAGGAGATAGCCCGCGAGAAGATAAAGAGGTTCTACACCTCCACGGTCTCGCTCGGCACGATATTGAGTTTCCTCTTCATCAAGGAGGAGGAGATGAACAACCTGAGGAGGATTGTACGGGGAATAGACTACAGGCTGTCCCCGGAGGAGATACGCGCCACGCTCGTGGTTTACTGAGGTCAAAGGATGGCAGAGAAGATTGCGGTAATAGGGGATTCCCCCATTGCAACCGGGTTCAGGATGGCAGGCGTCCCCGACGTTTTCGTGGTGGACCGGGGGCAGGCCTTTGAGGACCTGCTCAAGAAGACGATGGACAACCCGGAATACGGCATCGTAATCGTGAATGAGGCGTACATGAAGGACATAGACTGGAGGCTCAAGAAAAAGATATCCAATCTGGCGCATCCGGTCGTCATAGGCGTCCCCGCGTTCAGCGGGGAGGTGGAGGAAGGGGAGAGCATAAGCGCGCTCATAAAGAGGGCGCTCGGCTTTGACGTTTCAAGGAAATGATGGTGAAAAATATGGCTTCAAAAGGAAGGCTGGCAAGGATTTCGGGCCCGGTCGTGGTGGCGAAGGGCCTGGAGGGCGCAAAGCTTTACGATGTGGTGAAGGTCGGGGAGCTCGGCCTCTCGGGCGAAATCATCAAGATAGTGGGGGATTCCTGCATCGTGCAGGTGTACGAGGACACCAGCGGGCTGAAGCCCGGCGAGCCCGTGGTCGGGACGGGCGTGCCCCTCTCGGTTGAGCTGGGCCCCGGAATCCTCAGGAGCATTTACGACGGCATACAGCGCCCGCTGGACAAAATCAGGGAGAAATCCGGCACTTACATCGCGAGGGGGATAGAGGTCCCCGCCCTTGATAGGAAAACCAAATGGGAGTTCAGGGCCACGAGAAAGAAGGGCGAGAAGGTTGACGTGGGCGACATCCTCGGTGAAGTCAGGGAAACGGAAGTCATCACCCACAGGGTTCTTTCCCCATATGCGGGGAAGGTTACGGACCTCTCATCCGGCAAATACACCGTTGAGGACGGGATCGGGGGGATGGAGGTTGCGGGGAAGAAGGTGCCGCTGAAGCTTTACCACAAATGGACGGTGAGGAAGCCACGCCCGTACAGGGAGAAGCTCCCGCCGGTGGTCCCGCTTTCCACGGGGATGAGGGTAATAGACACGTTCGCACCCATTGCGAAAGGAGGCACCGCGTGCATCCCCGGGCCTTTCGGCTCAGGGAAAACGGTCACGCAGCAATCCCTCGCAAAATGGTCCGATGCCGAAATAGTGGTATATATCGGGTGCGGCGAGCGCGGAAATGAAATGACCGAAGTCCTGAACGAGTTCCCGAAGCTCCTGGACCCCAAGTCAGGGAAGCCCCTGATGGAAAGGACGGTGCTGATTGCGAACACCTCCAACATGCCCGTGGCCGCGAGGGAGGCGTCCATTTATACCGGCATTACACTTGCTGAATATTACCGCGACATGGGCTATGGCGTGTCCCTGATGGCGGACTCCACCTCAAGGTGGGCGGAGGCGCTCCGTGAGATTTCCGGAAGATTGGAGGAGATGCCCGGCGAGGAGGGTTACCCGGCATACCTCGCGAGGAAGCTCGCGGAATTCTACGAGCGCGCGGGCAGGGTGAAGACGCTTGGGACGGACGAGCGCTTCGGCTCGGTTACGATTACCGGGGCGGTCTCCCCGCCCGGAGGCGACATTTCCGAGCCTGTCTCGCAGAACACGCTCCGCGTCACGAAGGTGTTCCTCGCACTGGACGCCTCGCTGGCGCACAGGAGGCACTTCCCGGCCATCCACTGGCTGAACTCCTATTCCCTCTACACCGGGACGCTTGACCCGTGGTACGAGGAGAACCTCTCCGCCGATTTCCCCGCCATGAGGAACGCGGCGATGGCGCTCCTCCAGAAGGAGGCCGAGCTTCAGGAAGTGGTGCAGCTCGTAGGGCCGGATGCGCTCCCGGAAAAAGAGCAGGAAATCCTCATAATTTCCAGGATGCTCAGGGAGGACTATCTCCAGCAGAGCGCCTACCACGAGGTGGACGCGTTCTCCAGCATGAGGAAGCAGTACCTGATGCTAAAAAACATCATGCGCTTCCACGAGCGCGCGACCGCGGCCGTGGACCTCGGCGTGCAGCTCAAGGGGCTGCTTGGGCTGAAGGTCAGGGAAAAGATAGGGCGGATGAAGGAAATCCCCGAGGACAAGCAGAAGGAGCTCGAGGCGATTTACAAGGAGATAGACTCCGAGTTTGATTCGCTTACGAGCAAAAGGTGAATGACATGAAGGAATACAAGACAGTCACCCAAATCGCGGGCCCGCTCGTTTTCGTTGAGAACGTTTCCGGCGTCGCGTACAACGAGCTGGTGGAGGTCACGATGCCCAGCGGGGAGAAGCAGAAGGGCCAGGTCCTGGACGTCAGCGAGAACGTCGCGGTGGTCCAGGTTTTCGGCTCCACCTCCGGCCTCAACACGACCAGCACTTCCGTGAAATTCTTGGGCGAGACGATGCGCCTCGGCGTGACCGGCGACATGCTCGGCAGGGTTTTCTCCGGGATAGGGGAGCCGAAGGACAGGAGCCCGAAGCCCGTCCCGGAAGACCGCCTGGACATAAACGGCGCAGCCATTAATCCATACTCAAGGCAGGAGCCGAGGGACTTCATCCAGACAGGCATCTCCACAATAGACGCGATGAACACGCTGGTGAGGGGGCAGAAGCTGCCCATCTTTTCCGCGTCCGGCCTTCCGCACAACCAGCTCGCGGTGCAGATTGCGAGGCAGGCGAAGGTGAAGGGCGGGGAAGAGAAGGAGGACTTCGCGGTCATTTTTGCCGCGGTCGGAATCACGAACGAGGAAGCGTACTTCTTCATGAGGGACTTTGAGAAGACGGGCGCGCTTGAGCGCGCGGTGCTCTTCCTGAACCTCGCGGACGACCCCTCGGTAGAGAGGCTCATTACCCCGAGGCTCGCGCTCACCACGGCGGAATACCTTGCGTTTGAGAAGGACATGCACGTGCTGGTGATCATCACGGACATGACCAACTACTGCGAGGCGCTGCGTGAAATCTCATCGGCGCGGCAGGAGGTGCCCGGAAGGAGGGGTTACCCCGGTTACATGTACACAGACCTTTCCACGATTTATGAAAGGGCCGGAAGGGTTGTGGGCAAGAAGGGTACGGTTACGCAATTCCCAATCCTCACGATGCCCGCGGACGACATCACGCACCCGATTCCGGACCTTACCGGCTACATCACCGAGGGCCAAATCGTCCTGAGCAGGGACCTGCACAGGAAGAACATCTACCCGCCGGTTGACCCGCTTCCCTCCCTTTCGCGGCTGATGAACCTGGGCATCGGGAAGGAAAGGACGAGGGAGGACCACCGCGGAGTTTCGGACCAGCTTTATGCGGGTTACGCTAACGGAAGGGACCTCCGTTCCCTGAGCGCAGTGGTCGGCGAGGAATCCCTAACCGAGGTGGACAGGAAATACCTGAGGTTTGCGGACGAGTTTGAGAAGAAGTTCATCACCCAGGGCCCCTACGAGGACAGGAGCATAGAGCAGACCCTTGATTTGGGATGGGACCTGCTCTCCGCGCTGCCAGAGGACGAGCTCAAGAGGGTGAAGAAGGAGTACATAGAGAAATACGGGAAGAGGCATGCCAAATAGGTGAAGAAGGATGGCTGAAAGGGCGAACCCGACGAGGATGGAGCTGCTCCGGACAAAGGCACGCATAAAGCTTGCCAGGAAGGGGCACAAGCTCCTCAAGCAGAAGAGGGACGCCCTTATCATGGAATTCTTCAAAATCCTCGGCAAGGCGCGCGACCTGCGCGGCGAGCTTGGCGAGCGCATGAAGCGTGCCTACCGCACCCTATCCAAGGCGCAGCAGGAGCACTCCACCTTTGAGCTGGAAGGGGTGGCGGCTGGGATGGAGAAGGAGCTTGGGCTGGAGGTGCATTCCCGCAACATAATGGGCGTGCGCATCCCCGAAATCTCCTCCCATTTTGAGAAGAAGCCATACCTGGAAAAGGGCTATTCCATAATAGGCACGAGCGCAGCCATAGACGCGGTGGTGGAGGACTTTGAGGAGGCGCTCAAGATAGCGATTACGCTGGCGGAAACGGAGACTGCAATCCGCCGCCTGATTTTGGAAATAGAGAAGACCAAGAGGCGCGTGAATGCCCTTGAATACGTGCTCCTCCCCAAGATGGAAAAACAAAAAACGGACATCATGATGCGCCTTGAGGAGGCGGAGAGGGACTCGTTTGTGAGCCTGAAAGTGATAAAAAGGAGATTGGAAAAAGAGGGCGCTTCCTGATGCACAAGCGTTCCCTTCCCAAGAGGGAAGTGCGCGACCTGAATTCCAAAATTTCATTTCTCCAGCTGGATGTGAAAGCCACAATAGAAGTAGTAGAGGATACGAGGGGTACAATTATTCTCCAGGAAGGAGAACCAGTATTGTTGTTGCACCAGGATAAATGGTTCCCGACGCTCCAAACCCTGAACAAGAACAATCCCTTGAAGAAGATAACGGTGGATATGGGCGCCATCCCCTTCGTATGCTCCGGGGCGGACGTCATGCGCCCAGGGATAAAAGCTATTGAGGGCGGGGTTGCGAAGGATTCCCCCGTAGTAGTGATAGATGAGAAATACGGAAAACTGCTCGCAGTTGGAATCTCATTATTTGATTCGGAAGAAATGGGAAAAATGGAAAGGGGGAAAGCAGTCAAGAATCTCCATTACGCCGGCGACTGGATTTGGAATTTCGGAAAGCAGCCCTAATGCCGGTCCATGTGGAATTTCCTGGGGAGATGGTTTCTGTCCTCCCCCCTCCCGCGCTGCGCGTTGCAGGCCCGCGGGGGTGCGCATGTTTTTGCCGCACCGCATGCCCTGCCCGACCTCGCATGCCGGACCAAGTCCATTATGTCACTCACTCTTGACGTTAGGCCCACGCAATCTTTCCCGCAGAGTGTCATCTGCACCGCGAGTTCCCTGGCGACAGTCTCGACTCCGCCGGGCGACCATCGTGCCATGGCCTCCACATCCGCCTTGCTCCCCTTCAGCTCGGACGGATTCTGGCAGCTAAGGTAGTGCCCAACGTACATTGCTATTGAGTTCCTGTCTACATCAACTTCTCCCATGCTTTAACTGTGGTCTAACATCCTTATATATGTTTTGTTCACCCTAAGAAATCCCTTTTAATTACTTATTCGCCCATTCCCATCCATGTTCCTGAAGATGAAGAAGGAAATATCCAAAATAATAGCAGAGGCGGCGGGGCTTACCCAGGAAGAAGCATTTTCTTCCCTTGAGATGGCGAAGGGGGAATTCGGCGACCTCGCGTGCAAGGCGGCGTTCCTCATCGCCCCCCGCGAAAAAAAGGCGCCCGCACAAATCGCTTCCGAACTAATCCCGAAGCTGAAGAGGCACAAGTGGGTCGCAAAAGTTGAGGCAGCCGGCCCATACATGAATTTTTTCTTCACCGGGAAATTCTATTCGGATGCGCTAAAGGACATCCTCAAAAAAGGAAAATCCTACGGGAAGGGGAAGAAGAAGGGGAAGGCGATGGTGGAGTTCCCCTCCGTTAACCCGAACAAGCCCTGGCACGCAGGGCACCTGAGGAATGCGCTTCTGGGGGATTCGGTTGCGCGTGTCCTTTCACATGCCGGATGGAACGTGGAATCCATAGATTACATAGACGACCTGGGATTGCAGGTCGCCCAGTCCCTCTGGGGATACATGCATCTGGGGAACAAGCCTTCCGGGAAATTTGACCACTGGCTGGGGGCGCAGTACGTGGAAGTCGCAAAAAAGATGGAGACAGATAAAAAAGTACAAGACGAAACCCGCGAACTCCTAAAGAAGATGGAAGAAGGGAACAATGACGTTTCAAAAAATGCGCGCTGGCTCGCCGAGGAGTGCGTGAAGGCGCAGTATGCGACGGATTTCTCCTATTCCATATTCCACACCGGCCTCATTTTTGAAAGCGACATAGTGCGCACCATCTTCCGCGAGGGGCTGGGGATGGTAAAGGAGAATAATGCAATCGTCCTTGAAAAGGAAGGTAAGAACGCGGGCTGCTGGGTAGTGAAGCTCGGCGAGAAATTCCAGAAGATGCAGGACCCCGACAAAATCCTTATTCGGAGCGACGGCACCGCCACCTACACCGGAAAAGACCTCATATTCCAGCTATGGAAGCTGGGCAAACTGAAGGGAAAATTCAAATACAAATCCTTCATCAGGCAGCCGAACGGAAAGGAAGCGTTCGCCACGGGCGGGGATGTCCCCAGGCCCTTCGGGAAGGCGGACATGGTCGTGAATGTAATCGGCTCGGAGCAGATTTACCCGCAGGAGGTCATAAGGGAAGTCCTTCTCCGCCTCGGATATGCGGAGGAGGCCGCCCGCTACGTGCATCTCGCATACGAACATGTGGCGCTCCCGGATGAAAAGTTTTCCGGACGGGCGGGCACATGGAAGGGCTTCACCGCGGACGAGCTCCTGAAGGAGTCCGTGCGCAGGGCGAAGGAGAAGATTTCCAAGGATGTGCCGGACGGGGGGAAGGATGCGATTGCGCGCGCGGTCGGGGAGGCGGCGATAAGATACTCTTTTGTCCGCACCACCCCTGAAAAGAAATTGATATTCAAATGGGAGGAGGCGCTTTCCTTGGAGGGGAATTCCGGCCCCTACCTGCAATATGCATACGTACGGGCGAGGAAGATAATGGAAAAGACGGAGGAAAAGCCCTCCGTTTCCGCAAAATACGCGTTCCAGCCAGAAGAGAAAAAGCTCATACGCGAGCTGTGTGCCTTCCCGGAGTTGGTTGAACGTTCTGCCTCTGCCTTCCGCCCCCACATGCTTGCGGATTACTCGTACATGCTCGCGGAATTGTTCAGCAAATTTTATACCTTGCATCCCGTGCTGAAGGCGGAGGAGGACGTGCGCAAGACGCGGCTTGCGATAGTAAAATCATTTGAAACAGTGCTCGGGAACTCCCTTTCCTTATTGGGGATGCCGCTTCCGGATAAGATGTAATCAGTCTTTTATCCATGCGAGTATCGTTTTCGCATCCCTCTTCAATCCAAAAATTGCAAAATACTTTAGAATATTGTATATGTCCCTCTCCAGGTATTCCTGCGCCTTCCTGTGTCCGAGCGCGACCGCCTGCCCCCAGTCAATAATGTACGGCGGCCCCTCCCATACCATTATGTTATACTCGCTCAAATCCGCGTGCACAAGACCAGCCCGGTACAGTTTCTTCATATCCCCCAGGATGCTCTCCAAATCCCCTTCCGCAGGCCCCACCGTGCTCATTACCGGATACGCCCTCCCCTCCCTGCCCAGGAACTCCATCACCAGGACGTTCTTCTCGATGGAAAGCGGCTTCGGCGCATGCACGCCCGCCTTCTCGCAAACCTGCAGGTTCTTGAATTCCTTCTGCACAAAAGCGAATACGAAATCCCTCTCCCTCCCGCGGAACTTCTTGAAGCGCGGGTCCCCCTCCAGGTACTCCTTCCTCCGCAGAAAATGGGTGGTCTCAATCTTGTAAATCTTCACCGCGACGCTCTGCCCGGATGCGGTGGTCGCGAGGAACACGTTGGCTTCCTTCCCGGTGGAAATGGGATATTCCACGCGGGCTATCGCCCCCTTCTGCATAAGTTTCGCAAGCGCGAGCAGGGAGGCCCTGTCAAAGACCTCACTCTCTATCTTGCTGCGCTCCTTTAGCAAAAAATCGTCGCGCGCGGGCCTCTTCCTTGAGGACACCCTGCGTGCCATTCCTATACCTTGAGGAGGCCCTTCTTCCTGAGCACCGCGGTTTCCAGGGGCATGTACCTCCACGCTATGTCCGCCTTCTTGTCGCCCTCAACCTCCCATGGCCTCACCGCCACCGCATCCCCCTCCTTCACCCAGATCCTCTTCTTCATTTTTCCTGGGATACGGCACATCCTCTCCTTCCCGTCGTTGCAGAGAACCGTCATCCTGCTGCCGCCCATCAGGCCGGTCACAACGCCAAGTATTTCGTCATCCTTCGGGAACCTCACCCGCGTAAGCTGGTCCGGGCCGAAAGCGGGTTTGTGCCCTCCCGGCCTGCGCCCGCGTTGCCCTCCGCGCCCATGATAGTAATTCATCTGACCACACCGCGTGCGCCGCACGCTTCACACACCAGCGTCTTTGCCCGCTGGCCTGGCTCGGACACTATGTGCGTGTCCGGTTTTCCGCACTGCTTGCATATCACGTGGCCCTGCACATACTCCTCAAACTTCTTAGCCACCACGTCGCCCCTGAGCTTCCTGTGCAGCACCAGCCTCTCGCCATCCAGCGTGGCCGGCGTCGCAAACTCCTTGCTGAGGAATTTGGAGACCTCGTCGGGCGTGCGCCTTATCTTCGTGCATGCAATCTGGAAGTTCTTGAGGATTGTCTTGTTTCCTTCGTTGAAAGAGTCAAGCGCCGGGATTTCAAACCTCTCCCCCGTGCCCGCCTTTCCGGGCATCTTGGCATATGCCCCTTCCAAAAGCTCTTCGTAACCCATTAAATCAACACTCCTTTTCTATGACGTCAGTAGCTTATAAATCTTGCCTTTATGTGCCCTCTTCCCAGCTCGTGAGGTATTTCCTCTGCTCCGCTGTGAGCGCATCTATCTTCACGCCCATCGCGTCCAGCTGCAGGCGCGCAATCTCGTCGTCTATTTCCGCGGGCAGCGTGATGACTTCCGGAGGCAGCTTTCCCCTGTTCTTCACGAGGTATGCGCATGAAAGGGACTGCCCGGCGAAGGAGGTCGCCATGACTTCCGAGGGATGCCCCTCGGCCGCGGCCAGGTTCACCAGCCGCCCCTCGCCACACACGTAAATCTTCTTTCCGTCCAGCGTATATTCCTCAAGGGAGGGCCTCATCTTCCTCTTCTCTGCCTCCTTTCCCAGGGACTCCAGGTCCAGCTCCACGTTGAAATGCCCCGAGTTCGCGAGCATCGCGCCGTCCTTCATTTTCCTCACGTGTTCCATCCTTACGACGTGCTTGTCACCGGTCACGGTGATGAAGATGTCCCCCATGGTGGCAGCGTCCATCATGGGCATCACGCGGTATCCGTCCAGCACCGCCTGCATCCCCCTGAATGCATCCACTTCAGTCACCACGACGTTGGAGCCCATGCCCTTCGCGCGCATCGCCACGCCCTTTCCGCAGTCCCCGTAGCCGCACACAACCACGGTCTTTCCCGCGAAGAGGATGTTGCTCGCCCTCAAAATGCCGTCTATCGTGCTCTGCCCGGTGCCGTAATAATTGTCCAAAAGATGCTTGGTCTTGTTGTCGTTCACCGCAATCATCGGGTATTTGAGGACGCCGTCCCTCTCCATCGCCCTCAGCCTTATGATTCCGGTGGTGGTCTCCTCGCACCCCCCGATTACGCCATCCAGAAGTTCCGGCTTTTTCGTGTGGATCCAGGTTACGAGGTCCCCCCCGTCGTCAATGGTGATGTTCGGCTTGTAAGAGAGCACCTTGTCTATGTACCTGTAGTAATCCTCGTTATTCTCCCCCTTGTATGCGAACACCGCCACGCCTTCCTTCGCGAGCGCCGCCGCGACGTCGTCCTGCGTGGAGAGCGGGTTGCACCCGGTGATGACGACGTTCGCGCCGCCTGCCCTCAGGCTTCTGACAAGCACCGCCGTCTCTTTCGTGACGTGGAGCGCAAGCCCAACCGTAACCCCCTCAAATGTTTTCTCCTTCGCAAACCTCGCGGCAAGCGTCTTCATTATGGGCATGTGCCTCTCCGCCCACTCAATGTTCAGCATGCCCTGCTCGGCGAGGGACATATCCCTCACTTCGTAATCTTTTCCGCTGTCCATGCTTTCACCGTGAAAATTCACAAATATTAGGAAAAGAAGGTTTAAAAGAAGGGTGCGCGCCGTCCCCATCGCGGAATGTGGCTCAGGCCCTCGCAATCTCGCCGCGGGGTGGCTGTGGTGCGGGGCCGCGCAGGTGCTTCATCCTCCTGCGGAACAACTCCGCTTTCCAGCCCTCAACCAGGCCTGCCTTTTCCAGATGCAACCGGATTTCCAGCTTTACCTCAGGGAACGGGGAGTCCCTGCGTATGTGCATCAGTTTCATCGTCTTGCCATCCCTTGCAAGGCCATCCGCCGCAGCAAGCCCTGCCGCTATCCCGACTTCCCTCTCCAGGCGCCTGTCAAACTGCATCTGCCATAGCTGGTCGAATTCCCCGGCCTTCTCCAAGTCGAACACTACGCACTCGCCCGCCTTCTTCCTGGTGTCCGGGTCGTTGTCGGTTGTCGCTATGACCACCAGCCTTTTTGTCTCCTCTTCCATAAGTATCATATGTGTAAAAATGTTTATAAATGTGTATTTTGCCAGGCGCTATTGGCCATGGCTCTCTAGAAAGAATATAAAAAGGCATGTCACAAAAGCCGCCTAATCCCGCCTCGGATGCTTTTTCCAATATTCCTTCATGTCATTCACAAAATAGAGCTTCTTCCCGCATTCAGGGCATTTCCCATCCTTCGTAATCTTGTTCTCCAATACGGAGAACCCGAACCTCCTCACCACCCGTGCCTTGCATTTCGGGCAATATGTGCTCTCCGTCTCCTCATCCTGCCTGTTCCCCGTGTAGGCGTAATGCAATCCCTCCTCCAGCGCAATCTCCCTCGCCTTCCTCAATATGCCCAAATCCGTGGGCGGCGTGTCCATCATGAAATTCGCGGGGTAAAACCCGATGAAATGCACGGGAATGCGCGGGTCCAGATCATGAACCCATTTGCACATGGTGCGTATGTCCCCCTCGTCATCATTCCATCCTGGGATTATGAGGTTTATCAATTCTATATGCATCTTCGCATGCAGCTCCTTTATGCTCTGCAGCACGTATTCCAGCACAACGTCCCCGCATAACTGCTTATACACCTTATCGTGAAATCCCTTCAGGTCAATCCGCGCCGCGTCTATCCTCCCCACCATCTCCCCAATCGCCGCAGAGGTCATGTATCCGTTCGTAACAAATGTGTTGAACCTCCCGTCCTTGTGCAAAAGCTTCGCGGTGTCCAATGCATACTCCATGAATATTGTCGGCTCAGTGTATGTATACGCAGCCCCAGGCACATTCCTCCCCTTGCAAATCTCCCTTATTAGCGCGGGGGGCAAATCCTCGCCCTGCATCCCCCCGAACGCCTGGGAGATGTTCCAATTCTGGCAGAACTGGCAGCGGAAATTGCATCCCACGGTCGCGACGGAAAACAATTCCGTCCCTGGCATGAAATGGTAGAACGGCTTCTTCTCTATGGGGTCAACCTCCGCGGCTATGGCCTTCCCATAAGTGAGCGCATACAATTTCCCCTTCCTGTTCTCCCTTATCCTGCAATAGCCGCGCTCCCCGTCTTTTACCCTGCACATCCTGTAGCAGAGGTAGCACTGCACCTCCTTATTCGGCATCCCCTTCCAGAGAATCGCTTCTTTCATATGGGTGCGTTCTCGCTTGTGCTTATTAAATTTGCACCCGCTTTCCTGAAACCTGAAACTGGCGGCTGAAAACTCACACCTCCCACCACCCAACCCTTATAAACATTATGCAAGTAATCAAGCCGGGGGTTTCATGGGCACGGAAACAACAGCGAGGCCAACAGAGAACGCGGGAAAAGGGGGGCCCAGAAGGGCGCCTGCCCTAACCTTCGGCCAGAGGGCAATTCTTTTCGCAGGGCTCGTCACGCTGAATCTTCCCGGAACGATATGCACGGCGGGAATGGCGCCGCCGGCCCGCATCCATCCATCTGGCTCCGGCCAGGCGGTTGTAATGAGCGAAGAAAACACCCTCCCGAGCGCCTGCATCGCGCCCGTCGGGAAAGTGGCCTTCCCCACCATGATTCGGAGCTCCCACAAGGGTAATGAGTGATGGCGGACAGGGGCGTTGCAAGAATCTTGTCCGTCGTGCCTCCCGCACCTGGAGAGAGCCGTCCCCGCAAATCCATTCCTCCGTTTGAAACCCCGGAGAACGCCTTGCGGAGGGTCGTGGCCGCCTACCATGAAAGGGGCATGGGCATCAAAGACGTCTTCTCTGCCATATTCGGCCCCGGGCATGAAGCCGCTGCCAAGAAGGTGGCGGAGCGCCTTGATTCATTCACCGAGACCGACCTCAGGGACAGCTTTGCCATCAGCCTGCTCACGGTGCATGAATACACGAAAAGCGCGGAATATGCGCTCAAGACGATGGACTTTTGCTCCACGGCCTCGGGGCGCGCAGGTGCGTCCGATGCATCCGAGGCCTGCACGGCTTCCCACATCGCAAGAATCGTATCCAACATCGGGACGCGGCTGGACCACAACCCCTCGGACACGCTGGACCTGCTCTTCGGCTTCTCCGAGTCTGAACACCTGATGGGCGACATCATCCGCATCATCATGTGCCTTTCCCGCATATCCGTGAATACTTACGAGCCGCGGGTTTTCAACGAAGTCCTCAGGGCCACCAGAATGCTTTCCCAGTACTCTCCCTCCAGCATCCCGTGCTTCGTTTCATCCATGGCCCGCCTCTCCGACCAGGGCGAAATAGACGCGGTGTGGAACGCATCCGGTGCGATGGTGACGATATGGACGCTCCGGAAGTGCTGCGTAGCATACATGATGGACCTCATGGAGGCGGTGCACGACAAAGACCCTGATGGGATTTCCGGCATAGCCGACGACCTCCGCGCCATCATGTGCGATATTGAGCGCCGCCGCTGATTGCCCTTTTTAAGCTTGCCCACAAAACCAACCCATGGACCTTTTCGCAGCAATGGTTCTCGGAATAATCCAGGGGCTCGTGGAATGGCTTCCCCTGAGCTCCGAGGCGGCAGTCACGCTATCCGGAAAATTCCTCTTCGGGATGGATTACCAGGAATCGCTTGGGGTTGCGGTGTTCCTCCACCTGGGCACCCTCCTCTCAGCAGCTTTCTATTTCCGCAATGAGATGTCCCAGATGCTCCGCAGCATCTTTTCCAAAACCGCAGACAAGGGCCTCCTCCTTTTCCTTCTCCTCGCAACCCTACTCAGCGGAATAGTCGCCATGCCGCTCCTCTTCCTCGCATTTTCAATGGAGATTCCGGACGGCCTCTTCACCGCGCTCATCGGCCTCTTCCTCATATTCATCGCCTTCCTCCAGAAAAAGCAGAAGGCGGGCGCGGGCCGGAAACTGGAACTGAAGAACGCTATAATCCCCGGCCTCGCCCAGGGCTTCTCCGCCCTCCCGGGCATAAGCCGCTCAGGGATAACCCTCGCCGCCCTTCTGGGCGAAAAGTTCCCGCTCAGGGATGCGTTCCGCCTCAGCTTCCTGATGAGCATCCCCATCGTCTTCGCCGCGGAACTGATGCTTCCCGTGATAAAGCAGGATTTTCTAATCACAAACGAGATGCTCGTGGGCGCATGCGCAGCCGCCGCCGCAGGGTTCCTCTCCATAAGCGCCCTCCTGAAATTCGCGGAAACGGTGAATTTCTTCAGGGCTACGCTCTCACTCGGCGCGCTTGTGCTCATCTCCGGTTTGGCCGTCCTGTTCTTGTAAGCGCGTATTTAATCATTTCTGCACATGATACTCCCTTATGGGGGCATTGGATTCGAAACAAATGCGCGGGCTGCATGCCGCCCAAGCAGAGCTTGGAAGGATGCGCAGGCCCACCTCTTTTGAGATAGGCAGGTTCAAGGACAGGCTCGGGGAACTGCTGGACAGGGACAGGCCCAGGATACCTTTGATGCTGGCAATCCAGAATCTCACCAGTTCCCCCGCCTTCTCCTGGTTTGCGGCCAGCGGCGTCTGCAGGATGCTTCCGCCGGAAGCCAAATCGCAAAGTGCGCCCGGACACAGGATGGAGGTCGCAAGCTCGTCGCTGGAATTCCTGTTCAGGATAGCCAGGTCATCCCCGGAAAATGCCTGCAGGGCCGCACTCTCGCTGAGAACGCTCGAAGGATGCCGGGCGGACAATCTCCTGAAGTTCTTCAAATTGCTGAACGATGTCGTGGACAGCGACCCCTCGCTTGCCCTCCACATCCTGGGCAGCTATTCCTGCGGGCCCCGCGAGCCTTCACTCCTGGGCAAATACGCAGAAGCAATCTCGCTGCTGATGGAAAAGGGGGGCGCGGGCCCGGCGCGCGACTTCGCCGCCATTTTCTTCAAGGTCGGGAATTATCCGGAAAGCGCCAGGCTGCTCCTGGACAGCATGGAATTCACCGCCACCCACCTCCCAGTGGGCGACTGGGGGAAGGCCATCTCCTCAATAAGGGAAGAATGGGAGAAGGCCCTGGATTCCGAAGCCTTCAGGCGGAATCCCCCTGATTAGAAATGCATTTAATATTTCGCCCGGAAAGGGGCGCATGGCACCCGTGCCGTTTGCGGTGAAATCCGTGGAAACCCGCGGCAGCTTCTGCACGCTCACCGCAATCCCGAAGAAGAAATTCAAATTCAGCGCGGGGCAGTTCGCGAAGGTCCGCATTGCGCCCGCATCCACCGACTTTGTCGTCCTTTCCTTCTATTCCGGCGAGGCGGACGAGGATGTGAAGTTCCTGTTCAACCTGGACGGCGGCACGGTGAAGGGGCAGCTCGCGAAGCTGAAGGAGGGCGGGCTGTTTTACGCTGAAGGGCCGTTCGGCATCTTCACTCTCAGGGGCACCCGGTCCCCAAAGGTCTTCTTTGCGAAGAAGATGGGCATAACGCCGCTCTGCTCCATGGTTAGGACGCTCGTATCCAAAAAATCCCGCCCGCCCATTTACATCTTCTCCGAGAACCTCGCAAGGGAGGACATCCCCGAAGAGGAAGGGCTCAGGGAATGCGCGAGGGGGAAGGGCGTCTTCCTCCTCATCTCCCTCCTCAACCAGCAGCCGCTCAACTGGGACGGGAAGCTTGGCGAGTTCGATGCGGACGACATAACAAAATACGTGAAGGATTATGGAAAAGCGGAATATTACATATGCGGCCCGGTCCCGTTCGTGAACAGGATGCGTGCGGTGCTGGACGGGCTGCGCGTGCAGGACAGGAACGTATTCTTTGAGCAATGGGGGCAATGACGGATTTTAGCAGGTCCCGCCCCTCTGCAGTATTATCCTGGCGGGCGGCTTCTTCTCCAGCTCGTTCCTCTTAATCCAGCGCTGCACTTCCGGCAGCTGCCTCGCCCCGCAGTCCTCCAGCTTCATCCTCACGCGGGAAAGCTCCGTGCTCCCCCTCCTGGCAGCCACGCTCTCCGCCGAGATGGCCGCCGCCCCCCGGAGCTGCTCCGAAAGGGAGCGCTCTTCAGCAATCTGCAGGAGCATGCATATGGATTGGCCCGAATTGTCAAGCTTTCCCAGCGCCACGACCGCGGCCTTCAGCAGCTTCGCATCCCCCTCCGCGTGCCTCTCCCAGTTCCTGGCTATGCCAATGACAAAGAAGGCAGCTTCCGTGCACCTGATTTCCCCAAGCGCCAACAGCACCTGGGGCCTGAGCCCTGGCACGCGGTCGTAAATGCCCAGCAGCGCCTCCACGTCCTCCTCCCTCTGCGAGTTCTTTCCGCCCATTGAAATGCGTCGTGTGTTCCTCCCTATGATCTCCGCCATCCTGGCGCATTCCAGACGTTCGGGAGCAACGGATGCCGGGGCCGCCGGTTCCTTCCCATAAATCTCCTCTGCCATATCATCCGGGATGTCAGCCCCTCCGTAAAAGAAACCACCGTGTGAGTCTTTAGGATCATCCATAGGTAAGTATTCCTCCAAAAAGGATTATAAACCCGTATTTTCTCTCTTTCACACACTCTTAATTATTGCACCACCATTCCCGCCCCCGCCCGGACGCACATTTTTAAAGATGCTCTTCAATTTCCACGCGGTGCAGGTTATGGAAGATGTTCTTTGGTTTGAGCAGCTGGACAGGGGCAGCCTTAAGGAGGCGGGGGGGAAGGGAGCAAACCTCGGGGAAATGGCCAAGCACGGGTTCCCGGTGCCGCCAGGCTTCGTCACGACCAGCGGCGCGTACTACAAGCACCTGGACTACAACAACCTGCGCGAGCGGATGTCCCAGGTACTGGATTCGCTGGACGTGGACGACACCGCGGCGCTGGACCGGGCTGCGAAGCACCTCCAGGCTATGGTGGTGGATGGCGAAATGCCGCCCGAGGTGGAGAAGGTCATACGCAAGAACTACAAGAAGCTCTGCGAGATGCGCGGGGAGACAGTCTATGTGGCGGTCAGGAGCTCCGCCACCGCCGAGGACCTGCCCACCGCGTCCTTCGCGGGGCAGCAATCCACATACCTCAACGTGCACGGCGAGGACGATGTGATAAAGGCGGTCAAGGACTGCTGGGCGTCCCTCTTCACCCCGCGCGCCATATTCTACCGCGTGCAGAACAAGTTTGAGCACATGAAGGTCGGGCTCGCCGCGGTCGTTCAGGAGATGGTCCAGAGCGAGAAGGCGGGCGTGATGTTCACCGTGGACCCGATTTCCGAAGACATGGAAGTGATAATGATTGAGGCGGCATACGGGCTGGGCGAAGTGGTCGTCTCGGGCTCGGTGACCCCTGACACTTACAGGGTAAACAAGAAATCCATGAAGATACTCACCAAGGACATAGCGAAGCAGGACTGGATGCTCGTGAAGCACGGCGAGAAAAACGTGAAGGCGGAGATAAAGGAGGACGCCCAGGGCAAGCAGAAGCTCACGGATGAGCAGATAATCGGCTTCGCCAAGCTGGGAAAGAGGATAGAGGAGCACTACAAGTTCCCGCAGGACATAGAATGGGCAGTGCAGAAGGATGAGCTTTTCATAGTGCAGTCCCGCCCCATCACGACGCTCAAGACCGGCAAGCTGGGCGAGGGAAAGAAGAAGATGGCGATAACGCCTATCCATGAGGGGGCCGTTCCCCCGGAGTCATTTGCGATGGCGCCCCCAGCGACTGGAGAAATTCCCCCGGCCCCCTCTGCGGCATCCGGAGCCATGAACATACTTTTGAGGGGGCTCGGCGCCTCGCCCGGGATTGGCGTCGGAAAGGTCAACATGATACCAACGCCCGAAGACATACCTAGGATGGAGGAGCGCGCGGTGCTCGTCACGGACATGACCACGCCCGACTTCGTCCCCGCGATGAAGAAGGCGGCAGCCATAGTCACGAACACGGGCGGCATGACCTCGCACGCGGCAATCGTGTCCCGCGAGCTGGGCATCCCTTGCATAGTCGGCAGCAAGAACGCCACCGAGCTGCTCAAGGGCGGGCAGATAGTCACCGTTGACGGGACGCACGGCATGGTGTATGAGGGGAAGGTTGAGCTGCTCAGGGCGGAGGCGGCGCCCGTAGCCGCGGAAGGCGGCGCACCTGCGGCCGAAGCCGCGCCCGTGTGCGGAACCAGGATATACATGAACATAGCGGACCCGGACGCAGCGGAGAAATACGCGTACCTTCCTGCGGACGGAGTGGGGCTGATGCGCGCCGAATTCATAATCGCGGCGATAGGCGAGCACCCCAAGAAGATGATGGCCGAGGGCAGGGGGCAGGAGTATATAGACAAGCTCGCCGAGGAGATAAGGAGGATTGCGGCGGCGTTCTATCCCCGCCCCGTGGTGTACCGCGCAACGGACTTCAAGACTAATGAATACAGGAACCTGAAGGGGGGGGAACAGTACGAGCCCCACGAGGAAAACCCCATGATGGGCTACAGGGGCGCCTCCAGGTACATCGCTGAGCCCGATGTCTTCAAGATGGAGCTCCGCGCGCTGCAGAAGGCGCGTGATGAGTTCGGGATGAAGAACGTGTGGCTTATGATTCCGTTCGTGCGCCGCATAGGGGAGCTGCGCGCGATAAAGGACATCATGGGCTCCATAGGGTTCTACCGCACCCGCGATTTCCGGCTCTGGATAATGGTGGAGGTGCCGTCCACGGTCTTCCTCATAGAGGACTTCTGCAAGGAGGGGATTGACGGGATTTCCATCGGCTCCAACGACCTAACCCAGCTAATTCTGGGCATAGACCGGGACAACGGGACGCTCGCATCCGCGTTTGATGAGAGGAACGAGGCGGTCCTGCGCGCGGTGAGGCAGGTGGTGGAGACCACCGCCAAATACGGAGTCTCATCCTCGCTCTGCGGCCAGGCGCCCTCCGTTTATCCTGATTTCGCCGAGAAGCTCGTCGAGTACGGGATAACCTCCATGTCCGTGAATCCGGACGCGGTGCTGCGCACCCGCAGGATTGTCGCGTCCGCAGAGCAGAAGATAATGCTCAAGAGGCTGCGCGAACTCTCCAACGGGAAGAAGGAGGGCGAGTCCTCTCCGGTCCAGGACACACGCAACTGGCAGATGTGAGGTTCCGGCTTTCCGGAACCATCTTTATTTCTTTCCCTCCATTTTATCTCATATGAGAATACTCCTCCAGTTCCCGGAAGGGCTCAAGCAGCATGCGCTTGAGCATGCCGACCGGCTCCAGAAGGAAGGCCACGAGGCCTTCATATCCGGCTCGCCCTGCTACGGGGCGTGCGACCTTGCGCTTGACGAGGCGCGCGCAATCAGGGCGGACAAGATAATCCATTACGGGCACGCCGAATATTTGAAGGAGAAGCCGGAAATCCCCGTGGAATACGTGGAATGGAAGGTTGATATTCCGCAGGATAATCTGTCCGAACTTTTGCCCCGCCTCAAGGGCATAAAGAAGCTTGCCCTTGTGACCACCGTGCAGCACGTGCACCAGTTCCCGGAAATGAAAAAGTTCCTTGAGAAGAACGGCATCTCCGTTCTCACAGGGAAGGGGTGCTTTGCGAAATACGAGGGGCAGGTGCTGGGCTGCGACGCCACGGCCGCCACGTCCGTCGCAAAGGATGCGGACTGCGTCCTTTTCATAGGCACTGGCAGGTTCCACCCCACTTCCATCCTCATCGGAAAGCCGGTCTATTCCTTTAACCCCTTCTCCAAATCCTTCACCGACCTGACCCCGGAAATACTTAAACTGGAAAAAAGGAAGAGGGGCGCAATCGCAAAGGCGCTGGAATGCGATGTGTTCGGCATACTCATAAGCACGAAGCCGGGCCAGTCCTGCCCGCAGGTCGCGGAATGGGCGAAAAAGGAATTGGAGGCAAAAGGAAAGAAGGCGTACCTTCTCGTCTCAAACGAGCTCAATCCGTCCGCTCTGGGGAATTTCCGCAAAATAGAATGCTACATAAACACGGCGTGCCCCAGGATTTCCGAGGATACGGAGCTTTTCGGCAGGCCCGTGCTCAATGCGGTTGATTTGAAGGAGCTACTTGGCCTTCTCTAAGGGGGGGATGGGTTGCGCTATGCGCCTGGGCCGCTCAAACCGTATCCCCAAAGTTTTGTCCACGAAGCTTTCGCCGGCAGGCCTCCTGTTCGCCTCCAGCCTGTTTTTGCACACCCTCATCGCGCCCATCAGCCTGCTCCTCCAGGTCTCATCCATCTGGAATTTACGGAGAAGCTTCCCGGTTGCGTCCATCATCTTTTCCGCCAGTGCGAGGTCATGGCTTGTTTCCATCGTTTTCGCGAAGGCGAGCACCGTAACCACCTCCAAGACCCCCATCCTGCAAAGCGCGAGCGAAATCTCCTCATAATCTGTGACTCCTTCCAGGATGTCCAGTTTGATTACTGTCCTGACCATCACATCCTGCGATTTGCCGTCCATGAACCCCGCAAGCCCGAGCGCAGCCTTCTGCCTTACAACCAAATCATCGTTTCCCGAGGCGTCCCGCAGGGCGGAAATCGCCGTTTCCCTTGTGGCCCTGCCCAGCGTGTTTATGTATTCGGCCAATTTTGCGATGGAAGCCGCGCACATGGACTTCACAAAAGGGTCCATGTCCCATTCAAGCCTGTTCAGCAGGACCGCAACGGTTTTCTGGTCCGCGGAACCCCCCAATGTGCGGGCCGCCCACCCCCTCACATGGGGGAATACCTTGCTGTCAGAAAGCGCATTGCGTATGAATTCCCAGGATTCCGCGCCGCCGAGCCTTCCCATTGAGGTTATTATCTGCTCCCTCTGAAAATTGTCGGCGCCTTCCCACTCCGCCCTCAAGCCCCTGAAATCCTGCATATGCAGATAATTTTGTCAAATTATGTTTTTATATGTTCGCTTAGGGAAGAGAAGCCCTTCGTGATTATCCCGCCCATGCCGATTTCCACGGAAAGCCGCTCCACCTCGGCCTTCTTCGCCTTCGTGAGGGGGTTTGATACCGCGACCAGGGAGCAGCAGTCCTTGTACGGCTTTATTGAGGTTTCATACGTCCCGCATTTCTCCGCGAGCGCCACAATCTCCATCTTGTCCAGCGCAATCAGCGGGCGGAACACGGGCACCGATAGCCCGGACTCTGCAGCCCCTATGTTATCAAGCGTCTGGGAGGCGACCTGCCCGAGCGAATCGCCGCTCACCACCGCGCCATATCCCTTCCCAACTGCAACCTTTTCCGCAAGCCCGTACAGGTATTTCCTGAAGACCACGAGTTCGTATTCCGGAGGCAGCCCGCCCGCCTTTGCATAGAAATCCGCATAGGGAACGGTGAAGAGGCGCGGCTCTCCGCCATACTCCTTAATCTTCTCCACCAGGGCAATTATCTTCGCCCCCCTCCTCGCGTCCCACTTTTCAAAAGAGTGCACGTGGAGGAAATCCACCAGGCAGCCCCTCTTCATCATCATCCACGCGGCGACTGGGGAATCTATCCCGCCGGAAAGAAGGCAGAGGACTTTTCCAGAGCTCCCCACCGGCAATCCCCCAAGCCCTTTAACCTTCTCAAAATAGACGTAGGCGTTCCGCGCTATTATCACACTTATCTTCACGTCCGGGTGCCCCAAATCCACCTTGCACCCGAACTTATCCACGATGCGCGCCCCGATTTCCGCGCTCAGTTCCTGGGATTTCATCGGGAAGGACTTGTCCACCCTCTTCGTATCCACCGCTATTTTTTTCCCCTTCAATTTCAGCTTCTGCACTATCTTCCATATCTCGTCCGCGGTCTTGTTGCACTCATATGCAAATGCGAACCACTCAATCCCGAACACCCTCATAAGGGCTTCCCGCACCTTCTTTTCGCTGCCTGAAACCTCCAAAAAGACCCGTGAGTCCCTGAGCTCAATGCCCTCAAGCATGCTTCCAAGCGCGCGCCTTATGTTTGAGGCGAGCATCCTCTCAAAGCTTCCCCGGTTCTTTCCCTTGATTCCTATCTCTCCATATTGCACAAGCACAAGCATATGTTGAAGATGCGGACAAAGGTTTAAAACCCGCCGGCAGAAATCCAGCCATGGACGTTCTCATAAAGGATGCGCTCATCCTCACGCAGGATGCACGGCGTGAAATTGTCCGCGGCGACATCCTTGTCCAGGACGGCAAAATCTCCAAAATAGCCAAATCCATACGCGCGGATGCCGATGAAAAAATTGACGCAAAAGGAAAACTTGCATTCCCCGGGCTGGTGAATGCGCATACCCATATCCCGATGAGCCTATTCCGCGGGTATGCGGAGGGGATGGTCCTCCATGACTGGCTGGAGAAGAAGATATGGCCGGCGGAGGCAAAATTGAAGCCCAGGCACATCCGCGCCGGCTCAATGCTCAGCATCCTGGAGATGGTGCGTTCAGGCACCACGTGCTTCAACGAGATGTACATCGCGCACATGGACGAAGTGTGCAGGGCGGTGCTGGAAACAGGGATCCGCGCTTCCGTAGGGCACGGCCTTTTTGACCTCGTAAAGAAAACGGATGCGAAAGACGAGCTGAAAAACGGAACCTCACTCGTGGAAAAGTGGTCCGGCAAATCCCCGCTGCTTAATATCTCAATGGCGCCCCATGCGCCCTACACCTGCTCCGAAGAGCTCATTTTACTCGCGAAGGGACATGCCCGCAAAAAATCCCTCAAATTCCACATGCACATTTCCGAAACAAGGAAGGAAGTGTTTGATTCCCTCCGGGAAAAGGGCAAGCGCCCCGTGGAATACCTGCATTCTTTGGGTGTGCTGGACGAAAACACGGTGCTTGCCCATGGTTCGTGGGTCACGAAAAGGGAATCCGCCCTCGCAGGGAAGGCGGGCGCTTCCATTTCGCACAACCCTGTCGCAAACCTCAAGCTCGCAACGGGCGGCATCTGCCCCCTTCATGAGTATTTGGAAGCCGGGGCAAACATCGCCCTGGGGACCGACGGGACTGCGAGCAACAATTGCCATAATATGCTGGAAACGATGAAATTCGCGCAGCTCATGCAATCCCACCTCTATTGGGACCCGCTCCGCGTCTCCATCCAGAACGTATGGGATTTCGCAACGATGAATGGGGCGAAGGCGCTTGGCTTCAACGCAGGAAGCATCGCGCCCGGGAAGGAGGCGGACATCGTGCTTGCGGATTTGCGCTCATCCAACCTTGCGCCGCTGCACGATGCGCGCAACCTGCTTTTCTCCATGCACCCCGGAAACATAACCGATGTGCTGATTGCGGGAAAGCCCATCCTGCGCGAGGGAAAATTCACGGAACTGGATGAACAAAAAATAATAGGGGAAGCGCAGGAAGCCGCGGAAGACCTCGTGAGCCCATGAACGAAAAAATAACCGAAAAAATGCTGGAGAAGTGGTATTCCGGCTTCCGCAACCCAGTCCCGTCCAAATCCGTTTCCATACGCAACCTCATCCTCTCCGTTGAAAACGGCGTGGTTTCCGCAAAAAACCCGAAGGCGAACGCCTTCTCCATACTTGAGCCCAAGGATTTCGGCATAGACTGGACAATATCCGGAAATGCGCTGCTCCTGCACTCCCCGTCCGCAGACGCGGACTATGTCTACCTACTTGACCCCGGCTCAAAAAAGGCAATACGCCTTGACCTCTATTTTGAGGGCGATTATTTCGGATTCTATTCCAAGGATTACGCCCTTCCGTTTTCGCTCTCAAGGGATTTCTGCGCCTCGGCGCAGGGGGAGAGCCTCCTAATCGTGGACTGCGGGAAGGGAAAATATGCCTTCACAAACAAAAACGGGGAGAGGGTTTCAGCGCGCCTGAAAATCAGGGAATGCCTGGGCTGCGCGGTTTTCGGCCCGGAGGGGGGGATCGCCTGCGATTCCGGCAGGATATTCGCCTTCGTTGGCGGCAAGCGGGCGGAGATAGATTTGAATGAGATTACGGAAGAGAAGATGCGCAATCCGGTTTTCGGCTTGGGGAAATCCAAAAATTACGAGTGGGCGGCGGTGAAGGACAGGGATTGGAATTTCTCAATCCTAATCTGCATGAAAGGAAAGGACTGCTTCTCCTATACGAGATTTCCCGTGAGCGCATTGAAGGGAAGGGCGCCATTGTGAGTTTCCGATTTCGCCCCCATACAAATCTTTATAAATACGTTTAACCATAATTAACAACTATGGAAGAGTCCGGTCAGTTGCTTCACGAAATACTTGCGGAGAGGCCACAAAAGCCAAATCCCACAACTATGGAAATACTCTCGCATATTCCAGCAAACACGATGGACGCGTCGCATTCATTTTTATTGGAATTAGGCTTAACCCCTGAGCAAATAGCCTCAAGAGCAGATCTTCTGGGCAGAAACCACGAATCACTCCAAAGAAACCTGGTTTTCCTCAAAGCATTAGGATTAACCACAGAAAAAATAGCTACACATACAGCTCTCCTGAGCAGAGATCCGGATACGCTCCAAAGGAACTTCAATTTCCTCAGGGCATTGGGCTTCACCCCGGAAAACATAGAATCACAGGCAGCTCTCCTGAGCAGAGATCCGGATACGCTCCAAAGAAATTTTGAATACCTAAGGCGCTTCTTTTCAAAGGCGTCAATTCTCAAAAATCCTTCCATTATAGGAAATTCACAAGAAACTGTGGAAGGTTCGGTGCAATTCCTGCATTCCCTTGGGATAGATTATGAAACATATTCATTCGTCAACACCACTCCTTCCTGCAAAAGGCACAAAATCGCATTCTTGCTCAGGGAGAAATTTGGCTATTCGCAGGATTTGGCGCAAGAAGAGAAAAAGGAACTCATCGCAAAGGCAAGGGAATTTGTAAGGCGCAACCCCTTCGCATTGCGATTTAGTGAGAAGAGAATAAAAGAGAAATTTTGCACTAAAATTCCTATTGCCTAGGGATGAACCCTCGTCCTGTCCCTCGGAAAGAGCATGCATTCCCGTATATTCTCCCGGTTGGTGACCTTCATCGTCAATCTTTCCAGGCCGATGCTCCATCCCGCGTGCGGAGGCGCCCCAACCCTGAACGCGTCTATGTAGAAGTCAAAGTTCCGGGGATTCAGGCCCCTCTTTTCCAATTGCTTCTCCAACAGTTCGGGGATATGTATCCTCTGCGCGCCCGAAGAGATTTCCAGCCCCTTGTAGATGAGGTCAAACGCCTTGCACACGTCCCCGTTATCCTCTTTGGGCATGGAATAGAAGGCGCGCACGTTCGTGGGCCACTCGTGGATTATGAAAAGGTCTTCCTGGAGCAGCTCCCCCAGCTTCTTCTCCGCCTCCTTGCTGAAGTCCTCTCCCCATTCCATCCTCATGTTGTTTTCTCCGAGCAAATCAACCAGTTCCGTATAAGTGTGCCGCGGAACCTCTTTCGGAGCCGAAAATTCCGGATTCAGGAGCGCAAGCTCGTCCTTCATCTTCTCCACATTCTTCAATATGTGCAGCGAAACGTCGGAGAGCACGTCCATCGCGTCCTTGTCGTCCGCGAAGCCCATCTCTATGTCCATCTGGATTACTTCGTTCAGGTGCGTGGTCGTGTGGTGCTTCTCCGCCCGGAAAACAGGCACCGTCATCATGACCTTGTCCAATCCCCCAACCACGGCCATCTGCTTGTACAGCTGGGGGGACTGAGCCAGGAAAACCTTCTGCTCAAAGTATTCCACAGCGAACACTTCCGTCCCGCCCTCGGTCGCCGCGGCCACAATAGAAGTGGGATGTATCTCCATGAACCCGAGCTGCGTGCACCTTTCCCTGAAGCTCTTCGCTATCTCGGATTTTATGGCGAATACGCCGGTAACGTCCTTCTTCCTCAAATCCAGGTATCGGTAATTCAGCCGCACGTCCAGCTCGCTGGGCACAAGCCCCGTGGGGTCCACGGGCAGTTTCCTCTCCACGAATGAGAGGAGTTCGGCCTTTGAGGGGCTTATCTCCACCCCGTCAGGCGCAATCTTGTTCTCCTTCACGGTGCCAGTTACGGTTATCACGTCCTCCTTGTTCCTTTTCAGGACATCCATGACCTCGTCCGGCACGACGCCCTTCTTCGCGGTCACCTGCACTATGCCCGTGCGGTCCCTCAATTGTATGAAAATGAGCTTGCCCAGGTCCCGTATCTCATGGACCCATCCCGCAACCTGCACCTCCTTTCCCACGCTCGCCTTCGCATCCTTTATGTAATGGGTCCTGAACATCAAAAACACCGTTCTTCAAAGTTCGTTTCCAGACATCTATTTGGAAAGCGTAATCTCCATCGCGGAGACCTTGCTCTTGTTGCCGTCCTCCGACATCAGTTCCTCGGTCTTTATCACTATGTCGCCGACCTTCGCTTCCGGGACGAAGCGGTTCCTCACTATCTCCGCCACATCAACCGCGCGGGATATGAGCTTGCCCCTCGCCTTTATGATTACGGTCTGCGCCCCGTTGTTGAACTGGGTGACGACCGCAAGCACGTAGCTCATGACGCCCTTCTTCCCCACATATATGACGTTCTCAGGCCTTTCTTCCCCTTCCATTGTATCCCCCGTTTGTTGCAGTCATTGTGGAAATGCCACGATGGCAGCTCCCCCTACTTTTATAAGAAGAATACTTTTATATTGGTTGTCCCGAACTAATCAATAGATTGTGGAAAATATGCCGACAAGAGTAGCCATATTGGACCGGGAACTTTGTATCCGGGAAAAATGCCCTTACCAGTGCATAAAGGTCTGCCCGCCGAACCGGATGGGCGACGAATGCATAGTGGTAGAGGAATCCACGCGATTCCCCGCAATCGCGGAGACTCTCTGCATCGGCTGCGCGCTGTGCGTGAAGAAATGCCCGGTCAATTGCATAACCATCATCAACCTCGCGGGCGAGGAGGGGAACCCCATCTACCAATACGGCACAAACCAATTCCGGCTCTACAATTTCCCCCTGCCCGCTGAAGGCGTATGCGGGATTGTAGGAAAGAATGGAATCGGGAAAACAACCGCGCTCGGAATCCTTTCCGGCAGGATAACCCCTAATTTCGGGGAATTCAGGGAGCACAAGATGGGGGAAATCCTCCCCCGGCTCTCCATCTCCCAGCGAAGATACTTCGAAGCCGCGGGCGACAGGCAGAAGGTCAGCATGAAGGTGCAGAACGTTGAGCAGATACGGAAGGCGGCCGCACGCAGCACCGTGGATTCCCTGCTCTCAAAGATGGACGAGAGGAATGCGAAGGATGGGATAGTGGAAAAATTCGCGCTCGCCCCAATCCTGAAAAGGAAAATCTCCCAATTGAGCGGAGGGGAGCTGCAGAAGGTCGCACTCGCCGCGGCGCTCCTGAAGGATGCATCCATTTACTATCTGGATGAGCCGAGCAATTACCTGGACATAGAAGAAAGGCTGAAGAGCGCCCTCATACTTCGTGAGTTTGGCGAAGGGAGAAAGCTCATGGTCGTGGAGCACGACCTGGCAATCCTGGATTACATGAGCGATTACGTGTTCGTATTCTACGGAGAGGAGAACGCATACGGCACCTCCTCTGGCACAAAACCGGTGAGGAACGGCATAAACGAGTACCTCGCCGGCTACCTGAAGGAGGAAAACATCAAGTTCAGGGACCGGGAAATCCGGCTCTCCGGCTTCAGCGAAAGGGAGCGCAGGGGAAAATCAAAGGTTTCCTATCCGGAACTGAAGAAGGGGCTGGGCGACTTCGCCCTCTCCTGCGAAAAGGGCGACATACGCGAGGGCGAGATAGTGGGGATAGTGGGCAAGAACGCGGTGGGAAAGACCACCTTCATAAAGCTCCTCGCGGGGGTGGAGAATCCGGACGAGGGCACGGGGCTCCCCTCGCTGAAAATCTCGTACAAGCCCCAGTACATAGAGCCGCAGGAGGGGGTTGCGGTGGACGAACTGTTCTCCTCGGAAAACATAGACCAGTTTATTTCCGAAAAGGCTAGGCGCGAGCTGGGCATAATAAAATTGATGGAAAAGCAGCTCACCTCCCTGAGCGGGGGCGAGCTCCAGCGCGTCTCCATCGCGTATGCGCTTTCCCAGAAGGCGGACGTCTTCCTCTTTGACGAGCCCACCGCCTTCCTTGACATTGAGCAGAGGCTGAGGTTCTCCGACCTCCTCCGCTCCATAATCGGGGAGAGCGAGAAGAGCGCCTTCGTGGTGGACCACGATGTCTCATTCCTAGATTCGGTCGCCAACCGCCTCATAGTCTTTGACGGGCAGAGTTCGGTGCGCGGCCACGCCTCGTCCCCGTACAACAAGTTCGCGGGCATGAACGCATTCCTTTCCATGGCGAACATAACCATGAGGCGGGACAGGGATTCCAAGCGCCCCAGGATAAACAAGCCGGGAAGCGTCCTGGACAGGGAGCAGAGGGAATCAGGGAGCTTCTACGCAAGGGAGGATTAGGACTGGTTCAGTTCCTGCTTATGCTGCTTATGTCGCCGTTGCTCTCCATCTCCACCTTATAGCCGTAGGATGCCGAGGGGCTCCTCCAGGTGACCGTCCATCCCTCCCCATCCACCTGCTTCACGGACGGGACGGTGTCCCCGTACCTCTGGATGTAGCCCTCCACCGCGGACGTGCCGGAGTTCGTGTGGGAGGCGATTATCGCCTCCTCAGGGAATGCAATCACGCATCCCATGCCCTCGCACACAGTGCATCCGGAAACCACGCGTTCGGGGGGATTCGGGACAAAGTTCTGCTCCGGGTAGAAATACTGGTAATGCGTCCTCTTCGGGCAGGGGGTGGAAAGGCCCTCGCTCGCGCTCGCCTTTATCTCAAAATAGGAGCTTCCATCCACGTTCACCCTGTTCTCCCAGGAGATTATCCCCACAGTGTCCGCGTTCGGGTTCTTTGCCCTGAGGTCCTCCAGGACGTACTCCTCCGCGTCATCCGAGAGCACTTTGGTCTCGTAGAATTTCGTGCTTACCGCTATTACGACCGCAGCGATGATGAGTAAGACTATATAAATTGCCAGCTTCCTTTGCTGCATACTACCCCATCTCTCTTAGGATGGAAAACCTTATATACCGATTTAACCCATATTTTACCATGGACATGCAAAAAACCAGGCCGTGGAGGGCGCTGGTTTTCATATCTCTTGTCGGACTCGTTGCCATTGTGTTTGCAGAGCTCTTTTTCCTGGACATTGCGGTCCAGTACCTCACAAAAGTGCAGATGGAATACCTCTCCCTCGCATTCACCATGATGCTGCTTCTGGACATTTATATCTCTTTCCTCAAGGCGTCGGACAAGGTGGCGTTCCTCAAGAAGAATTCCCTGAAGATACTCGTTCTGCTCCCGTGGGGCACGATTTTCCGCGCGTTGTCCTTCCTCAAGCTGGAGAGCGCATTTGCGGAGATCCCCCTAATCTCCGACCTATTCGCGATGGAGAAGGCCGGCGCGGTAGCCAAGACCGTGATGATTGCGGAGAAGGCGAGAAAAATCTCGGAACTCTAGTTTTCTTTCCCAAGCCCGCCCCTGCTCTCTATGGATATGGCGAGCCCCCTTGCTTTCTCAAAGATGGAGTTGAACACCGGCACGGTGAAGGCCCACACGCTTTTCCCGCAGCGGCTCTGCTGCGCTATGCGCACGGAATCCGCCTTCCTGCGCACGGTTTTGGAGAAGGGGAGTGCGGTGGAGAAAACGAACGAAAAGTCCCTGGGCACGCCCGCCTTCCTCATCCCCTCCATCATCTCGTGCGGCGCGGTTGTCCTGGAAAATATGTAGAAAGGCATCATCATGGAGGCGGCGTGCGCGGCGGTCAGCCCCGCCCTTTCCAGCCCCCCGAAGGCGTAGAAGCTGAACAATGATATGAACAATACCAGTCCGAAACACGCGACCGCGAACTCAAGGAGGGGGACCTTGCTCAGGAGTGCCACGAGCACGAGCATCCCAAGCATTAGCGGCGCATACGCCACAGGCAGCACCGCGGCTGCGAAAACAAGCGCAAGCGCCCCAAAAAACTTCGCTACCGGCTGCACGGGACCTTCACCCCCCATTCCGCGGCCTTCCCGGATTTGAATATTTTCTTCCCCCCGTACGCAACCTGCTTCCCCTCATTGAGCACGAGGTACTCCCCCGCCAGCCTTGCGAGGTATTCGGTCTGATGCTCCACAACTATCATGGATTTGCCCTCCAGCGAGAGCCCCTTGAGTATGTCGTAAATCTCAAGGCTGGCCCTGTGGTCAAGGCTGGACGTCGGCTCGTCCAGGAGGAGCAGCTCCGGCTCCATCGCGAGAACGGACGCTATTGCGAGCTTCTGCCTCTGCCCCTGCGAAAGCTCAAAGGGGTCGTCCGTTGCGCGTTCCTCAAGCCCCACGCGCCCCAGGGCGCCGGCAACCCTCGCCTCCAGCTCCTGCCCGCGGACGCCGAGGTTTTTCAGCCCGAAGCCCACCTCCTCCGCGAGCGTGCTGCAGAACACCTGGTCGTTCGGGTTCTGGAACACTATGCCTATCCTCTTGTCCATCGGGAGGCGCTCGCCGCCCATGAAGCGTATCGTGCCGCCCACCTTCCCCGGCTTGAGCCCCGGGATTATGCCCTTTATCGCGTACAGGAGCGTGGTCTTTCCCGAGCCCATCGTGCCCACTACGCCCAGGCATTCGCCCTTCTTTATGCTGAAGGATACGCCGCCAAGGAGCCGCCTGCCCTTTGAGCTTACGGAAAGCCCGCCCACCTCAAGCATCAGTCATCACCATATCTCTTTAGCAGCCCGAACCTGTATGCCAGCACCCATGCGACGATGAACTCCACCGCGCCCTGCACCGCGTTCCAGAAGAACAGCACGAACCAGCCCATCCCGGCCCCCAGGAACGGTATGGGCAGGGAGTCCAGGAAGCCTATGAACGCCTCCGGCGGCGTCTGGAAGAACACCGGGCCGGCGAAATAGAGGTTCGCCAGCGTCGCGACCGCACCCCGCACCAGTATCGCGAGCACGAGCGCAAGCGCCGCCACCCTCACATTTGAAAGGTCTGTGGCGCCACCGGCCTTCTCCCTGCTCGCGTAATATGTGAGCCCGAGGAGCAAACCTATCGGCACCAGCCCCACGAAGTATTCCAGCATCCCCCCCCGAAGCGGGGAATAAATCCAGGTCGTGGCGAAAAAGAGCGCAAGCAGCAGCACCAGCGTCCCGATGGCCGCATACGCGTATTCCGCAAGCCCCTTCGCCTTCCCCACGTAATACGGGATGAGCAGCATGGGCAGCGTGGCGCCCACCTTCATCACAGAGCCGACAATCCCCGAAGGCGAGGAGATTAGTATTATTGCGCCGAGCACCATGAGCGTGAGGAACGCATATTCCGCCCCGAATATGAAGAGCGCGAGCATCACCGGCACCGCGGTGAGGTCAATCGTCATTCCGAAGCCCGTGGGTATCCCAATCACCTCGTTGGACACCTGCAATACGAATGCGAGCGCCGCAAGGAAGGCGCAGGCTATCAGTTTGTAAGTTTTCATGGGTATAATGATGCGCTTCCGGGTTTAAAAACTGCTTACCAAAAAATTAGTAGTGGTTTAATGCAGCCGCAGCTGGTCTATCCTGTATCCCTGGTCAACCGTGCATTTCTCCGGCGCCTTCATCCCCTTTTTCATTATGAGTTCGCCGGCATATGCAATCATCGCGCCATTATCCCTATTATACTCATCAGGCGCAACCCCGAATTCCACCCCGTCCTCCCTGCACATGGAGCGCAGCATCCCCTGCAGCCGCCTGTTCTGCGCAACCCCGCCACACACTATTACTCCTTTTTTCCGCGTGAGGAAGAGCGCCCTCTCGGTAACCTCGCATAGCATTGCAAATGAAGTCTCAAACAGGGAGTATGCGGCGTCCCTCTTCCCGTGCTTGCGCGCCTCCTTCGCCGCCTGCGTGAGCAATCCCGAAAAGCTGAGGTTCATCCCCTTCACTACATACGGGAGGGGCACGTACTTCCCGCCCTCCGCCAGCTTTGCCAGTTCCGCCCCGTGCGCGTATTCCATCCCTATCCCGCGCCCGAACGAATCAAAGAGGTTCCCCGCCCCCATGTCCAGTGTCTCTCCAAGGATGCGGAATTTTCCTTTATGCTCAACCAGCAGCTGGGTATTCCCCCCGCTCACGTAAAGTATGAGCGGCTTCCTTATGCCCGCAATGCCTTCCGCTATTTTTATGTGCGCGAACGGGTGGTTAACCCCGACCATCCTCTTTCCGTATTTGAGCGCAAGGTATTTCGCGCCCACCAGCCCGACCTTGAGGCATGCGCCGAGCCCCGGCCCTTCGGAATATGCAATCGCGTCCACATCCCGCATCTGTATGCCCGCCTTGCGCAGATTAGCATCCAGAATCCTCGCAAACTTCTCCGCGTGGTGGTCCGCCGCCTTCCGGGGCACTATCCCCTCGTTCCTCGGCTTGTAGGTGTCCCCTATGTTGGAAAGCACCTTTCCCCTATGCACTATCCCCATGCCGAGGGTGTGCGCGGTGCTCTCTATCCCCAGAATCATGCCTTCACCCAGCCAGCATCTTTATTATGAAAACAGATGAGAAGTTGAATATCGCGTGCGCTATGATGCAGGGAAGGAGGTCCTTGCTCCTGCTGAAATAGTATGCGAGTATGAGCCCGAGGAACGCCGCGCCCAGTATCTCGGCCACGGAGCCGTACGAAGTGTGCGTCAGCCCGAAGAATATGGCGGAGCCGAAAACGCCCAGCCAGGGCACCATCAGGGCGCGGAAGAACAGCTCTTCCGTGACAGGCACCAGGGTGAAGCTCGCCACGAGCAGGTAGATGGGAAGCTCCTCCACCACGCCCACCGCCTTTGCCCCGTCGTTCAGCCCCAGCAGGCTGAGGATGACGCTGAAGCCAGCCCCCGCAACCACCATCACGATTGCGAGCCCAATCCCTTCCGCAACCCTCCTCCAGAGCTTCCTTCCCCGCTGCCACCATTCATCCCCCTTCTTCCAGATGAAATGCAATGCTATCGTTCCCATCGCCATCTGCAGGTATAGCGTATTGGAATGCGAAAGCGGGAATACGAGCAGGCACGCCACGCATGCGAGCAGGAAGGCGAGCGCATTTGCGTTCCCGTAGAACCTGAAAAGGAGCACCGCCAGCAGCAGCGTCAGCACCGCCACGAGGGGCATGAAGAATTCGCCAGGAACGAAGCTCAGGGCGAAGAAAATGAAAAATGCCGAAAACAATGAGAGGAACGGGTTTTTCATGGGCGCACTATTTCTTTTCGTAGTAGCCGCACTTCCCGCAGGACAGCCTGTCCTTGTGCGCCGCAAGCTTGACGCCCGGCCCGCATTTGGGGCAGTGCTTCCCCGGCTTGTACGCCTTCGTTTTCCTCTCCTTCTTCTTTGCCGGTGCCTTTTCCGCCATGCTCATCACTCTTTCTTCTTGGGCGCCGCCGCCTTCTCCCCCTTTGCCGCGGCTTCCTTGAACTTGTTCCTTATGAGGGTGTAGTCCGGCTCCATCCCCATCATGTCCTCCTTCTTCTTGTATACATTCACCCTCGCGACGACCTTCCTCGCCCCGAAGGACGAATCCGTCCTCTTGAGTATTGTGGTGTCCGGGTTGCAGCCCACGCCCTGGATTATCGCATCCCTCATCTCGGACCTGGACGGCGTCTTGCCGTCAAATTCCACTGTAATCTCGTATTCGGTCCTGCCCAGGAGGGCGTTCTCGCGCTTCTTCGCAACAGTTGCCTTCATCTTTTCACCTTATCCTCACTATCACTCGCCTTCCCATCGCTTCCATTATCTCCACTTCCTTTCCCGCCTCCACCTGCCCCTGCATCTCAGGAGGTATCTGCATCTCAAAGACCTCGTAGTTGGACTGGTCCATCACCTGCACGGTCGTGCCGGAGACCGACATGACCTGCGCGTTCTTCCTTTCTATGATGGGGATTTCAACATCCGAGTCCGCGGTGGTGAGCAGGTTCTTCTTCTGCCCGTCGAATATGCCTATCGCGACTATCCTCAGCTTGGCCGAGCCATGCTTGCCAGTCTTGGACTTGTCTATGCTGGCTATCCTGCACGGGATGTCGTCAATGAGGACGTATTTGCCCTCGTGCAGTTCCTTTGCGGAGCCAAAAATCTTCTCGCTCATGATTACACCTGAGAGAATTCTGTTAGGTAGATTTATAACGTTAGGTTTTAAAAACACCGTTATGCCGGCGCGCCTCGTGGATTCGCACTGCCACCTTGATTCGTTCAAGAAGAAGCAGATGGAGGAGCTTCCGGAAGACATACTCCCGGTCACATCCGGCTACTCTCACAAATCCAACAAAAAGACGGTGGAAATCGCCCGCGCCCTCAAAATCCCCTTCTGCCTGGGGATTGCGCCGCAGACAGCCGTCTTTGAGGGGCTGGCAAAACTGGATGAGTGGGAAAACTTCATCCGTTCCCAAGCCCCAAATGCGATTGGAGAGATAGGATTGGACTATCATTGGGGAAAGGTTGAGAAGCATTTTTCGGATGAGGCGGCGCTGTTCAAAAGGATGCTGGACCTCGCGGACGGAATTGGTTTGCCTATTGTGCTGCACACAAGGAAGGCGGAAGACAGATGCCTGGACGCCCTCCAATCATATGGATGGAAAAAACCGTTCATGATGCACTTCTTTTCGGGCGAGGCGGAGACCGCGAAGCGCGCGGTGAAGATGGGCGGCATCATCTCCATCCCTCCGCTCCACTCAAAGGACAGGAGGAAAACAATAGAAGCCATTCCCCTCGAAAAATTGGTTTCGGAAACGGACGCGCCTTACATCACGCGGGGGATAGAGGGGGTGCGGGACGCTGTCCAATACATCGCGGAAGTGAAAAATATCCCGTTTGAAAAGGCGGCGGAGGCCACCGCCAAAAATTCAGCGAAATTCTTCGGCTTCAGGCTCTAATCAGCCCGCCCCCTCTATTGCGCCAAGGGCCCACGCCGCGGCCTCGACCTCTTCGGATGGCATATCCACGCTCTTACGCACCACCGCGCAGTAGGCGCTCTCAAAATCGCTCCGTGACACATCCCGGTAATACGGATACATGGGATGCCCATGGGGCAGTTCCGCAGTTTCGGATGAAAGTTCAATTATGGCCGCGCTGCCTCCCAGCAGGTGGATGCGGTCCCTAGCCCGGAAGTATTCCACGAAAACCTCATCCATGTCCAGCCCAATCACTCCAGCAAGCCCGGATACGGCGTGTGCCACATCCTCATCCTCCGCCAATGTGCTGCGGTCAGCCAGGAATGCGTTGTTTATCAAGCTGACCGCATCGGGAGCAAACAACATGCGGTTGCCAATCCTCCTTAACCCCGCCTCCACATCCTCAGCCCCAAAATATGCGCCTGGGTTCATCGCATGCAGTTCCACCACGAGGTCATTTCCCGCAGCCATGCATTCGGCGATGAGTCTAATCCTTCTCACCCTGTCCTCCATGGATAGCATTATCGTGATTGCATGCTGCCCGAAGGGCAGGGGGCCGCCCCCAGTCTCTTCGCCCCGCATTCCACCAGATTCTAGCTTGAAACCGGCGTCAATGCGGTGCCTCGCCTCCCAGCCCCTCTTCATCATGCCCTTTTCCGTCTTAGTGCTCGCCTTTATCCCTTCCTCCATAAGCCGCTTCGCAAGCGCCTTGCGGAAAGGGAGCGCGGCAGGAATCTCGTTGGTATGGGGTATTGCCAGGGCAATTTCCCTGGGTTTGGTTTTTCCGGCCTTAGGTTCGTAGTAAGGCAGCCTCTCAAGGCCCTTTGCCGGCAACCGCGCCATCACCATGCCCATTAGTAAATAACGGTTCTCTTTTATTTAAACCTTCCTTTTATACAAAATACCACACCTAAATAGCATCCTTCCGCCGGCATACCTTTTTTAATTTTCACCTCCAATCCCAACCACCATCTTTTCTGGTGAGCACTCATGGGACTTTTAGACGGGGTTTTTGGGAAAAAGCAGCCGCAGATTGCGCTTTTCGTTGACGGGCCGAACATCATCCGCAAGCAATTGAACATTGATTTGCGCGAGATAAAGAAGAAGGTTTCGGAGCACGGCAACATCCGGATGGCACGCATCTACCTCGACCAGTTCGCCTCGGACAAGCTGATTGAGGCGATGGTGAACCAGGCTTTTGAGCCCAGGATAACCACGGGCGACGTTGATGTGACCATGGCTGTGGAGGCCACGGAGCAGATTGTGAATCCTGAAATAGACATAATAGCGCTCATGACGAGGGACACGGATTTCATCCCCGCGCTTACGAAAGCCAAGGAGCACGGGAAGAAGACGCTCATAGTCGGGATTGAGCCCGGCTTTTCCGTCGCCCTGCGCAACACCGCGGACATTTTGATTATGATAAATGCGGGGGAGGTCTCAAGGGAGAGGGGAAGGCCGGACAGGGGCCCCTACGGGACGCAATACGGCCACCGGGACCAGAGGCAGCAACAGAGGCCCAACACGCAGAGGCAGGAGCCGCCCAGGCAAGCGCCCCCGCCGCCCGCCCAGCAGCAAAAAACAGAGCAGAAGCCGCCTGAGCAGAAACCTCCCAATCCGCAATAGTGGATTAATCCTGAAAAACAGCAGAATGCGGCCGCCTAATCCCGGTCGTTTTTATAGCAATGCCCGTTGCACTGGCTGGGGTACAAACCGGTTATATTCCTGAATGCCGCCATTGCATCCTCCCTGAGGCCATGGTTATCCTCATGCCTTGCGGCCCAGCGTAGCGCCACAAGCCCCTCCCTCGCGTCCAGCCTCTCATGCTTGATAAGAATTTCCCCGAGTGCCATCGCCGCGTCGCTCCTGCGGAACAGTTCCTCATCCGGGTCACGCAGCATTTTTGCGAGTTCATTCACTGCCTGTTGCCCCATATCCACAATCATGCCGACTTTGCCCTGGCCGAGCAGCGCCCTTACCTGTTCTCTGAGCCGGGGCTGCGCCCTCTCTCCTGCCCTTGCAATGCCAGGCGCCGGATTTTGAACGGGCGGCGTACTGGTTCCCTGAAGCATCCTTGCCATGCTAATACTGTGTGTGCAAGTGTTTATAAATGTTATCAGGCATATAATTACCTATGAGTGAAAAGGCGCGCAGGATGAGGTTTGCAGAACCCGCAAAACCAGTAGTGGACGAATCAAGGAGGAAGCTGCTCAAGCTCGCCGTTTTCTCGGCCGCCGCATCCGCATGCCAGCGCCTTTCCGGATGGTCCTCGCCGAGGGGACCGGCGCGCTGCGGCGCCCGCAACATCTCCGCGGAGCGGCTCGGCTTCGTCGCCGGCTCCACCACGGTTGAAGATGCAATTTCAATGATGTCCGGCATGGGCATCCTAAACATCCTAAAAGATACGAATGCCGAAACCGGCGACGGCAGGACGCTTACCGCGCTTGCCGCGGACAGGCAGGAATGCATCCATATATTCCGTGCCGGCGTTTATGAGAAGAGCCTCCCGGTTGCGCTCCCCCATTCGGGAATGTCGCAAATCCTCGCCATGAGGCCCGCCAATTTTGGCGGCGGGATAACCATCATGGTGATGGCGCAGGACATGCGCGCCTCCGCAGACCCTTCAATCCCGGACAATCCCGTCCTTGCGTTCATCCCTTATGGTCCGGCCCACCAGCCCGTGATTGAGGACATCTCCTGGCTGCAGCGCATGCACGGCGGCATATTAAGCCCGCTTTTCGTGGGGTACGACCTGGACTTTAGCATCACATTCGTCGCAAGGGACAATGCCGGCCTTCCCTGGGACGATGGCTATTTCGTCGGGTTTGACGGCAGCCGCGCAATCTTCAGGGAGGAGAGCTTTTATGCGCTCTACTGGGGGTGCGACTGCATACGGAATTGGGCGGAAGGGGAATAAGCCGCTTGATAAGAGTGTTATAAAGTAAAATAAAATGTAAGTATGTTTATAAATCCTCATGTACATCATAATCTTATGGGAAATCCAAACCCAGAACCACATGTTCCTTTTAGGCCTACCCTTATGCCGCAGGTAGCTCCGCCAGTGCGCGGCTTCCTGGAACAGGGCTGCAGGAACAAGCCGCTTTACCCCCTTGCAGAAACAATACGGGGTCGCCTCGCTTATGGAAACGGGGAAACGAAGTTTTCCTTATATGTGGAGGAGAAGGATAGGGGGCGCATACACCTGCAGTTGATTCAGGAAGTCCGGCGGGAGGAAAGCCCTTATCGTATTTTTTGCGTGCTTCAGTTGGAGCCGGGCACCATCCGCATAGAGGACATACAAAACATCTATCCAGGTTGCTTTGATCCCACCCACCCTGAACCAGACCTGGTTAACATGCACGACCCTCCGCTCCCTGAATGGAAAGGGCTGGGTTTCTTTTCCATAATCCTGAAGCACGTGAAGGGGATTGCCGCGGAAAAGGGCATCTGCAGGATAACCATAGACCCTGATAACACTGACCTTAGGGAATACTACTCGGGGTTTGGATTTGCGCAGGCTCCTGAAAAGGAATCCAGGATGCAGCTGGTTTTCTGACTTCCTTTATCCGATCAGTATCCAAGCGAAGCCAGCAGCAGCGCCATAAGCCCCACGAAAAGCCAGAGCAGAGAATACTTCCTCGCATTCCCCAGCACCTTTGCATCTTTTGACAGTATAATATAAATTGCAATCCAGATTATCCCCAAATCCGCCAGCCCCAGCAGGATTCCGGAAAACATGGAGAGGGTGAGCCCCCCCATAAACGGCACCATGCTCAGGGGTACAAATGCAAATAGCAGGGAAGATGCCATCGCCAGCGCATTCTTCCTCCCCACAACCATGGGGAGCGTCCGGGATTCCCTCGCCAGTGCGTCCCCCTCCATGTCCTCCACGGTCTTTATGATTTCCCGCGCCAGCCCCGCGGCGAACCCCATCGCCGCTATAACCCAGATGGTCATCGTGGGCTCCATCCCGAAAACCACCGCGCCGAATATGAAGGGTATCGCCATCGTGGTGGCTATATACATATTCCCTATTGCCGGAAGGTCCTTCAATCTGAGGTTGTACAAAACAGCGAGCACATTGAAAACAAGCGCGACCACGAGCGCCATCCAGTTTATCGCCAGCGCCGCCATCGTGGAGATTATGAACGCGCCCGCGGAGAATTTGAGCGCGAACTCCGGGGAAAGCGTCCCGTCCACCAAGGGCCTTCCCCCCCTCCGGTTTATCCTGTCCGCCTCCATGTCCACATAATCATTGAGCGCGAAGGAGCCCATCTCGCTCAGCGCAGGCACGATCAATGAGAGGAGGAGCACCAATCCCAGCGGCGGGAACGCTCCCAGCGCTATTGTTTCCCCTATGACCACCGCGACCGCGAGCATCAGCGCGTGCTCTATCCGCACAAGCTTCGCGAACTCGCCAAATTTTATAAACATACAGCCACAATCTAGTTCCTTAGAATTAAAAAATGTGATTATCATGGCACTCAGCTTCATGGAAAGGAACGACGCGTATGCGGATGCGAAAGTATGCATCATCCCGGTCCCGTACGAGGCCACGGT
>JAQUBA010000006.1 GCA_028686985.1 Candidatus Iainarchaeum sp.
TCGTTGAGGAAGCTGACAACCCCAAGTATTTTTGTGTTCCTGGAGAGGCCTTTCTTCCTTGCCATACAATCCCTTTTTTAATTTTCCACGCGCATCCGGAGCCATGGCAGCGCTGAGTGAGGAATTGCGTGCATCCCTTAAAAAACCCCTTGGGGACGAGGGCACATTTGATTCGCTGCTCCCGCGCATGGAGGGCAAAAAGATAATCGCGGTGGGGGACCAGGCCGTCTATTCCCTGCTCAAGAGGGGTATCCGGCCCCATGTGGCAGTCTTTGACTTCAGGACGATGCGCGGCCCGGTGGACGATGTGGTGAGGAAGAGGATAGAGGAGGAATATCCCTCCCCGGAATGCATAAAGAATCCTGCGGGCACCATATCGGAGGCCCTTTTTCTTCTTGTGCCGTCCCTCATGAGATCTGGCGGCGCACTCAGGGTGGAAGGGGAGGAGGACCTGGCGGCAATCCCATTCATCCACATGCTGAAGAAGGGATACGTTGTGTTGTACGGACAGCCCGGCGCCGGCTGCGTGCTGGTGGATGGGAAAAGCAAGGGTAGAAAGACGGTTGAAAAAGTGGTCAAGGCGCTCGGGCTAGCTTCCCTTCCCGATCGCCTTTAGCAGGAAGAACAGTATCAATATGCTGACTATCGTCACGCCTGCAACCGTGAGGAGGTCGTCCGCGGGCCGGGTCATCTTCCAGAAATATCCGACCGCCAGCCCAAGCGCAAGCGCGAGGACCGCCCGGACGGCACCCATAACGTCGCCCATGGGGCGCACCTAGTGTGTCCTTGCGACAACCACTACGTCTTCCACGGACTTTACGTTCTTGTAGAGCACGCTCTTCTCCTTCAGGATTTCCTTTCCCTTGTGGGAACTGAACTGCTCAAGGAGCATCCTCGCGACCTCGCCGCCTTCCAGGTCTATCACAAAGTCCTGGGCCGTCCCGACGTATTTTCCGCCGTCGGTGAAAATCTCCATCCCGTACAGTTTCGAGAGCTTGACTGTCATCCTTTCACCTTGCGCTCTACTTACAAACTAAGAATTTATAAACTATGCTGGGCGCCGAAAATCCCGTCATATCTTAGTGCCGTTGAAATAGAAAAGGCGATGCGCCTCCCTGCTCCCGGGCTTTATGCCCAGCGTGTCATAGATTCCTGAAATCCCCACCTGGCCCATAGGGCACTTGAGCGGCTTCCTGTCCGCCGCGGCCCGGAGCCCGTGCGCCCTCGCCTTGTATTTCGCCTCCGTTGCGGGGAGGGGCTGGCCCGGCCCGCCCACGCACCCGTACGGGCAGTTCATCACTTCCACGAAATGGTACTTCACGCCGTGCCTTATCTCCTCCAGCACCCTGTCCAGGTTGGATACCCCATAAATGGAAACCACATTCAATTTGTATTTCCCTATCTGGACGCACAGGTGCTTCACCTGCCCGTCCCCGCGGAACTTTATCCTCTCCTGGGATTCGCCCAGCTTGCACGCCAGGCTCGTGAGCAGCGCCTCCACTATGCCGCCCGTCGCCCCGAATATCACCCCGTCCTTGGAGCTGTCCGGAAGGAGCGGAGTGAATTTCCCTTCCTTCACCGTGTTTATGCCCATCCCCCTTTTCTTCGCCCACATTGCGAGCTCCTGCGTGGTGAGCACGTAATCCACATACCTTTCCCCGGAGGCCATCCTCTCCCGCACCTCGTATTTCTTCAGGACGCAGGGCATTATGCCCACCATGCATATCCTGGAAACGGGCACCCCCAGCTTTTTGGATATGATATTCTTCGCCGCGCTGCCCGTGACCATGTGCGGGGACGCAATCGGGGAAACGAGGTGGTACAGTTCCGGGTGCTTGTTCCTGCAATACAGCCGCCACCCTATGCAGCAGGAGTTGAAGACCGGAAAATAGTTCTCGTCCCCGCGCTCCAGCGCGGCGATTATTTCCCCGACTTCCTCAAATATGTTTATGTCCGCGCCGAGCGGCGTATCAGTGACATGGTCAAATCCCAGCGCCCGCAGCAGCCCCACCGTTTTGTAGGTCAAATCCTCGCCCGGAGCGCGCCCGAACTCCTCGCCGATTGAGACGCGCACCGCGGGCGCAATCTGCGCCACCATTATTTTTCCATTCTTTTTCTCCTTCTCAATCGCCGCGAAAAGCTCGCCGGGCTTGTTGAGGTATATTTCGCCTTCCATACGCACCTCGTTTCCCCATCATAATTAAAAAGAATTCGCGCCCTCGCCTCTTATGTAACCATGGTTACATACTGCACCAACGCCCCCATAATTTAAAAAACGTTGGGTGGCAAAAATAGATAATCAGGTAGTAAACATGGAAGGACACAACCAAAAACAAATCGCGGTTTCCGCTCCCTTCAGCTTCTTCTATTTTGGGGCCTAGCCCCATCCACATAACTACCCCAGAAACAAAAACTTCCCATCTTGCCTTTTTGCCGCAAGACAAAGAAAAAAATGAAAAAGGTGAAAACTATGTCAGAACTCAAAAGAACAACCAGGGAAAATGTGGGCGCAACCCGCGCCGATGCAGGCCGGCTCATGCGCAGGGCAGGCGAGCGCTCCCGGCCCGGCTCAAGGGAGCAGGAGCTCGGGCTCGCAATCGCCCGCGTCCTCCAGGACAGGGATTTGCGCCTCAAGCTGGAGGCGTGCACCATGCGCATCGGGGATGGGAAGGGAACCCTGATATCCGCGGTGGAGATGCTTTCCCAGAGGGCGGACCAGAACCCGGACGGCCGTTCCCTCATAGGGGCGGTTACCCGCGTGCTCAGCGAGGAGATGCTGATGCTGACCCTGAGCATGTACCGCAGCGGGGAGAACGGAACATCCAGGTCCGCCGCTGATGTGTTGCGCGGTTACGGCATCAACCCGAGCAACTGGGAGCTCGGCAGGGGAAACATTGATGTGCGCACCGCACCGCCGTGCGCACCCCCGGCTGAGGAATGCCGCGGCTGGGGCCTATGCACAGGGCATATCTGAGGCGTTTGGCATGCGAAGGGATGCGGCACTTAAGGCCGTCCTTGCGGATGGCAGGATGTGCGCAGCACTCAAGGCCCGCTTCCAACGGGCGGCTTCTCCGCCGCCCCTTTCTTTTTCCGAACGCGAAACGCGAACATAATACTTTTAAAACCGGCATTCAGTAATAATTCCATGGCCGATGCTGGCAGGAAGTGTTTAGCTGTGCTAATACTCCTACTGGCACTCGTGCCCCCCTCCTTCTCCGAAGCCACAAGCCCCTGCGCCGCATGCGGCCAGACCGACATCTATTCAATCTTTGATTATACGTCCTCCCAGATAAATGCCACCCTTTCAGCGACCATAATCGATTTCACCCAGGACCGCGACCGCGACGCGCTTGAACAGCAATACCTGGATTTCCTCCATGAGAGATACAACCCGGACATCCTCCCGGCTGCGGGCAGCAGCGTCCACCGCCTGCCGGTCCCCAACGCCACGATAAGCATCTTTTATGAGAAAAGCGAAGTGGGCGCCGACGGCAGGCTCTCCTCCGCATTGATGCCCGTGACGTGCGTTGGCGCGCCAGCCGGCCCACTCAAAACAACCGCCCCCCTGGGCGAGGCCTCGTGCAGGATAGACCCAGAGATATACACGGGCAAATGCGTCCAGTTTTACTTGGAATTCACCGGCGGCAAGCCGGCCGGAATGCCCGCGGAACTCAACCCCGTCCAGTCCTCGCTCCGCATCTGCGACCCTGAAAGGACCGCCTTCTCCGCGATGGGCTCGGCCCTCTCCACAATAGGGGCCGCCTCCCTAGCCAACCCCATCTGCATAATCGGCTTCGTCATACTCGGCCTTTTCGTCGCGTCCATGTTCTTCAGCGGTAGAAGCCCCGCATCCCTGCTTGACATCACCACGCCCCTCCTGCCCAAGCCGAAATCCATGTCCTACAGCGGGCTTGCTTTCGGAGCCACGTACGTGCGCATGAGGCGCGGAATAGAGAACATCCGCAAGGCATCCGGCAAACTGCTCTCAGGCCAGTCCGGCCAGCTCAGGGCCGAGCTGATGAAGCGCGGCTTCTCGCCGCGCGAGCTTGACGACATACTGGCGCTCGCAAAGGACGCCCCGCACATGGGCTATCTCGCGCTCCGCGCGCTCCGCGAAGGCAAGACCGTCGCCCAGGCGAAGGAAATCGCAAGGCTCCGTCCCCAGCCCGGGAAGGACGCAGACCTCAAGAGGGCTGCCGAAGAACTCAGGAAAATGCGCGAACGGAAGGGTGAGGAGGACGCCGCCCTCACGGCCGTGAGCGCCAGGATAGAGGCGGACCTCGCGGACAAGACCCTTGCCCTCATAACCGGAAACGTGCCGCCCCGCATCGCAAAGACCGTGAAGGCGGTCCTGGACAGCAAGAAATCCCCCTTATACTATCTCATGCCAGAGGACGTCCGCGACCAGTTGCGCGTTGGAATCGGTTCCGCCTTCGCAAGCGGAAGGCACGTGTCCCAATTCACAAAGAAGGCTGCAAAAGGCGTGGTTTCCATGGTTTCGGCCACAAAGGCCGAGCGCGCAGGCGCCGGCGCCCTCATGCCCGCCATGCCGGCCCCGAAGAAGGGCGAGGCGCGGAAAGACCTTTACCTCATGGACATACGCTCCCGCATCTCCGAGTTCTACAAGACGCAAGTGCAGGAGTCCAAGGCAAACGCCGCCATGTACCTCGTCAAGAGGATTTTGGAATCCCGCGGCGTCAAGCTGGAACTTTCGGAGAAGGAGCTCCTTGAAATCGGGAAGCTGGAGATAGTGGGCCACATGGGCCTCGCAGGCAACGCGCGCGCCCTGGACGCGGACAAGAAGATACGCGCGATACTCTCCAGCAAGGATATCCCCATGGAGCTGAAGGTGGAAATGCTCATGAAGCTCGCCACCACGGAGGGCGTTTCCTTTGACCGCGTTGGCGTCCAGGCATTCATGTCCAAGATACGCTCCATAGAGGCAACGCAGAAGAGCGACAGGGAGAAGCTCCAGGAGCTGCACGACTACCTCAAGGAAAGATTCAAGGTGGACAAGATATGCGATTTCCGCGACGAGGCGCGCGGCGGCTTCTACCCCTGGGTGGGCCGCGACAGCCTTCGCTATTCCGCGGGCAACAAGAAATACGACGACACATGGACATTCATGCTGCTCCACAGCTTCCTTGACGGCGCCGCATCCGCCAAGCCCACATCCTTCGTGGATTCCGCGAAGCTGATGTGGCTCCGCCTGGTCAATGAGATGTGGGGCCTCCTCCCCTCGGACCCGAAGCTCATGCCAGGGCTGGACGAGAAGCTCCGCCCCATGATGAGGCGCGCGGAGGAATACGCGAAAAGCCTCCTTACCGAAGAGGGAAGGAAAAAGCTGGGCGAGATGACCCACGTATATGAACTGTTCTACAACCCCGCAATCGCCAAGCTTCCGATGGGCATGTGGATGCAATCCGAAATTGCCCGCGAATACGGCCCGGACATGCGCCACTGGAACGCCGACGTGAGGGGCTTCTGGCGCACATTCATCCCTGGCACGCCTTACATGGGCGACAAGAGGCACGCCAAGACCACTGTGATGGAGCAGGCATACGGCGAGAAGACTTACTCTCACATACACCGCAAGGACTCCGTGGATGCGATTGCGGCAAACATGTTCTACAACCGCATACGGAGCATGGTCGGCACGAAGTACCCGGACTCGTATTACACATCCAACTCAGAGTTCCGCTTCCTCGCATCCACCTACGGGGCGTTCAAGGAGCGCTACGCCCAGCTGTTCGGCGACACCAAGGGCAAGCGCGCGGACCCGAGCTGGGTAACGGACGGCATGGTGGAGAACCTCACAAGGCGCGGCATAACCATGGACGAGCTCCACAACAATGTGTGGGTCAGGACGAGGGAAGGCAGCTACATCCCGTTCACGGAGGGCCGCGAGGCATTCGGCCTGCGCCTCAGCGACGGCGACAGGGTGGTCGGCGGCAAGCTCGCGGTCAATCTGGGCGGGCGCTGGACCCCGTTTGACCCACAGAAAATCGGGGAACGCATGGACAAGGAGAAGATCAAGCTCCCAGCGGAACTTGAGAGGGAGCAGGCGCTGGTCAGGCAGAGGATATTTGACTCCCCCTCCGCGCAGGAGGGCCTTTACAAGCACAAGGTCATAGACGAAGACACGCGCGCAGCGATGGTCGCCCACGCCCGCAACCTCGCCCGATGGGCAGGCAACGACAAGCGCGACATCGCAGCATATCTCGTGCAGCGCATGTGCAAGGAGGCAAGCGATTCCGCCGCCATGGAGCGCACCGGCCTACTGTCCATCCGGCCGCAGCGCGACCTTGGATTCGTCGGGTTCCGCAAGACCCTCCAGAAGATTTGGCAGCCGTTCAGCAAAGGCGTTGAGCAGCTCCTGATTTCCTCATTCATGCCGCAGGCGAACGAGATGCTGAACACGACCATGCAGACCGAGCACCTGCGCGCCCGCACCACTGCGCTTTCCGGCAGGCTTGCCGCAGCCATGACGAATCCGGACATTGACCCCTCCATAAACACTAAACTGTTCAGCAAGGACGTTTCTGAGCTGATACACGCCATGACGCGCTACCGCGCCACCTGGGATTACAGCGTGACCAGGGACCCGAGGGGCCTCAGCTCCAGCATCAGCTCGCAACTCAACTTCGCGGCAATGCACCACCACGGCCCGGCCACGCATCCCGAGGCCGTAACCGCTACGCTCCCGGAATTCCAGGGCAGGAAGTTCCGCCAGTTCATGGAGAAGATACGCCTCTCGCCGCTTTCCATAAACTGGATGATAGGCGCCCCGTTCATCCTCCAGGTCAGGGGCGCGCTCACTTCCTGGTATGGCTACCCGAGCAAGCACGACAAGACGTACCACCCCCTGCACCCGTACGCGATGTCCCCCGGCCGCACCCTTGAGGGCATCCGTTCCCTCCTTGACCCGTTCTATTCCGCGATAGACCTCCAGTCCAGCACGTCCCAGAAGCTCGCATCGCTTGCGGCTTCCCCGATGCACCCCGTGGCCAGCCCCATAAGCAAATACCTGCTGGACCCGCTGGCCGGGAAACTCGACCGCACGTCCGGGCGCGATGGCGACCTCACCGCCAAGCTTTCCAGGGCAGTCAGCTTCGTGTCCAGCGCCTTGCAGCCCGAGAAGGGCCTCAGCTCCGCGAGGGACGCATACTACCTGCCGCACTATGCGAAGGAGGCCAGCATCCACGACAAGCTCAACGGGGCGATGTCCGCCCGCGAGTACGGCGGCAAAGCCGTGCTGGATGGCCAGACCAGGGCGCACGAGGACCAGGCCTGGATATACAAGAACATAAACGTGGTCTGGAGCGAGGACACGAACCCCGGCGTCTCCTACCTGGACTTCAACTACAACGTGCTCGCGGACCCGCGCCTCGCAACCCACCTGGTCTCCGGCACAAAATTCACCTCATATTTCGCGCAGGACGAATACCTGCAGAAGCAGGCGAACCTCGGGATAGTGCAGAGGCACGTCTCCGCGTACGAGCTCACGGAGGAGAGGGAGCAGGAGATACGCAGCTACCAGAGCCCCAGGCAGAACCGCATGTGGGGCTTCATGAACCCCCTCCTCTTCTTCCTGAACAACCCGATATGGCCGCTCTCCTACGCCACATACGAATCCGTGGCACACCAGCTTCCGCAGCGCTTCAGGCAGATGCGGGAGGAGGCGGAGAGGAGGAAGGAGCTGCGCTTCGCGGACCTCTACAATCCCCCCAAGATATACATGGGCGGCATGCCGGTGGGCACCGCCTCGGAGGAAATAAAATATAGCACCCTCAGCCACGAGCAGGTCCGCACCGCCGAGACCACCACGGAGAAGTTCATCCGCAAGGCGGGCAGCATCTGGTCCGCGGTCTTCCACAACGTCCGCTTCGTCTATTGCGGCACCTGCCACTCCCCGATGCAGGCCAATGGAATCTGCCCGATATGCAGCGGCAAAGCATTATATTTCAACAACCTCCAGAAGAGGCAGTGGGCCAACTACAAGCCGCCAAAGGAGAGGAAGAGATGATGAAACGACTCGCGCTCCTGCTCGCCGCCCTGATGCGCTTCGGCTGCATAGACCAAAGCTATTACCGCAGCGCGGTGCAGGGGAGCGGCGTTGTCATAGACGGCTCCGGCGCATCGGATTTGTGCGCACAGGGCAACTGCAACTGCATGGTCTGCGACACCTACCTGTTTTATGGCGCCAGGCCAACCGCCCAATTCTATCCCTTCTCATACAAGCACAGCGAATGCCAGTTCGTGCCCTGCACCTTTGACCAGTTCAGCTCCTACGTGCAGGCCAACCCCCAGGCGCGCACCGGCGCCGGCACGAGCGCCGCCTCCGGAGAGAACATGCTCAACTTCTTCATGTTCGGGCAGGGCGGCTTCGGCGAGTTCAACCGCGCCAACCCGTTCTGCAACAATTCCCTGCGCATGCCCGTCAAATGGCTTGACAGCAGGTACGGCAACGGCGAATACCCGATGCCGAACGTGGGCAGGGCCGAATGCTTCCTGGACAAGGGCACCATGCCGGTTTATATCCTCTACAGCAACGGCGAGCACATAGACGCCAGCCGCTCAAGGGAGATTGCGGACGAGCTGGACGGAACCGGGCTGCACACGGGCCCCATAATCATAACCTCGGAGATGAACTTCAACTCCTCCAACCCGGACACAGTCTCCAATGTCACGGAGCAGGTGCGCGCCCTCAAATCCGCGTGCCCCGAATGCCTCATCGCGCTCGCCCCCCGCATCTGGGACGAGTCCGAGGAGCTTGACGGCATAATGCAGGAAGCCGGGGATTCCATAGACCTGTTCGCATTCGGCATAGACTCCAACAACTACACCTCATGCAGCCCGCTCCTGATGCTCTCGGACGCAACCCAGTACTCCCAGTACCTATTATACAGATACAAGAAGCCATCCATCCTCGCATACGTCCTCTTTGACAACACCACGAGCAGCGATGGGAGCTGCACGTGGGACGACTCACTCATCTCCGAGGGCTACTCCGCGTTCTTCACCTACCCGCAGGGCTTCGCGTCCTCCGGCATACTCGGAGGCGCATTATACTCATTATACGGGGTGGCCGACCCCCTCGGTTGCACGGACTGCGGCCTCTACAATTCCACCGGCTCGCCCATCCCGCAGCGCCAGGCCTCCTGGTTCTCCGGCTGCCAGGGAGCATACGCGACCTCCAGCGTCGTCCCATTAGTTTTCAGCGACGCCCCGGGCACCACCTGCTCCTATTCCCAGCCAGGCTATTCTTTTGTGGGCTCGGACTTCAGGACCTCCCCCCCCACCTACACCGAGCCCGCGGGCTCTTGGGATACGTTCTACAGCTGCGACTCCTGCCTCGTCACTGACAGGCCCTCTTCGGTTGGCAAGAACATACGCCCACAGCTCCCTGGAGATTACGTATGTGAAGACTACCCCGCCCTTGACGTGTACGCGGACATCCGCGACATCGACCCCGCCTATGTGCGCGCAACGGTATGGCACGAGAGCAACTTTCAGCGCTGCTCGGTGGGCAACTCCACCGCCCCCTGCGGCAGGGACGAGCCCATCTTCTCGGTTACCGACCCGGGCAGCGGCTGCGAAGGGGATCCGGACTGGGAAGGCTTGAACACCTACACCGCGCCCAGCGGCCACATCTGCGACATGGGCCTCATCCCCACCTTCGCCACCCCCGAAGACATGTGGCTGGACATAAACTGGAATTCCGATATGGAAGGCCCTGGGGGGGACCTTGAAATAGCCCGCAACTGTGCCGGGGATGAGAAGTTCAACCCTTTCAACCCGGAGCACATCTCCTGCGAGGGCACTTATGAACTGGCCGAGCACATCCGTAAAGCCACATCCTTTGTTGAGGATAATGAAGGCAAGCTCGGCCTGACCAGGATAAAGGCGACATATGGGGAAGATGAATACGAGAACTCAAAAGGCCTTGTAATCGTGATGATGGCACGCATGCAATTCATAGGCGCGGCATACGGCCAGAGGGACACATTGGCTTCCAAATTCAGCGATTTCTCTAAAAAAGATGCAGGATACTGCAGGGACCATCCAGGCGACAGCCCGTGCTGCGAAGGCGGCCGCGTTACTAATGAACTATGCTGCGGCAACAACGATTTCGTGGAATTCGTAGTGAATGAGGAATGCATAGACCTCGCCGGCATCAGCTATGGCGGCCAGAAAACCAGCGTGGCAAATATGCGCTTCGTGCTCAGCAAATATCTCGGAGTCCGCGAGAAGTGCGGAATCTGCGACCAGGGGGCCTGGGACGAGAACGTAAATGCATGGGCAAGAACCCAGGGCGTAGAATAATCTACTTCTTGTGCCCGTTCAACCTTTTCTTCCAATAATAATAAGTCCTTCTTGACATCCCCAGCGTGGCAAGCCGCTCCACTTCGCCCCCCTTTTCCCTCAGCACGCGGAGGAACTCCGTCTCCACGAACTTCCGCGGCCTCCCGCGCTTCCCGTCCAATACCTCCACGCTCAGGCTCTTGCGCAGGCTGCCCATCACCTTCTCCGGCACGGTCTTCGCTATCCCGGCATTCATGTAGACCTTCTTCGCACGAGTAGCGTCCAGCAGCAGCGCGAACACCTTCACGCTCGGCTTCGTCTTTATGAAGAACTCCTCCCCGCCGCTGTTGGCAAGGATGGAATCCAGCATCTCCTGCCTGCTGCCCTTAAGCTCAATCCTTTTTCCTGATGCGTCCGACAAATTCAGCACCTCGTTTTCCCTGGCTGAAATTCCTGAGCACGTACAGTGCCCCCTCAGCCTTCTCTTTCTCTATGCCTATGTATTCCGAAACCCACGCGGCGTCCTTGCCGCCGTCCATGAGCAGCGCGGAGGCAAGCTCCTTCCCGGCAAGCGGCACTTTCCCCTCCATCCCAATCTTCCTTTTGAGCAGGGAACGCGCAGGCAGCCCCTCCGCATCCATGTAGGAGAACAGCATCATGTGCCTGTCCCCCGGCGTTATCGCCAAAGACGGATACAGGTTTTCCTTCCTCCTCGCCTCCTCATTGTTCATTAGGTAAAACTTGAAAATCGGCGAAAGCAGGAGCAGCGCGGACCTCCTCCTGGTCTCCTCCGCCCTCTTCCTCCTCCTCCCCATTATCTCGGTTTTCAGGGAGCCCTTCATCGCGTACTTGCCGCCGGCCCCCACAAGGAAGCCCGACTTCGCGAGCTCCGCCTTCTCCTTCTCAAACCCGCTGACCATGTCCATGCGCACGTCCGGCCTTATGCCGAACTCCGCCAGCCTTGAATTGTACAGCGCCGCCTCGGCGCCCATCCCCATCTCCTTGCCCATGCTTTTGGAAACGTAATGCACTATGGCGGAAACGAGCGCAATCCGCACCCCCTTCGTCCCCAGTATGGGGACGCTCCTGACCCCCGGTCGCGTGGAAACGATTTCCGCACCCACCCCGAACATCCTGGACACCTTCATCTCCAGGTTCTCGCCCTCCGCGACTTGCACGCTCTCCGTAGTGCCGTTGGACTTGACCTTCGCGATGAAGCAGCCCTTCTTCTCCGCCGCCCCCTCCACCTTGTCCATCAGCTCCCTGTAGGCCACCACGCCGTCGTCCCCGGACTCCATCAGCAGCCGTATGTGGTTGCCGTCCAGCGGCAGGTGCCCCACCACGTCGCCGTAGCCCATCTTCTCAAATCCCCTCGCAATCCTGTGGGCGTCCAGCGCGATGTTGACCCGCGCCATGCTGTATTTCTTCAAATTGGCGATATACCTAAAATATGCATTCTGCTTCTTGAGGTCCGACCATTCCGCCTCGCTCAGGTCGCCGGCCTCCTCCATCGTCCTCTGCACGAGCCCCCTGAACGGGCTGCTGAAGCCGGAGCCCTCCATTTTCTCCTTCAGCCCCTCCAGCCCCGCAATCATGGCCGTGTCAAATGAGCTGATGCCGGCGAGCATCTCGGTCGCACTGTGCACGTGCGCCATTGAGGGAATCGCATCGTACGGGACACGCGGCTCATTCTCGCTCTTCATCCTTATCCATCCTCACTCCGGGGTTTTCTCTTTTACCCTTTCACCTTTAAAAACTCTATGGCAGCCACTGCTTCTTGCCTATCTTCTCGCGGACATATTCGCCCACGAAAGTGAGCCGCTCGCCCTGCAGCGCATCCTGTTCTATCTTCTTCTTGGTCTTCAATACCATTTTCAGCTCCCCCACCCATTCCTTGTGCCGGTTTATCCACGGGTAGCCGAGCATCTCCTCCGCCCTCTTCAGGTCCACCTGTTTCGCATTTATCGTGAGCTTTTTCAAAAAGTCATATTTCTCTATGTCCGCCATCGTCACGCCCAGGAACCTTGACTCAGGTATGGAAAAGTCCCTCCCCAGGTACGCGAGGTTCATGCTCCCGGTCTTTATCGTCCAGTAGATGTACCATCCCCACGCATCGCAGTCCGTCATTACGTATATGGGCAGCTTCTTGTCCGCCAGCTTCCTCAGCAGCCTCCTCGTCCCCCTGCTCGCCTGCCCCTTGGGAGTAACCAGTATGCAATTCTCTTTCTTCCAGAACCTATCTTCATTGAGCCGCTGCCAGAGCGCGTCCTTCTCCACCACGAGCACGTAGTCCGCCTCCACCTCCACGAACTCCATGCCGTTGTCCACGTCGCTCGGAATCATCCACCCGCTCCTGCCCTGCTTCGCGCAGTCTATGGTCGTCTCCTCCCCCGCAAAATTGTCCTTCACGACCATGGGCCCCGCCACCACGCCCTTCCTGTCCGTGGTAAGGTGCAGGTCCTCCCTCTTCACCCCCAGTGCGACCTCCAAATCCTCCACGAGCACGTTGCTCTCGGTCTGCTCCTCAAACAGGCTCTCGTCCACGTCCTCGCCCAAACTAAACTTTAGCTGGTAATACAAACCCCTGATGCTCGTGTGCAGCCCCTCCTTCACGAACTTCTTGGTCTTGTTCGCCACTGACACGGTCTGCATGAACGTCCTCGCCTGCCCCACGTTGAGGAATGTTCTCTCCTCCTTCTTCGCCCCCAGCCTGAGATAGCCGAGCCCCTCCTCAAACTGCACATTGCTCTTTGACCTCAGCGGTGTCTCAAACGTCGGCGACTTGTCCTTCCTGACCTGCCCGAGCATGTTCTTCCCGAGCGCCTCCAGCTTCTCAAATGCCGCCTTGTCGCTCATGATAATTCACCTTCCTCCTCCCCCTCTCCGGCATCATCCCCTGCCCTCCTCCCCTTCCCTTTCTTCCCCTCCTCCCCCTCCGGCGCCTCCCCTTCCTCCTCTTCCGCAGCCGCGCCCCCTGCGCCATACCTCCCCTCAACCATCTTCAGCAGCCTTTCCTTCACCTTGGCCGCGTCCGCGCCCACTCCGCCAAGCTCGCTCATATCTTTTGAGAGCTGCCCCACGTACCTGAGTATCGCCGCCCTCTTCCCCGCGGCCTCCTTCACCCTCCTTTTCCCGGAAAGATGCCTGTCAAGCCCGCGGGCCGCCTCCATCACCGAGTTCTTTATCTCGTCCACCACCTCCTCCTCGTCCGAGATGGACTGCTTGCCTGCAGAGGTGTAAGGCACATGCACCGAGGCAAAATGCACGAATATGCTCAGCGGCTCCTCCTCCAGGTTCTTTATCCCGTACCTCTTCCAGTCAATTGACTTCACCGCCTGCGTTATTGAGCACCCGCCCGCATCAAAGAGCAGCGGCGCCCTGTTCGCGAACCTCAATATCTCCCCGTTCGCACCCTTCCCGTTGTACGCGAGTGCCGCCTCCACCATGAACGGTATCCCCCCGCGGTAAATTTTCGGGCTCCTCCGCGTCACGAATATGTATTCCGGCCCTATTATGCTGTTCAGGGATTTCTCCACCTGTTCCGCCCCTATGGGCACCACGCTGTCCGTTGCCGGCGCAATCCACTTCACCTTCCTGAACGCGCCCACCAGCCTCTCAGCCTCCTCCCAGCTCATCTCCGAGGGCTTCTTGCCCAAATCCACGTCCGGCACCGCCTCCTGCAGTTCCTTCACCTTGTTCAACGAAACGCGCGTGAATTCCTCCTGCAGGAACGCGGATATCCTCTGGTACGGGGCGCCCCTCGCCTTCTCTATGAGGTCGTGCGCGCTTATTCCCAATGGGTGCGGCTTGACCTCCGCCGGCTTGGTCGGCATCAAATCCACGGATTTCGGAAACACGAACCTCTCCCCCTCCGGGGAATTGTATATTATCGTCGCGTGCGGGTTCGCAATCGCGGTCCTCCTCAGGTATTCATAGACTCCGTACGCGCTTTTCTCATGCCTCACGCCCCCGAAAACGCCCTCTATCTCCAGCCCGCACTTCCCCCCCTCCGCAGGCCCTTCGGAAATAGGGGTAATGACCGGCTTGTTGTTCTTGAAATCTATCCCCACTTCGCACTCTATTTTTTTTCCTTCGTGGGAAGAGCTTACCCTTATGGGCTTGCCCGTCGTAATAAGCGCATACATGGTGCACCCGGTCGCCCCGATGCCCTGCTGGCCCCTCTGCTGCGCGTACCTGTTGAACTTGGTTCCCGCCAGCATCATGCCCAGCGCCTTCCCGATGTGGGTCTTCGGTATCCCCGGCCCGTTGTCCCTCACCTTCACCCTGTACCTGTCCTCCCCGTCCGCGCCCACCCACACCTCTATCTCCGGGTATATGCCAGCCTCCCCGCATGCATCCAAACTATTTGTGACGTACTCATGCACTATGGTGGTGAGGCTCCTCACCTTGCCCGAGAAGCCGAGCATCTGCCTGTTCTTCTTGAAGAATTCCGCAACCGAGTATTCCTTGAATTTTGAAAATATGCCGTCGCTCATTTGCCCCGCCTCATCCCTTCAGCCTTCCGAACCTTATGCTCTCCCTCGCCCTCGCGAGGACTCCGGCGATGGTCGTAAGGGGCGCGCCGTCCATTATCATCCCTATCGCATCCTTCACGTATTCCATCGCATCCGAAGGGGCGATTATGCCCACGGTGTGCCCGTATATGCATAAATCCGAGCCGGTCGCCTGCTCAATCTCCGCCTTCACCTTGCCCTTCTCGCCGATTATGCGCCCTTTCACCCGCCTCATTGCGTTCTCGGCGGAGAAATGCTCCCTCAGGTCAATGAGGTAGAAGGAATAATCATCCTTAAAAAGCTTCCCCGCTTCCGAAGGCGAAAAGCCCCTGCCTATCGCCCGAACCACGTCCCTCGCCAAATAGGTCCAGACCGTCTCCCCGCCTATCTCAATCTCGCCATCCTCCCCTAGCACGAGCGTAACAGTATAATGCTTCTCAATCTCCGCCTTCGCCCCGCGCAGCGCGCCCAATCTCTCTTTCGGTATCCTCAGTATCTCCATCAGCCCGACCTTGCCATTCTATTTTCGCCCTGCCTAGGGAAATTCCTTGGGCGCCTCTTCCCCCTTTCCGCTTCCAGTTTCCTGCTTCCCGCTCTCCTGTACCCCTCCCGCCTTTTCCTCCTTCTTCGCGAACATCGCGCCAGCCTCCTTCTTCCCATAGATGGATTCCGCGAGCGCCATCAGCTCCTTGTTCACTTTTTCATTATATTTCCCCACGTACTTTCCCATCTCGCCCTTGGCCGCATCCTTGTTATTCCTGATTATCTCCTTCAGCATGCCCTTCGCGTGCGGGTCAAACTCATACACGTACGACGCCACCGCCTTCTTCCCGATGTCCGCGTCCTGCATCCCGGAGAGGCTCTCAAGCACGACCTTCTTCGCGCGCATGTCCCAGTCATCCATCAGGTCTATGAACACTTTCTTCACCGCCGCGTCATCCTTCACCAGCGGCGCGAGCGCCTCCAGCGCATAAAGCTGCGGCTCGTTTATCTCGCTCTTCGCTATGAATACGAGCTGCTCCCTCAGCGCCATCACCAGCCCCCTGTCCCCAAGGTGCGCGATGTACGCGAGCAGCGGCTCCGGCCGCCTCCCCTCCGCGAGGAGCCTCTTCACCCAGCCCACGAGCCCCGTGTCCTTCCCCACCGCGTTCCCGAACGCAATCATCATGTTGAGGTTCGGCCCCCTCCTCCTGTCATAGAGGTTCTCCAGCAGCCGGGTCAGCGCGTCCTCCCACCCCCCCTGCACCACCATGTCCATTACGCACTCGGCTAGCCTCGCCTTGGGCATCCTCACGCGGTAGGTGCGCTCCTCTTCCATGAGCACGGTCGCCCCTATGTTCACGAGCGCCTCCCTCCTGTTGGAGTTCTTCTTCGCCAGCTCCGCTATGTCCTTCTTCTCCAGGTACTGCGCGGCTATCTCCCAGAACACGTCCCTAGGGTTCCTGTCCGCGTCCCCCTTGTACTTGGAGAGCTTTGCAATCTCTTCCGGCTGCTCCGGGGGCTTCTCCTCTTTTGCATCTTGAACCATGTGGATCTACACCTTATTATTTGCACAAGCCCTTAAATACATATTCCCGCCGTTCTGCCGTCAGTCCAGTATGAAGTTGATGAGCGTTGTCTTGAGCCCGCCCCCTCCCCTTCCCCCCCTGTGCACCTTCTCCTTCAGCTTCTTCTTGAATATCTCGCCCGCAGTGAAAACGGTCTCTATGAAGAACACCAGCGCCAGCACGTAGAACACCGCCAGGAAGTAGTATAATATGCGCGGGAGCATCATGAAGGAGAAGAAGAACGCCAGCGCCATCGCCACCACCAGGCACAGCACCATCGCCACAGTCCTCGCCATCATCTTCTTGTCCAACTCCTCGGGCGCGTTTGAGCGCAGGAACGCCTTGCTTATGCCGTGCATTATGCCAAGCGCGGACCTGAACAGCTTCGGCGCCTCGTACGCAAGCGCAGCCAGCGTGAGCAGCGCCGCCATCGCCTGTATCCACAGCACATACTCCGCGGCTATGCTCATCTCCGCAATCTTCAACAGGAAGAGGGAGAACGCCACCGCAATCAGCACGTTCACGAGGCTGGAGCCCACCCTTCCGAGCTCCCTCACGAACAGCGTGTGGAACGTCCCGCCCGGCTCAAACGCCTCCATCACATCGGACATGTAGCTGGAAACCCTGCGCATGCCCATCTTCGCCTTCGGCGAGACCGCCTTCTCCACGAGCCGCGTCATCCACTTTTCATTGATGACGGTTATGGAAGAGGCAACCGCGGCTATCAGCACCACGGAGCCGATGATTGACGTGAGGTCCGTTCCTAACGTAAGTGACGCCTCCCTTGCCATGAGCAGCGAGAACTCTCCCGTTGAAAGCATCAATGCGGCCGCGCCCAGCGCCCGCGAGCTCTCCACGCCCATGAAGTACATCGCCACCGCGGTCCCGCCATACTTGGCAACCACGCTCACCACGGCAAGCACTATGACCGGCCAGGGGTCCGCGGCGATTGCCGCCGCGTTTATGCTCATGCCGACCGAAAGGAAAAAGAACGAGGAAAACAATCCCGTGAATGGCTTCATCGTCGCGTACACCTCGCTCTGGCCCCTGAGGCTCGCCATCACGTTGCCGGCGAGGAACGCGCCTATGGCCGCCTCCAGCCCCACTACCTTCGCCCCGAAGCTGAGTATGAAGCACAGCGCCAAAGAAGTGTATAATATGCTCTCCTTGTTCCCGCTCTCCATGAAGAACGGCACCGCGAATTTAAGCAGCGCCCTCGCGGCGAGGTACGCGCCCAGCAGTATGAGCAGGGAAACTGCCATGCTGAACAGCGTTTCCAGGCCCCCCGCCTCCATATTCCCGAGCCCGGGTATCATCGCCAGCACGAATATCGCGAATATGTCCTCTATTATGAGCACGGTCACGAGCAGGTCCCGCTCAATGTCCCTGCCCTTGCTCATCATCGCGAATATCGCCGTGCTCGTCACCGAGAGCATGGAGCCGATTAACAAGGATTCCACAAGCCCGAAGCCCATCACGAGCGCGCACTCATAAACCACTATGAATACCACGGTGATTTTCATCACGGCGACCATTATCGCCCGCAGCCCCTTGCCCAGCATGCTGTGCGGGTCCACCTCCAGCCCAATCCCAAAAATGAGCAATACCGCGCCCACCTCCGCCATTGAGGAGATTAGGTCGCTCCCCTCCACCAGGTTCAGTCCATAAGGGCCTGCGGCTAGCCCGAGCAGGAGGAGCCCGGCGATAGGGTGTAGCCTCATCCGGAGAGCGATGACGCTCCCTACGAGGGAGAGCAGGATCGCTACCCCCAGACTGAACAACTGGTCCGCCATTGCAACGTAAACGCTCCCCATCACGGTTTATAAATCTTTTTGCGCTCCGTCGTCGATTTTCCAAAATCCGCACACCCGCCGAGTCGCCCAATCATCGCGTCCGCATATCCGCACGCCGTTGCATTTTTATATTCCGCCGTCCAAATTCCACATGGTGTCCAATATGAAAAAAACATCCTTCATCGCGATGCTAATCCTCCTATCCGCATTCTCTTTTGCGCGCGGCACGACAATCAGCATCGGGGAAACAGTCCCCGTGGACGGCGGCACAACCACCACTCCGGATGGCTCCGGGGAGGAAACCGCGCCTCCACCCGAAGAAGATTCCGATTCCGGCCCCATCCCGCAGGTCACAATCACCCCCGCGGACGGCAGCGGCGCCCCATCGGGCGAGGGCTCCTCCTGGGAAAATTCCGAAATCCTCGGCGTTGGAGAAACAAGCGGCGAAACAGGCATGCCAGCTTCGGAAGAAAATGCTGGCGCAACCGGTGAGCAGCCCCAGCCCGGCGGCAACGGGGAGGACAGGAACGGAGCGTCCTGCGCGCCCGCACTAGTCCTTGCCTGCCTCGCCTCCCTCGCCCTCTTCGCCAAAAAGTGATCCCACAAAAGGCAATTGCCTGGCCACGCCCACCATCTCTTCAAGTATTCCCTTTTTTTCAATTACTCTTCCAGGTCGGCCCTTGACTTCACAAACGACCGGAGGCACACCCCCATCTTCCTCCCCGCGCACCTCTTGCGCCGCCATTTCCATTATCTCCAATGGATATACGAGTGTCACTCCGCCTGCTTCGTCCCCCAGCGCCTTCGCATTGCAGCCAATCCCCCACATCTCCAACGCGAATTCCGCGCCCAGCCCCGCGGACACCACCTCCTCCGCAAGCTCGGCGGCCAGCTCCGACCTCTCATAAACGTCATTCCTGGGCGTGCCGAGCCGCCCCTTCATTTCGCTCACTGCCTCAAATGCCTTCCTGAAGGCCACCTCGCTCACCCGCCGCCTGCCCTCCTTCGCATGCCCCGCTGCGCGCTCCGCAAGCATCCGCGCCCTTGATTCCGGGCCGGGTGCAGGCCTTTCCCCAACTACCATCTTAGTAATATGCCAACCACCATATAAAATTCTTTCCAAAACCAGAAAGCCCTGGACGAGAGTTGCTCCAAGAGGAAGGGGGAAGGCGTTCCCCCCTCTCTTTAGGGTAATCATACCCCCCTCCCACTTCACTTTAACACTCTTTGCATGCACTCCTTACGCTTTTGATTTTTGATTAGTAGATTTTACAGGATATGTGCAAACCACTGTGTCAGGTGACTTTATTCCATTGAAATATTTGCAAATAGAGATATTCTTCACAGCACATTTGTGCCCGTCAGTATTTTCTGCAACATTCCACGGGCATTTGTCCTGTTTCCAAGAAATGTTCCCAGGATTAGTTGCTAAATCTATATCCATATTCGCTCCTTGCAATTCCCGTGGCGCTGTTCTTTTTACCATTTAGCCCTGGACGAGAGTTGAACTCGCGGCCTCGTGCTTACCAAGCACGCGCTCTGCCACTGAGCTACCAGGGCGCCTAACACTCATTTCTTTTTTGACAGAATTCTTCTCTGCTCTTCTATTTTCCCAAGAACCTTTTTAATATTAATCCAATGCCCCCCTTCCCAGTAATTCTTGCCGCACGAAGAGCATTTCCAGCATTTCCTCTTCCCCCCAACCACATCTTCAGGAATCCCCTCCAGCGAAGCGCAATCCTTCCCCTCCAATTTCCCGTTGCACTCCGGGCACCTGGTCTTCTCCGGAAACCCTGCCTCCAGCCCGTACCTGTCCATTATTATCGCAAGGTCCTCCTCCAGTTTCTCCTGCCTCAAAAACAGGAAAGGAATCCCCACCTTGTCCGCCCTCTTCGCCAATTCCTCATCTTTGGTAAGGAGTACCCTGCCGCTCTTCCCCGCCTCCGCAAGCACGGCGGTATCATCCCCCTCAAGGAATTCCGTATCATACCCGATGAGCCGCAGCCATTTCGCCGTCTTCTTCAGCATCTCGTCCGCAAGGAACCTCATGCATACTGATAGGAAGGAAAACTAAAATAAGGTGGAAGGATAAGCAAAATGCCTATCCGACCAGCGAAATCTTCACGAAAACAGAGTCCGGGATTTTGATGCGAAGGAGCTGCCTAATCGTCTTCTCGTCCCCGTCCACCTCTATGAGCCTCTTGCTTATCCTCTTCTCCCAGTGCTCATAGGTGTCCGACCCGTCGCCGCACGGAGTCCTCCTGCAGGAGATATTCAGCCTCCTGCGCGGCATCGGGACCGGCCCCACGACCTTCATGTTCAGCGCGGTGGAGAGTTCCTTGATCTGCGCCACCACGAGCTGTAGGTCGGACGGTTTCTCGCTCTTCAGCGTAATCTTTGCCTTCGTCATCAAATCTGCCTTCACTGCTGCTTTCTCGGGACCACGTCCAAGACCACGCCCGCGGCGACGGTCTGGCCCATGTCCCTGATCGCGAACCTTCCCAGCGGCGGGAACTCGCTGAACTTCTCAATGACCACGGGTTTCAACGGCTTCATCTTCACAACAGCCACGTCGCCGGTCTTGATGAAGTCCGGCTTCGCCTGCTGCGTCTGGCCGCTCTTCGGGTCCTTCCTCTCCACTATCTCCGTGACCCTCGCGGCGAACTGCGCCGTGTGGATGTGAAGAACCGGAGTGTACCCAATAGATATCGCGGTCGGGTGGTTCAGGACGACTATCTGCGCGGTGAATTCCTCGGCCACCGTGGGCGGCTTGTCCGCCGGGCCGATTACGTCACCCCTCTTCACGTCCTTCTTGTCAACACCCTTCACGTTGAAGCCGACATTGTCGCCGGGCATCGCCTCCTGCATCTCCTGGTGGTGCATCTCTATCTTCTTCACTTCGCCCTTCGCTCCCGAAGGCATGAAGATTATCGGCATGTTCTGCTTCAGCACGCCCGTCTCCACCCTCCCTACCGGCACTGTTCCGTGCCCGGTGATGGTGTAAACGTCCTGCACCGGCAGCCTGAGCGGCTTGTCGGTCGGCTTCACTGGCGGGACGAACGTATCAATCAGCTCCAGCAGCGTCGGGCCCGTGTACCACGGCATATTGGTGGATTTCTTCGCGATGTTGTCCCCGACGTATGCGGAGGTGGGCACGAAAGCGACCTTGTCCATCTTCCATCCCATTCCCGCGAGGAGCTTGGACACCTCCTCCTTCACCTTGTCGAACTGCGCCTTGTCGTAGTTCACCGCGTCCATCTTGTTCATGTTGACTATCATCTGGTTTATGCCCAGAACCTTTGAAAGGAACGCGTGCTCCTTCGTCTGCGGCTGCACGCCATCCTTAACGGACACGACGAGCACTGCACCGTCCGCCTGGCTCGCACCGGTAATCATGTTCTTGACGAAGTCCCTGTGCCCCGGGGCGTCTATGATTGTGCAGTGGAATTTCGGGGTGTCGAACTCCTTGTGCGACACCTCTATCGTCACGCCCCTTTCCCTCTCCTCCTTGAGAGTGTCCATGACGAACGCATATTCGAAAGTCGCCTTCCCTAGCCTCTCGGCTTCCTCCTTGAGCTTCCTCATCACGTTCTCAGGAAGCGCGCCGGTGTCGTAAAGCACCCTGCCCACAGACGTTGACTTTCCAGAGTCAACGTGCCCGATAAACACTACGTTCAAGTGTTCTTTCTTTGCCATATCTACACCTCATTTTTAGAGTTCAATTTCTTTACTTCGCGTATAAACGCGAGAAAGAGTATAACTTTTATTGATAGATTAGTTTTTAAACCTTGTTTTCTTTTCCTTCATTATGCTGGGGATAATCTCAGGAAGCGGCCTGTACAACATGGGGAAGATGAGGGAGCGCCACGTGAACACCCCCTACGGGAGGGCTTCGCTCTATTCCCTCAAGCTCGGCGGCGAGGACGTCCTGTTCATCCCCCGCCACCGCACCGACCACTCCATACCCGCGCACAAGGTCAATTATAAAGCTAATATATGGGCACTTGAGGAGGAGGGCGCCACCGCAATCCTGGCGTTCTATTCCGCGGGCATAATCTCCAGATACAAGCCCGGCGACCTCGTCCTGCTCCAGGACTTCATCGGGCTCTTCACGCCCATATCCCTATACGACTCCTTTGAGTCCGGCATCCGCCACGCGGACGTTTCCCGCCCCTTTGACAAGGGGCTCTGCAACCTGGTCCGGGAGGGCGCGTATTCCTCCCGCATAAAGCTCAGGAAAGGCGGCATAATCGCCACCACCCGCGGCCCGCGCTTTGAGACCGCCGCGGAAATCCGCGTCCTGAAGCAGATGGGCGCCAACCTCGTGAACATGACCGCCGCCTACGAGATTACGCTCGCGAACGAATTGGAAGTCCCCATCGCCGGAGTCGCAATAGGCACCAACCTCGCCTGCGGCGTAAAGGGAACCCGCGCCATCTCCCACGCCGAAGTGACCAGGGCGGTAAGGAAAAAGGAGGCGCAGGTAAAATCCATCGCGGCGTACGTAGCGGAGGAAGTCCTCTAGCGCGTAACCCTCATCTTTTCCATTTCCTTCAAATATTCCTCGTGCTTCGCGAAGTATTCCCTCGCCGGCTTGAGCATGGAGCACAGCTCGCCCGCAACCGCATTCTTCAAATCCATCGGATGCAATTTCCCCCCGGAATACTCCTTCCTCAATTCCGCGGAATCCGCAATCTCAATGTCCCCGCCGAATTTCGCGGGCCTCCCTATATTGAGCGACCCATCCCGGAGCACGAGCATCTCCGCATACTGGATAATGGGATTCCCTTCCACAATTTTGGGGGCGCAGTTCGCCTTCGCTATCTTTCTCTTAATCTCCTCTTCACTTTCATGTATGAAAATCGCCGAATCCGGGACGCTCTTGCTCATCTTCGCGTCTATAATCTCATCTTCCGTCGGGTTCATCCTGGTTGAGCTCTGCAGCCCCGCCAGCAATCCCGTATGCAGGGCAATGGGCTTCTCGTGACCCACCTTCCCTGCAATCTCCCTTGCGAGCATATGCACCTTCCTCTGGTCCATGCCCGCATGCGCAATGTCCACATTCAATTTGAAGATATCGGCCGCCTGCATCGCAGGATAGAGCATCGCCGCGCTGCTCAGGGTGTCCGTCTCCTTCCTGCCCATTATCGTTACGCATCTCATCATTCTATTCGCGGTAGTGTTCCTCATTATGTCCAGCACCATCTTCCAATATTCGTCGTCGTAGATTTTGCTCCCAAGCACGTACTCAACTTTATCCTCCGGAAGCCCCAGCGCCACGAATGCATGCTTGAAATAGCCCGCTGCTATTTTCCGTATCGCCTCCAAATCCCCGCCCATCTTCCCGTTTATCCACGCGTGATAATCAGCCAGGAATATGCAGGGCTTCACGCCCGCCTCCATCAGATCCTTCACTTTGAGGGCGGTCATCAGCCCCGTCCCCAGGTGCACGTAGCCCGAAATCTCAAACCCTATATAGTGCTTCGGGTGCGCCTTTGTCTCAAACAAGTTCTTCAGCTCCCCCTCCGTGACCAGCTCTATGGTCGGAGTCCTTTTCGCCAGCGCAACCTTTCCCTGCACATCCATTTTCTTCACCTAGATTTTGGAAATAACCCAAAGCACCGCCATTATTCCCCCAAATATTATAAGTGGCGCCGCAATCCGGGCAACCGCGACAATGGCATTCACGGTGCTCACAATCCCTATCGCCTGCTTCGCGCCGAGCGCCTTTATCCCCACCAGCGCACGTTCCCCGTAGAATTCCGCATCCCCAATATCCGCATACGCGGCCGCAACCAGCTCCAGCGTCTTCCCCATCACTTTCCCGTCTTCCTTGAGGGGATTCACAACCCCCTTCACCGTATTCACCTTATGCGTATCCGTAGTGTAAAGGGCGGGCAATACCTTTCCCCATCCCTTCTCCCTGAACATTCCCTCCACTCCTTCCATAATCCTTTCCCTGAACGCAGGGGTGACCCCGTTCGCATCCGCCAATATGATTACATACTTCGGCTCGGTCCCGAACACCGCAACTTTTATGCCCGCGGGTCCAACAGTCTCAACCTCCACATTCCCCTCCGCGCTCCCAATCCTCAATTTCTTCCCCGTCACTTTCGCGCCGCACGCCTTCCCCACCGCTTCCATGTACCTGAACCCAAAGGGCGTCCCCGGCTCCACATATTGTATTTCCCCCGTCTCGGAATTGTGCTCGTCCGCAAGCGCCGCCACCCGAACCTTTTTCTCCGCCTCGGATGTGAGCGCAATCCCCATGCCTAAAGAGAAGTCCTCGCAGGTCTCCGGCGCCCTGGTAAGCCCGATAAAAGCGGCATCCCCAATCCTGAGGCATTCCGCCCTGCACTCGCCTTCCTTCCCCTCAATGAAAGCCGCCTTCGCCCCTGCAAACTCCGCCCTCCCCATCACTTCCCTGCACTTGTCCGTGATGTTCCTGAGTTCCGTCACGGACACGGGGTTTATGTCATGCGTCGCAAGCCCGTGGAAAACGAACACTTCCCTCGCCCCATTGTCCCCCAGCGCCTTCGCAATCAAATAAGAAAAGTTGCTCCCCCCCAGCTCCCCGAACGGCCCGAAGTGCACGTATGGGACCACAAACGCAATCTCTTTCTTCCCTTTCCTAAACAAAAATACAGATAAGTATGTCTGCACGTCCTCCCCGACCTTCCTGAACGCCTTCTCTATGTCCTTCGCGTTGTAGAACCACTGCCCGAAGAACATGGACACCGCGTCCGTGCTCGCCACCCCGAAGGTCCTCTTCATCGGCGCGTTGATTATCCAGAAGAAGAGGAAGAGCGCCCCCAGCAGGATGAGCGACGCCGCATAGAATTTTATCATAACGCTTTCCGTGCTCCCCTCAAACGGCAGCAGCCCGTTGGTTATGAGGAAAAATGCATACAGGAGCAGCTGCAGGAATGCAAACAGCAGCGACCTCCACTTCAGCACGAACACTATCCTCCCTATGATATACCATAAGAGCAGGACGAACGCGCTCCCCAGAAAGACAATTTCCAGCCCGAGCGGAATCCCGGACCCGGGCAGGGAGATTGCCGCCAGGTACGTAAGCGCATATATGAGTTCCCCGATAAGCGCCACTGCCGTAATCCTCCGTATCGGCACCTTCATCATCAGCGCTTTCCCTATTATGATGGAGATGAAGCCGGGCACCGCCAATACGTAGAATGAGGTAAGCCCCGCCTCAAAGATGTTCTCAGGGGTGAGCGCCGCGAGCAGCATCCCGAACACTACCGCCACAACCAGCATGGATGCCGCAAGCAGCCTCGCACGCGGAAGGGAAACGAAATATTTGGTGAGCCCCACCGCCTTCTCCATCTGGGTGTGCCTGCCCGCCCCGTTATCCATAGGCAGGGAATTCCAATTCAGGAATTTAAAAAACCCTACCCCCTTCCCGCGCCCACCGCTCGCCCAATCACTGCACCATTTTTAACGTTGTCCATGCTAAAACATGGTGGGGTATGTTTTATGGATGACAATGAGGCCGTGGCCATTCTTGATGTTGCGCTGCACCGCTTGTTTCTGAGAAGCGACGTCTCTGGGCTTGCGGAAATGTATTTGAAAGCACAGGACCCAGGGATAAGAGAGAGGATAGAGAAAGCTCTAAACGGCGCTATACCACGAAGTACGCCCCACAATCTACTTTGGCCCAAAGCCATCGACTACCCCGTCATTTACCTGATAGGCATAGGCGGTCTTCCCGAAAGCACCTATATGGCTGTTGCGAAGGAATTGGGAAGCATCCCCCTCATAAAAGAGCTTCTTAAGCTGAGGGAAAAATCCAGTTCCGTTAAGGTAAAGGAAGCGTGTGACGAAGCCATGATCGGAGTCATACGCTATTTGGAGCAGGAGGGGGAACGCAAGGCAGTCGCTTTGGCGGAGTTCGGCGGCGGTAAGGCTCTTCCGGTGAATGTTGAAAAAGAACGCGACGCTGCATTGATAAGGGTAATACAGAAATGGGCCGAAGAAGCAAAAGACGAGAACATACTCAAATTGAGCGAAGTTAAAGGCATCTCCCACGCGGTGAAGGATGCGGCAGCCGCCGCCCTTTCCCGGCTCGGCAACATCCCTGATATGCACTTTAAGGAGGCCATTAGCGTGCTCGCAACCTGCGGCAAACTGGATGCCCTAAGCGATGCATACGCAGAGGCAACCCTTCCGCGCACAAAAGAACAAATCGGGGCTGTAATGGACCTGGCAATGCAAGTCGCGGCCAGTTTGGGCTGGGGTGACGACGGTTATAACGGGAGTATGGTTTCGTGCCCTTGCTGGTTCGGCAGGGGCCCATTTGAACATCTTCTCACGACCGATTGCCCGGAACCGCTAAAGCAAAAGGCGAGAAAGATTCTGGAAGAGGGCGGCTCCTATGGCGACCCGCTCGGCTTGGGAAAGAAAGCTTCGGAGAACCTCCATCTGGCAGATTCATGTCTCAGGAGGGTAAAGCTCTATCTCATTCAGGAGCGCCACAGGAACCGGGGCCAGATTTTGGAGGGCGCCACGGTCGCGCCGCCGGAAAGAGGCACTTCTACGCCCGCAGGGCGCAGGATTCCGCACATGAGGCACAGCCGCTAGCCGCCACAAATATAAATGCCCCCGGCGTATTACCTATCATATGCACGACCTAGTCTGCCCGAGATGCGGCGCCACGAACGAAAAAACCCAGTTCATGGGGCCCTTCTGCATAGACTGTGCACCGTTCAAGCTGGAATGCCCAAAGGAGTTCTCCATTGAGCTATGCCCAAAGTGCGGAAAGATGCGCATCGCCCGCGACTGGATAAAATTTGACGCCCCCATAATAGAGAAACTATTGCGCAGAAAATGCAAGGGGAACATAGAGAAGATGGAATACGATCCGTACTCCGGAAAAGCCACTTTCTTCATAAACAAGGACAACAACCTGATGCAGGTAAGCCGCGATGTGGAATTCAAGCCGATAAAGAACCTCTGCCCCAACTGCTCAAGGAAATCCTCCGGCTATTTTGAAGCCATAATCCAGCTCAGGGGCCGCCCGGAAAGGATTGCAAAATACGAGAAGCTCCTCACCACCGCCCTGAAGGAGAAGACCTTCATCGCGAAGACCGAGCAGAAGAAGGAGGGCAAGGACCTCTACGTCGGCGATTCCAAGCAGGTGGTCGCCCTTTTCCGCGAACTCGGCCTGAAAGTGGTAATCTCAAGGACCCTCCACGGGCTCAGGCAGGGGAAGCGGCTCTACCGCACTACTTTCCTCTTGCGCCTGTAGCGTGCTTATATTTCCCCGCGCCCTGCCCCTTTTTCCCGAACCCCTTCAGCGCATCCATCGCATACTTGTACCCGGGGATGTTCACCGCGAACGTCTTGAACCTCACCACGAGCATGAAAGCCGTCGCCTGCGCCACCGGGACCCCCATCAATCCAAGCACCAGTGCGCCCCCCGTTTCGCTCAGCCCCATCCCCGCCAGCGTGGGGGTGGGAATGAATTCCAGCATCGTGACCAGCGGCTGGAAGAAATAGAAGAACAGCGCCCCGTGGATTGGGAAATCGATATGTATGCCCACGCTCTCCGCAGCCGCCCACCACGAAAACGCCTTCAGGCTCCACGTGACCGCCTGCAGCCCTATTATCTCCGGCGCCTTCCTTATGACCACCCCGGAGTGTTCCTGCATCCTGTGGAACATCGCGAGCACTTCCCCCAGGACCGGCCATCCCCCCATAAAACCGAATAATCCGAGGAACCTTTTTGAGTAAAGGAGGAGCGCCATAATCGCGAGCATTGCCGAAATCCCGAACACGCCCAAATACATTATCCATCCACTATCGGTCTTCAGCACCTCGCTGAGCAGATAGAAGAGCGCCACGCCCCCGGCGCCCACCTTCACTATGAAGTCGCACATCTGCGGCCCGAGTATGGAGACCATCGCCTTTTCCGAGGGTACGTGGTATTTCTTGTTCAGCACCAGCGCCGTTGTCATGTAGCCGCTCCTTGCAGGCGTCAAATCCGCGACTAGCATGCCGCTGAGGTTCGCCCTGAACGTGTCCATCCACCCCAGCTTCACTCCCATTTCCGCCAGCATTATCCGTATCCTCAGCACCATGCCGAAATACATGAGTATGAGCAAAATCACCGATAGCGCGAGCCGCCAGAGGTTTATGTTCCCCACATAACCCATGAAGTCCTCAAATCCCGCAAAGTGCAGGAGCAGCCCTATGATTATTATGGAAATGAGCAGTTCGGCTATGAAGTGCGCCCTGTCCAGCAGGAATTTCTTCAATCAGACACCTTGCTGTTGATTGCCCGGGACACTATTAAATTCTTTGCAGGGCTGCGGATGTGCATGCACAGGCACCATTCCGAATCCAAACCTACAGCTTCTTCCCGCACTCGCTGCAGAACTTGGTCCCGGCAAGGTTCTTCGCGCCGCACTTCTTGCATTTGGCTATCTTGAGGTCGGCCCCGCAATTGCTGCAGAACTTCCCCTTCCCCGCGGGCTTCCCGCATGCCGGGCAGAGGACCTGCTTCGCCTCTATCTCGCCCGTGAAGACCTGCGTTACGGCGGCCTTGTCCTGTATGTCCTTCGTGCGCTTCCCTGCCCGCGCCGCGGCGACCTCAATCGCCTCGCGTGGCGCGCACTTGGTGCACATGCCCTCCTCCTCGTTCCAGCAGTTCTCGCACACCCAGTCGGTGCATTTCGGGCACCGCTGGAAATGGGCCCTGCCCTCGTTCTGGGCCGCCTCAAACGCCTTCTCGTGCTCCTTGTGCCATTCGGGCGACATGCCCGTGAACCTTTCCCCTATCACTTCCGTTCCGCGCTCCACGCCAGACCCGATGTTGTATTTCCCCGCGAGGCTCGCCCCCGCGCCTATGAGCCGCCCTATGTCCTTCAGGAGCCTGCCTTTCCCATAGGAACTGGACGCCACGAACTTCGTCTTGTACCCGTCCCGGCAGTTATCGCAGTAAAAAGTGAACTGGAATCCCGCCTCGGTGGAGTTGTCCGCGAAATTTTTCGTAAATGCCTGCATTGTCATATTTCCCCATCTCCCTAAGCTTTTTTATTCGGCTGCTTCGTTGGCAGCGGCTTCCCGCACTTTATGCAATTGTCGCCTAGCGGCGGCTGCTCCTTCAGGCAGCTCTGGCACTTCACCACCAGCCGGGCCCCGCATTTTTCGCAATAGTCCGCGAAGAACGTCTTCTTCCCGCAGAAGGGGCACTGCACGCTCAGCACCTGGCCGCACCCGCTGCATTTCTTCCATTCCTTGTCAATCGGGTTCATGCACCTCGGGCACCTGAGCGGCCCCAGTGGATTGTCCTTGGCGCAGAACGGGCACACGTTTGAGTTCGGGGGGATGAGCTTTCCGCAGTACCTGCAGGGGTGCTTATATCCGATTATGACCCGGTTCGCCTCATCTATCCCGGAATAGTAGCCCATTTTTTCCTCTTCCGGCCTTGTCCTCTTGTACCATAGGTAGATTATCGCGGCAATCACCAGGACGATGATTGCGACCAGCCACGGGTCTATCGGCTGCTGCGCCGTGCTGCTTGCCGCAGCCCCGCTGGCATTCTGTGCGGCGTACGCGACGCTGGCAAGAACCAGCAACGATAAAAGAAGCGCCAACCCACGTTTCCCAATCATAGGTTTCATGGCTATGGTAAGAATACAATTTTTTTAAACCGATGCCCTGGCCGGAAGGGCAGTAGGCCTTCCAATTCAACCTACATATCCTTCTGCACCATATCCTCGTCGTTCTCGCTGGACTCCACAGCCATGTCCCTCTCCGAGGCCACCTGCTCCTCCTCGCCCGCTTCCTCCCCGATGACCGCGCCCTTCCTGCTCCATTTCAGCAGGTCGTCCTCCACGCTCACGTTGAACTCCAGCACGGCCATCACACTCTCCTTCCACGTGTCCGGAGCGTTGTGGGCGACCTTCCCTATGAAATGCCTCCTCAGCATCTGCAGGTCCTGCGACCTCGCTATCGCCTCCCTGTAATGCTCATACTTCCCGTCCTCAAGCTTCTTTTCCGTGAGGTAAATCGGCTCGCGCCTGAAGTTAGTCGCAATCATGCAGGCGTTCAGCTTTTTTATGAAGCCGCCGCACATCCCGTCGAGCTCCTTCATGCTCCTCTTTTCCGCGTATTCCCCCCTCCCGCAAATCCTGAAAAAATAAGTGGCCTTCCCCGATGTCCCGGGCGCGGCTGCAGCGGCTGCCCCGGCGCCTCTTGCCGCCGCTTCCTCCGCGGTGGTTATGGATTCCATGATGACCGCATTCCCCGGCTTTTTCGGGTCCGTGCCGTAGACCGGGACGAGGAGCCATAAGTATTCGCCCGTAAAGCCGCCCATCAGCCCCCTCTTTATCCCCACGCACATCCTGTCCTTCTGGCCTATGCCTTTCAGGAATTCGTACTCCTGTTTTATCCCCATCTTGCTGATTTTCTTCTCCAGGTTCAGCCAGAATTCCGGCGAAACCTTGTCCAGCTCCGCTTTCGGCACCGCCTTCCCGTCCTTCATCAGCTTTGACGCCTGCCTGATTATCGCAGGGTCCGCGGAAGGCAGCATTTCGCCGAGCATCTCCTGCAGCGCGGCCGACAGCGCGTTCAGCGCTCCGGAGATTGTGTTCCCCACCAGGCCGAACTGCTCGCCCAGCCTGAAGAGCGTCAGCTTCTCCCCGCTCTCCCTCGTTATGGTTATATCATGCCCCTTTTCCTCTATGGTTGAGATGGTACTGTAGTCTATCCTCATGGGCTCTCCGCCCTCCGGAATCACCACAATCCCTGTTTCATAAATGCGGAACTCGCACTCCCCCTTCGCGCTCTCCTTCCCGTCCGCCCCAGCATAGGAGAAATCCGCGTGCAGGTTCGCCTTCTTCACCGCCTCGTTCATCAGGCTGTCCTTGATGCTGCTGGTGGTCCGGAATTTTTTCATCACCCGCACTATATCCTCAAACTGGTGGCCCGCATTGAAGATCTCCAGGAGCTCGCCGGACCCCAGCGCCACCTTGATGCGGTACCCCTCCACGGCGATGCCGCTTATCTCGCGGATGGTGAACCTCAGGGCCGCCCCGGACCTGGGGAACACCTTGATGCTTTTCTCATCCAGTTCCAGCGGCACTTCCTCGCCGCCTTCGGTTTTCCCGTCCCTCCCCCTGAACGAATAATCCACCGTGAATTTCATGCCACACCATCCGTAATTAGATTAATAACACTTTTTTCGCGAGGCCACGACCGAGATTCGAACTCGGGCTAAGGGCTCCACAGGCCCCCGTGCTGCCGCTACACCATCGTGGCCGAATAAGACAGAACAATAGTCCTGCCTGCTTTCGCAATAGTAAAAGCCGCAAAACCCTTTTTAATTACTTACCCAGCTTCTGCTGGAGCTTCTTCTCCAAATGGGTTCCGTCCCCATGGACGAAATCCACCCTTTTCGGATTCACCGCATCCATGTATCCCACTATGTCATAGAAGTCCGCATGGTCGCTCAACGGGAAAGCCGCATCCGCATTGTGCCTCATGCTCATCACCCATCCAGTAGCAACCGCACAAAGCGCCCGCCTCCCAAATGCATCGCCTAATTTCCTCGCAAACCCCCTGTTCGCCAACTTTGGGGGCACAATCGCCACGAACCCCCCTTTCATTACTTCCTCCGCTTCCGGAGTCCCCACCACCGCCCTCTCCAATCCAATCCCATACTTCGCATACACGGATGAGAACCTCTCGCTCTCCTGCATAACCACCGGCACGATAGAAGAATACTCATTCAGCACCCGTATGATTTCCTGCGCCTTTCCCAGATTATACGCCCCAATAAGCATTATGCTCCCTGAATTCTCTTTCACCCACTTCCCAATCTGCGAATAAACCTCAAAAGGGTCAGGAAGCTTGAACCTCGGGTCCCCGTACGTGCATTCCACAACCAGCCGGTCCGCTTCTTTAGCCGCAGCTCCCTTGCCAAATATCCCATTTTTTACTCTAAAATCCCCGGTATAGAGAACGCTCTCCCCGTCCAATTCCGCATACATCTGCCTGGAACCCAGAATATGCCCCGCATCCAGCAGCTGGATCCATTCCTCCGAATGCCGCTCCGCCCCGAAGCCGGCGAGCGCGAGCGTCTCCTCGCTCGCAATGATCCTTTCCTTCTTCTTAAAACCAGAAACGTGGTCCCCGTGCGCATGGGAAAGGAACGAAACCTCCCCGGAATTGCAGTCCAGCCCTATGCTCTTCCCGCCTACGGAAACCTCCATGCCGGGATTTTGCAGATAATCTATATATTACTAACCCCCGCCCTTCCACAGCCCGTGTATGTTGCAGTATTCCCTCGCAACAATATTCTCCGCATTAATCTCAAACTCCGCCTCGGGCTTGTCCCCCGGCTTAAGGAACTTCCTGTAGCTCTTCCCGTCCGCAACCACCTGCACCCATTCAATGTAGTGCTTCTCCTCCATCGGGTGCGGCACGGCCCCAACCTTCACCAGGACCCCCTTCTCAGTCCTTTCCACCACAGGCACGTGCTTCTCGTTCCCCACATCCGCAGTTTTCTCCGCCTGCAGGTTCATCTCCTGCCCGCAGCAAACCAGCTTCCCAACCCCCGCATGCAGGACCTCAACAATGTTTCCGCAAACCCCGCACTTATAGACTTCCAGCATCTTGGTCATCCCAACCACCGTCCAGGTTGTTAATAGGTTCGTTTTAAAAACTATTTGGTTCGTAAAACGAACTATGGACGAAAGGGATGAAATCATCCTTAATGCTCTCATCGCGGATTCCCGCACCTCTTTCGTAGAATTGGCAAGGCGCCTCCGCATAACCGAGGCCGCGGTCCGCAAGAGGGTGAAGAACCTGGAGGAATCGGGGATAATCCAGCACTTCACCATAAAGGTAGACCCTGCCGTCCTGGGCTACAATTCCGTGGCCATAATAGGGATGGACACCGATCCCGGTTTTCTCCCCGAAATATATGGGGCTCTCCGGAGGGTGAGGAACGTAAAGTACGTATCCCTCTCCTCCGGGGACCACATGCTCATGTTTGAGGCCTGGTGCAAGGACCAGAAGGAGCTTTGCAGGCTCATCTCCCACACGAAGAAGATGCGGGGCGTCACAAGGGTATGCCCCGCAATACTCCTAAGGAACCAATGATTTTAGTCGCAAATAAATACCCTTTCTTTCATCTAATCCACAGGCTTTGCAATGGAGATAATCCAAATCAACAACCTTACGAAGAGGTTCAACTCCCTAGCCGCGGTGGATTCCGTATCCTTCAGCGTATCCGAGGGGGAGATATTCGCCCTCCTCGGCCCGAACGGCGCGGGAAAGACCACGCTCATCTCCATGCTCGTCACGATGAAGAAGCCCACCTCCGGGAAGGCATCTGTGAACGGCTTCAGCATCGTAAAAAACCCCGATGACGTCCGCAGGAGCATAGGCATAGTCTTCCAGGACCAGTCCCTTGACGAGGAGCTCACGGCCTACGAAAACCTGGAATTGCACGCCGCGATGTACGGGGTGGAGAAGAAGGAAAGGGAGGCGCGCATAAAGGAGGTCATAAGGATGGTGGAGCTGGAGGACCGCCTCCACGCGGTGGTGAAGACCTTCTCAGGCGGCATGCGCAGGCGGCTGGAAATCGCCCGCGGCCTCATCCATTACCCGAAGGTGCTGTTCCTTGACGAGCCCACCATAGGGCTTGACCCCCAGACCCGCAACCATATCTGGGAATACATAAAGAAGCTCAAGAAGGAGCACGGCATCACGGTCCTCATCACCACCCACTACATGGACGAGGCGGACTCGCTCTGCGACCGCGTCGCAATAATGGACCACGGGAAAATAATCGCCATCGGGAAGACCGAGGACCTGAAGAACTCGCTCGGGGGGGACTCCATCCTTGTAGAGACCGGGCATGCGAAAAAGCTCTGCTCGCTCCTGAAGGATTTCGGCTGCAAGGGGAAGCCTAAAGCCCACAACGGAAGCCTCACCCTCTACGTTGACCACGGGGAAAAGAAAATCCCGAAGATAGTGGAGCTTGCGAGCAGGAAAGGGGTCCATATCGCTTCTATAGTCCTGCACAAGCCCACGCTTGATGACGTGTTCCTCCATTACACCGGAAAGACAATCCGCGAGGAGGAGGCCTCAACAAATGAAGGGATACGCGGGAGGGTCCGCGCAAGGAGGATGAGATGATGCACCACGAGCTCACTGCGATTTATTTCATGTGGAAGCGCGAGCTCATCCGTTTCTACCGTTCCAAGAGCCGCATCATAGGCAGCCTGGGCATGCCCTTCTTCCTTCTTGCAGTTGTGGGCGCAAGCCTGAACGGAGTGTTCCAGCTTCCGGGAGGAGGCACCAATTACCTCCAGTTCATGACCCCAGGCATTTTGGGGATGGTCCTGCTCTTCGGCTCAGTTTTCTCAGGAGTAATCGTCATAATGGACAGGCAGTTCGGCTTCCTCAAGGAAACCCTGGTCGCGCCAGTAAGCCGCACCTCCATAGTGATAGGCAAATCTTTAGGGGGCGCCACCACCGCGGTAATCCAGGGCCTCTTGATGCTCATAATCGCCCTCCTCATCGGCGTCCAGCTGGACCTCTCCAGCATGGTCCTGGTAATCCTGCTGATGGCCCTCGTCTCCACCGCCTTCGTTTCCCTGGGAATAACCCTCGCCTGCACCATGGAGGATATGCACGGCTTCCAGCTCATCTCCAATTTCCTCATCATGCCGATATTCTTCCTCTCCGGGGCGATGTTCCCGCTCTCCACCGCGCCTGAAATAGTCCGCACAATCTCATACCTGGACCCGCTCACATACGCCGTGGAGGCGCTTCGCTTCTTCCTCATAGGCACGTCCTCAATCCCGCCCCTCACGTGCGTCGCAGTGCTCTCCGGCTTCCTCATCCTCTGCACGCTGGCCGCCAGCTACATGTTCGGAAGGATTGAGAGCTGAGCGGTGCAGTTATCCTTTAAAACCTCGGCTTCCCTACCCCCCTGGTGATTTATTGGCCAAGGATGACGAAAAAATCCTTTCTGTGAAATTCAACAAGGGCGCCCTTGAAAAAAAGGTCGCCATGAGGGGGAAGGCGGTGGAAAGGCAGGCCGGAAGGGCCGTGCAAAGCCTTGAGGAGAAGCTTTCCAGCATAGACCTTGAGGCGCTTGAGGTGGACGTGAAGAAGCGCCCGCTTCTTTACCTCGCGGTCGCTTTCACTGCGGGAATCGCGATAGGCGCCATTATCAGCGGCGGAAGGAGGAGGGATTGAAATGCTTGACGTATTCAAGGACATATTGTCCAACATAGTGCAGGCGTCCATAAACGACATCGTGGACGAGACCTCGGACAGGATAAACGAGAAGGTTGACCTCATCGTGGCGAAGATGGCGGCGATGATGAGGGAGGTCGTCCCAGCGCTCGTGTTCAGCTCCCTGTTCTACGGGGTCGGCATGATACTGTTCGTGTTCGGGCTCGGCTCCTTCCTTGACACCATTGTCGGGTTAAAGGGCGCGGGCGCCATGGTTGGCGGCGTTGTACTCATCTTCCTGGGCCTCTACTACAAGATGCAGTTTGAGAAGGCCCTCGCCCGCATGGAACAGAAATGATCCTTTTTTCCTTTATCCTATTTTTTTCAGCCAGCCCAGCAAAACCTTTATATGCCCTGCATTTGATGCATATGAAGAAATAAGGTGTTAAAATGAGCAAAACAAAACCTGATGCCAAAAAACAGGCCCAAGCGGCTGCAAAGAAGGCATTTGCCTCAGCAAAGGCAAAGTTCAATGCTGCGGAGAGGGAGGTAAACAAGCACATACATAAGGACCCGGCAAAGGCGCTTATGATTGCAGCCGGAGTCGGGGCCGCGATTGGCGCGGTTACGATGTTGGCCCTGTCCCGTAAAAAGAGATGACCGCCGGGCATGAGCCGCGCGATGCGGGCCATCCCTTCTTTTTCCTAAAATACCCCGTTCATCCAGAATTCCACCGCCAGCGATAACAGGTAGAAAAGCAGGAGGAGCAACCCCTCCACCCTCGTCAGCACTTTCCCAGATTTTATGAACGTCACCGCGAGCGCGCCGGCGAAGAACATCATCACTCCCGTGACGCGCACTATGCTGGGGTTGAAATCAAATGGGCTTATCAGGGAGATGACCCCGATCAGTATTGTCGCGTCTATGATTACGTTCCCGAGGATATCCCCGAGGGCGAGCGCGTCGTGCCCGGTCCTCACGGCTTTCAATGAGAATATCAGCTCAGGCATGCAGCTCCCTATGGAAACCATCGTGAGGGCGACCAGGAACGGGGGTATATTGATATCATTCGCAAAATCTATCCCGAATTTCACAGTGTAATACGCGCCCGCGACCAGGAACGCCAGGCTGAGCACAAGCAGGACAAAGTTCTTCGCCCACCCGTGGTTCCTTGCGTGGTTGAACTTCCTCCTGAAAAGCCGGCTCTGCCTTGCAAGGGTCGCCAGGAAAGCCGCGCCACTGAGGATGAGCACGACGCCGTCCTCCCTTGAGAGATGGCCGTCAAAGCCCAGGATTATCGGCACGAGGAGCAGCACAAGGTAGAACAGGTCGTTCCTCACTATCTGGCTCTTCACCTTCACCCCGTTCGCGGAGAACAGCGCAACCACCCCGAAAACAAGGGCGAGGTCCGCGACATTGGAGCCGAGCAATGCCCCCAGCCCGAACTCCGGCACCCCGTTGATTGCAGAGATTATCGAGACCGTCGCCTCCGGGGAGCAGGATATGAAGGCGACTATGAAAAAGCTCACTACGAACTCGGAAATCCTGAACGCCCTCGCTATCTTTGAGGAGTAGCATACCGCGTACTCCGCACTTTTTATAAGGACGAAAAGCGAGGCCAAAAACAATGCCAGATCGGTCATCATAACATCAATTTCCCCGCTTTCGCATGGCTTTGCGCAAAAAGCTTCTTAAATCCGAATGCGGCTATGATTTAAAATCTGGTTTGCATTACCAGATTGGTGGTTTGCATGGCATTGAAAGGATATGTCGCGGACATTGAGGATCTGACGGAGAAGAACGCCGATTTCAGGCGCGTCCTCTACACGGGCAAGCACAGCCAGCTCGTGCTGATGTCCCTCAGGCCGGGCGAGGAAATCGGCATGGAAGTACACCTCCACATAGACCAGTTCTTCAGGTTCGAGTCAGGGGAGGGCAAGGTTTTCATAGATGGCGCCATGCACAAGGTAAAAGACGGGGACTGCGCAATCGTTCCCGCGGGCGCCCAGCACAATGTAGTAAACACCGGCAGCACCGAGCTCAAGCTCTACACGATCTATTCGCCCCCGGAGCACATTGACAAGACCGTCCGCCACACGAAGAAGGAGGCGGAGGACATGCCCGAGGAATACGACGGCAAGCCCACCGAATGATTGAACCGATTGCGTAAATCCGCATGCCGGCTCATGCGGGGCTGACTTTTATCGTGAACGAGCCTGCCACAACCGCGCCTATGTCGTCATCATCCGTGTCCAGCTCGGCGGCCGGGAACTGCCTCACCATCGGGAAAAACACCCTTCCCTGCGCCGGAGGCGCCACGGGCAGGTCCACGTCGTCCTGTATCACGAACCGCGTCACGTCCAGGTTCCCGAAGAAGAACCCCTTCACCGCATGGTTGGCCGCGTCCGAGGGCTCATACACCCAGTCGGCGGCTTCCGCCGCGGTGACGTCCGCAGGCACCCAGCCGTAATTCGGGAGGTAGAACTGCGCCCAGAAATGGGAGCCCGTCCCTCCCCCGAACATCTGGTACCCGCCGCTCGCCCTCGCAGGTATCCCTATGGACCGCGCCAGCGCCGAGAAATACATGCTCTGCGTCCCGCAGTCGCCTATGTGGTTTACCCTCGCATACTCTGACTCCGGGATGCCCAGCTCGCTCAGGGTGACGTGCGGCACAAAATGGTATTCCGTAGTGTTTATGACGAACCAATAGAGCTTCTCTGCCTGCAGGTAGGGGTTCGTCTCGTTGCCCACCGCCTCAAGCGCCAGTTCCCTCACCTCCGGGCTTACAACTATGTTTTCCGAGGAGCCCGTGTACTTTTGGTAAAGCCCGCTTTCCGTATCGTACTCCCCCACGTTCCCGGAGTCTATCTCAAAATGCTGCTCGTAGGAAGTGAATGCAAAAACGATGGTGATGTTGAGGTCCCCGCCCAGGTTCTCAAGCGGTACTTCCATGTATGCCAGCCCGATGTCCCCATCAGTGGTTGGGGCGCCCACCAGGTAATCATCCGGTGTTATGGAAACCACTCTCGCATCCTTCTGCGAATCAGTATCTATAGGGACGGGCATCCATAGCCTGAGCACTCCGGACGCCGGCAGCTCTGAACGCGGTATGTACAGGTTTTCCACCCCGGTGTAATTCACTGGATTGGAATAAGGCGTGGGGTGGGCGCCATCCATGCCCTCTAGGACCGAATCAAAAAGTTCGGTCATCACGTTGCTCCTGTTTGACTCGCGCAGCATCTGCCGCTTTACCTGCGTGTTGCTGAACAGCACGTTGTCTCCCGCAGAATAGAAATAATGCGGCGTGCCGTCTATCATAAGGTACTGCGTGCTCAGCCAGGCACGCATCTGCTCCTGCGATGCGTTGGGAAGCACTTCAGATATCTGTTGATACACCGCGCTTTCGTTCGTGTACTGGAACTCCATCAATATCCTGTTCATGCTGTTTATCCTGTCAAGCGAGCGCCTGGCCCCCTCCGCATTCCCCCCGGCAAGGTATTCCTCCCTCGCCTGGCTGTACAAACCGTTCGCTGCTGTGAATGAATAATCTGCATATAATGCGTCCGCCTGCGCAGAGAGCCCGTCCGGGCTTGTGCAATTCTCCTCCCACGGCCGTATGCACTGCTGCGAATAATCGCACCACACATATCCCGCGGACCCTATGCAGCCGTGTGCGTCCGTGTCGTTCCCGTCCATGGGCCCCGGGCCCGGCGAAGCGCATCCAAAAAGAACAAGCAAAACCACGGATATGATAAGAATCCCAGCGCGTTTGTACATGCTGATGGAAGGCATGCAACCCTTATAAATGATTTAGTCCCTCCCGGAAAAATAGAAATGCAGGGGACGAGATTCGAACTCGCGTAGGCACTAAGCCACTAGGCCCTCAACCTAGCGCGTTTGGCCGCTCCGCCACCCCTGCTCTCCTTTTTTCTCGCCTCACCTCGCCACCAGGGGCTCGGTTCGGCTCTGCCTTTGGGTATCCTCGCTCCGCCCGGAAGCAAAAAGGAGCCCAAAAACCCACAACCACGTAAGTAACGTGGTCGTAATCCTATTCTACGTTGAAAACTGTTTATAAACTTGCCTTCGCGTCCATAAATTCCCTAAGAAGAGAAGTCGCATAGCTTCCCGAAGGCAGGGAGAACCTGAACTTATTCTCCGCAAATGAGAAGCCCACATATGGAGCCATGATAGTCCTATATGCCCCCTTTGAACTAACCTCTGGAATTGATTTTATCTTGAAATCCCGCGGCGAAATCCCATGCCTTTCCAATATTTCCAGCTCACGTGCATTCGGCTTGGTTTCATAACCCACTATCCTTCCGCAAAGCCAAGAATCCCCTTTTTCCTCAATCACCGGGAATCCGCCCCTCTCCGAGCAGAAATACTCCCCCTCTTCCGGCGCCATCTCCCCCTCCCTTACCCGTTCGGAAACCATTTCATTGAACAAATAGGACTGGAACGCATGCACGAACATCAGAAGCGTGGGCCGGGGCAGCTGCCTGAACGCCCCGATGAAATCATTCGCGGATTTCGCCAGCCAGGAGAGCATCGCCCTCTCCGGCCGGAGGTACTTCGGGAATTCCGCAAGCGCACGCGCAAAATCCATGTGCTCCGAGAGCGCCTTCCTCGCCTCCACGCTCTTTTCATTAAGCTCCCCTCCCGTGGCGCAAAGGAATTCCATGGCCGCCTCCTCAAACTGCCTCGCGACCATCATCTCCCCTATTATATGGGTATTATGCCTTGTGCTGCCGAACCTCTGCGGCCCGAAATAGTTCGGAAATCTCCCGCCTAGTTCCAGATGGATGGCTGAAACCCTCTCGTTCGCCTCTGCGTTTTCCCCTTTCCATCCGATGGTAAACCTGTTCCCCAGCAAATCCCCCATCTTCACCTTCCCAGGGGCGCTCCACGCCCCTAAAATGGTAATGTCCTTTGCCTTCACCGCAAGAACCTTATCCGGGGGGATGTCAAACACCGACATCAGCTGCACCGAAACAGCAGTCTTATCCTTCGTCCCGGCATAATCAAACCTGCTCTGCCCCACGTGCAATCTTCCCGAAATCTCCTTCACCGCGGCAGCAGTGGTCCAGTTCTTTTTCTCAAGCACAAAGTGGGAGAATTTCCCTTCAACCCCGGCCCCATCAACCTTCTTTCCTTCCTCCAGCACCGTCCCGTCCTCCATTATCTCCTCAACAAGGAAGGAATCCGCATCAAATTTTATCTCCCCGCCAATCCCAGAAGAAGGCGCAAGATAAGGCCAGTTGAAATCCCTCATTTATTTTCTCCTTGGTATTTCCCAGAATAAAGTTCCTTCGCCGTCTCCGCAAGCTTCAAGAACACGAGCTGCCCAACTTTCGCGTTCCTCCTGAACTTGCCGCCGTGCGGATTGGAAACGACAAGCAGCGCCTCGCTCCTGCCCTCGTACCCGGGGTCCCACACCGCGCATTCCAGCGCCATCCCGCACCTCAGCAGGGAAGAGCGCGGGAAGCAGAGCGCAGCCGCATCCGAAGGAATCTTCACATACTCGTTGAACACCACCTTGTAGCATCCGGGCGCAAGGTGCACCCACTCATCCTCAAACGGAACCTCGTGCGTCTCCGAAATCCGCCTCTCCTTGTTGTCAAAATCTATGCTTCCTGGGTTGGAAAACGCAAGCACCTTCTTCAGGGTCATGTCCACCCCAGCGGGCTGGAACTGCGAATCCCCGATGAACTCCGACACAATCGCGGAGGACAGTATGTGCTGTTTCGGCAATATCATAGAAACCCTCTTCCGTAATTTCATGAGAAAGAGTTTAAAGACCTAATTCCCGGAGGCAAGGAGCCGGGCCTGCGTAATTGCATATTGCGCCGCCTCGCCGCCCGCGATTATCTGGTGCGGCTGCCCGAACACCCCGTCAAGCCAGAACGATTTTTCGCGGTATGTGACAAGTATGGACGAACCCAGGAACCTGGGGTCCCTCGCCTGGTGGTACTTGAACACGGCGAACGTATCCCGCCCCCTCCTCTCCACGGAAACCATTTCCATCTTCCCGCTCACGTGGGACATGATGAAGCGGAAGCTCTTCGCCAGCCCCGAAAGGTGCCTTTTGGCCTCCTCCACAATCCCATACCCCTCAATCAGCGGAAGCGCGAAATGCGTGCCGCCTTTCACAGGCCTGCATTGGAAGAGGTAATGCGGCGCAATCCCGGCGTCCGTTATCCCCCTGAAAAGCTCCACGAGCGTCTCCGGGGAATCGTTCACCCCCCTCATGAGCACGCTCTGGGAACGGAGGTGCACCCCTGCGCCCATCAGCTTCGCGTGGGCCTCCTGCGCCTGCGAATCCAGCTCACCCGGATGGTCTATGTGTGAAACCACGCACACCCTTTTCCCCGCGGAGCTGTGGCTCTCCAGTATCCTGAGCAGTTCCGGGTCCGAGAACCGCGACGGAAGATAAACGGGCATCTTCGTCCCGAGGCGTATGACGCCGACGTGCCCTATCTGCCTGAGCCGCCCAAGTATCTCCGCGAGCCGGAAATTGCTTGCCATGAACGCGTCCCCGCCAGTGAGCAGCACGTTGTTTATCTCGCGGTGCCGCGCTATGTAGCTGAATGCGGCCCCCAGGTCCAGGGCGGTTTCATTCTCCGTCCCGACCACCCTCCTCCTGAAGCAGTACCTGCAGTACGCCGCGCACGTCCCCGCAACCATGAGTAGCGCGGTCGGCCCGTACTTGTGCTGCAAGCCCGGAACCCCGGTCTTCCTCGTGCTTATCCATTCTCCGCTCTGGTCCCCGAAACCATCCGCGCGGAGCTCCTCCGCGTCCGGGAACACTATCCGGAGCAGCGGGTCGTCCGGATTGCTCCAGTCTATCCGCTTTGCGTAATGGCGGGTAATCGCTATCGGGTAAGCGGCATCAATCATCCCCACAAGCCCGTCGGTCAGCCCCTTCGCCGCCGCCAGTTCCCCGTGCCTCCTGAAAACCTGCTTCGCGGTGATGCGCTGCCCCAGCTCCCGCTGCCATCTTTCATGCCGCACACCCCGCATACGCTGATTACTTCGTAAAATTATATAATGTACCACGTTCTACGATAGCCGTTGCGAACTTCCACGATTGTGGTATGCTCAAGCTTTTTATCCTGCACCAATGAAGCTTCCGCATGGCAAAGAGAGTGCCGAAGCCGGCAAGGCGCGTGGAAATACGCGCAGGCCGCAAGCCCCCATTCCGTGCAATAGAGGTGGAGATGAGGAAGCCGCCAGAGGACATAGGCTTCGTATTCAGGGAGCCGGCGCTCACATTCGTGGAGAAGAGGGGGGAGGCGCGGAAACTGGAAAGCGAGGCGGAGCATTACGAGTCAATATTCTCCAAAAGCCAGGCAGCTGAGAGCTATGCCGCCGCAGCCGCCATCTACGAGGAGCTGCACGACTTCCCCAGGGCGGAGGCGCTGCACGAGAAGGCCGCGGCATTATACGAGGGCGTGGGCGAGGGCCTTGCGCCCCAGCCCGAGGAAACCCGCAATCTGGTTGATGCGTACAGCCGCGCCGCCGCCTCGCTGTTCTCAGCCGCAACAATCGCCGCCGAAACCTCGCCCAAAAAATCCGTGGGGATCTTCTTCCGCGCTGCGGAGGACTATTCCAAATCCCGGAACCAGCAGGGTGTCCGCTCCTCATATTCCCACGCGTTCGCGGTGGAGCCGAAGAAATCCGCGGCCCTGTGCAAAAAGGCGCTGCCCGCCCTCATCCTTGAGGCACGCAGGGAGGAAAGCTCGGGCAACCCCGCCCAAGCCGCTTCGCTCCTTTTCTCCGCCGCCTCCCTCTCCGAGCTCACCAACCCAAAAGGCGCCCCAGCCCTCTTCATAGCGGCAGGCGACAATTACCGCGAGGCGGGCATGCACGGCTCCGCCGCAACTTCCTATTCCTCCGCCGCGTCCATGATTTCCGCAAGGCATCCTGCAAAGGCGGCGGCCACGCTCCTGGATGCGGGCGAGAGCATGGCAAAATCCGCGGACTACCTCGGAGCCGCAATTGCCTTCTCCTCCGCCATAAAGCTGGGCGCCGTGAACACCCCGATCAGCTACACGCCGGTCGCCCTCCTCGCAGCAACCGCCGAATCCAAGCTGAAGTCCGGAAGCTACTTCTCCGCAGCGCGCGCGTTCTTCTCCGCCGCCTACGTCTCCATGCACATCTCCCTCCAGATAGCATCGGGATTCTACCTGAAAGCCGGCGAATATTTCCTGAAATCCGGAAAATACGAGGACGCGGCATTCTCCTTCTCCTCCGCGGCCCGCCTTGGAGGGGGTGAGGCGAAGATAATCCGGGAAGTGGTCCCGGCTCTCCTTGAGATTGCCAGCATGGAGCTGGAATCCGGGAACCTTGCCTCCGCGGCCAGCGCCTTCCTATCCGCCGCAATCCTGCTCCGCGAGCCGAAGCCCCTCATGTCCGCGGTGCTGTTTGAACGGGCCGGGGACGTTTTCACAAGGTCCGGGCGGAACTGCCGCGCGGCCTCCGCCTATTCTTTTTCCGCAGTCCTCCTCTTCAGGGAAGACACTGAAAGGGCATCCGTACTCCTCAGGAAGGCGGCAGAGTGCTACGGGAAGGCGGGCTCGCAGGAGGACGCGGCGGCATCATTCGCATCCTCCGACCGCCTGCATTCGGGCGAGGAGTCCCTCCAGAGGAGCGTCTCGGTCATCACCGCCGCAGCAGAGCAGAAGCTGAAGTCCGGCGACCACCTGGATGCCGCGCGCCTTTTCTCCTCTGCCGCGGAGCTCTCCCGCGAAATGGACGCGAAGAATTCCTCCATCCTTTTTGAAAAGTCCGGAGACAATTACTTCATAATGGAAAAGTACTGCTCCGCGGCCTCCGCCTACCTCTTCGCGGCAATCCTCTCCAGCAGCCTGGACTCCGTGCGCGCGATGTACCTTCTTGGGAAGGCGGGCAACTGCTACGGGCGCGTGCGCTGAGCCTGGAAAGCATTTAAAACATAATAATCCATTCCTCCCCCATGGTGGATGAAAAGCATTGGCTTGCCACAACCCGGCTGGAAGCGCTCACGGACGGCATATTCGCCTTCGCCATGACGCTGCTCGTCCTTTCCATAGCCATGCCGGACGACCCGGGCGAAAACGGTTACATGCCCAATGCCGAGCTCAAGGACCTGATTTTCCATGAGTGGCATAGGTTCCTGAATTACGCCATTGCCTTCCTGCTCCTCGCGAGCTTCTGGATGAACCACTCAAAGGAATTCCATATGCTGAAGGCGACCGAGCACAAGCACACGTGGATAAACATCATTTTCCTGATGTTCGTCGCCCTGGTCCCCTTCACCACCTCACTTGTGGGCGATTACAGCGACGACTCCATCGCCTGGACCATATTCGGCCTCAATATGTTCATCCTTGGCTCCTTCCTCTACCTCAACTGGTGGTATGCGGCCAGGCACGGCCAACTCCTACGCGAGGACGTAAGCAAGGAGCACATGGTAATGGGCAAGAGGAGGTGCCTCGTAGTGCCGGCAATCTCGCTTGTTTCCATAGGTGCCGGCTTCGTCAACCCCAGCCTCGCCGGCCTGGTTTACCTGCTGATACCCCTGGTAATGATGCTTCCTTATTTCAATGCCCCTTATCACATGAAGCAGATGCTGTGGGAGAAGAAATAGAAAAATAAGGGAAGAGCCTATTTCAGCTCGTCTTCCGCGTAAAAGTACTCGTGGAGGGCCATCCCGTAGTCAAAGAGTTCCTCCCCCCTGAAGAACCTCGCCACTTCCTTCTGCGCGGTTTCCAGAGAGTCGGATGCGTGTATCACGTTCCTGCTCGTGGAGTTTGAGAAGTCCCCGCGTATGGTGCCTGCCTCCGCTTTTCTGGCATTCGTCGCACCCGCGAGCTTCCTCCCGACCTCCACCGCCTCCACGCCCTCCACCGCCATCGCAACTACCGGGTGGTGCGTCATGAAGTGCTCCAGTCCGGGGTAGAACGGTTTAGCGGCAAGGTGCGCATAGTGCTCCTTCGCGACCGCAGGGCCCATCCTCAGCATCTTCAGCCCCACAATCTTCAGGCCCTTCTTCTCAAACCGGGTTATGATTTCCCCGAGGAGCCCCCTCTGGAGCACGTCCGGCTTGAACAGTATCAGCGTCCTTTCCATGCGCTCACGCCTTCCTTGTCTTCTTCGCCCACTTTACCTTCTTGCCCACCCTTCCCAATTTTAGTTGGTTTTTCATGCACTTGGATGAGCAGAAGTAAAAGAGCGTCCCGTCCCTCTTAGCGTAGAGCCGGCCGCTTCCTTTCGGGATGTCTATTCCGCAGAATGAACAGCTTGCCACAGCAATCACCTCGTCCTTATCTCCTTGGCCTCCCTCTCGGGCTCTATGAGCATGATTATCATGCCCTTCTTCACAGGGCCCTTTATGTTCCTGAGGATGACCCTTCCGGCTTCATTGCCTTCAAGGACCTTGCAGAGAACCTGGTAGATCTCGCCATAGACTCCCGTCTTGGCCTTGACCTCCATGATTTCCGCAGCTACCGCGTCTGCCATTCAGCTCACTCCTTTTTCTCTTCAGCAGGAGCTTCGGCAGGCTTCCCCTCATTTGGCGCAGCTTCGGCTTCCGGTGCCTTTTCCTTCTTGGCCTTGGGCTTCCTCGCCTTCTTGGGCTTCTTCTCGCCCTCGGCCGCAGGCGCCGCTTCAGCCGGCTTCGCCTCCGCCTTTGCCGGGGCCTCGTGCTTCTTCTCCTCTATCTTCGGCCTCGGGAGCCTCTTCAGCACATTATTGAGAATCTCGTTAGCGCCGCCCGCGTCCTCCAACGCTATGGTTGAGGTCGGGACAGGGATGCCCACCGCCTTCCCAAGGTCCGCCTTGGTCGGCACATACACGTAGGGTATGCCTTTCTCTTCGCAGAGCATGGGGATGTGTATGACAATCTCCTCGGGCTCCACATCAGAGGCAATCACAACAAGCTTCGCCGCCTTCCTCTCTATGGATTTGGTGGTCTCGTTTATGCCCTTCCTAATCCTGCCAGAGTCCTTGGCGACCGAGAGCGCCTCAAGCACCCCATCCACTACTTCCTTTGGTGTTTCAAATTTCACATAACTTGGCATATTTGCACCTCGTTATTCATTTAGCCCCGCCTTGCAGGGCTATCGCCACTTCATCGGTGGTAACTGTTTATTTGCCGGAGAGGGTTTAAAAAACTATTACCAGACTCCCGGCACCAGCCTGTACCTCGTTTTCTGCGCGTATTCCTCGTACCCAGGCAGATTCTCGTGCAGGAACTTGTCCTCCCTGGAGGTGCGCACAAGCATCAGCGCAACCATCCCCAGGGCAGGTATAATTCCATAATATGAGCCCAGCGACACCGGCACAGAGATGCAATAGACGAGCATCGCCGCATAAAGCGGATGCCGCACATACTTGTACGGCCCGGTCGTGATTACCTTCTGCCCCTCCTGCACTTCCACAGCCCTGGACAGATAAGTGTTCTCCCTCATCACCAGGAACATCGCCGAGAACGCAAGAACCATCCCCACGAACCCCGCTATTTCCAGATAAACGGGCATCTCAGACCATCCGAACCTGAAATCCAGCCCAGGGATAACGAAAAATCCCAGATAGCAAATAACCCCAAGGATGAGGATGAGCTTGTCCCACTCCTGCGTCCTCCTTGTGATGTCCATCCTTTGCTTAAGCAATTCCGGGTTGTTCCTCCCCAGCCATATCAGCACAGGGAGCGCCCACGCGAGGTAGATGAGCACCATAATCCATGCCTCGGGCCAGTAAATCGTCCCTGCGGCAACTAATGGAAGTGCAAAGAAAGCGATGACCACAAGCAGGAATCCCAAAGTCTTCTTGAGCTGCCCGGCTTCCATGCGCTTCCATCGCTCAGCAGGGTTAAAAAACTACTTTCGGGACCAAAATTGGGGGTTTTCTTATCGCATACATCTCTCCTGTTCGGAATCCATTTAAGCCATACTACCGATACTGTTTCATGAAACCTCACATTCTTGTAGTGTTCCTGGCATTCCTCTTATTCGGCTGCACTCAGCCATCTAATCGCCCGGCAAACGATACAACTGAAGGTATTGTAACTGCACCAGAAGTTCCTGTTTATGAGCCACAGAATACCTCGCAGACAAAAAATCAATCCACAGATACAGAACCCGTACAAAACGAAACTGCCAACTCATCAGCAGAAGAACCGACGGATCATATCGCCAGCTCTGAAATCATTGATGGCGATGGTGTTGATGAGCTATGCAACAATACTTGCATTTCAATTTCTCAATTGAATTCTGATGCCGAAGGCAATGATTGTGATAATCTGAATGGCGAGTATGTCGTTATAACTAACAGTTGTTCTCGCCCGTGCAACCTGACCGGGTGGACTGTTAAGGATGCATCATCACGGAATTCTTATGTTTTCCCATCTTTCGTCCTGCAAAATACTTCCTCGGCTTCATTATACACTGGATGTGGCGCAGATACAGCTACGCAATTGTATTGGTGTAGCAGCGGTTATGCCTGCAACGCTATCTGGAATAATGATGGTGATACCCTGTATATGATAGATTCTCAAGGCAGTCCGGTTTTGAGTTATTCTTACTCCTGATGGCGTTCGTAATCCATTTAAACTCTAACTTATACTTCCTTCTACGTTCCCATGTCCAAAATAGTAGTCATCGGCGGCGGCCCCGCGGGGATGTTCGCCGCCTACGAGCTCTCCAAGAACGGGCAGGAAGTCACTTTAGTGGAAGCCGGATTTGACGTTGAAGAGAGGAAGAAAGCAATAGCGCAGGAGGATTCCGCAGGCCAGAATTACATCTCCGGGATGGGCGGCTCGGGCACCTTTTCCGATGGAAAGCTGAACCTCCACCCACTTATAGGCGGGGACCTGATGGAATTCGTCCCCCGCTCAAGGGCAGATGAATTAATCTCATATATAGACAGCATATTCACCAGGCACGGCGTAAGCCAAAAAGCAGAGATAAGCCCCGATGCAAGGAAACTGGAAATCAGGGCAATGAAGGAGGGGCTGAAATACATCCCCATCCGCCAAAAACACATAGGGAGCGACGTCCTCCCCTCCGTGGTCGTCTCCATAAACAAGGAGATGGAATCCTTTGGCCTGGAAGTGCTCATAAAGACCGCTGCAACCGACCTCATAATCAAGAACGGGAAAGTCACCGGAGTAAAAATAAAGAAAGGAACAAAAGAGTCAATACTGCCGGCTGACTACGTAATCATCGCACCCGGGCGCGCGGGCTCCCAATGGCTCCTTGACCTCGCAAAAAAGAAGGGAATCGGCTTCCGCTACGGCCCCTTGGATATCGGGGTAAGGGTGGAAGTTCCGGACGAAGTGATGGAGGACACCACAAAGATAAGCTGGGACCCCAAATTCCACATCCGAACCAAGAAGTATGACGACTTCGTCCGAACATTCTGCACAAACCCCAGCGGCTTCGTAATCACCGAAAACTATGGAAAATTTGTCTCTGTAAATGGGCACTCCATGAAGAACAAAACGTCGCACAACACAAATTTCGCATTCCTCGTCCGCATAAACCTCACGCAGCCGGTGGAAAACACCACCCAGTACGGAAGGTCCATCTGCATGCTCGCGACCACAATAGGCGGAGGAAAAGCCATCGTACAGCGCTTGGGCGACCTGAAAGCCGGCCACCGCTCCACCTGGGAAAGGATAAACAAATCATACGTGGAGCCCACGAACAAGGACGTAACCCCCGGCGACATCGCGATGGCGATGCCCGCAAGGATAGTAGAAGATTTAGTAGAAGGTCTGGACCAGCTCGCAAAAGTAATTCTAGGGGTGAATGACCAATCCACCCTCCTGTACGCCCCGGAAGTGAAATTCAAGTCCATAAGATTGGACATCACAAAGCAATTGGAAACCGTGCAGGTGAAGAACCTCTTCACCGCAGGGGATGGCGCGGGCGTGTCCGGCGGCATAATCCCAGCAGCCGCCACGGGGTTAATCACAGCAAGGGAAATACTCAAAAGGTGCAAGTGAATGCCTGAAGAACTGAAAATGGAGGTTTCGCTCCCGGAATTGAAGGAAGGAATCGCGTTTGATTTCTCCTCCGCATCGGAGAAGGATGTTGCATACGCAATCTCTTACTGCTCGGAGAAAATAGATGCCCTCACATTCGCATACAGCGGCATAGAAGTCCAGGCACTGGACAAGGCCCTTTCCAAGTATTCCGGGAAAGGCCCAAAGGAGGCGGGTGCGGCAATCCTTTCGGTCAAATCTTTAAGGGAAGTGTTCAAAGACGCGATAGACGACAGGCCAGCCCTCATTTCCGTGGCGGGGTGCTATTTCTTCTCAAAGCTCCCGGGGAGGTTCGGCTTCAGCCCGAAGATTCGCCCGGACATGGCTCAGTCCTCCATACAGCCGAAGCTCTTCGCCCCCGGCACCAGGATTTCCCTCGTATCCAAATACAAGGATTGGGTCGCAATCAAGAAGCTCTTCCTTGAGCCGGACATGCAGAAATGGGAGATAGCAGGAATACTCGCGGGCATAAATGAAACGTTGGTAAAGAAGGCATTTGATTTCGCGGGCCTGGACAAGGCAAAACTGGACGCAAAGGCGGCAGCGCTCACGAAAGGGAAAAGGAAATCCTACCAATCCATAGGGGAAGCAGTGAAAGGAATTGAAGGGACCCCCGCAGAAGCCGCATATCTCTACAATTCCATCCTATCCACGTTTGAAGTCCTTCCATACGCAAACAGGCCCATGCTCTCCAAGCAATACCCGGACATAAAAGGGCCGAAGATGCGCGGAAGGAAGCCCAAGGCCTAGCCGGTGGAGTGCCCCAGCGCATCCCACTTCCCGCCTAAAAAGAAGTCCTTCAGCACGTCGTCCATAACCTCACCCGCATAGTTGTGGTCTTGCAGCATCTTCAGGATGCGCGCATTCTCCTTCTGCTCCTCCGGCATGTGCGTATATCCCTCTTCAACGACCAGCCCGGAGCCGTCGTTGCGCGTGTGCACGACCGCTTCCATGCGCGCCTTCTTCTCCACCAGCCAGCGCACAATCTCTTCCGCGGTGGGCTTCCTGTCCGCCTTCTTCACCATTTCGGCCGCATCTGGCCCCAGCACTATCTTGGTGTAGCCCATGTTCATTATCTCGCCGCCTGAAACGTATTTCCCCTTCACCAATATGGGGCGCGTCACATGGTCGTCCCCGTCAAACATGGTTCCCATCCCGTGTTTCCAGCGCATCATTTCCGCGTACGCCATCATGACCGAATTAACGTCGTATCTACGTATCGGCCCTTCGGGGTGCAGCCAGTTATGGTACGCCACCGCATTCATCACCACTGGCCGCAGGGCGCTCCAGTCATCGCCCCCTATGGGCATGCTGTCCCCGGATAGCGTGGGGTTGAAGCACGCTATCGCCTGCGCCTTCATCATGAAGTCCTCCGCATCCTTCAGCGGAAGCCCGCCGTGCACGTTCGCGGTCATCAGCCCCACGTCGTATATGGGGAGGGATTTCGCATTGAAATTGAATTCGTGCGCAATTGCGAACGCCAGGATGCCCGCCGCCTGCATCTCCTCCATCACCTTCCTGCTCTCCTGGAAGCCCATGCCCAAAAAGTATGACCTCATGTCCGAATTCGGGTCCCTCTTGTAAAGAATCCTCCTCGCAAGCATCTCCCGCGCCTCCCTAGGCCCGGGCCATGCGCACACGTGCGGCCCGTTAGGCACTTTAGGGGTAAGCGACATCGTAATCTCGGTCCCCGCGACCTTCACCATCCCGAGCCCTTCCTCCACCGCCCTCAGGAACCTGAACCAGTCGTACCCTATCCTCATCTTTAGCATGATGTGCCTGGGAAGCAGCGTCTCCATCGCGTTGTGCGGCGTGCTCATGTCAAAATCAGTATGGCACAGCTGCATCATGCGCACCGAGTCCTGGAACCGGGAAACCCCGTCGTCCTGCATCCTTATGCCGTTCACGTATCCCCAGTGGTGGTGCGTAACAGCCCTGTACTCGTCCAGCGGCTTTTTCGCCGAGCATTCCAGTATCGCCTTCGCAACCCTGTCCGCCATCCCGTCCAGGTCCTGCCCGACAAACACATATCTCCTGTATATCTGCTCCCACGTGGCCCCCTTGGGCGGGGAAGGGTCCGTGAAGAACACCTGCACCCCGTCCGAATCCTGCTTCGCGAACACGAAAAAGTTGGAAGCCCTGCCCTTCAGCCCCCTGTTGAATACGAACTCCCCTCCGGCCACCAGCGGGAATTCCCATCTCTTCTCCCAGCCGCAATCCACCGGTATCCTCTTCTCTATCTCGTTCGGGTTAACCACCCCGAACCCTGCCGGCGCCAGCCTCTCAAGCAGCGCCTGGATGAACTTCATGTTTTCCTGCTGCTTCATAGGCATGGAGCTGAATAGGTTGCGGGCGCTTGCCGCAGCTTCCCCTGCCTTGGACAATTCTTTGTTTTCCGGTGGCATAATACTATTTCTATTATAACAAATAAAAACCCCCCGGCAAATACCTATTTAATCCTAACCCGCCATTCTTCCCCCATGCTTTTGCTCGCAAGGGGGGACAGGTTCAACGCGAATTTCTTCTACCATTCCGGAGTGGACATAGACAATTCATTCTTCCTAAAGGACGGTGGCGACCGCATCCTTCTCGTCCCGCGCATGAACGCGGATTATGCAAAGGAGAAATTCCAGGGGGACGTGAAGGTTTACACCAAGGACCCCCTCAAGGAAATGGAGAAATTGTGCAGGGGAAGGAAGCTGGAGATGGACTTCCGCAGCATTTCCGCCCACTTCTACAAGAAGATATCATCCTTCTCAAGGCCGGCAGATGTCTCTGAACAGCTCTCCCGCGCCCGCATAAAAAAATCCCCGGGCGAGCTCCTCCTCATAAAGCAGGCAGTCCGCGCCTCCAAGTCCCTCGTGGAGGCAGGGCGCCACGCCTTCGGAAAAACGGAGATGGAGTTCGCCTCCGAGCTCTACACGAAAACAAGCTCAAAGGGCTTCAGGCCCGCATTCAAGCCCATCGTCTCCTCCGGAAAGAACACTTCCTTCCCCCACTACGATCCGAATTCCGACAAAATCTCCGGGATGTGCCTCGTGGATTATGGCGTCTCCTCCCGGCGCTACTGCGCGGACATAACAAGGGTATTCTTCCAGAAATCGGACCCCAAAAAGGAAAAGATATACAGGAAGCTCCAGCACATCCTTGAGCAGCTGGTTGAGCACATGCCAGAATTCAATACGGGCGGCGAGCTCGCCGCATACGCCGAAAAGCTCTATAGAAAAGAAGGTTTGGTCTTCCCTCCCCACTCCATAGGGCACGGAATCGGTTTGGAGGTGCATGAGATGCCCTCTCTCTCCAAGCTCTCCAAGGACCCGCTGGAGGGCGCGACCTTCGCCCTTGAGCCGTCCGTGTATTATTCAGGGCAATTTGGCTTGAGGTATGAAGAAGTGGTCTAT
>JAQUBA010000007.1 GCA_028686985.1 Candidatus Iainarchaeum sp.
CTTTTCCCGGACCGCGATGAGCATCGGGAGATTTGCTAAGGATATTATTGCCTGGGTTTGGGGAATGAGACTCTCGTCCAGTAGTCCGTCGGTTTTGGTTTTGATGGCTTCACCTTTAGGCGGATTTCGCCGCCTCCGCTGGGGTAATAGCCGGCTCGGAGCATTTCCGCCTCTACGGAGCAGCCCATTGAGTTCAGGGCGGGGAGGAATACCCTATCAAAATAATCGTAGGAGGGGGCCTTGGGGTTGTGGGTTCCGCCCGTAATCTTTACTTCTGAGGGCTTGGAAGCGGAGAGAAGGAGGGGGAGAACGGTTTGGGCCACGAGGATGGAGGAGCCGGCGGTCCCTATGTTGAATTCATATTTTCCCCCGATTATGCCGGAGGGGGTGTAGGAAAGTTCGTGGGAGTTTTCTTCTGCTCCCTCCAAAGTTCCTCTCGCAACAGAACGGACGGCCTTTGCGGCCATCAGGTGCTGGGGGCGGAGGCCGGGCTTGTCCCGCTTTGCCCTGATGTTGAAGATGCGGACCGGGGTATTTGTGAGGGCGGAGAGGGTGAGGGCCGTGCGGACTATCTGCCCCCCTCCTTCGCCGTGTGAGCCGTCTATTTCAATCAAGTGGGCACCCATGCATGGTAAGTCGGTAGCTGATAAAAAGGAATAGGGAAACCCAACCCTGCTTCTGAGGGAGTGCAGAATTAGGCCAGCGCCAAGCGGCGCTGGCTGGCAAGGCGACCAGTTTCCTCCCCAAAATACGCAACTCTTTATTGGTTTGTAACATCTATATAAATCTTGTGGCGATAGTGGGCGAAGGGGAAGGTGCATGGTTTTCTCGTCTTTTCCTTTAAAAAAGTATGCGAACAAAGGAAACGCATGATAGAAATAAATCACGATAAATGCATACAGTGCGTGGGATGCGCATCGGTGTGCCCGGTGCTCGCCATAGAATTGGTGGGGCTTAGGATGAAGACCTACCCTGAGAAGTGCATAAGCTGCAGGGCGTGCGTCCGGGTTTGCCCCGCGGACTGCATCAAGCTTGTGGAAAAGAAAAAGGAGTGAGAGCATGGCTGATTATGATTATGATGTCATTATCATAGGGGGAGGCCCTGCGGGCGCGAGCATGGCGAGGATTGCGGCCCAGAACGGAATGGGCGTAATGATCTATGATAAAAGAAAAGAATTGGGCGAGCCGGTGAGATGCGGGGAGGGCCTCGGCGAAAGGGAGGTGCTCTCCCAGAGGATGGACATTCCAAAACAGTGCTTCTCCACCGAGATACTGGGAGCGAAGGTCATCGCGCCCAACGGGAAGAGCATCGTCTGGAAGGACAAGGACACAAGGGGATGGGTGCTGGAAAGGAAGATGTTTGATAAATGGCTGGTAGAGCTGGCCGTGGAGAAGGGGGCGAAGGTGAAGACCTATTCGCGCGTCACGGATTTGGTGAAGAAGGACGGGAAAATAGACGGGGTAATGGTCTCACAGTGGGGGAATGAGCCGTTTGAGGTCAGGGCGCCGCTGGTGGTTTCGGCGGAAGGCATGGAATCCATAGTCGCGAGGAAGGCGGGGCTCAGGGCGATGTCCACGCTCTATGATGTGGATACGTGCTACCAGTACGAGATGAAGCCGTATGACCACGAGAATTTGATAGAATTGTATTTCGGGACTGATATTGCGCCGAGGGGGTACGTGTGGATATTCCCGAAGGCCGCGAAAAAAGCTAATGTGGGCATAGGGATTGGCGGGCACCTCACGAACGGGAAGAAGGGCGGAAATGTGGAGGGGGCGGACCCGAAGGTGCTCATGGACAGGTTCATAGAGGGGCATCCCCAGCTGAAGGATTCCAGCGTATTGGAGGACTTCGGGGGCGTTATTTCCGTGGGTGCGCCGATAGAATCGTTCGTGAAGGATGGGTTCATGTGCATAGGGACCGCTGCGAGGCAGGTGGACCCGATACACGGGGGCGGGATTGCCCTCGCGATGGAGACCGGGATAATGGCTGCCGGAGTTGCGGCGAAGGCGCACTCTGCGAAGGATTATTCGGAGAAGATGCTGAAGGAGTATGAGGGCATGTGGAGGGCCGGGCCGGGCAAGAAGATGGCGAAGAGGCTGCTGCTCAGGAAGGTGATGGAGGAAGTGAACGATGACGACCTGAACCACATCTTCAACACGATTACGGACGCGGATTTGCAGAAGATTATGGATGGGAATTTTGCGGGCCCTGTAGCGAAAGTTGTCGCGGGTCGGCCGCAGCTGCTGAGGGTGCTGAAAGCGCTAATTGCGTGAAATCCACGCGCTCAAACGCAAGTTTGTCCCCACGGACAATGGCACGCCCGACGCCGTTCCTGCCTGTTTCTTTGGTATGGTACATTGCCCCGTCCGCAAGCTGGAATATGAGCTTGGCGACCTGCTCGGCATAATTGATTATGGAGTCGGGTATTTTGTCAAGCCTTGTGCCTGCCCTGCGCGCCGCCTCCTCCGCCTCGCGCACGCGTTTCGCGTCTTCAACTATATGGGGCTCCATGGACCTCATCTTGGAAACAATTTTGCTTATCGATGTACCTGCAGGGCTTGCGGGGTAGCGCCCGACCTGGTCCAGAAGCAGGCGAATTATGCCCGCGGACGCGGCGCCGAAGCTGGCGGTCACCGGGACGACGCCAACGTGCTCAACGTCGCATCTCAATGGGTTGAATGTATCATGAAGCTCTTCCAGCCTGCGGAGGGACACCAGGCCGCCGATATCCTTCTGCAGTTGGATCAGCTCCTCGCCGCCGTACCTGTATGAGAATTCGCCCGAGCGCTTGAACGCGGAGCCGACCACGCCGAGCACCATGCTCCCGGCATCGTGGGTGATGCGGTCGTTCACCCACTTGAAATGGTCCAGGTCCATCATGACCAGCGAAAACCTCCTGCCGTGCAACACGTGGCCGGTCGCCGCCTGGAGGACGTCCTCATCATAGCGCCTCTTGTTCCACAGGGTGGTAATAGAGTCCGTGTCGCCCCTGTCTATCACCCTTTGGGAATAGAGGACTGTGTGTATCAGGGCTGCGACGGAAACCAGGAAGTTGAGCTGGCGGTTGTCCTTTCCAGGCTTCTGGGAGACGTCCCCGTACACCGCAAGCATGTGGGTGAGCTCCATCCTGCCGTTCACAACGTTGCCAAGCGGTATCCAGTAGCCGCTTTCTTCGAATTTGATGCCATGCATGCGGTCCTTCACGGAATAGTCCCCGGGCGTGGAATTGAAGATTGTGCCCTCGTCGCCCCTGAACACGAAGACGTTGCCGGAGCACATGTTTGACGCGCGGATGTCGGAATCGTACGTTATGAACGGCCTTTTCTCAAAAACCATCTCCTTGTCCGCATTGAGGAACCTGAGGCCCTCCTTCTTCGCCTCCCAGAGCTCCACGCGGTTTATGCGGGGGTCTATCTCCGGGATGAGGCGCATCAGCCGGTCCGCGGTGCCGCTCCTGTGCACGAGCTCCCTGAACACATTCACCGCCTCCTCGTAGCCCTTCGCCCAGTCCGGCTCCATCTCAAGCAGCCTCTTGCCGAAATCCACGGCTCTCGCTGCACGCCTGAAACCGGCTTCCGAGAGCAATCGCGCTAGGTGGCGTGGTTTATTAGTCATATTATTATACCTTCTATAACTATAATTGCACGGCATAGCTTTTTATTTGCTTCGGTGCTTCCATAGGGGCAGGTGAGCAAGATGTTCGCTTTCGATGAGGACGAAGACTGGGAGGACGAAGACTTCGACGATGATGAGGAGTTTGGTGAGGACGAGGAAGAAGAGTGATTTTTAAATGGGGGCCGACCGGCGGCCCTCCCGCCTTTTTTGTTGAAAATTGCATATTTTTATAATTACTAAGGAACAACGTTCCATAAGGTGTTCATATGGGAGTTATGGATTTCTTTCTGGGCAAATCAAGGGACGAGCCGCAGTCCGGCATGCAGGCATCCGCGCCGATGGCAACCAAGCCGGTGCCTAAGCCGTTCTCCATATCCGCGAAGTTTGATTCCCTGAGGCTGAGGACGGGCAGGAACAGCAAGATTATGATGGACGTGGGCATCACGAACATAAGCTCGCAGAAGCAGCTCGTTTCCGTGGACCTCACGCTGCCCCAGAGGTCAAATGTGGGGTTTGACGTCAATTGCAACCAGAACTACGTGGAGAAGAGGGTGGGCGAGATAATGCCGGGCGCGACTTCCACATTTTCCGTCCCGATATTCGCAAACAACCTCACCCGCGAAGGGAGCTACACCGTGGAGATAAACGCGTTCTCCCATTACCTGGATTACAGGAAGGTATTGTCGCAGATGAGGAAGAAAATCGCGCTCAGGGCCGTTTCCGGGCGCCCGTAGCTATTTTCTTCAGGGCATCAGCGCGCGAAGTCCATCCTTTAGTTCATCCATGTATCCTACGGATGAGAACGGCTCGCCGTGGCCCGGGAAGAATTTTCCTATTTCCAATTTTGAGAGCTTTTCATAGGATTCCATCAGGAGATGGGGGTCGCTGTACGGGAGCGAGAGGTTGGGGAGCATCAAATCCGGGAAAACCGTGTCCCCGGAGAACAGGCATTTCTTTTCCTCAAGGTAAATGCAGATTGCGCCGGGGCAGTGGCCGGGGGTGTGCAGGATGCGGAGGGTGAAGGATGGGAATTTAAGGCGCTCCCCGTCCTTGAGGGGGCGGATTTTTGTTCCTTTTATTTCGGGCAATCCAAGTTCCTTGCAGAATGAATGCCCGGTGGATATTTCCTTTATTGCCGTTGGGCTGGCGGCGATTTTGCAGGAGTGGTTCGGGATGCCGGTTACGTGGTCGCAGTGCTCGTGCGTGAGGATGATTAGCTCAGGATTGGGATAGAGGACGCCTTCGGGGGCGTCTATCGCCACTTTGCTTTCAATCAGGTAGCCGGTGGAGACGGGGCGCCGTGAGGCGCTTTTCCCCGGAAAAACCCTTATCATTCAAGTTTCCTCCTCAATTCCTCAACCACGTTGGCTATTTCCTTGCCCTTTTCCGTGAGGGAGACGGTCTTCTTCTTGCCCGCGGCCTGGATGGTGACCAAACCTTTCTGCTGGAGAAGGGTGGCGAGGTGGGTTATGTAGACGTAAGTGGTGCCTGTTTCCTTTGCAATATTCGAAAGATATGTGGACTTGTTCTTGAGCAGGGAGAAGACTTTTGCGGGTTTGTCGCGGAGCAGGAAGCCCATGGAAATCACCTAAAGGTGTATTTAGGTATTGGATATAAAAAGAAATCGGAGCGCGGGTGCATGGGAATTAAAATGTTTTCAGAAAAAAGCAGTTCCGCAATTTGGGTGGGATTAGAATGGGTACGGATGGCGCTGGGAAACCAGCCCACCGGATGGAAGTCAGGAAGGGGTTCCTCGAAAAAAATCCGGTAATAGGAAAAGGCGGGAGGAGATTCACCCGCGTGCTTCTGGACACTTACGGGCAGAAAGAGAATGAACTTTTCCGGGCAGCGATAAATGTGGAGGGGCGAAAGCTCTCCGGCCTCGTGGGAAGGGAATGGAGCGCGATGGACATAACGCTCGCGATACTTGAGCAGAATGGATGTTACGCGCACGTACAGCGCGACCATAGGTATGGGTACCAGATAGACTGGATGAGCACACCGGATGGGCTGATATTACGGAATGACCAAACTAAGGGGGCGGGCCTGCAGTTCTACGCCAACGGCTGCCTTCCGTTTGTGCTGAGCGAATACAAGCGGGACGAACCCATTTGGATGAATGCGGACAACGTAGTGCCGGACACAAACAGGATTGAGATAAGGTGGCAGGTGGACAGCAAAACCGATGAATTGCCGGAAAAAATCACATTTTCTCCAGCGCCGGAAGGCAACGGGAATGGGATAGCCCTGGGAGATGAGAAAAAAAAGAACGCATGTGCGGGATGCGCTGGCGGCAATGGGGAGAACACCGAGGGAATCCGGGTAATGGAATTCGGGGGATATGACCCGTGGAGCGGGACAAGCGCAACCTTTGTGTATGATGACAAGCCGGCATGGCTTGTCGCTGAGAAGCCGTACGAAAGAACGGAGTTCGTTGCACCGATTTTGGTTGCCCAACCGGAGGTCCAGGCATGGATCGGGATGCAGAACACTGCTGTCCCATATTCCAATCCCGGGGCAGCAATCACATTTGAAAAACCGTACCGGGACCCGACGGGCTCGGAATACAGAACGCACTATCCCCGTGTCATGGAGATGGTGGCAAGGAGGATGGAGCAACTGGTAAAAAAAGCCGGAGAGGCTCCAGCAAGGGCGGAATCATATCTGGGAAAAACTGCGGGATGCCCCGTTAGGGAGCCCGTAAAGCGCGAGGTTCCGGCCCCACCCATCCAGAAGCAGCGTGCTGTGCGGCGGGATGCGGCGCCAAAAATATGGCAGTGCCATATTGCCGTGGAAAGCGGAATCAGAAAACCCGAGCAACCGGCGCCCCGTGGGCCTGAATTGAGCCGGGAAATCCCAACCGTGGGATGCTCTTATGCTAACCAGAGCCAGCCCGCAGCGAAAAGGGATGAAATCAAACATAGGATTCTGGAAACCGGGGCAAAAACATTTGAGGCACGGGCAGGGCCACCTGCAACGCAACGCATTGCAGAGGTGATTGAACATGCTTGCCCTTGGGCTGGAAGCACTGGCACCAGGAGGGAGAGGCAAGGATACCGGCACGCGGAAAGGGGTGAAAACACCCCGCGGACCCGGCGTGTGGTTTATGAAGATTATATTGGCGGCAAAAAGAAGCCCAGGCCGCCGAAACTGCCCGGGGTTCCGCAGGTGCCTTGCAGGGCGCCTGAATGCCGGGCGGCAGGCACGAGAAGGATGAGGATTGGTTCCATTGCTACGGGCAAGGAAAAAACTGCCCCACAACGCAAGCTTAGGGCAGTCCTCAAAGACAAGGTTTTTCTGGAAGAACGCTCCCGGACGCGTGCAAGAGGAGGAAAAAAATTAGGGGCGTCGGGGGTAAAAAGACCCATTCTCTTCAATGGCAAAAAAAAGAAAACCGGGGCAGGAAGAAAAGCCCGTCCTGCTGTGGCGATTCAAAAGAGCGCGCGCCGCCAGCCCGTTAGGCGTGCGAATAAGGCGAAAGGCCTCATTGAATACATCGTAATGCGCAAGAGGCTGAAGAGGCATAAAAAGAGGTATTGGGCGCCCCTCAGCAGGAGATAATGTATAAAAACTGTTGTGCTGCTTTTATATTCTGCTTTCTGATTCCTTAGAAATATGGAATTGGGCCTGTAGCTCAGCTTGGTTAGAGCGCCGGACTCTTAATCCGGGTGTCGGGGGTTCAAATCCCCTCAGGCCCGCTCTTGATTTCTAATGGCAGTCAAAAAAACAGAACTAGCTACTAACAAAGAGAAAACAATTAAAGAGTGAGAGGATAGAAATAACGAGTGAAGGAAATAATTTTCAAAGGATTTGTAGAAAAGGTTCTGAGGAAGCGGGGTGAAACAATAATATTTGCCCCCAACGGTACGCAGCCCCATTACATATGCTGGGAATTTGGAATAAACGCAGATATTTCAACTCTCAAAGGGAAGACGTTACGTATTTATGAATTAAAAAGTACTCTTTCTAATCACCAGCTCCAAAGAGGAATCGGACAATTAATGATGCTCCGGTACATCATGTGCAATCCACAAAATTATCCAAAGTTGTATGCGAGTGAAAATGACCTGGCGGAATACCGCAAGAAACAAGACAGAACTGATAAGATTAAAGAGATGTGGAAACGCGTTGATGCGATATTCGACCTAAAAATTCCTGCTAGAAAATTGAAAATTGACAAAATTGAATATGTCCTAGCTTTCCCAAAAGAATTTGAAGAAGAGAAGTTTATCGTGACATATACTTCAAACTCCAATAAGAAATTGAAAAATGAAGATTCAGACTATTATATCCATTGTGGGTATAATACTACAGATTTTCCAGGAAGGGTTAAGGAAAAATTTCTATCAAAAAAGCGACTTGGCGCACTAAAAAATAAGACATATTATGTACATACAAATTTGTTTTCTCTCCAGTTCAAAACATACTTGAAAAAACTTGGCATCAAGCTTGAATTTTACTGATTTTCAATCTTTATTCCTCGTTTTATTGCGTGGTAATATGCAATTATAGGTGGCTTCATAAGAGTGTACCTACCGCGGCTTATCTTCTTCAGAACACCCAATTGAGATAGGCGCCCGATATATGGCGGCGCTATCCCTATGTTGCTGAGTTCTTTGCTTTGCAGGGTTGTCTTATCGCTTCTCGCTATCTTGAGGAAACTTTGGATGTCAATATCAGAAGCGGTTGAAAGCTCGTGGCTGAGCCAACCCTTGCCGATGTCAAGTGCGGCGTTTATGGATGCTTTTACCATAGGGCGGTCAATGGTTGAATCTTCCCGAAATGCTGCGCTTGCAATGCATTGTACCAAATATGGATATCCCCCGGAAAATTTCTGGACTTCTCGCATTCCGTCCTCGCTCCATCGGGTGTTGCTTCCAACCAAAGGATTTTGCAATACTTCTTTAGTTTCCTCGGGCTTGAATTCACCGAGATTAAAACTTGCTCCAGAGAAAATTCTTGCTATGGGGGAATAGTCTGCAACCAATCGTTCCTCGAACTCAAAACCGCCCGACACCACGAGTACGACAGGTGTATTGTTATGCTCCTCAACAACCGTTTTTAACTCGCCGAGTGCTTCGGCGGACAAATAATCCGCATCATCAATAGCGATAAGGATAAAATCCGCGTTTTGAATATTCCTGACGAGGGAACGCCATCGGTGGTATGGCGTTTTTTCAGACCAGTTCGCATCCCTGACAAATTCTATGTCCATTATCTTTGCTGAGTTAATCATATCTGGCACTGACTTTAGTTTCTGGACAACGGTTTTTCTCTGCTGAATTTCTTCGTAGAGATCTTCAGTTATGATATGATAAAACTCGGAGTCGGAAGTTGTTTTGCCCAGCCGCCGGTAAATGGAAATTGTATTGCTTGACGGCTTTGATGGGTCCGGCGATATTATACTCCGTATTTTTGTGAGTAGGGAGGTCTTTCCTACGCCTCTATAGCCGTATACAAGAATGCCACCGGATTGCTTCTGTGTTTTGGCTTTCTCTATCCTCTCCGCCACAGCATCAAGGATGTGCCTCCTTCCTCCGAAAAAGTTCGGCTTTACCGGGTTCTGGGGATCGTAGGGATTTGTCATGTTATAGTATTGTTAAGAAAGATTAATTAATGTTTCTAAACGTCGTACTACCTTTTCTCCAGCCTCCACTTGACGCCCTTGCCGCCGTCCTCAAGCACGACGCCAAGTTCGCTTAAGCGCTCCCTTATCTCGTCCGACATCCCGTAATTCTTTTCCTTGCGGGCCTTTTCCCTCAAATCAATCAGCAGCGAAACCAATTTCTCGGTCATTTCCGGCATTTCAATCTCCTCCTTCTTCAATCCAAGAATCCAAAGCATCTGCTCAAGCTTTTCGCGGACCTTGCCCAATTGCCCTAGGTCCGGCTTTTCCTTTTCCAATTGTGAGAATGAGAGGGAGGCGAGGCTGAAGAGGTGCGCAATAGCGCCCGGGGTGTCAAAGTCGTCGTCCATGCATGCATGGAACCCGGATATTTCCGCATCCGAATCCTTGCGGAAAGATTTGTCCGGGGCTGAGGATTTCTCTTCGGAAAGCGCCTCATCCAGCATCGCCCATAGGTTGAAGATGCGCTTCAGGGACTCCTCCGCGGAGCGTATGGAGTCCTCGCTGTAATCAACCGGGCTCCGGTAATGGCTGCGGAGGAAGAAGAGGCGGACGGAGTTGGGCGAATGGCGGGAAAGGAGGTCTTTAAGAGTGATGAAATTGCCCAGGGACTTGCTCATCTTCTCCCCATTTACGGTCAGGAAGCCTGTGTGCATCCAGAAGCGGGAGAACCCATTTCCGCTGGCGCCCTCCGCCTGCGCGATTTCGTTCTCGTGGTGCGGAAAGATCAAATCGCGGGCGCCGCCGTGGATGTCAAGGGGCTTCCCTCCGGTGTATTTCATCGCCATGGCCGAGCATTCTATGTGCCAGCCGGGCCTCCCTATGCCCCATGGGGAATCAAAGGTGAGCACGTCCTCGCCCTTTTTCCAGAGGGCGAAATCCTCGGCATGCTCCTTTGTTTCGTCCGGAGCTATGCGCGAGCCCTTCCTTATCTCGTCCATCCTCTGGCCGGAGAGCTTCCCGTAGTTGCGGAATTTCTTTACGGAAAAATAGACCCCGGTCTCGGTTTCGTAGGCGAGGCCGTTCTTCTGTATTTTTTGTATCATCCCTATTATCTCCGGGATGTGCCCGCTGACAGTTGGATAGACGTTTGCGCGCAGGACGTTCAGGAGGTCGAACAATTCCAAAGCCTCGCCCTGGAAGCGCTCGGCGAGGTCCTGTGGAGGGATTTTGGTCTCCCGGCTGCGGTTGAAAATCTTGTCCTCCACGTCCGTGACGTTCTGGATGTGGAAGACGTCCGCGCCCTTGTGGAGGAGGTAGCGCTTCACCGTGTCAAAGGCGACGTAGGTGCGGGCGTGGCCCACGTGGGCGTGGTCGTAGGGCGTGAGGCCGCATACGTACATGTAGAGCTTGCCGCCTTCCCCTGCCTTGAGGGGCTCCTTTTTCCTTGAGAGCGAGTTGTATGCGAACATTTATGCACCTCGGTGCACCGGGAAAGGTTTATAAGGCGCATATATATAATCCATGCAGGTGATTTTTCAATGGTGGAAGAGAAAAAAGCCGAGAAAAAGGCGCCGGAGCCGGCGCAGAGCTCAGGAAGCGGGGACCAGGGGTTTCTTGCCGCGCTTTGCTACATAATAGGGATACTTGTTCCTCTCTTCGTGATATTCACGGACAAGAAGAACGACAAGTTCCTGCTGTTCCATGCGTACCAGTCCCTGCTGTTCACGGTGGCGTTATTCGTGATATTCTTCGCTTTCGGAGTGCTCACAATGGTTGTGAGCGTCGTGAGCGGGGGCATCGGGAGCCTCCTGAGCTGCCTGATGCTGCCAATCTGGCTTGTTGCCTTCGTGGCCGTGTTGTATGCGGCATACAGGGCGTACAAGGGAGAGAGGTACAAGCTGCCCGTCATCGGCGACATGGCGGAAAAATACGCCAGATAATCCTTTATTTTTTTCTTCTTCTTATTTTTCCTTCCATCAGCTTTTGCTACATGAAATCGGAGAGCCCCTTCTGCTCCACCTTCTCGTCGCGGAAGACGCTGTCTATCTCCTTCTCCACGAGCTCAAGGCGCTGCTTCAGGTAGGACGGGAGCCCGTACTCGTCAATCATCCTCATGGAGACCTTGAGGTATTTCTCTATCCCGCCCTTGTTTATGGTGAGGAGGATTTTGCCCCCGCAGCGGGAGCATTTGCCTATGAGCGGGGGGCGGCGGTAGATCTCGTTGCAGTCAACGCAGCGGAAGGACTGCCGCGAGAAGGAGCGCAGGTTTCCGTAGATGTCCGGGATGAAATGGGAAAGGATGAGGCGCTCGGCCGCGTCCTTGGAATCCACCGCCCGGAGGATTGAGTGGAGGCGGAATTCCGCCTCTATCTTCTCCGGAATGGAATCCAGCTTTATGTAATTGGTGACCATCGGGCCCTCGTTCAGCGAGGTGGTGTCAAACATGAAACGGAGGTCGCCGTACTGCTCCGGCTTCCCGAGGAGGTCCTTCACGGTGGCGAGCTTGATGTCCCCGGGGAAGGCGAGCCTCTCGCAGGCCTGGTAGAAGTCAAGGGGATATTTGCTGACCACTTCCATCCCGTGCACCTCATCATCAACCTCAAGCGGGTTTATGACGGGCGTGAGCAGGAGCGGGGCGTCCATCGTACCTCCCCTCTTGCTTGAGAGGTAGGAGCGGGAGAAGTTCAGGAGGGCGTCCATGAGCAGCATTACCGCATCTTCATCCCCGTCGCAATTCCTCCTTTTTGCGGTGTGGAAGTAGGGGTGGGCGTAGCCGACGTTCGCATCCGTGTATCCGATGATGCGGGCGAGGACGCACGCGGAGGTGTGCGGGGAGAGGCCAACGACCATGTGGCCTATGAGGCCCCTCTCATTCTTGAGCTTGTAGAAGGGGTGCAGCCCATAGAGGTTCACCAGGGTGTCGTCTATGAAATTCGCAACCCTTGCGAGGTAATCCATCCCGTGGCGCGAGACAAGGATGTCCTGGGGCATGAGCGCGACTATCTGGCTGTCCGAGGTGATGGGCTTCCCGAGATGGTCGTGCGTGTAGCCCAGGGCCTTTATGCCCTCAACGGTCTGGTTTATCTCGGAGATGCGGAAGTGCGTGATGGGGACGTCCGTGGCGTCAAAGCGGGAGGTGCCGTCCTTGTACACATAGACGGAGTGCTTGGCGCGCAAGAAGCCCTTCTCCAGGCGCTCCGGGATGCGGGAGTCGCTGAACAGCCCCTTCACCCCCTTGAGGTCCGGGGGCATGAAGCCGAGCCCGGTGCGCACTTTCTCCATTATGGATATGAGCTCAAGCGGGCGGTAATCGTAGGCCTGGGTGGGGAGGCCGCAATGCTCCTTCTCCGGGGTCACCACGCCGCACTTGTGGCAGACCTTCTCCGGGAAGGCTGGGGCGCCGCATGAGTGGCAGCGCGTGGAAAATGTGGGCTTGCCGCAGCCGCTGCAGCGTAAGCGGGCTATCTCAACATTTATGCCCCGCTCCTTTTCCCTGCCCTTCAGGGATTTGTAGAGCTTTACGAGGCTGCGGTTCTTGGGCGAGCCCGTGGGGAAGAGGATGTTGGGGCTTCCGGGCATTATCCTCTCCTTGGCTTTTTCGGGCCTGCCCATCCTTGCGCCCACATATGTGGGGCATTTCCGCCTTATCGTGATTCCGGAGAGGCGGCACACGTTCTCCATCACGTCCTTTTCCGCATCCATGGAAAAGGAGGACTGGTCCAGCTTCTGGCCCATGAGCAGCCCGAGGGAGGAGAGGAGGGCGAACGCGTCGTCGCCGGAAAGGGTCATGTTCTGGCCGTCGGCCCTGTGCTCAACGTAAAGGTTCTCCAGGATGTATTTTTCCTTGTCCAGCGGAAGGGTGAACTCGCGGAGGCGGTTGCCTTCCCAGGACGGCTTCCCTTTTGAGAGATAATGGGCGAGGGAGGTGATCTCCTCGTGCGTGAGGTCGTGCCAGGGATATGTGTAGTCCGGATGGAGCGGGATGCTGCCCTTGCGTGAGAATTCAAAGGCCTCCGGGGCGCCCTGGGTTTGCGGGATGGCGAGGTCCGCGGCCTCTATCTCCGCCTCCCACCATTCCCTGCAATAGCCGGACGGCATGAGCGGGTGGTTGGATTTGAGGAAATCCCCGAAGGTGACGAGCATGTCCCCGAGGAACAGTATCTTCTCCACGTTTGGGTGGATGGAGTGCGCCTCCTGTGCGCTCCTTACCCTCATTACGGAGCCGTTCTTCAGCCGGACGACCGGGGGCTCTATGGAGTCGCAAACGCTGACTATGCAGCCCTTGCCCGGGCGCTCAACCTTCATGTGCGTTCCGTTGGCAGGGAAGGAATCAAGGAGCACCATCGCGGCGGGATGGATGTTCCGCGCCATTATGCCGTTGGTGCGGCTCCTCCCGTAGCGGAGGCGGAAGCCGCCCTTTGCCATCGGGTAGCTGAACACCGGGCGGCCGGCGACCAGCCCTTCCAGGTACGTGAAATCCGGCTTTACCTCCACCTTGTCCTCCTTCTTCTTCACTTTTATGACGTCTTGGAGCCAGTTCCAGTCCAGGCCGTACTTGCCCGCCTGCTTGAGGACCTTGGGCGCCTTCTGCGCAATCCCCTCGCAGAGGACGAGCGGGATGCCTCCGCGCACGCGGTTGCTCTTCACGCGCTCAAGGTCGCGGTGCACGGATACTTCAACGTCTTCCGTTGGGTCGCCGTCTATGCACACCGGGCAGTTGCGGACTATGTGGGCGACGTGCTCGTCCGGGGGCTTGTACTGGAGGTGGTTGCACCGGTTCTCGTAAACATTCACCTCCTCCACGTACCGGGCTACTTCGGTCTCGGTGGGGCGGTAGTTGCCTATGCCGCACCTGCTCCTCGCGATGTCGGCGAATACCACGCTGAGCGCGGCAACGGTCCCGCCCGCAGAGCGGATGGGGCCCGCGAAATGCAGCGAGACGTAATCGGTGCCGTCCGGGTTTTCGTTTATGCTGAGCTCGGTTATGCCCTCGGTTGGGGCGACGAGGACGCCTTCAGTGAGGAGGCCGACCGAGGTCCTCACCGCCTGCTCCATGAGCTTCTGCGGGGTGCCCTGGGAAAATTCCCCGGCTGCAATCCTGCCGGCGAGGTCAAACGCTATGGAGGTGCGGGAGTGGCCCTCGGATTCCATCCCTCTTATCACGTCCGCAATCCCTGCCGGGCCCACAAGCCCCTCTACCCGGGCGGCGACGTCCTTCGCAATGAGTATCTCCACCCTGTCGGAAGGGTCGAAGCCCCTGCTGCGTGCCTCTGAGGCGACCGCATGCGCGCGGTCCAGCTCCTTCCTCAGCGACTCAAAGTAATCCATTTTCCTACCTCGAGAAATCCAGCGTTCGCAACGCGTCCTGCTTAAGCTCAAGGACCGGGACCCTGCCGGGCGTGGGAATGTGCCCCTGCCTCAGCTGGAAGGCCGTGGTGCCCTGGAACGTGCCGGAGTTTATCACGAGCGTGCCGCGGTATTTCGTGTAGCCGTTCTTGTGCACGTGGCCGAAATGGAGCACGTCCGGCTCCTTCTCTATGAGCATGTAGTCCATGCGCTCGGGGACAATCGCGTTGCCTCCGAAAATGGTGGACAGGTGGCGGCGCTTGAGGCACTCCACCATCACGTGCTCAGGCCTGTCGTATGAGAGCTTGGGCATGGAGGCAATCCAGGAGTCCGTGGAGGTGCCGTGGTAGATGAGGTGGTCCGAGCATTCTATGGTCGCGTACGCTGGGCTGCCGATCAGATGGACGTCGCTCTTCACCATGTCGGTGGGGATTGCGGGCATGGGCTCGCCCCTGCGCACGGCGTCGTGGTTTCCGGGGCCCACTATCACCTCTATGTAATCCGGGAGCGAATTGACGAATGCGTCAAACTGCTCGTACTGCTTGTAGACGTCCTTTATGGTCAGCTCCCTCTCCTGGTTGGGGTAGATGCCTATCCCATCAACGAGGTCGCCGGCTATGGAGACGTATTTCACTTTCCCGGCGAGCTCGGGGTTGCCCCTGTTCCCGTGAAGCCAGTCCACGAACCCGTCAAGGTAGGGCTGGATGAAGTTGTTGCTGCCGAAATGGATGTCCGAAAGATATGCTATGGCAACGTCCTTCTCGCACGCCTTGCGCTCGCGGGAGATGGGCAGGTCCGGGAACTCGAACTCTTCAACCACTATGAAGGCGTTGGTGACCTTCCCGAAAACGGCGATTATGTCGTCGCGCACGAGCATCTTCGCGCGCTCAAATGTTTTTTCCTCGCGCTGGGAGAATAAAATCTTGAATTTCCCTTCCAGGTCCTCCACGTTCATCAGGACATTATTGTTCTTGGTCTGGCGGATGTCCGTTATCATGACTATGGATTTTACCTTCTGCCCCTCCACCTTCTTCATTTCGGTGAGCGCGGCTTCGGGGTATTTGGATGAGTATGCGGTGAGCATGCGGGAGAGGCGCTGGAACCTGTCCCGGAAATATGCGACGAAATCGTCAACCGTGCCGCTGCCCCGCGACTTGCCGGTCACGTCCAGCTTCTCGTGGAAGCGGAGGGAGGGTTCGTATTCCTTTGCGAGCGGGCGGAAATCCGAGGAAGGGATGAATTTGGCCTTTTGCTCGGCCTCCAGGGGCTCCTCTTTTTTCTTTTCATTCTTTTGCCCTATGAGCAGTCTTACGTCCTCTTCGGTAATGAAATTCTTCTGGAGGGAAAGGAGTTCCTCCGCGGAGATGGAAGAAGAATCAGCAAGCTTTTCCGCCTCCAGAGAAATCCTGACGCCCTTTTCCAGCAGCGCCTTCATCATCTTCACTTTTTGATGGACTCCAGGGCGCTGAGGATGTTCCATATCTGCATGCGCGCATGCTGGGGCATGTTCACATCCTCGCTGACGGACTCAATTGAGTAGATTGCGGCGCTAACGCGCACGGTCAGCTCGTCCGGGGAGGTGAGCCTCCCTTTCGCCTCCTCCAGGGCACGCCTTATGTTCTTTGGGACCGTGGTGTCCCCGGCAATGCCTTCAATGAGCCCGACGATTTCATTTACGGATACCATCTCATCATCCTCCTTAGTTGCCCGAAGGGCATAACAAGCAGAAGAGTATTGGGCGTAGGGATTTTTATTATTGCTTGAACGCCCGTTCAGTTATCCTTTTTAATCAGGAGTAACGCTATTTATTTGGAAAGGGCCCGTAGCGCAGCCTGGACAGCGCGGCAGCCTTCTAACCGAACCGCGGAGGGGGACACCCCCCTCCCCAGTTTGAGGGTCCTCCTGACCCTCCCCCGCGCGGGAGGTTTTTGGAGATCCTTTTCGGGAAGGAAGCTGTAGGTCGTGGGTTCAAATCCCACCGGGCCCGAAGAACGCAAAGGAATTTAATTGCGGAAGGATAAAATAAATGGGTGTAAGGATGGCGGCCCCGGTTGAAAAGGAAAGGAGCGTGATGGACAGGGTGAGGGCTGGGGAGCTGACGCTCGCCGAAATCACGCCCGTGAGGGTTGGGGCGCCGGAGCGCACGGGCGGGTTCAAGGCGGAGGCGCCGCGGGAGGAGAGGGCTCCTGCGCGGGAGGAAAGGCCCGCGAAACGGAACCTGTCTGCGGAAAGGCCCGTGCGAAGCGAGGAATTTGACATCGCATTTGAAGAAGAGGCGAGCTCTCCGGCGCAGAAAAGCGCGGGCAAGAAAAAGAAGGGCGGGGACGAGGATTTCCTGTTCTAGGGAAAGGGATATAATTTTCATCTTATCCTCTTAGTGCATGCGGAAACGGCTTGTGAGGTTCGCGAGCGCGGGCATACCCATCCAGTGCGAGGGGGGGAACTTGGAGGCGGTGCAGTGCTCGCGCGATTTGGGGCTCGGCGCGTTTGAGCTGGAGTTCGTGCGCGGAGTGAAGATGAAGGAGGGGACTGCGCGGGAAATTGCGGCGAGCGCACGGAAGAATGATGTTTTGATTTCATCGCATGCGCCGTATTACATAAACTGCTGCACGCAGGAGAAGGCGAAGGTGGCGGGGACCATAAGGCACATATTCTCCTCCGCGCAGGCGACGGGGTGGTGCGGGGGGACCATTACGGTGTTCCATCCTGGTTATTATCAAAAGTTGAGTAAAGAAGAGGCGTTCCAGGCCGCGAAGAAAGTGCTGCTGATGGTAAAGGAGAAAATGGACGCGCAGAAGGTGAAATGCATTCTTGGGGCGGAGACGGTCGGGAAGAAGAGCGCATTCGGAGGGTTGGGCGAGGTAATCAGACTGCATGAGGAGCTGGGGTTCGTTTGGCCTGTGCTGGATTTCGCGCACCTTCTTGCGAGGGGGGACTTACCGTGCAAAACTGAGGAGGATTACAGGAAACTATTTGATATGGTGGAGAAAAAAGTGAAGGGCTATGGAAAGGATTTCCATTCGCACTTTTCATCAATAAAGTATGGCGAGAAGGGAGAGAGGAACCATCTGCCAATTTCTGCTAATGTCCCGCCTTACAAGCCTTTGATGAAGATGCTGGCGGAGAACGGAATATCGGGGAGAGTGGTCTGTGAAAGCCCAAGGTTAGAGTATGATGCGCTAATCATGCAGAAGGAGTACCTGAAGCACCTGTGAATGGCACGAGTGTAATATATTATAAATCTTAAATTCTTCCATTGGTGCATGCAGGTTTGCCCGAAATGCGGAAGAAGGTCAAAAGGGGCGGAATTCTGCCCGCATTGCGGGACTCCCTTTGAGCACCCTATGGCGGGCGGGCAGCCCCCGGCGCAGCCGGCTCCGCAGGCACCGAAGCAGGGCGGCACCCCGCTTCTCACATACGCGCTTGCGGGGGTGCTGGTCATGGCGGCGCTGATATTCATATTCGTGCTGGGCGGCATCGGGTTCGTAGTGCTCCTGCTGCAGTCGGGCACGCCAACAACCATGCAGATTTCCGCGCCGGCGCATGCCGACGTTAATTCAACCATTCCTATAAGCGCCACGCTCATGGACAGCATGGGAAACCCCGTCCCTGGCAAGACGATAACCTTTGATTACGGCAACCATGCCACGGCAGTAACCAATTCAAACGGAGTCGCCCGCGCGAGCATCGTGCTTAACCAGATAGGCACGTGGCAGATAGTAGCGAGGTTTGCGGGGGATACCGCCTACCTGTCTTCTCTCACGGCAAGGAACGTGAGTATCACCCCGCCTTCGTGCTACGACGGGACTGTGGTGGGCGGGTGCAATGGAAATGGATTTTATTGCAGCGAGAACAGGAGCCTCGCCTACGATTGCGCGGCGTGCGGCTGCTCGGGAAATCGGGTGTGCTATGACAATTACTGCATGAGCGACGAGGAGAGGACCGGATTCCTGATAGACGACCTGCAGGAGAGCATGGTGTACGTGGCGCACACGTACGCGACGGGCTCAGGTGTGATAATCGCACAGGACGGCACCCATACGTTCGTCCTGACAAACAGGCATGTTGTCGCGGACGCGGACAGGATTTCGGACGTGCATGTGACGCTGCGCGACCAGCAGACAATCCCCGCGAGCGACATACTTGTTGCGCCCTTTGGCATGGACCTTGCGATAATCGCCTTGCTAGGGACGTACGGGGAGCCCGTGAGCGTCAATATATCCACTCCCATCTACCAGGGCCAGGCGGTCATGGCGCTGGGCTCTCCGCTGGGGTTGCAGGGGAGTGTATCCAACGGGATAGTCTCAAATGTCATCTATGATTATACGGACAGCGATTACAGGTACATTGCGCTGCAGACGGACGCGGCGATAAACCCGGGCAACAGCGGCGGAGGGCTGTTCCTCAAGAGCACCGGGACCCTGATAGGCATAAACACGTTCGTCCTTCCGTCTGAGTACGGGGCGGAGGGGCTGGGGTTCGCGATAGATGTGAGGTCAATAGACGAATTGCCCGCGCCGGACCAGTGGCAGGGATTTGTTCCGACGCCGAAATGCTCGGATGGAACTCCGTACAATTCGTGCTCTGTGAACACTCCTGGCAAGTACTGCTCCGGAGGCAGATTGCGGGATGATTGCACCAGGTGCGGCTGCGCTGCGGGATATTCCTGCCCGGGCAATGGCGTATGCTTCATATGCAGGCCGGGCTATTCCGCGTGGCAGACGCCCGAGGGCAGGGGGTTCTGCTGCCCCAATGGCAGGGTGGGGTATGACGACGGCACATGCAGTTAGGGGCGTCGTGGAAGCGGGCGGTATTGTAACCATGGTTACATGCAAAATCTAATTAACCTATTTTTCTATCTATAGGCATGCTATTCCACAAGCTCGCGAAAGTTTTTGAGGTAATAGAATCCAAAAGCGGGCGGCTGGAGATGACCGGGCTCCTTGCGGAACTATTCAAGGAAGCGAGCGCGGAGGAGGCGGAGAGGATTGCATACATAGTAGAAGGGGAGCTTCTTCCCCCATATATGGGGGTGGACATGGGGATTGGCGAGAAGTTCGTCCTGCAGGCGATTTCCGAGGGCAGCGGATATTCTCGGAAGGAAGTTGAGAAGGAGTTTGAGGCGATTGGGGATTTGGGGGGCGTTGCCGAAAAACTGCTCACCGGGAAGAAGCAGCAGTCCCTGCACTCGGAGCAGCTCACCATCGCATATGTGTACGCAGCGCTGATGAAGATTGCGAAATCCTCCGGGAAGGGGAGCCAGGAGGAGAAGATAAAGCGGCTGGTGGAGCTGTACCACAACTCCAAGCCCCTTGAGGCGAGGTACATCACGAGGTTTGTGCTGGGGCAGCTGCGGCTGGGGGTGGGCGGGCCCACCATTCTTGATGCATTGAGCTTTTCCGAGAAAGGGGACAAGAGCCTGCGTGAGGGGTTGGACCACGCGTATAATCTATGCTCGGACATTGGGTATGTCGCGAGGAAATTCAAGGAGCATCCGCACAGGATGGGCGAGTTCAAGATGGAGGTTTTCAAGCCAATAATGCCGGCGCTCGCGGAGAGATTGGCGAACGCCGGGGAGATTGTCAAGAGGCTGGGGAAGTGCGCGGTGGAGAGCAAATACGACGGCTTCCGCATGTCCGTCCACAAGAAGGGCGGGAGGGTGGAGATATTTTCGCGGAGGCTGGAAAGGATCACCCCCTCTTTCCCGGACGTGGTGAAGGCGGTGGAGAAGCTGAAGCCGGAAGAGATTATTTTTGAGGGGGAGGCGCTCGCCTTCAACGAGAAGGAGAAGAAATTCTATTCGTTCCAGGAGACCATGCACAGGAGGAGGAAATACGGGGTGGAGGAAGCGAGCGGGAAATACCCGCTGCACCTGTATGTGTTTGACTTGCATTATCTTGATGGAAAGGATTATACCGGGAAAACGTATGCGGAAAGGAGGAAGGCATTGGAAAAGATTTTCCCGAAAGGGAACCTCATGCTCAGCGACATGAAGGTCGTGGACACTGCGGACGAGCTGCAGGGGCTGTTTGACAAGGCGCTGGGGATGGGGCTGGAAGGCATAATCGCGAAGGACCTGAAGGCGCCTTATACGGCTGGCAAGAGAAAATTCGCCTGGATAAAGCTGAAGAAATCCTATGGGAAGACGATGGATACCGTGGATGCGCTCATAGTCGGGTATTACAGGGGGAAGGGGTCGCGCACGGAATTCGGGTTCGGAGGATTGCTGGTTGCCGTATATAATGAGAAGAAGGAGAGGTTTGAGACGATTGCGAAGGTGGGGAGCGGATTCACCGAGGAGGAGATGGGGAAGTTCGCGGAGGAGCTGGGAAAGATGAAGACGAAGAATGCCCCTGCGGACCTGGATTACAAACTGGAGCCGGACTTCTGGGTGAAGCCGAAAATAGTGGTGGAGATAGCTTATGATAATATAACAAAATCACCTGTGCACACCTGCGGCGAGGAAGAGGGGAAGGGATTTGCATTGCGCTTTCCCCGTCTTGTGCGCATAAGGGATGACAAGGGGCCGTATGATGTGACGACTACCAAGGAAGTGCGGGGGATGTACAAGCAAGCTGGTTAGATGAACCTCAGCCCTTCCACCCCCTCGTAGGGCGCGCGGTTCTTCGTATAAAGCCAGGCCCCGTTCTCTATGCAGATTGCGGAGTTCATCAACTCCCTCATGCCGATTTCCATCTTCTGGGCCTGGATGGATTCATGTATCCTGTTTGCGCGGAGGGCGGCCTTCTTCTCAAATGGGAGAAGGGTGAGGTTGTCTAAGATTGGCAGGACCCTGCCCTTCTTCTTTATCGCGGAAACTAATTCAAAGAATGTGAGCGATGTGATGGAGAGCTCGTCGTTGTCCACGTAATGGCGGATTTTCGCCACGGCCGCCTTGTGTCCCTTGAGGAAATCCAGCACGACATCGGTGTCAAGGCATATCTTAGTCATGCTTCCACCCCTTCCTGGAGAACATGGAGGAATTCCTGTCTACGTCCCCCTCGTCTATGACTCCGACAAAATCAAGCAAACCCTTCTTGCGCACGTTATTTTCCTTGAGAAGATGGTCTATGGCCTCGCTGAAACTCATCCCGTTCTTTATCTTCAGGTCGCTGAGCTGCGCGTAAACGTCATCGCGGATGGTTATTACGCGGACCATGCGCATGTATACAGTAAATACATTTATATGTTTATCTTCGGTGCGGCAAAAAGAAGTGGATGGGAGTAAAAGAATGCGGAAGAAAACCCCACGTCGTAAAATAAAAACTATTTAAAGATGCCGAGCGGGATTTTTCCTACAAGGTGAATAGATATGGACGACCTTATAAAATCTGTAGTGGGGGAATCCGCGCCAAAAGCGACGGAATCCGAGGACATGAGCTCCGAGAGCATTAAAATCGTGACTGTCGGCGCTGGCGGTGCGGGCAACAACACCATAAACCGGCTCATAAAGACCGGGGTGAAGGGAACCGAGCTTGTCGCGGTGAACACGGACAAGCAGCACCTCAACCAGATACACGAGAGGTCAAAGAAGGTGCTCATCGGCAGGAGCATAACCAAGGGCCTGGGTGCAGGGGGCTACCCGGACGTGGGCGCCAAGGCCGCGGAAGTGGACAAGGCGCTCCTTGAGAGAGAGCTCGAGGGTGCACACCTGGTCTTCATATGCGCAGGCATGGGAGGGGGCACGGGCGGCGGCGCTGCGCCAATCATTGCGCAGATTGCGAAGGAGCAGGGCGCGATTACCGTTGCGATGGTCACCTACCCGTTCGCCCTGGAGAGGGCGAGGAGGAAGAAGGCGGACGAAAGCATCGCAAAGCTCAGGCAGCACTGCGACTCCGTGATTATAATAGACAACAACAGGCTCGTGCAGTTGGTGCCGAACCTGCCCATGACCGAGGCGTTCGCGGTTGCGGACGAGATTCTCGCGAGGGCGATCTCCGGCCTCGTCTGGACGATTACCCAGCCGTCCCTCATTAACATAGACTTCGCGGATGTGAGGTCAATCATGCAGGGCGGCGGAGTGGGCTTCATCGCGGTCGGTGAGGGCAAGGGCACGGACAAGGTCTCTGCGGCTGCGGAGGCGGTCATAAAGAACAGGCTGCTGGACGTGGACTTCGAGGGCGCGAAGGGTGCGCTCATCCACATCTCCGGAGGCTCGGACCTATCGCTCGGCGACGCGATAAAGGCTGGCGAGATAATCACCGAGAAGATGGACCCGGAGGCCAACGTGAAGTGGGGCGCCAGGATCATGCAGAACTACGATGGGAAGCTTGAGATAGTCGCCATCGTTACCGGCGTGAAGGGCGCATCCATACTCGGCTCCAACATGTCTGGGGACACCCAGGAGACCGGGTTCCCGACCTTCAGTGGCGACCTGGACATGCTCGGCTGAAGTTTTGCGATTGGGGGGCTGCTGTCCCCCCTCTTTTTAATTTTTATTTTGATTTTTGCCTGATTTTCCGCGTTCCACAATTCATTATAAATCTAATCCTATAAATAATGGCGGTGCTCATATGCTGGACCTCGTGAAGGATGTGGTTGGAGAAGCGAAGTCTAATCCTGTTTCCGTCCCGCAGAAGGACTTTGACCCGACGAACGTGAAGATAGCCGTCATAGGCACGGGGGGCGCGGGCTGCAACTCCGTTTCGCGGATTACGAAGCAGGGGATAAAGAGCGCCACGACCATAGCGATAAACACCGACGCGAAGCACCTGAGGATAACCGAGGCACACAAGAAGCATGTGCTCGGTTACAACATCACGAAGGGGCTGGGCGCGGGGGGCGAGCCCTCGGTCGCGAGGAAGGCGGCGGAGGCGGACCTGGACAAGCTGCGCGCGCTCATCGGGGAGAATGAGATAGTGTTCATACTGGCGGGGATGGGCGGAGGCACGGGCACCGGGAGCGCGCCCATACTCGCAAGGATTGCGAAGGAGCAGGGCGCCATCGTGGTAGGCGTGGTCACCTTCCCATTCAACATAGAAAGGGTGAGGGTGAAGAAGGCGAGGGAGGGGCTCAAAGACTTCATGAAGGAGGCGGACACTGTCATAGTGATAGACAACAACAGGTTGCTGGGATACGCGCCGAACCTGCCGCTCAACAAGGCGCTGGAACTCGCGGACGAAGTGGCGGCTAGGGCGGTCCGCGGGATTGCGGACACAATCGTCTTCCCGTCGCTGATAAATGTGGATTATGCGGACGTCATGAGCGTCATGAAGAACGGCGGGCTCGCGATGATATCCATCGGCGAGGCAAACGGCTCGGACTTCGTGAAGAATGTCGTGGAAAACACGCTGAAGCACCCGCTGCTTGACGTGGATTACGAAGGGGCGCGCGGTGCGCTCATCCACATAGAGTCCGGGCAGAAGCTCACCCTTGGCGAGGCAATTGAGATAGGGGAGGGCATATCCTCAGGGTTTGACGAAGGCGCGAGCGTTAAGATGGGCGCCAGGATAAACGAGGAGTTCATGGGCGGTGTGCGCGTGACCGCGATAGTCACGGGCGTGAAGTCGCTCAGCATATTCGGGCAGGCTGGCGGGAACGCGCAGGCGCAGGGCATGGTCGCATCCGCCGCGAGCACGCTCCAGGAAGGGATGGTTGACGAGTTCCTCTGACCTTCTCGTTGAATTGCAAATCCTATTGGATTTCCAATAGCGGACAAAGTTTGCTAACTTTGTCCTGCTTTTTTAACCCTTTTCTTCCAAATCAACCCGGGGTAATCCTAATGATAGAATTCAGCCCGTTATACCTATTGCTTGTGCTGTTTATCGGCTTTTTTGTGCCCGGGATGCTGCTTTCCCTTGGGCTGCTCAAAAGGAAGGAACTTCCGCTCTTTGACAAGGCGGGGGTTGGACTTGGATTGGGGATAGTGGTGCCCGCCCTGATTGCTTTCTTGCTCTCGCTCGTGGGGGTGATGTTCTCCCATACCACGGCGCTCATATCCATATTCATATTCTATGCGATAGGGATAGCGGCGTTCGTGAAGGAGAAGGCGTGGGAGCAGCTTGCGCTCCCGAAGGACTGGAAGCTGATGATTTCTTCAGTTGCGCTGGCGCTTCTGCTCCTGCTCAGCTTCTGGATAAGGATGCAGACGTACAGCCCGGTGTTCATGGAGTTGGACCCTTACTATTACATGTTCATAACGCACATGATAATCGTGCACGGCGAGGTCCCGCTTACGGACCAGACCGCGTGGTATCCCCTGGAGACCACACACAGGGGCTCCATACTGAAGCCGTATGCCGAGGCGCTGCAGTATTCCATCTACACTAACGGTGGGGGGTATGACAAATACCTGCTGTCCGACATCGCGGGCAGTTTTCCAGCCGTGCTGGCCGCGCTGGCTGTGTTCTTCCTTGCGTTGTTCATATCCGCGGAATACAAAAGGGAATTCGGCATAATAGCGGCGGCGGTGTTCGCGTTCATCCCGATGTTTTTGACGAAAACGCTGGCCGGGGAGAGCGAAATCCAGCCCTACGCGTTCTTCGCGCTCGCATTCTTCTTCGCCATGTATGCGCTTGCGATGAAGAGGAAGGACTATACTTTTGCCGGGCTCGCGGGGCTTGCGCTCGCATCGGTGATAATGGGCTCCGCGTCCGCGGTCGTGGCATATACAACCCTGCTCATATTCGTGCCATTGCAGGCGCTGCTGCTCTTCTACACCAAGGGGGACCTGAAAGAGTTCGTGAAGCTCAACGCGGTTGTGCTGCTGGGGGCGGCGCTGATGACGGTCATAAAGGACACCTATACGGGCGGCGCATTCAACATTTCAGGCCTGTTCGCGGGCAGCCTGCTCTTCACGATAATCGCATTCCTGGTGGCGGTCGCCCTTGCCGCCATAAAGGAGAAGGTTGCGGACGCGGAGGCAGCCTCCTATGCGATCGGGGGGCTTTTGCTCGTGGGCTTGCTGCTGCTCGCCTTCACCCCGCTGGGGGACAGGTTGGTGGGACTGGTGGGCGGCTCGCTAAGCATAGCGAATTACAATGTGCCGCTGCAGAAGACGATTGCGGAGCAGGGGCAGGCGGACACGTCCTTTGAGGGTACGCTCGGGTTCTCCGGGCTGGTTTTCAACGGAATAATCGGGTTCCTGTTCATAATACCGTCCGTTGTGGTGAATGCCATCCTGGGCGTGGTGGTGTGGGCGCTGAACACCGGCGCGGACGCCGGAATCACATACGTGCCCAAGGACAACAGCATGCTGCTGTTCGTCTATTTCATGGCGATAGCCGCGATTGCGCACTCGCTCTATAGGAAAGTGAAGTTTGGGGATTTGCGGCTCCCCCTGCTCTTCCTTGCGCTAATCTTCCCGATATCCATAGTCGGGATGCTGAAGACCAAATATACCACTTACCTTGGGTTCGCGGCCGCGGTGGCGCTCGGCGTGGTGCTGGGCGAGATCTTTGACTTCATGCTCCTGCGCTTCAGCAGCCTGAAGGATGCCGCGGAGCGGGAGAGGATGGTGAAACATGCATTCATGGGGCTTGTGCTGCTCGGCTCGCTTTACGCGGTCATGCAGGCAACCCACCCCATAAGCGTGGGGAAGGCGCTCCTCACCAACTCCCTGCAGGAGAGGTTTGGGGACAACCCCATTGCCGCGCAGCAGAAGCTGCGTGCGGTGTGCTCCATGTACGGCCCGATGGGCAACAGCAACAGCCTGGTATGCGCGGCGGCCAGGGACCCCGTGGGGTTCGCAAACCTGGGGCTGAACTACCAGTACGACACAGAGGTGTGCGCATATTCCGTAATCTCAAACGCCCAGTCGCCCACTGACGACGAGAGGATTGCGCTCCAGTACAGGTGCCTGTACAAGATAAGCGACTACTGGATGGACCTCATGGAATGGATGGGGACGACGCCCGAGGATTCGCGCTTCACATCCTGGTGGGACTACGGGCACTGGACCAACTATTTCGGCGAGAGGGACACGGTGCTGAGGAACGAGCACGCATCCACCGAGATGATCGGGGAAGTGGCGCACGGTTTCATATACGGGACTCCGGAGGAGCTGAAGAGCTTCATGCTGGCGCACGACTCAAAATACGTGTTCTTTGACCAGGAGATAATAGGCGCTGTGAGGAGCGACGGATACCTGAGCTTCGGCGGGAAGTTCGGGGCGCTCAACTATCTTTCATGCGCGAGGAACGGCGAGACCAGCGTGAACCAGAACCCCGGGGAATCCGTGTGCGAATTTGAGCACCTCTGGGAGAGCGTTTATGTGCCCACCGGGGCGCAGGCTGAGCAGTGCGTGATATCGCCCACGTCCGGGAAGACCGGGGTGGTGGGATACACTGCGAAGATCGTGCAGGGGGCCGGAAGCGCGCAGAGGACGCTGGTGCAGACGTATTGCATGGGCGACGTGGCGCTTGCAGACGGCACCGTCATTTATGGGACGTATTACCTGGATGAAAGCAGGAAGCTCCCGAACGGGGACCTCAAGCTGAACAAGGCGATATTGAGCTTTGATTACGAGGACACGGCGCAGGGAATAAAGCTATATACCGCGCTGTACGACCGTACGCCCAGGTGGGTGGACAACGGCGAGCTGAAGGACGGTTGGGAGGACAGGAAGGGCAAGTTCTACGACTCCAATTTGTATAACGGATTTGTGCTCGGGGCGATTCCAGGGTTTGACCTGGTGTATGAGACGCCGAATGGGGAAATCAAGGTGTACAGGATAAGGGAGTGAATGGGACGGTAAAAAGGACAAGATAAAGGATGGGCATCGCTTGGATGCCCATTTCTAATTTTACTGGATTATTCGGCTGGGGTTTCCTCTGGCCATTCGTTGTAGGTGGTCCTGGACCGCCTGCCCCTCCTGGTCACGGTCCTGAGGAATTCGTGGGCTGACCTCCAGCTCGCGCTCGCCCCTTTCCATATCGCATCCCACTTGTCTGGATGCGCGTTCCAGTAGGCCTGCACAGTCTCCTCGGGCATGCCCATGAGGAATTCAACATCGTTGACTCCGGCGCCTGTTTCGGCGAACCTGGCCTCAAGGAGCGGGAGCGCCGCCTCGGTGGTCACCCACTCTATGTGGTCGCGGTCCGCAAGCTCCTCCATCTGGCTCGTGGACGGGATTCTCCCCGCCTGCGCCGGAAGGTATGGCAGGTAAGCCAGTACCATGTCCAGAACGTTCTCTTCCCGGGTGGATTCCAGTATGGTCTGGCCGGGATAGCGCACATTGAACTTTGCCACCAGGTACTCCGTCAGCGATTCAATGGTGGGTTGCACCCTCCCATTCTTGACCGCATCAACCACATCAAGCAGCAGGAACACCCTCTCCGGAGAGTAATCCGGATATATGCCAAGCAGCTTGTCCACCATGCCACGCAAGGCGGGATAGCCGGAAAGGAACGCCACCATCTGCTCGTCCACATTCCGGTCGGTAACGGAATCCAGCCCGACTCTCCTGCGGCCTGCAAAATCCGAAGCCATGCGCAGCCTGGTCATCTCTACGGAAGCCAGCTGCGTCTGGGAGCTGCCCTCAAGGAAATACGCCCTCGTTATTGGGGAAAGGTTGGGTGCAAGGTGGCCCCTGAGGTCGTTTATTGCATCCAATGTGGTGCGCCTCTCGTTGCCCGGGGTTGAGAGATATTCAAGCGCCACAGTGTAGGCATGCAGCCTCGCATCACCTTCCATATTATGGGCTATCAGGCCGGCGACGACCGCGTTCTTCTGCATGAGGTACATCTGGGCGACCCTCTCAGCGAACTGCGGGATTGCCTCCCCCGGCAGCCTCATTAAAAACGCCTGCATGAACGCCTCCATGTTCTCGCCACGGCCGGCCTCCCCAGGCGTCCTTGCGTTCACCACGTCTATCACGGGCTGCGCAAAAACCCGGAACCTTTGTATCTCAAAGAGCCTTGCGAAAATGTCCATCTCCCGGTTCGCCGGGCTGCTCATGAGTGACTGCACCAAATCCGCATAGACGTCCCTCTGGCTGTCCGCGGGGACGAAGGCCTCTATGAGGCCGGGTACCCTGCCCGCGTTGAGCGACGGAAGCTTGAGGTATTCCCTGAAGAAGTAAATCTGCGCCGCATCCGGGTCATTGGCGTAGTTGGCGCGTATATGGTCGGTAACCCTGCTCAGGAACTCCTTTACCTCCGTGGTTGCCCGCGCCTGGCTCGCATCGGAGAAGGTTGCGAGTTGGGATGAATTTATCCCAAGAGTTGAGTGGAGATATAGGTCAACCGCAGCCCTGAGCTCGGGGTTGCTCTCCAGGAGCCTGGTGCGCGCGGTTTCCGCTGCGGTGGCGTCGGGAAGGGTGGTGGGTGTCGCCTGCTCCGCCCGCGTGCCAGTTGTGGACGGCTGCGCGGGCTGCCTTGCTTCGCTCTCTCCGGTTCCGAACGCAGTCTGATATAGGAAAGTTAGTGGGTCCCGGACATCCGTCAGGTTAGCATGGTAATCAATTGCCCATGCAATTTCAGTACAACCCAGAAGTGCAGCCCATCCGGCAAGTTTCGCTCCTCTTGTGGGGCCTGAGAACGCTTCACGCATAATGCTACTCGCCATACGCGCCGGAGCCGCAAAATATCTGGCAATGGTTACCCCTCTGGAACCTGCACCCCCGGCCATCCTCCACGGGTCTACAAACATTCTTGCCCAAACGCTCGTGGACGGTGTGAAAGGCGCCCTGTTGATTATGGAAATATCCGCACCATTGACTTCAAGAACGAGGATATTGTTGGCCGAACCCACACGCAAGGTCCTGTCAAGTATCCTTGTGTCTATGCCGCGCAGCACATCTATGGGGTTCCTTAAGCCCTGCTGGCCTCTGAATGCGTCCTGCATTGCAGTGCCGAAGCGACCTAGCCCCTCAGCAATCGTCAATCTATCCAACATGCCATTTATTTCAGGGTTTTGTAATTGCCGCAAAACTCTCGTAACCTCCGTGAGGTTACCTTTTTCAATCAGCTTTAACGCATCTTCAATTATTTTTGATGTATTCTCAGATAGATTTAATCCGTATTGTAAACGCAGAAGTTCACTCTTTATATCTGCCCGTAGTCCCACAGCGGTATCCAAATTCGCGCCGCCAGTGTGAATATCGTCCCTAAAACGCTCCAGAATGCCCTGCGCCCGCGTTTTTGCCTGGGTCAAGGCAGTTTCTGCAGCCTGCACCTGCTGTTGTTGGGTTGTAATTCTCTGATCTAATGCTGTGATTTCAGCTTGCTCGGCCTGGAAACCAGCCCCACGCGTGCCCGCCCTCCTCACTGCCGCAGTGTCCCTCTGGGCGGTCAGCCTGTCCAACTCCGCCTTAAGTTCATCGTATATCTTTTGCTTCGGCTCTACCACCGCCCGCAGGACTTCGGTCCTCACGGCTGCCACCGCATTTGTGTAAGTGGAAATCCTCTGTTGGCTGAATGGGTCTAATTCGTTTGCAATTAATGAGGATAATCCTGAGGCTAGGATTACGCTTCCCACAAAGCTCCTGACCCCGGCTATGCCTGCGGCCTGTATTTCGGGAAGGTTCGTGCCGCGGCTGGCGTATTCATTCCCGAAATTAGACTGCATGAATCCTAACGTCGCGTAGAGGGAGCGCTCCCACGCTTCCTCCATCTGGTTGGGGGTCACCACGGACGGCATCGTGCCGCCAGCAGCGCCTATGAGCGCATTCAGCCGGTTCGAATAGTCAAGCATGAAATAGAGTGCAACCTTGTCGTCCGTGCTTATGTCAGCCATGCTGAACGCATCTATCGTGCCCTCGGAAATTCCCGCTGCAAGGAGCATCTGCCTCGCTTCGGACTCGCCTATCGTGACCGTTGAGCCGTCTTCCAGCTCTACGTCAAATGTCTGCGCCGGAGACGGTACTATTGATTGAAGGGCGGATGCGAAACTGGTGCCTATCCTGGTCCAAAATCCGGGTTCTTCTGCGGCAGGCGTTTCCACCGGCGTTATCGGAGCGGCGGACGCGACCTCCCCCAGCACTCCGGTAAGCTGCTCATGGACCACCGCCTGGAGCTCGGATGTGCTGGCATTGCCATGCATGGCCTCCTCTGCGAAAAGCAGGAGCAGCCTGTCGCGCAGGTCTTCTTTCTGCGCGGCCGAAAGCGACTGGAATGCCTCCCTCTGGGAATTTATGTCGCGCTGCCTGGCGCCTTCCCCGCCCAAGAGGCTGAGGGGGCGTGCGCCCGCGGGCTGTGTGAGGTCGTCAAGCAGGCGGTTAACGTTCCTTACAACCATGTTCAGGTCATCGGTGTTGTTCAACACGGCACCATATGTTCCAGAATCAAGAATTCTCTCTGCGGCCGAGCGGTCTGCGCGGACATCTGAACGGAAGGCTTCAACCATAGTAACACCTATATTATTGCGTGTTTCCGTATTTAAAAAGGTATCTTGAGCCGGTGCATCGGACTGGATGAGGACTGCCACCCCCAGCGCCAGGGGGGCGAGTAGCGGGCTCGCGGCTTTTATGCCGCGTATCCCGCCGGGGGAGGGGGCAAACCGGCCCTCTGCCGGCTGGGTCGCCGCCTCCGCCCTTGGGGGCTTGGGTTTTGCATCGTCAGGCATCGTATCACGTCTACTAAACTGTTTGAATGTGTACATAATTTTGCATAAATAGTTTTAAAATAAGAGCAGTGGGGCGGGGATTACTGCCCCTCCCCCAAATATTCCTCAACCTCGCCGGGGTAATACACGTTCCAGGGGAACCGCAGGTCGGACTGGCCCATGCTGAACCATAGGTTTACTATTGCCTGGGCGCGCTCGGCAGGGTCGTCGGGCATGGAAACCGTTGTTGCAAAGAGGTCGTTGGAAAACATCGTGTAAATCATCTCAGCGCTCCAGTATTGTATCTGGTCGGGCCGGCAGCAGGAGAGGATTTGCACGCAAGCCCACATGACCCAGTCCAGCCCCTTGTCGTTTGCGAGGGCATATGAAGCGGCGGCGGATATCACGCGGGAGGCCTGGGGATTATCTACGGGGTTGAAGTCCACCTCAAGCGAATCCGGGGTTAACTCCTCTAGCACACGCAACAGCTTGTACGCGTTTTCCACCTTGTCCGTGCTGTCGCTGCCCGCATAGTATTCCTCCAGGAAGAAAAAGTCGCTGACACCCATCCCGCTGAGGTCCATGCCTGCGTCCCTGAGTTCCTTGAGGCGGCTCGCGAAATTGAAGAGGGGGGTGCGGTAATCCCCTATTGCGAGCGGGTTGTCAAGCCGGCCATGGGACGCGAGAGAAAGGAAGACCGCGGCAATTATCTTTATCCTGTCCGCCTCATCGGGAAACGAATCCTTGAAGAAAGACCAGCTGGTGCCGTCCGGAGAACTCCCGCCATTGACTTCGCGGAGCAGCTCCGCCATTGTTATGGAGAAATTGGAGATGACATCAGGGCGGAAACTGCGCCGCCACATGTCCGGATAGGCGCCCGCAGCCAATGCGTCCATGAAGAAAAGCGAACCGCTGTCCAGCGAATTGAGGACGTCAAGAACCCTGCCTTGCGCCTCGTTTATCTCCCTGGCGGCAGGAAGGCGGTCGTTTATGGAATATGCGACTGCGCCTACGACGATTGCGCCCACCGCCGCAGTCCTGCCCGCGGCGAATAGGTCCCGGAGCTGTTCGGTTTTCTCAAGCCGGGTTACGAGCTGGATGGCACGCGCCTCGGAAACAGGAGTGGTGGAGGTCAGTATCCCTACGTCATCCCACACGACGGCAAGCTCGCGGTTTATCTCCTGCATCGCGCCCCTTGCCGCTTCTATATCCGCAGGATGAGTCAGATGCAACTCGGCAAGGAGGGCTTCCTCGGACTGCCTCTGTGCCGGCGCGGTAAGCGCATACCTGCGCAGGCTCATCGCCGCCTGCGGGTCAAGGTAGATGCTCCTTCTGGCGATTTGCTCCGCGGTTTCAGATGCGCCTATCCTGGCTGCTGTGCGGGTGAGCAGCGGGTCCTGGGCCGGGACGAGCTGGGAGACTTCAATGGTCTGGCGTGCGCTTCCCCTCCCCAGGACAAGCCCGATGCCTTCCATGGTGCCGCTCAAAACGATTGACATTACGGGCAGCGCATTCCCTGCTGAGGCATAGGAAGAGCTGATGTATTCCCTCAGCGCGTCTATGCCGCCCTCCGCGTATATGGAAGATGCGATTGGGATTGTGAGCCACATGTTCCTCAATGCCTGGAAGCCTGCATGCATGCCGTAAAAGGAAAGGAAACCATGGGGGGCGTATCCCACCGAAGCCCAATTAAGCACCGTTTCGCCCACCGCGCCGAAGCTCACCTCCCCCAAGCCCGCTGCGGTTGCTGCGGAGAGGGTGCCGGAAGCCGCGCTTGCTGCATCGCGGAAGCGCATTATCCCGCTGACGCTCTTTACGAAAAGGGCGCCGCCTGTGGCAAAAACTACGGAATCAAAAACCGCTTCCCATGTGCTGCCGCGCTGGATGTCCTCGTATACACGCGCGCCTGCGGCCGTGGTGCCGAGCCCTGCGGCGCTTGCAGCGAAAACCCTGCTGCCCAGGGATTCCGGGACAAAGCCGGCACCTCTGCGCATAAGAAGGAAGAGCCCGGCAATTTTCAGGTCCTCATAAACTTCGTCGCTCCTCTCACCGGCGAAATATCTCATCGCATTGATCCAAACGGGCGTGCCTATGATTGCGGTCGCGGTGGTTGCCTGGCGGTATGCTATTGCCAGAGTTTGCGCATAAGAGGTGGAGGCAAGCTCGGCCAAAGCTGAGCGGACTGCACCGCGCTCGGCAACGCCAAGCGCAAGGTCAAGGCCCAGTGTAACCCCCCGCGCCACCGTGCCGATGCCCAGGGTTGCCACCGAAGCCCAGAATATGAAATCCGCCGCCCCGTATTTCATGAAGTATTTGGAAAATGAGTATGCCTTGTCCCAGAAGTCGCCGTTCCTGAACCTCTCCTGGAGGTTCCAGTCGTACTGCTGGCTTGCGAACTGCTCCACCGCCTCCTCCACGTTGTCAAAGCTGGATGCCAGGCCGGAGAGGTATTCCGAAAGGGGGCCGAACAGCATGGCATTCTCGTCAGGCTGCGCTATGTGCTCGTCCGGCGGCTGCAGTGCAGGTACGCCCCCCTCTATTGGCAAGAACGTATCCTCAAGCTGCTGGGTGGAATAAAGGGTTTGCAGGCCCCTTGCCTGCAGCTCTTTCACGAGTGTGTGCCTGATAAATTCGCCGTATGCCTGCAGCCTCCCCCCGAGGCTTGGCAATTCGGCGTAGTATTGTTCCCTGTTGGCGATAAAACGCTTCACCGCTTCGGAGTCTATTGAGGATGGAAGCCCCCCGTATGTTGCCATCTCCAGGAGGATAGTGTCGTTGGGCGGCGAGCCCTGCATGCGGCGGTACTCGTTTGCCTTCTGGTACTCTATGTAGTCTTTCAGGATGGAGTTGAACCTCGCCTTCGCTTCAAAGAGCGAGAGGACGCCGGCAAGCGAGAGATATTCCCCAAGAATGTTCGAAATATTCGGATCCAGGGCAGGCAGTTCCCTGCCCTCAAATCTGGAGCCGGGCGGCATCCCGACCATCGCCGCGGCTATCGCGAGCCGCTGGCCTTCCTCCATGCCTGCGAGCGTGTCCCTGAGCTGCGAATACCGTTCCATCACCGAATCAAAAAGGCTCCTTTCAATATCCTGGAACTCCATCGGGTGCGTGGAGGGCGACAACTCGGGCGGCAGCGTGCCGCTGGGGGTAGGCTGGAATTCCCTCGCCACATCCGCCCTGAGGGAATCAACGTCCACCGCGGACTCGCCCATGCCGGCCATGTAGCGGGAAATCCCGCGCACTGCGCCATGGTAGGCATCCTGAGCCGCGGAGAACGAAGAATAGGCGGATTCCACAAGGGCGGCGCGATTGGCCGAATTGTCAACAATTCCACGTAGGCAAGCCATAAGGCGGTTCTGTGTATTTTCGGATGCTTCAAAGAATGCGGAGAGGGCGTCCGACACGCCGCCCTGCCCGGAAAAGTTGCTGGCCATCGCGAGGCAGGTCTGGTTGACGGTGGTCTTCAGGAAATCATACACGTAGAAGAAAGCTGCCATTGAATCGAAATCAAGGCTTTGCGCTGCCAGGAGCATCGCGCTCATTTGCTCCCGCTGCCCATTGGAGAAGTTGGTGTACCAGTTGTTCTGGAGGGTAACACTTCCATCCGCTTCGGTGAGTTCAAGCGGGGAAATGTCGTAAATCTGGCCAAAGTACTGTATCACGAGCTTGATTTTTTCAATCGCTTCGCGCTGGTGCGCCGCAATCCGCGCATCCTCGCTTATCCGTATGTTGATTAGCGGGAGCCTGCCGCCCACAAACTGGAGGATGTCTTCTGGAACCGGCCCACCCGTGTATGCCAGGTCGGAGTTTATTATTGCGCCCAAGTCGAACATTTCGGAGCGGGGCACCTGGAATCCTGCCTCCGCCATGTCCCCTCCTGAAACGCTCAAACCGAAGGAGAGCGCGGTGCGCTCCACCGAAATCGCATCTATCATGCCCTGGCGCCTTTCCTCCGTTTCCGCAGTAGTGGGCGGGGGCCTTTCTGTGGGTGCGCGGACGATGGTGCTGCCTGTCATATAGTCGTATTCATCGGAAACATGTGCGGAAGGATGTTCCTCCTTCTGCCTGACCCTTTGGCTCATTGCTGCACCGGTATAATTCGGTTTTTTACATTTATAAACGTGCGCATGCGCAAGCGTGGGAAGCTTTTAATTAACACCCGTTGCTATATTAACAGCCATTAGTCAATGGGTGTCCATCATGGGAAAAATAAAGGTCGGAGTTATTGGGATTGGGAACTGCTTCGCGGGGCTTGCGCAGGGGATTGAGTACTACAAGAGGGACCCCAAGCGCGAAGTTGTTGGGATAATGCACGACAAGATTGGCGGCTATTCAATTCATGATATAGAATTCGTGTGCGGGTTTGACGTTGCGGAGAATAAGGTGGGCAAGCCGCTCGCGGAGGCTGTGTATGCTGAGCCGAACGAGGTCAAGTGGGTGGATTCCGTCTCCAACTGCTCCGGGATTGTGCACGAGTCCCCGGTACTGGACGGGATTGGAATTTACATGCAGAACAGGATCGTGCCCGTGAAATCCACGAAAAGCGAGGGGCAGCTCAGGATGGAAGCGATTGAGGAAATCAAAGGGACCGGGGCGAGGATTTTGCTCAACTATTTGCCTGTTGGCTCCCAGAAGGCGACGGAATTCTGGGCGGGCGTGGCGCTGGATGCGGGATGCGCGTTCGTGAATAACATGCCGGTGTTCATTGCAAGCACCCCGGCATGGGCGAAGAGGTTCGCGGATAAGAAGTTGCCGGTTATCGGGGACGACATCAAATCCCAGCTCGGTTCCACTATTGTGCACAGGGTCATGGCCAAACTGTGCGTGGACAGGGGGGTAGAGATAGACAAGACATATCAAATCAATGTGGGCGGGAACACGGATTTCATAAACATGCTGGAGCGCGAGAGGCTGGAGAGCAAAAAGATATCCAAAACCGAGGCGGTGCAGAGCCAATTGAAGGAAAGGCTGCCGGATGACAGGATTTATGTGGGGCCCTCGGACTTCATCCCGTTCCTCGGGAATAGAAAATTAGCATTCATACGGGTGGAGGGGAAGATGTTCGCGGACGTGCCCTTTGATTTGGAGATGCGCCTGAACGTGGACGACAAGGCGAACAGCGGCGGGACCACGATAGAGGCGATAAGGTGCTGCCAGCTTGCCCTTGACCGCGGATTGGGCGGGGAGATAAATTCCGCAAGTGCATATTTGATGAAGCACCCGCCGAGGCAGATGGGGGATTCCGAGGCGCGGGATGCGGTGAATGATTTCATTGAAGGGAAAAGGAAGGATTAGGATTGATGCTGGGATTGGAAGGGCTGGACAAATGATTAAATCGGGAGGGATGGCTGGCGGGGTTTCCTCTTCCCTAGGCAGATACCTGGGATGGGTTCCGCTCAGCCCGAACCAGATTACTGTACTTTCGGTCTTGTGCGCGGTTGCGGGATTTGCATTATTCTATCTGGGAAATTTTTGGTACGGGTTCGGGGCTTTTGTCCTTGCATTTGTCCTGGATGCGGTGGATGGGGCGGTTGCACGGGCGCGCGGGGAAACGAGCAAGCTGGGCGGATTCCTTGACGGGGTTTCAGATAGATTGGTGGAATTCTTTTTGCTCCTTTCACTATTGTTTATTCCTCTGGGGATGACTTTTCTTCCGGATGCGTTCTGGATTCTCCTTGTGCTTTTCTTCGGGGCGTGCATGACCTCATTTGTGAAGGCGTATGCGAATTATCAGGGGGTTCTCTCCAAAGAGGAAGCGGACGGGATGCCGGGATTTTTGGAAAGGGGGGAGAGGGGGGCGCTCCTCATGGCTTTCATGTTTTTGCTGCTACTGAACGTGGCTTACGCATGGGTTCTCTTTGCCGGGATTGCCCTGCTCTCAATCCTTACCTTCCTGCAGAGGCTCCTTTTCGTGGTCAAATAGCTTCCTCTGCCTGACAGTGTCCAGGGTCTTCCAGCGGTCCCGTATATACGGCTTGAGGAGGGCGAGGGCCGCCTTGTTCCGCAGCGCGGAGCGGGTTTTTTCATCGCTGGGGTAGCCGCTGCCGAAGTCCAGGGTGGATGCGCGTATCTCCGCCACCCTCATGTCGCGGGTGACCTTCGCGCAGATGGAGGCGGCTGCCACTATGGGGTGCTTTTCGTCCGCCTTGTGCTCGGCCTCAAAGCGGGTAAGCCCGCACTTCTCCATCCTCTTCCTGAACGTCCAGGAATAGCGGTCCGGCATGTCTATCATCGCGTCGCAGTCCCCGGCCCTCTTCACGAGGTCGGCCATTGCCTTCGCCTCTATGTCGTTGAGGGATTCTTTCCTCATCATCCGGTTGAGGTCGGCGGCGCTTAGCTCTATTGTGTGGAATGTGCAGAATTTTTCGAGCTCCACCAGGATTTCCTCGCGCTGGCGGGCGGTGAGCTGCTTGGAGTCCTTGGACGCGTATTTCTTGAGGAGGCGCTGGCTGTCCCTGCCCGAGGAGGCGCAGGAGATGACCAGTGGGCCGAGCACTGAGCCGCGGCCCGCTTCATCCACCCCTGCGATCAGGTTGCCCATAGGCAGGTGCATCCCGCTTAAGGTTTATAGGATTTGCTATTGCCCACGCTGGGGGCGGAAATAAACAGAAATAAGGGGCAAAAGGAAAAAGTTCAGGACTGGGCCGCCATCGCCCTCTTTTCGACGATTATGAAATCGCCGACCGCGAGGACGGAGTCGTAGGGGCAGAGGATAAACCCATCCTCGTCCTTTATGGTCTCGAGGTTCGCCTTGTCCGGATTGGGGTCTACGACGAGCTCCTCAATCTTCCCGGTTATCTCGTTGATATTCATGTCTACGAGCTTCCCGAATTCCTCACCCTCGTTGGTAATGACTTTCTTTCCCGTGAGCTGCCTTGCGAGGCTGTACTTCGCCATTTGAACACCTGCGTGCTTTCTTAATGTTAAAAGGTTTTTAAAACTACCATTTTTACGGGTTGAGCCATTGGATTTCGAAATAATCGAATTTGCTTCCGGCAAGGCCGACCTTTTTTATGAGGTAGTAGGTGACCGAGGTTTCCCGGTCCGCGATTGCGATCACCAGCTCCAAACCGCGCTCGGAGCATTCCTCCAGCGCCTGGGCGAATTCCACGCCTCCAAGATATTCATCTTCGGTGAGGGCAAGCGCCAGGAAGGACGGCTCCCCCGTGCGCGGGTTCTCGCACTCCGTGCCCTTCCTGTGGTATAGGGCGAAGTCGCAGGTGCGGGCGGATTTTGCCCTCTTTCCGGGAACCGCGAGTATGAACGTCTTCTTCACGGAATGGGCGAGCCGGATTGCGCGGGCCCATTCGGAGATGAGGAGCTTGCTGCGCCTCGGGAAAACGTGCAGGACATGCCTGGAGTGGAGCCATTCCGCCCCTTTTGTGGGGGAGGCGCCCGGGAAATAGACGCGGAAATGGGAGCCGAACTTGAACCCGGTCTTTATCACGAATCCCTTTTCCCTCCAGTCTTCGTATACTTCATACATGTCGCTGAAATAGCGGATTTGCCTTCCGCAGTGGGAGAGGATTTTCTTGAAATTGGAATGCGGGATGGAGAGGATTCCCTTCCTCAGCAGGTATAAGGTTTCAAACGCATCCAATTTTGTAACCGTTCCCTTGTGCGCCGCTTTGTATGTCCCGAACTGGCCGAACCACCCTTCTTCATACAGGGTTTTTCCTTCGGGGGAATCTATTGTGGTGAGCATGTCCTGGGGGAAGAAAATCCCCTGGGCTGAGGCGTGTGGCAATGCTGGAGCTGCGCTGGGATAGCTCACAGCCGCGCTCCTGCTGAATTTTCCTAAAATTTCTTTTGCATCCTTTGCGATTAGTCCGCGCTCCCTCCAGTCCTTGAACACGAGATAGCGGGCGAGAAGCTTGGGGAATCTGGAAAAGTGGGAGGCGAGGGAATTGAACTGGATTGCTTTTCCTTTTTCATCATTGCATTCCGCGCCCCTATTATCTACTAGATAGAGAGCTTCTTCCGGGGAGAGGAGGAGCTTGCCCCCCTTCGCCTTTCCGAAAAAGCCGCGGGCGAGGACGCCTTCGGCCTCCGCATCGCCCGCAATGATTTCTTTTCCTGTGAAAGTGAGTTTCACGGGACTATTTCTTCGGTTGGGTTATAAATGCTTTACGGGAAATGCGCGCATGAGGAGCGAGAAGGCGCCGGACGTGCAGGCGATGCTGGACGACATACTTGCGCGCACGAGCCTGAGGCACGTGATTTCGCCCCGCATAATATGCATGAGGAGCTTCGGGGCGCGTGCGAACGCTTATGCGCGGATATGGAGTTTGCCCGCAATCTGGAGAGAGGCGCTGGGGATTAACCCGTTTTATGTGATTGAGGTGCTGAGCGAAAATTACGACGGGCTGAGCGAGGAGAGGAAGAAGAAGGTCTTGATTCATGAGCTGCTGCACATCCCGAAAAGATTCTCCGGCGGGCTGGTGCCGCACGTGTGCGCGGGGAAGAGGATAGACGCGCGGGCGGTTGGGAAGATATATGACGAATACGCCTCTACTCAAAATTAACCCGCATCGCTTTAACGAACTCTATCTTATCGCCAACGAATGCATAAACCAGCTCCTTGCGCATCTTCCCCGCGAGCTTCAGGTCCGCATGGAGGTCCGGTACTCCGGATTTGCGCAGCACGCGGATCAGGTACATGGTGCGGTCCTCGCCCACCCTTATGCCTTTCTTATAGACGCGGAGGAAGTCTGCGGATTCGCCGGCGCGGACGATGAAGCCCGCGTTGCGGAGGTGCTTCAGGACGAGGTATTTTTCCGGGGCGAGGGGGTCGGACTTTTCCGCGAGTGAGAGGAACCCCTCTGGGCTGCCCTCCACTTCCCCCTTCTCCGCGAAGTAAGCGGCTTCTAGATAAGGAAGGCGCATTTTTCCATCCTCCTCCATCGCACCGAGGAGGACGAGGCGCCGCACCTTCTTTTCATCTTCTATCAGGAGGGACGCCTTCATGCCTGCCACCGTGTATCCTTGACTGTATGAACGTGAGCGCCTCCTCCAAATCCTTGGAGGGGATTTCGGTCATGCTTATCTCCATGCCCGAGCTTGCGAGCGTGTCCACCCGGATGGTGCCGACCATGAAAATCCTGTCAAATACGTTCCTTTCCATGCGCACGTTGTCAACCTTGCTGAAGGGGACGAAGCGCGTCTTGACGTTGATTATGCCCGTGCGGGAAGTGACGCCTTCATTGGTCACTTCAAGCGTCTGCAGCCTTGAGCGGATGAATGCGGCGATTGCTGCGAGCAGCATCAGGCCCCAGACCAGGTAATATCCGTAAATCGGGATGGGCACGGGCAGGGTGAAGAATTTGTTTATCTGCATCCATGCGTATGAGCCGAGGACCGCGAGCACTATCGCCTTCGCGTACATCATCCTGCCGGTTGTGTGTATCTTCCCTGGCATCATGGGTAATGGTTATTAAGGCAAGGGATAAAATTGCTTCGGGTTGCGCAAATGATCGCTTATACGGACGGATGCTGCCTCGGGAACCCCGGGAGGATGGGTGCCGGGGTGGTCGTACTGAAGGACGGGAAAGTGCTGAAGGAGATAAGCAAATATCTCGGGATGGGGACGAACAACGTGGCGGAATACACTGCAGTGCTCCTTGCGGTGGAGGAGGCGAAGAGGCTGGGGGCCAAGGGGCTCTCGGTCCGGAGCGACTCCAAGCTGCTGGTGAACCAATTGTGCGGTGAGTTCAGGGTGAAGGCGCCCCATTTGCGGGAAATCATGGGAAAAATCTGGAAGGCCGGGGAAGGAATGACGCTGCATTTTGAGTGGATTCCGCGCGAGCAGAATGAACGTGCGGACGAATTGTCCAAGGAAGGGGCTGGGAAAGGATAGGCGCCGGTGCTGGAGGCCGGTTTTGGGTTAGAGCTTTTCAAGCGCTGACCGGAAGTGCTGCGCCGCATCTTCCGGCTTTCCGTTCTGCACGCACAGGAAACCCGCCCTGAGCCCTGCTATCGTGCGCGCCAGGTACGGCTCCTGGGACCTCTCAAGCTCCGCCGCGATGAAGGAGGGGTCGCGGACGCGGAAGCGGTCGGCAAGATGCACGAGCCGCCTGCTGAATTCCCCCTTTTTGACTTCTTTTGCGTGCGATGTTATGTAGAGGCGCCTGAGCATCTTTTTCTCAGGGGATTCGGGCATCTGGTTGCCGATTGCCTCCATGCCCTCCCGCGCGGCAGGCCTCCATTCCCTTGGAGGGAGATTTTCCGCAAGCATGGCGAGGGCGCTCCCGAACTTTTCCGCCCCAAGGATTTCCCTGGATGCATTTTCCGGGCCATCTGCAAGCCTTTCTGCGAGCCCGCCGGCCAGCCCCGCGATGTAGCGGTCCCTGCGTATCCTCAGGGAGCATTCACGCATTGCGTCGTATGAGTCTATGCGTGCAACCTGGCGTGCGCGCCATTCGCCCATCCTGTTCCGGAATGCGGTGAGGGAGGCGCATGCGGCGGCTATCATCGCATTTGAGCCGTTGGCTTCCGCAAGGGAAAGCAGCTCCACCACCCGGTCAAGCTTGCGGAACGCGAGGTCCTTGTATGCGGAGAAGTAGGCGGCCATCTCGTCCATCGCCTCCAGGTTCGCCCTTATTTCCTTGAGCGCATCCTGGTCGCGGGTCTTGCTTGCCATGGATGTGAGGATTGCGTTTATGCGCTCAACCTGGGCAAGGGAATCGTTTGTGGAGTCCATCGCCCCGCCGTGCCTCTCGCGGATGTGGCGAAGCATCCTTACCGCCGCGAATATGTGCGCGTGGTGGATGGAACGGGCGCGTGGCACGCGCTCGCCCTCCTTGAATCCATCCGGGAGCTTTTTTTCCCTATTGAATTGAACCGTTACGTCCGCCGGGTCCACGGCGTTTATGCCTAGCATGTCCAGCTTGAGCGTGAGCAGCCTGCGGCCCTGGGCATCCCTGCCGGTGATTATGCCTGCCTTGTTGCGGAACAGGAACCTGTTGGCTGAGAGGCGTGCGGCGCGGCCGAACTCCCCCTGCGCCTTGCCCCGCTTTGCGGCCATGGATTGTGCCGTCGCCGCTTCTCCACTTGTCAGTTCAAGCTGCCTTGGCATAAAGTTTATTTGTGTAAAAATGTTTAAAAACGGAAAAGAGGAATGGAAACCATGGAGACAGGGGACTATTTCACATTTGAGCCGGCTAAGGGTATCCCGGTGCATAACTGGTTTTACTATAAGGAGGCGTACTCGCCCCAGTTGGTGGAGTGGGCGCTAGGCGAACTTGGAGTTGATAAGGGGGCGATCTTCGACCCATTTTGCGGCATCGGGACGACGATGCTCTATGCGAAGGAGCACGGGATGCGCGGGATTGGGATAGATGTTTCCCCCCTTGCGGTTTTTGTCGCGAAAACAAAATGCGCGGACTATTCGGAAAAGGACGCGGGGGAGGCGGAAAAGGAATTGAAGGGGATGTTTTCGGAAAGAAAAGAAGCTACGTGGAATTGGGATTTTGAGCTGTTCCACCCTTCAAGGTTTTTCGGGAAGAGGAATTACAACGACATATGCTACCTGCGGGAAAGGGTGGAGGGGATAGAGAATGAGAAAGTGGGTGGATTGTTCCTGCTGGCGCTTCTTTCCATACTTCCGCAGGTGGGGTTTTTCATAAAGGACGGGGGGGTGCTGAGGGAGGAGCCGAAGAAGAGCGCGATGCCCGTGAAGGACGCGTTCAAGAGGAAAGTGAAAAGGATGGTCGCGGATTTGAAGGCGGGGAGGGTTGGCGGGAAGGGGCCGGAGCTTATGCTGAAGGATGCGCGGGACTTCCTGGACGCGGAAGCGGATGCGTTCGTCACTTCGCCGCCTTACCTGAACAATATAGACTACTCCAAAGTGTATGGATTGGAATTGAGCTTATTGACCATGCAGAAGGAGAGCACCAGAATAATGCGCGGGAGGGAGGTGCGGGGATTCATCACCGGGGAATCCTTCGGGGATGCGCCTCCGGAGGCGGCTGAGTATTCGGAAATCCCGATTGCCGGGACCTATTTCGCGGACATGGAAAGAGTTCTGCGGAACCTGAAAAGGATTGCGCCGTGCGGGTGCATGGTGGTCGGGAATTCGGTGCTGGGAGGGAGGCACATCCCGGTGGATGAGATCCTCATCAGGATTGGGGAGAGAATCGGGTTTGAGGGAAGGATTGCGGCGGTGAAGGAAAGGGTGGCGGACGTGCGGCCGCAGAAATTAAGGACCAGGGAATCCGCCATCATCTTTGGCTGAGCGGATCAGTCCTTCTTGTGCTTGCCGTTCCCGTTCTTTGCCTTGAGCAGGATTCTCCGCGTTGTTCCAATGGCTGCCTTCGCTATCAGGTCCTTGCAGAGGCCTGGCGCCAGCGCCCCCCCGGCGGATGTGACGTGTACGTCCATGGAACCCGGGGGCAGGATGTCAAAGGGCCCGAATGACTGGGCGCCAACACGTACGGCCGCCTCAACCGCGGCGCCGGTTGCCGCGACCACTGCGTCTATGCCTGAGATGGGGGTTGTGGACTCCAATTCCGCTTGCAGCTCGCCCCCCGCGTAAATGCTGTACCTGAATGTTTCGTGCCGCTCTTCCCGGAGCACGCGGGGCACGTACGGCTCCACCACCAGGCCGCCGTTCCTGATCACTTTCAGGAAAGGCCCAAGGAGGCCGTAGAAGACTTCAAGGAGGGTGCCGTCCTTCGCCGCCTCGTCCCCGCTCTTGTAACTCAGCCTGGCCCACCTGCCGCATTGCGCCTCGTCGAAGCTCCGTTTGTCTATGACCTGCACCTCGCAGGGGATTCCGTCCGCTTCGCCGTGGCCCTCGACCTGCCTCACCTTGTGCCGCTTGTTCTTTCCGTTTATGTGGTATGCGGTGAAGCCGCTGGGGGCAGGCTCAGCATAGTGGTCGTCAACCTGCAGCTCCGCGAATGCGCCGGGCTCGTACATGCGGATGTGCAATGCCCTGCCTATGGCGTGCGCCTCATCCGCGGTGCAGTGGAAAACAAGCCTGACCGCGATCCTGTCGTGTATTTCATCCTTCTTCGCAAGCTTGAGCACGCAGGCTTCCGGGGTCTTCATGCGCGGCGGGTGGGTGTTGATTGTGAGGCCGCCTTCGTTGTCCCTGAGCGCCTGCATAAGTTGCATGTCCCCTAGCAGCTTCAGCCGCTCCGTCACCAGCTTCTTGAGGTCGAGCGACGCGTCTCTGAGGGCGGCCTGGTTCTCCATCTGCCACCTCTCCTCCTTCCTCAGGAGTTCCCTCCTGGCCTCGTCCTGGGACATGTGGACGCCGTTGCGCCTGAGGTCGTTCGCGAGGGTACCGAAACCGAGCGTGTCCGCGACCGGGAAATGGACGTCTAGGAGCTTTGTGGAGAGTATGCCCCTTTCCGCATCGGTGAGCCTCCTGTCCTCGGGAAGGCCCTTCTCGGCCTCCATCGGGTCCATGGAAAGGTCTATGAGGCGGATTAGGTAAGTGGGAAGTGAAAGCGTCCCTCCCCTTATCGCCGCTACGTAATCCCCGATACCTTTGCCTTCCCGCAGGTCCAGGTCCCTGACGACTGCCTTGTATTCCATCCAGTATTGGGTTAAGCGGCTGAAGAATTCTGCCGGCGTAATCCTGAGTTCCCTCTCAAAATGTGGTATCCTGCCCAGCGCGTTCTTTATCAGGGCGAACGCCTTGTCCGTAGCCGTTGCCTCGCTCCCTTCTCCAACCAGATGATGCACGAGTGCGAGTGAAATAGTTGATGCTGCGAGCAGGTTGGTTTCCGGGGCGGGCTTAAGCCTCTCAAAAAGCTCGCTGACCTTGTCCGCCGCCACCCTGCCGTGCTGCCACCTAATCTTGACGGGGCTCTGCACCGCGCGCCGTATGTCACGGCAGATTGGGGAATGTGCCGGGCCATCGGCAACGGCACACATGTGTTTCATAGTTAAATATTGTGTAAGTAGTATTTATATAAGTATTGGTAGCTGAGTATTTCCTGTGAAAACCTACATTACCGGGGCTTCCGGGAAGCTGGGGAGGCATGTATTGCGGTTTATGGAGGCGGTGCCGCTTGTGCGCAGCCCGAAGGGGCTGCCTGGGGAGGTTGTTACGGACTTCTCGGCGGAAAGTTTGAAGAAGATTTTGAAGGATGCGGATTGCATAATACATCTCGCCGGCTCCATGAGGTTCTGGGATGCGGCGGAGATGCGTCAGACTAATGTGGGGCTTACGAGGAGCATAGTGGATGATTCCCCGGAAGGATGCAAGATTGTGCTGGCAAGCTCCATTTCCGTGTATGGGAAGAGGCTTGCAGAGATTCCTGCGGATGAGGCGACGCATACCCACCCGGATTCCCCCTATTCGCGGAGCAAGATGGAGGCGGAGGAGATTGTGCGCCGGAAGAAGGGGAAGCATGCGATTCTTCGCATCGGGACAATTTACGGGCCGGAGTTTGGGGATTACTTCCATATCCTGAGGATGCTGGAAAAGGGGAAGATGTCCATCATAGGGGACGGGAAGAACCATGTTCCCTTCGTGCATGTGGAGGATGCGGCACGGGCGGTGGCTGCCGCGGTGGGGAACGGGCAGGGCGCGTATGTTGTGTGCGGGGAGAGCAAAACGCAGATGGAGATTTATGCGCTGGCTTGCAAAGAACTGGGCGTGGCGCCTCCAAAGAAGCACATTTCTTTCTGGATGGCAAACCTGATGGGAAGGATGCAGGAAGTTGGGGCGCGTTTCGGGATGAAGCCGAAACTTACGGGGGAGCACATAAGCATCCTTGGCGAAGACAGGGTGTTCAGATGGGAGAGGGCGGGAAGGGAGTTGGGATTCAAGCCGCGCGGGATTGAGGAAGGGATTAGGGAAATGGTAAAGGAGTACAGGAAAGAGAGAATGGCTAGAGTTCCAGTTTTACGTTCTTCTTCTCCTCCTCGTTCGCCTTGAAGTATTCCTTGTCCTTCAGCCCCATGAGGGAGGCGAAGAACATGTCCGGGAAGGAATGGATGCGCGTGTTGAGGAGGAGGACGGACTCGTTGTAGAACTCCCTCCTGTCCGCTATCTGGTTTTCTATTGCGGAAATCTGGTTCTGGAGCTGGAGGAAATTCTCCGAGGCGCGGAGCTTGGGGTAGTTCTCCGCGACCGCGAATATGGATTTCAGGGCGGAGGTGAGCGCCTCGCTGGCCTTCGCCTTCTGGGCGGGGCCCTGGGCCGATAGCATCTGCGCACGCATGCGGGTTAAATCCTGCAATGTGCCGCGCTCGTGCTTCATGTACCCTTTTACGGTTTCAACGAGGCTGGGGACGAGGTCGCTCCTCTGCTTGAGGAGGACGTCTATGTTCGCCCAGGCGCGCTCTATGTTGTTCTTGAGCGAGATTAATCCATTATAGATGGAGAAGATGTAGAAAGCTGCAAGCGCGAATATTATGAGGCAGAGGAAACCGAGGCATGCGACCAATTCAAGCATTCAAATCCCCAAGGAATACGGTAAGGAGCATAAATAAACCTATCGCGGTGAGCGCTAGCCCGATGGCGAGCTGGACGGCCATGGACGTATTGAGCTTGTCTATTGCCCTTTTTTCGTGGGAGTCGCTTATGTACATGGGGGCGCCCTTCGGCTTCTTTACGGTTAGGTTCTCGTGCGCGACGTGGCTGGAGGCGCCCTCCAGGAGGACGGCATTGCCGAATACGTAGAGCGGGTCGCCCTCGGCTATGAAATATTCGGTTATGCGGAGGTTGTAGCTGCTGCGGGAGCGGAACTTGTTGCCTATCTCCTGGTCCCTCTCCATGAGGGCGAGGACGTTGGGGTGGAGCTGCCTCTGGGGAAGGAGGCCGAAGAACCCCTTTTCGGAAAGGTGGCCGGTGGACTGGAAATCCTGCGGTATGTCCACTTCCGCCCCTTTCGGGTCTATGAGCATCTTTCCGGTCTCGTCCTCAAGGTAGAACGGGGTGGATGAATCCTTCCGGAGAATTGTCCTCCAGCCGCCGTGCTTGCCCGGCTGGTAGTATTCGCCGTGAATCCTCCAGAAGGCGCATCTCCTCTGCGAGACCGGGCTGTCCATCCCGTCCTTGCATACCGCCTTCCCGAAAAGCTCCACCAGGCCCGCGGCGGCCGAGCGGACCTTGGAGGTGGGGGTGTTCTTTATCCTCTGGATGAGGAGGCGGCGCTGTGTGCCGTTGTATATGAGGAGGAGGCCGAAAAAGAGGCAGAAGCCGCCGATGCAGCAGCACTGCGGGATGGGGACTACCATGGATTGGGTGGGCAGGTTAAAGTAAATAAAGGTTCCCAATGAACTACTTATGGGAGACATATGCAGAAGACCGAGAAACGCATACTTGACGAGCTGGGGCGGAAGGGTGCCCTGCTCTTCTCGCTGGTGGACCCGCTGGACTACCCCTCGATAGATGAGGCGGTGGAGACCGCGAAGAACATGGACGAGGGCGGGGCGGACGTGGTGCTCATAGGGGGGAGCACGGGCGTGCAGGGGGAGATGCTGGACAACATCGCCAAAAGGATAAGGGAAAATGTGGATGTGCCGGTGGTATTGTTTCCTGGAAATATAGGGACCGTGACGAAGTATGCGGACGCGGTATATTTCATGAGCCTGTTGAACTCCAATAATCCGTATTGGATTACGCGGGCGCAGATGCTGGCTGCGGAGATGGTGAGGAAGTATAAGGTGGAGCCGCTGCCGGTCGGATATATAGTGGTGGAGCCCGGCGGGACCGTGGGGTACGTGGGGGACGTGCAGCTTGTCCCCAGGGCGAAGCCGAAGATTGCGGCGGCTTATGCGCTTGCGGCGCAGTACATGGGGTTCAGGTTCGTGCTCACGGACGCGGGGAGCGCGCCGGCTACGGGGCACATTCCCCTGGAAATGGTGAAGGCGGTTTCGTCCGTGATTGAGGTTCCGTACATCGTTGCGGGGGGGATAAGGACTCCGGAGGAGGCGAAGGCCGTGGTGAAGGCAGGCGCGGACATCGTGCAGGTCGGGACCGCGTTTGAGAAGAAAGGGGGCGTGGAGGCGGTGAAGGAATTCGTAAGGTCGGTGCGGGAAGGGTCTAAGAGGTAGGAAAATGAAGGGTGGGCTTGGAAAATTCCTCGTGAAAACAGGGGCGCTCAAGTTCGGGGACTTCACTTTGAAAAGCGGGAGGAAAAGCCCTTATTTCGTCAATACCGGGGTCATATGCGAGGGGAAGGAGTTTTTGGAACTGTGCGGATTCCTGGCTGCGAAAATTGAGGCTATGGGCGGGTGCGACGTGGTGTACGGGCCCGCGTACAAGGGGATTCCGCTTGCGGTGGGGGTGGCGATTGCGCTCTCAAAAAAGGGGAAAAAAGTTTACTGGTTATTCAACAGAAAAGAAGAGAAGGCGCACGGGGACCGGGGGATGTTTGTGGGGCACCTTCCTGCTCCGGGCGAGAGCGTGATGCTGGTGGATGATGTCTTCACCACGGGCGGGACGAAATACGAGAATGTGGAGTTGCTGAAATCCATTGGAGTGAAATTGGCGGCGGTGGTCGTTGCGGTGGACCGGGAGGAGAGGGGGAAAGGAGGCGGCTCGGCGGTGAAGGAATTTGAGGAGAGGGCGGGCGTGCCGGTGAAATCTGTGGCGAGCATTTCTGAAATTTTTGAGGAATTGAAGGGGAAGGGAGTGAGTGAAGAGGTTTATGGAAGGTTTTTGGAATACAGGCGGGAATATGGCGGCGCTTAGGAAACTGGAAAAGACGGCGATAGAATCGGGAAGCATACTCTGCTTCGGGATAGACCCAAAGGCGGGCATGGAGGACATTGTTGGACATTACTCTGCGATAACTGACGTGCTACTTGGAGAGAATTTGATTTCCGCGATAAAGCCGAATTATGCGTATTTTGCGGCCCTCGGGTTTGACGGGCTGCATGCGCTGAAGAGGATAATTGACAGGTATAAGGGGAAAACTTTTGTCATATTGGACGCGAAGCGCGGGGACATCGGGAAGAGCAGCGAGGCGTATGCGCAGGAGGCGTACGGGTTCTGGGGCGCGGACGCGGTGACTGTTGCGCCGTATATGGGCGGGGATTCCATTGCGCCATTCATACGGGCGGACAGGATTGCGTACGTGCTGGGGAGGACGAGCAACCCGGGCGCGAAAGACTTTGAGGAATTGAAAGTTGGAAAGGAAAGGGTTTATGAGAAAGTATGCGTGAAGGCGGCGAAGATGGGCGCCGGGCTGGTCGTGGGCGCCACGAGCGACGCGCTGCCCGGGATTGTGAAGCTTGTGGGAAAAGACGTGCCGATGCTCATCCCTGGGATCGGGGCGCAGGGGGGCGGGTTTGACGTGCTGAAGGCGCTGCGCCGGAACCCGTTCATTCATCGCGTGAACTCATCCTCTTCCATTGCGTTTGCGCATGAGAAGAAGGGGGAGAATCCCGAAAGTGCTGCAAAGAAGGAAGCCGAGTTCCTGAATAGGGAAATAGGCAAGAGGGTCTTCTAATTCTTGGTGCCTGTGAGGTAATAGTAGGCGGAGGATGCGGACAGGCCGGATGCGATTGAGAGGATGCCGAAGAGCGCCATGGGGATGAGGAACACCTCGCCGACCACTTGTGCGACAAGGTCCTGGCTTGCGGATATGAGGTCCATCTCAAAGGGGGTGGAGGCATTTCCCTTCGCCATGCTTATGAGATAAGGCGGGAGAAGGAAGAACGAGAGGACTGAGATTAGGAAGATGATGAAGGAGATGGCGGCGGCCGCGGAAGCCAGGGAAAATGCGAGCCCGAGCATGCCCTTGGAACCGAAATAGACGAAGGTGAATGAGAGGAAGGCGGATATCACGCATGCGGCGGCAAGGGGGAGCAGGTAGGACTGGAACGAGGCAATCTGCATGCCGTAATCGGCGGTAATCCCGTCCGCCTTGATTGAGATGAGGGCGCGGGCGAGGCGGAGCCGGAGCTCCTCGGTGTTGGACACATAGTTGTTCTGGATGAGCGAGCACACGTATTCGTCGCTTATGCCGGCGAACTCCTGGGATACGCCGGGCCCATCGTGCCTGCAGTAGGCGGCGGTGTTCTCATAGGTGAGGGTGCTGAGCTGCGGCTCGTGGGCGAGCATGATTGGGACCATGCGCGGGGCGTACTCGTCGTTGGCAATTTCAAGCAACGAGGATTTGGCGCCCGGCAGCGCGAAAATCAGGGTTGCGGCGAAGAGGGAGAATAGCGCTATCCCAAGGAAAAGGAACCCTATGCCCCGTAGAACCACCCTGCGCATGGGGGGGTATCATTAGCGGGGATTTTAATTGTTGCTGGAATAACGGTTGGCATGGGGAAAAAGGCATTGCCCCTTTACGTGCCGCCGAAGGGCTCGCACAAGGGGGAGAACGGGAAGGTCCTGATTGTTGCGGGCGGCAGCAGGTACCACGGTGCTGCGGTGTTCTGCGTCCTGGGGGCGAGGAGGTTCGCGGACATGGTCTATTTCATGCCCGGGGAGATGGACGAGAAATTGCTTTTTGCGGTTTCCGGGATTCCGGAGGCGGTCGTGGTCAACGAATTGCCCGAGGCGGACTGCGTGCTTGCGGGGCCTGGGCTGGGGAATGCGGCGCTGAACCTTGCGAAACTCAGGAGGAAATATGCAAAAGTGGTATTGGACGGGGATGCGTTCAAGCAGGTGGAAGGGAATGGGCTGCGCGGATGCGTCATTACTCCCCACGAGGGCGAGTTCAGGGCGCTCTTCGGAATGGACGGGAGCCCGGAGCACGTGCGGGCGATGGCCGAGAAGTGGGGCTGCACTATACTCAAAAAAGGGCACGTGGACGTGGTTTCTGACGGGAGGAGGATTGCGCTGGTGAAGGGCGGGAATGCAGGGCTTACGAAAGGGGGGACCGGGGACGTGCTTGCAGGGTTGCTTTGCGCCCTTTATGCGAAAAATGGGGCGATGGAGGCGGCGGTCGCGGCCTCAAGGGCGAACAAGGGGGCCGGGGAATTGCTGTTCAAGGAAAAAGGATATGCTTATTGCGCTTCGGATGTGGCGGAGAGGCTGCCTGAAACGGTCAGGTGGCGATAGGATTGGCGTGGAATGCGCTAGCCGACCTTCATTGAGCGCACCCTTATGTGCGGCCCCCCGTCGCTGACGTTCATCGTCTGCCCGTTCTTTCCGCAGAAGCCCGGCTTCAGTTTCAGGTCCCTGCCCACCGCATCCACCTCTTTCAGCGTGCCGATTATGGTGCCGGTGATGGAGAGGTCGCGTATGCGCTCAGCCTGCTCGCCCTTTGAGATGCGGAACGCCTCCTCCGAGCGGAACATGTACTGGCCGGTTATCGTGTCCACGCTGCCGCCGTTCATCCCCTTCAGGTAGATGCCCTCCTGGACCTCCATCAGCTCCTCAAGCGAATGGTTCCCCGCCTCCATGTACGTGTTGCTCATGCGGACGATTGGCGGGACGGAGAAGGATTCGGCGCGGGCATGGCCGTTGGGCTGCTCGCCGAGGGTTTCCGCGCTCTCAGCGGAGTGCATGAAGCCGTGGAGTTCGCCCCCATGGATGAGCTCCACGGGCCTCCCCTGCATGCCCTCGTCGTCAAATGAGTATGAGCCGAATGCCCCCTCGAGCTCGGGGCGGTCCCATATGCTGACCAGCGGGGAGCCTATGCGCATTCCCTTCTTGCCCGCGAGGATTGAGGTGCCCTCCATTATCGCGTCGCCCTCGCATGCGTGGCCTACTGCTTCGTGGGCGAACACACCTGCCATCTCGTTGTCCAGGATTACGGTATAAGTGCCGTGCGGGGGGGCGGACGCGGAGAGGGAATCCAGGCATTTCCTTTTCGCCTCCTCCGCGGAGTGGAGGAGCGCGGCCATGTCCCAGGAATTCCTGGAGCCCCATGAGTGGTGCCCCTCGCGCATCGCGTTGCCGTCCTTTCCTATGCAGGTAAAACGTGCATAGAGGATTGAGGATGTGTCTTCTATGAGCGCGCCGGCGGAATTTGCGTATGCGCGGGAGGTGTGGTTTTCGGATAGGCGGAGCTGCCTGTTGCGTATGGGGCCCGCCTCCATTGCGGAATGGAGCTCCCTGCAGGAGGAGAGGAGGTATCCGGAGTCGGGCGCCGGGGCATCCGGCTCCTCGGAATACTGCACGGAATCCCCCACTGGCGGATACCTGGAGTTCCCCTTGGAAGCCGAGGCTAGGCGCTGCGCACGGGCGAGCAGGGCTTCAAAATCTCCGGGCGTGCCCGCGGCGAAGCCCCATGAGCCGTTTATGAACGCGCGGACGGAAAGGCCGGATTCCCGTCCCTCCCTCAATTCCGGCTCGCCGTCCTTGATGCCTGCGGAAAGGGAGCGGGTGGCGGTGAAGCGCAAATCGCAGAAGAAGCGTTTTTCCCGGAGGGCGGACGCCATCCTCCCGAGGTCCATGGATTATTCCCCTTTCGGCTCCAGCGCGGACTTGTACGCCTCGTACTGTTCCTTGCTGGAGATGACGGATAGGAGGATATTCTCTTCGTCCAGGGACCTCATG
>JAQUBA010000016.1 GCA_028686985.1 Candidatus Iainarchaeum sp.
GGCAGGGCGGCGCCGGAGGCGAACTGCCATCCGGGCACGATGGGGCCGGTGCTGGAGCATATCGCGTCCGCCACCACCACCTCATAAGCCATCTACAACAGCCTCACAAAAGCACCCACGTTAATCTCCGTGCCCAGGAACTTTGCGAGCTCCTTCGCGAACGTCAGCGTGATGAAAATGTTGAGCAGCGCAAGGAAGAAGCTCATCACGAATACCGTATAGACCATGTCCGCAATCGTCTCCAGGAAGACCATCGCCCCCGAAACTATGAGAATCGCGCCCAGCCCGGTGCCGGTTATCACCTTCACCCCCAGGAGGAGGGCGGCGCCGCCCAGCAGCCCGAACTGGCTTATGAAGTAGGCGACGGCGTTCTGGATGGGGAGCCCCTGGGTGGTGGAGCCGTACCTCATCAGGTACGCCTCGTAGTTGAAGGAAAGCATCGCGGGATAGACTATGAAAAGCGCGAAGGCGAATGCTATCAGCGCGTTCCCGCCGCCCCTGAGCTGCGGGACGCTGCGCAGCAGCAGCCCTATGGGAAGCATCACGGGGACCGCGACGCGCTTGATGAAGCAGAGTAGCCCCAGGTTCGCGAGCCATTCCCCAAGCGCGACGGAGAGGAGGTTGGAGGCTACGCCTATGCCGTCTATGAAGGGCCTGAGGACCGCGCCCATGTTGAAGGACACGCCCGCATACGCCGCCTTCCCGAACTTTATCGGCGCGGAATAGAACATGTACAGGAACGTGTTGAACAGGGCGAGGGAGCCCACGTCCTTGGATATCTTTATGACCATGACCTTGGAGTAGTCCGCGGCCCTGCCCATCATGCCGGCGTCCCCGGCATGCGCGCCCAGGACGGCGTTGTTCAGCAGCCCGCTCACCGCGAAGAAGCCGACGAACACCAGGATTGTGAGGAGGATCTCATAGCCCTCCTGCTTCGCGAGCGCGTGGAGCATGGGCGAGTCAAAAACCGAGCCCATCAGGTATACGAGCGTGACCGCAATGGCAATCACGGCGAGCATCATCGCGGCGGGCACGAAGGGGTCAAAGTTGCCGAGCTGCCCCGCGGCAGGGCTGCAGAAGCCGTTCTGGAAGAATGCGTCGTCAAGCCACTTGTTCTCCTGCGCGTCTATCCCGCGGTTGACCGCCGCCACCGCCTCAGAGCCGGATGCGATTGTCGTGGTCGCGGTTGAGGTTCCGGTTGTGGAAGTGCCGGGCGCCTCCTGAAAATTTGAAACCCGCAAGCCGGGCGCCGCCTGCGCAACCAGGAGGGAAACCAGCAAAATGGAGATGAGCGCGCGTTTCATAAGCTACACCAGGTGCGTCAGCCCCGCAATCTCAACATCCCCGCCCAGCATCGGCGAGATGTTCTTTACCGCTGCGATTGTGGACATCACGGACAGGAAGGAAAAGAAAAGGGAAAAGAATATCATCCTGGCCATGCTGTTGATTATCCCGTTGTCACCGAATATCCATTCATCAAATTTATCTCCGGTCATGAACCCGGAAATCGGGAAGGCGCCTATCTGCGCAAGAAGCGTGACGAAATCAATCCACTCCCCGCCCGCATCAAACCCGGATACGCGGTCCGTGGTCGGCTTGCATATGTCGGCGTCCGCGGTGTCCAGCCGCAGTGGCACGCCGTTGTAGATGTCCTCCGCCGTATAATGCCGGTCCAGGTAATCCATGGATACGCCGTCGGCACCCTGCGCCACGGTGGGCTGGGGCACCACGTCCCCGACCGACTTCCCGGTGTCGCCAATCTTCATGGCGTTGAAGTCTATGAATGCGGAATCCATCACGCTTACGCTGCCGCTCTCGTGGAACTGCTCAATCATCATGCCCGAGAGTATATAGGAGCCGAGGATGTAAAATGCGGGGAAAACGTAATAGAGGGAGAGGGCTATGCCCATCATGAGCCCGCCCAGCTTCCTGAACGCGGGGAAGGCGCGCAGCGCTATGCCCACGGAAATGAACACCGGGAACACCGACGCGTTCACGAACACGAGGAGGATTTCCTGGCTTTTTATGAGCACCAGCGACCGGACCCCGAAATCCAGCAGGTAATTGTATATCCCTATCGGCATCTGGAGGTAGGCGACGAAGGGGGAGAAGGACAGGCCGCCGGTTGAGTGCAGTATCGTGTCCATGTTGAAGCCGATGCTGGCGAGGTACGCCATGCGGTTGTAGTCCCTCAGCATGCCGTAGAGGTACATGCTGCTCTCGTCAAAAAGCGTGGAGAAGAAGCTCTTGCCCACCGCGATGTGGCACGGGAGGCCCTGGTAATCCGCCATGCCGTCAAGGTGCGCGCAGAACCCGCTGTTGCTGACCACGCTGTTTGCAACGTACGGGTGGGACGAGTCTATCAGCCCGGCTATGGAATCGTCCGCAAGCGTGACCAAAAAAACGGTCATGGCGAGTATGACCGCGGAATAGAAGACCTCCACCAGCTCAACCCTGGCCCACGCCTTCATCTGGTCGTTGGAGAGCAGGGAGCCGATTGCGTATGCGAGCGCAACGAGCGAGAGCACGAGGAGTAGGAGCGCGCCGGCAAACGGCAAAATCGGGGCCAGTGTCAGCAGCATGAACATCCTATCCCTTCCCAGTGAAGAACTTCGTCATCGCGTTTATAAACGAAATCGTGAGCGACATTGTGATTGCCGGCAGGAAGAGGGCCGGCAGCGAGAGGCTGGCAATGCCCTCAAAAAACGGTATGAGCGCGGCGAACCGCAGGAAGGACATGAACGGCAGGAATGAGAACACCGTGGCCACCGTGCCCGGGTCAAAGCTCACCGACCTCAGCCTGTCCTCCATCTCGTCCGGTATGATTTCGCTGAAGGCCTGCACCCTCAGGTCCTTGGGTATGCTCACGTAGGGGGAATACGTGTCGCCCCACCCGTGCGCCTGCCACACCTCGTCCAGTATGTGCACGTTCATCACGAAAAGGAGCGGGAAGAAGGATTGGAAAGCTATTGCGAAAACGATAAGGTACGTGCCTGCGTCACGTGCGGGAGGGTAGAAACGGACCAGCACCCCGCATGCCAGCGCGACCGGCATCAATGCGTCTATGAGATAGAAAATCAGCACCTGCGCGGTGAGCGTGCCGAGGAATGCGGTGAGCGTGAAGCTGAGTATCCTGACCACGCTTATCAGCGGCTCCAGCCCGGTCACCTGCTTGAAGGTGTAGTTCCAGACCGTGGGGCCGTGCCTCCCCTGCAGCGCCGACCAGAAGCTCAGCTGCATGTCCATGGACACGAGGTTCACGTATGCCGGCATTATGCCGTTGCTTATGACCTTCTGCAGGAAATTTATGGAAACCTGGTTGAGGCTCTCCTCGCCCGGCTTCAGCCCCATGAAGCCCGCGAGCTGCTCCGCGGAGACGAAGATGGAGATTGCGGCTACGAAAATCATGAGCGAGACGAACAGGTGCTGCAGCTCAACGTTCGCATACGCGGCCATCTCCGGCTTGCTGAAGAACCTGGACGCCATGTGGAGGAGGGCTATGTAGCCCGCGAGCAGGACGACCGTGGCGGCGGTTATGGAGACGAAGTATGCCGGGAACTCCATCATGCATCCCCCCTGCCCAGAACCCCAAGCCCGCCCATCACACCACCTTCGTGAGCCCGAGTATCTCGATTTCGCCGCCCAGGAGCCCCGAAACGCTCCTGAAGGCGGTCACCGTCACGATTATCTCAAATACGAAAGTCACGAGCACGAATACCGCGAACCGTGCCTGGGACACCACCTGCCCGAGCATGTAGAAATATGCGGCATGCACGAAGGGGGAAAAGGTGGGGGAGAGAAGGTTGAAGTTGTACTTGCTCGCGAACGCGGGAAGGAACTGCGTCAGGAAGGAGCCGACGAGGCCAAGCGTGCTCCAGAAGATGCCGGTGACGACGCCGAAGAAGCTGGAGTCGTACTGTTTCGTTGAGAGGTCGCCTATGACCGCCTCCCACTCGGCCCCCATGCCCGTGTTCTTCTCCTCCACGGTGGCCGCATCATACGAGCACAGCGCCGGGGAGGGGAGCGGGGACTGGACGCCAAGCCCGGCCGCCTCGGTGAAGCCGAATATCAGCTGGTGGGAGAGCACTATGGACAGCGGGTATGCGAAGAAGCCGGCGAACGCGATGGCGATTATGCTGGAGCCGGTCCGCCTGCTGAAGGGCAGGGCGCGCATGAAGAAGCCGAGCGGGACGAGGATGGCGAAGGTGACGTCCCTGAAGAAGAACACCAGCCGTTCCCTCGCGTAAGCGAGCCCGAAGAGGTAGCCCATGCTCTCAATCAGCGTAATCAGGGCGTTGCTCACTGGCTCTATGCCCGCGAAGGAGGAGATGGACACCCAGAGGAACAGCGCGGGCGTCACTATCACCGGGACGTAGAACCCCATGGTTGAAACAATCCCGATGAGGAACTCCGCGGAATAGAGGGACATGTACGTGTTGAACATCGCGTTCTCCACAAGGCCGAGGGAATACAGCGCCACGTCAAAGTGGTCGCAGGACGCGGAGCCGCACGCAGCCGCCGAGGCGAGCCCGGAGATTGCGAAATAGACCAGCAAGAAGGATGCGAAGATGAGGATTGTGAACAGGAACTGCGTGAATTCCTCCCTGGCGAACGCCTCCAGCTGGGCGGAGCCGAGCAGCCTTGAGAACATGTAGTATGCGGCGACTATGAAAAGGGCGAGGGCGAGGGCGGCCGCCGTGAGCGGTGTGAAGGGGTTGGGCGGCAGTGCAGTTGCGAGTAATGGCACGTACAGGCCGCTTGCTAGCATGCCTCCCTATTGGGTTACCAACGTATATAAATATATTCCAAAGAATAGAAAGGAAAGGCAGCGCCGTCTGATGTAAAAAAGATGATTTTCATGGATATGCAGGGGCTGGAAGCCAAATGGAGGGGCAGGTGGGGAAAGGGGAAGGCCTACGAGCCCGAGGCGGGGGAGGGGAAGAAGAAATTCATAACCGCGGCATTCCCGTACCCGAACTCCCCGCAGCACGTGGGGCACGGAAGGACTTATACCACGGCTGACATTTATGCCAGGTATTGGAGGCTGCGCGGGTACAATGTGCTCTTTCCGATGGCCTTCCACGTAACTGGAACCCCCATCCTGGGCATGGCGAAGCGGCTGGAGGAGGGGGACGAGGAGCTGCTTTCCATTTTTGAGAACATATACGGTATTCCACGCGAGAAGGCGGAAAGCCTCACGCAGCCGGAGGCGCTGGTGCTCTATTTTTCGCGCGAGATAGAGGAGGGGATGAAGGAGATAGGGTATGCGATAGACTGGAGGAGGAAGTTCTACACATTTGACAGGCATTTCAACAAATTCGTCCAATGGCAGTTCAGGAAGCTGAAGGCGAAGGGGTATGTGGTGAAGGGCACGCACAGGGTTGCGTGGTGCCCCTCGGACTCCAACGTGGTGAGCGCGCACGACACGCAGGGGGACGTGGACCCGGAGATTGAGGAGGTCACCTGCATCAAATTCAAGTATAAAGATGGGTGGCTTGTGGCTTCAACATACCGCCCGGAAACCATTTATGGGGTAACGAATATCTGGGTGAATCCCGCGGAAAAATATGTGAAGGCGTTCCACGGTGAAGAGGCGTATTACATCTCCAAAACCGCCGCACGCCTCCTCTCCCTCCAGATTCCGATGGAGGTTGCGGAGGAGATTGAGGGCGCGGAGATTGTGGGCGGCGCTGCGGAGGCTCCGGACGGGAGGAAGGTTCCCATCCTTTCCGCGGAATTCGTGGATGCGCGGCTCGGAACAGGAGTCGTGATGAGCGTGCCCGCGCACGCGCCCTACGATTACCTTGCCCTGAGGGATTTGGGCAAGCTTGGGGAGCTGAAGCCGGTTGTGGTGATGACTTATCCGGGATTAAAGCCCGGCGCAATCCCTGCGCAGGAGGTCGTGGAGAGGATGAAGGTCCCGGACCAGAACGACGCGAAGGCGGAGGACGCCACAAAAGAGCTGTACAAGGCCGAGGCGCACGGCGGCATCATGAGCATCGGCGATTTCAAGGGGATAGGCGCGCTTGCGGCGAAGGAGAAGGTAAAGGATAAATTGGCGGGGGAGGGGAGGGCATTCAACCTTTTCGTGCTGGCGAAGGGGCCGGTCTTCTGCAGGTGCGGGGCGCAGGTTTGCGTGAAGCTGGTGGAGGACCAGTGGTTCCTGGATTATGGGGACGGGGAGTGGAAGGCGGAAACGAAGGAATGGCTGGGGAAGATGTGCATAATGCCGGAGGGCAGCCGGAAGGACTACCTTGCGACAATAGACTGGCTCCGGGAAAAGGCGTGCACGCGGGCCTCGGGGCTGGGAACCCCTTTTCCGTTTGACAAGGGCAAGATAATTGAGCCGCTCTCGGATTCCACCATCTACATGGCTTTCTATACCATTGCGCACCTACTGAAGGATGCGGACCCGGAGGAGCTTACGGAGGAGTTCTTTGATTACGTGCTGCTCGGAAAAGGGAAAGGAAGGAAGGAATGGGAGAAGGTAAGGGAGGAATTCCTCTACTGGTACCCGGTGGATTCCAGGCATTCTGCCGGGGATTTGATTAGAAATCATTTGCCTTTTTTCATCTTCAACCATGTTGCGATATTCCCGGAAAAGCATCGCCCGTGCCAAATAGCAACTAATGGATTTGTTATGATGGAGGGCAAGAAGATGAGCAAGTCCTTCGGGAACATCCTTCCCCTGAGGAAGGCGATAAGGGAATACGGGGCGGACGTGGTGAGGTTCTCCGTTGTTGCCGGCGCTGACTTGACGCAGGACACCAACTTTGAACGCAGTGTTGCGGAAGGGGTGCGGGGGCGGCTTGAGCATTTGTATTCCCTTTTGGATTATGGAAAGGAAGACGGGGACGGAAGGATGGAGAAATGGCTCAAGTCGCGCATGAGCAGGAGATTGATCGCGCTTCCGGAGCTTTACGAGAAATTGGAGATGAGGGCGCTTGCGCAAAATGTGTTCTATGAGGTGATGCACGATTTGCAGTGGTATTTGAAAAGGGCGGATTCCCCCAAACTGAAATGGTTCTTCCAGAAATGGGCGGCCATTGTCTCTCCGTTCATGCCCCACTTTGCGGAGGAGGTATGGGAATCCGTTGGGGGGAAAGGATTCGTGATTGATGCGGCTTTCCCGAAGGGGGATTCCAAGCTCGTGGATTACGGGCTGGAGATGGGCGAGGAACTGGTGAGTTCTGTCCGGTATGACGTGGAAAAGATTGCGGAGAGGATTGGGGCGAAGCCCAAGAAGGTTTTTGTTTATGTTCCGGTTGCGTGGAAATTTGACGCGTATAATTTGATGAGGGAGAGGAAAAACCTGAAGGATTTGATGGAGTTCGGGAAGAAAGGGAAGCTGGACATGGAATCCGTGAGCAGGTTCGGGAAGGGGCTCATGGGAAAGGTGCATTCATTGCCGGACGTGCTTCCTTCCAAAGAAGAATACGGGGCATTGCATGATGCGGCGGGCTTCCTCTCAAAGGAACTGGGGGCGGAAGTGGTTGTGCGCAAGGAGGAGGATTACCTGAAGGCCGATTCCTCGGCCGGCCTGAAGGTAATGGAGGGGGGCCACCCGAAGGCCTCCAACGCGATGCCGGGGAAGCCGGCGATAGTCTTGGAGTAGAGTGAACCTAATGGTGAAGGCAATTCGTGTTCCGCGGAAAAAAGGGGAGGCGATGCGCAGGAAGCTCTCCTCGCTCGGAATCCTTGATGCGGATTATTTCCCTTCGCATGACGAGAAATATGTGTATTTCCCGGTTGTGAAAGGATTGCGTGGATACAAATCCGTGGAAGTGCAGGCACGCGGGAGGGAAGCGAGGAAGGGGTTCAAGGAGATGCTTTCCGGGATTGTCGGGAAGGAGGCGGAAGGAATCTTCTCTTCTTATGATATTGTGGGCGATATCGCTGTGCTGGAAATCCCGGATAACCTGCGGGCCAAGGAAAAGGAGATTGCGGAAGCGTTGCTGAAAGCCGACCAAAAAATAAAGGTTGTGCTGAGGAAGGAGGGCGGAATGGAAGGGGAGTACAGGGTGCGGAGGTTCTCCTTTCTTGCCGGGGAAAACAGGACAGAAACAATTTATGTGGAACATGGGGTGCGCATGCGCCTTGACCTTGCGAAGGTCTACTTTTCCCCCCGCCTGAGCCATGAGAGGGGAAGGATTGCGGAGAATGTGAAGGCCGGCGAAACGGTCCTTGTGATGTTCGCGGGCGTGGGCCCATTCGCGCTCGTGATTGCGAAAAAGCAGAAGGATGCAAAGGTCATTGGGATTGAGCTGAATCCGGAAGCGGTGCGCTATTTTGAGGAGAATATAGAATTGAACGGGATGGAGGGCAGGGTGGAGGCGGTGCTTGGGGATGTTCGCAAGGTTGTTCCGGAAAGGTTTGCCGGCTTCGCGGACCGCGTGCTCATGCCCCTCCCCAAGAGTGCGGAGGACTTTTTAGGCGTGGCGCTGCTCGCCGCGAAGAAGGGCGGAACCATCCATTTCTACACATTCGTGAACAGGAAGGATGGGAAGGGGGCGGCGGAGAGGAAAGCCATTGAAGCGGGAAATAAAGCGGGCAGGAAGATAGAGATTATTGAAAGCAGGGAGGTTCGGCCCTTCTCCCCCAGCACGGTTCAGATTGTTGTGGATTTTAGAGCAATTTGATGATTGTGAGGGCGAATGCCGCGATTAGGGAAACCATCATCCCGGAAAAGATGAAGGGGATTGCGGGCAGAAACACCTTGTTTTTCCATGCATAAATCAGGACGAAGGAGACGCCCGCGGTGGCGCCCACAAGGGTAACCAGCGAAAGGAGGGGGTGTATGGGATAGGCGGCGACCTCCACCATCACCGGGAGCGCTAGGTCACCGGTCCCCAAATCAAGGCGGGAGACCTTGCCCGAAGCGGTTTTTTCCGTGGCAGTGACCGTGAAGCTCATGTCCTGCTTGATGATTTCCCTCGCCATGGAGACCATGTGCCTTGTGCGGAATACGGCTATGTAGTCGTATATCGCCATTATGAAGAAGATTACCAGGGAGGCGAAGAAGCTGAACGAGAAGCCGAAGACCGCCCCCGCCCCGGCGCTGGAGAAGATTGCCGCCACGTTCTTCAGGTGGTGGATGAAGTGCTTCAGGACCGCGAGAGCCATGCCCGCGAGCGCGGACACCGCCATCGCGGTTAAGGCGTCCGGGATGAAGGGGCGCAGGAACGCGTAGAAGAGTATGGATGAGGTGACGGATATCACCGCGAATTCCAGGAGGGCGAAGAGGAATGCGATGTTGAGGCGGATGAGGACGAGGAATATCGCCGCCCCGAACAGGATGTAAAGGATGAAGACGGGGAGCGAGCCCACGCCCTCGCCGAAGGACATGAACTCCCCAACGATGGGGTTGCTCATCGCGTCGCTTAATATGAAAATGCCGGTGTAAATGCCCAGAAGCTGGGTGGCTATGAAGAACAGCAGGACTTTCAATAAGGGGTTCATCCTTCCTTCCCCACAATGCTTATCCAGCCCGGCTCCTTCTCGTAGAGCTCGCCCTTCTGCAGCAGCTCGCGGAGTATCCTTCTCGCAAGCCCGATGTCTATGCCCGCGGCCTCCGCTTCCCTGAGCACGTCCTCTATCTTCACGGCTTCCTTGTCCTTGGTCAGGGAGCGGACCACGTCCATCACCCCTTCTATCTTCTCCACCTGCGACCTCGCCTTGCCGGTGGCGATGATGTCAACGTCTATCCTGCCGGTCTCCTGGTCGGTGAGCACTTTCATCAGCACGTATTTCATCAGGGTTATCGCCGCCTCCGCGTCGCTTTCATCCACTTCGTTGCTGAGGCGCATCTTCGCATGGGCTTCCGAAAGGCGCACCAGCCCCTCTATGTACCTGGGGGTTATCGGGACCGAGCCCGAGTTCTTTCCCATCCTCCTGAGCTCCACGTAGAAATGCTTTATCTTCTCCTTCGCGCCGTCGTTGATGACCGGATGCACGTACCGCCTCGCGTAGGTGATGTATTTCCTGAGCAGGCCCTTGTCTATGACGTCTTCATCGGCATCGCCGGGAGCAATGGTGCCTGCGGCTGCGGCCGCATGCGAAGAAAGGATGTGGTCCGCGAGCTTTGAGTCCTTCTCCTCGTCCAGCACGTCCATTATGGGGAAAAGGAGGTCAAACCTTGAAAGCAGGGACGGCGGGATGTCAAACTGGTCCGCGAGGTTCTTCGTCTGGTTGAACCTCCCGTGCTTGGGGTTCGCTGCCGCGATTATGGCGGTCTTCGCCTTGAACTTCGCGACTATGCCCGCCTTTGCGATGGATACGGATTGGGATTCCATCACCTCGTGCATGGATGCGCGGTCCTCGTCGTCTATCTTGTCAAACTCGTCAATCGCGCACATCCCCCCGGAAGAGAGGACCAATGCGCCCGCCTTCAATGTCCATCCCCCGTCGCCCAGCTCGTCCTTTTCCGCGCTGGCGGTAAGGCCCGCCGAGGAGACGCTCTTCCCGCTCACGTAGATGCTCTTTGGCGCAAGCATTGTGATGGATTGCAGGAACCTGGTTTTGGCGATGCCCGGGTCGCCGATTAGCAGTATGTGGACGTCGTCCCTGAGGGGGGCGTCCCCCTTCATCATCTTGTTTTTCGTGCCCCCGAAAAGCTGGAGCGCGAGCGCCTGCTTCACCTCGCTGTAGCCGTAAATCGCGGGGGCGACCGAGGCGATTATCTTCCTTTCAAGCGACTGGTCGCGGGACAGCTCAATTATCTTTTTCTCCTCCTCCCGGCTTATCTCTATCTCCTCAAAGTCCCTCTTCAGGCTGCGCGCGTGTATCGCCTCCACGCACCTCCCGTAGACGAATTCCCTCTTCTGCTTGATGTTTGTGGGGATTTTGAGCCGAAGGATTCCGCATACCTCTATGTTTTCCCCGGGGGTGATTTTGTTGACGAGGTCGTCCTCCAGCCAGATTTCCATCTTTGCGGCGAGCGAGCCGCCGCTCACTTTTTCCAATAAATCCTGCACTTCCGCCTTTTGCAGGTCGGTGAATGTGCCTTCTTCCTCTACCGGGACCAATGCCAGCTTCTTGCACGCGTCGCATTTCTTCGGCTCGTGGAAATTCCTTCCGACCAGAACCTTGTATTCCGTGTCGCAGGCCTGGCACTTGTACTTGGCCATCTTCACCCTGTGCATTACGTCCGTGCGCTTGGTGACGACGCCCTTGAACGTGACGAGCTCGTTGAGGCTCTTGGAGCCGATGTGCTCAATCATCGTGGATTCGGCGCCAGGGCCGTTGAAGAACCTTATGTGGGGCGAGAAGATGCCCGTGCCGGAGGGGAGCGTCTTGTTCTGGTTCCTTATCGCCTGCTCCGCGGCCTCCACCACCAACTCCGGGGAATCTATGAGGGCGTCCGCCAGGGAGTTGTCAAACTTCTCCAGGTCGCCGTAATCCACCTCTATGCTCCGTATCCTGGGATATGCAAGGAGGACATCGGTAATTTTGTCCTTATAGATTGTGGTGAAGAACTCCTCGAAGGAGGAGATGAGAGATGATAAGTCCTGGTTCTTGTCAGCCATCCGCCCACCAAAATGTGCGCTCTTGATTTGGTTGGGAGGGTTATAAAAAGTATGGGTGGTTTGTTTCCGGTAATCGTTCGTGTAGAAGTATGAATAATATGGGGTCGCCGGGATTTGAACCCAGACAACCAGCTCCCGAAGCTGGCAG
>JAQUBA010000008.1 GCA_028686985.1 Candidatus Iainarchaeum sp.
GGGTCAAGCAGTTTCCTGTTTTCCGCGAGGAGCTTCTCCCATGTGGGCTCGCTCTCCACCTTTGAGAAGCCGAATGAAAGGACAAATGTGCGGATTGCGGCGGGAAGGATTCCCCTCCTGCGCAGCGCCATCAGGGTGGGCAGGCGCGGGTCGTCCCACCCGCTCACCTTTCCTTCCTTCACCAGGGGCGTAATCAATCTCTTGCTTATGGGCGCGTTCCTTATGGAGAGCCGCGAGAACTCCATGAGCACCGGCTCACGCATGTTGAATTCCCTGAGTATCGCGTAATACAATTCGTTCCTCAGTTCGTACTCCTTTGTGCGGAATGCGTGCGTCACGCCTTCTATGGAATCAAGTATGGGCGCCCCGAAGTCGTATGAGGGCCACACCCGGTATTTTGTCCCCTGCCTGTAATGCGGGGATTCAATTATCCTCATGAGAGTCGGGTCCCTCATCACGGTGTTGAGGGATGAGAGGTCCCCGGTGTACCTCACTATCGCCTCCCCTTCCCCATACCCGCCCTTCAGCATGGAGTTGAAGCGGGAGAGGTTTTCCTCCGGGGAAAGCCTCCTGCACGGGCAGGGCCTCGCCTGTTCCCTCCCCCTGCTTATGTCCTCGGCCTTGCATGTGCATACGTACGCCCTCCCCTTCTCCATGAGCGTTTTCGCATACTCGTAGAAAGTGGGCATGTAGTCGGAAGTATAGGTCTCCTTGGGGAGCGGGATGCCGAGCCAGGACAATCCTTCCTTTATCGCATTCACGTATTCCGCGGATTCCTTCCCCGGATTGGTGTCGTCAAAGCGCAGGAGCATCTTTCCCCCGTATTGCTTCGCGACCTCGTAATCCAGGAATGCGGCCTTTGCGTGCCCTATGTGGGGATAACCGGAGGGCTCCGGAGGGAACCGGGTGACTACTGCCCCCTGCACCGCGTTCGGCATTTCAAAACCGGACTTCCCTTCCTTCTTTTCCTCCTTTGGGAGCTTCGCGAACTCATTTTCCAATTTTTCCTTAGGCAGGGCGTTTATCTCATTGCACACTTCAGTGATTTTTTTCATCAGGGACTTCATGTCCTTTTTTGCGTCCGGGAATTCGTTGATTACCTTCCCGGCTATGTTCCCCGGATTTGCCTTCCCATATCCGTGCGCATTGCGGACTGCGTGCCTTCTAACGGATGAGCTTAAGGGATTCATGCTGGGATTAGGGTGGGTAATAATTAAGAAACTAGGGGAGATAGGATATTATGCTGCTTCTGGTTGCCGGCATGCTCCTGGGGATGCTGGCTGGCCTCATCCCCGGATTGCATTCCAATACAATAGCTTCCGCGCTGGTTGGAATGGGCATCTCCGGGCAGGATGCGGCGGTGCTGATAATATCCATGTTCGGGGCGCACATAATGTTCTCGTTCGTGCCTTCCATATTCCTCGGAATTCCTGATGAGGCGGTCGCGGTGTCCGCGCTCCCCGGGCAACGGATGGCAAAGGAGGGGAAAGGGATAGACGCGCTGAGGATAATGTGCGGCTCGGCGCTCATTGCGGTGATTCTGGCGGTCGCGCTGCTCCCGCTTTCGCAGGCGCTTTATCCCGTGGTTTTCTCCTTCGTAAGCCCGTATGTCCCGCATATGCTCATATTGCTGTCGTTGGTGCTGGTATTGCGCAGCAAGAACCCGTTTATGTTTGCAGCCATCTTCCTGCTTTCCGGGCTGCTGGGAGGAGTTGCGCTTGGCTTTGGGATGGAGGACCCCTTCCTCCCGCTCTTCAGCGGGATGTTCGCGGTCGCGGCGATGCTCTTCTGGGGGAAGGGGGCGCTCCCTCTGCAGAAGGAGGGCGTGCTTGATTTGGGATTCCTGAAATTCGCCGGGCTGGGGGTGCTGCTGGGGTGGTTCGCGGACCTGCTCCCGGGGATAGGTTCCCCGGCACAAGTTGCCTCCTTCGCGTCCATCGCGGTCCCTTTTGCAACCCCGGCTTACCTTGCGCTCGTTTCCTCCATAGGGATGAGCGAAGCGGTGTTCGCGTTCGCGACAGCGAGCACTTTGGGGAAGGCGAGGGTGGGGGCGCTCGCGCAGGCGGCGGCGCAGGTGGACGTGCAGGCAAACCTCGTGATGCTGCTTTCCGCATTCGTGGTTGCGGTGGCGGTTTCCGCAGTGATTATTTATTTGGCGAGGAGATGGATTGGGCGGATTGCGGAGCTGGACTTTTCCATTTTGAACAAGATGCTGATTGCTTACATAATATTGCTTACACTTTTGGTGGACGGGGTTCCTGGGCTGGTTGTGCTCGCGCCATCCATCGCGGTTGGGGTGGGATGCATAAGGCTGGATGCGGAGAGGACAGCGGTGATGGGGGCGATAATAGTCCCTACAATAATTTTGCTCTTATCATAAATAGAATAATAGAATAGAAAAATAAGAAAAAATAAAGAAAAAAGGAAAGGGATTAGCCGAAGAGGGACGCGAGGCCTTCCGCCGCCTGCTCTTCCTTCTTCTCTGCGCTTTCCTCTTCCTTCTTCTCCTCCTTCTTTGCCGCACCGGCTGCCGGGGCTGCTGCCGCGGGTGCCGCAGCCGCAAAGGACACGTTTTTGAGGAGGTCCTCAAAGTTCACGCCCTTCACCGCGTCCGCCAGCACCTTGCACTTGGCCTCGTCGGCCTCGGCGCCCACGGACTTCAGGACCGAGGCGATGTGCGCCGCGGTCACTTCCTTCCCAGAGCCATGCAGGAGAAGCACGGCATGCAAATACGGGTCTATTTTTGTCATATCATTTCACCTTCATTCCTTCCCCAAGCCTTCAAGAGCCAACCCCTGCCTCGTGGCAAGGGTGAGAAGCTGCTCCATTGACTCGGTTGAGTATAAACCGCCGTTTATCCCGGCGCTCCTCCCCTGCGTATACGCATCCACCAGGAGCATCTCTATGCTTTGCGGGGACGGGTACTTCGCATTCACTGAGAGGTTCATCGCATCCACAAGCGAGGAAACGAATTCCGGCGCGAGCGAAGAAGCGGAGATGTCCAGCAGGTCCGGGGCATATATGAACTCCCCGTCGTATGCGAGAAGGAGGTTCATCCCGACCTCAAAGGGCTTTATTCCCAGGGTCTGGAGCGCCTTCGCCTTCTGCACGGTTATCTCCTCGCCTTTCTTCACCACCGTGGAATCCCTGTTGACCGCTATTTTTCCGGCCTTAATCTGCACATTTACGCCAGCAGTCTTAAGCTCGGAAAGCGCGGGGCCTGCGGGCAAATCCGTCTCTCCCGCCGGGACTATTATGTCCGCGGGGGAAATCTGCCCCGGCTTTGCCGCGACCTGCAGCTTGTTGCCCTTCACTATCTGGTTCAGGTCGTAAGGCGAAAGGCTGGTGAGCACGAGCGCCGCGGGAACGTTCATCCTCTCGGAGAGCGCCGCGGGCTTGCCTGCGCCGTCCAGCGCGCGCTTCAGCACCGTGGATTTCGCCACCCTCACGTGGCCGTGGTTCCCTTCCCTCAGCCGCTTCCTCACGGACTGGAGGAGCTTGTCCGGCAGGTTCCTCAGGTCTATGATTACTAGGTTCGGGTAGGATTTCATTTCCTTCTGGATTTCGGCGGCCTGCGCCTTTTTCCTCGTTATCGCCGCCCTTTCTTTCTTTTCAGCCATGATGAACACCTTACAGGGACACCTTCACGGGCTTGCCCATCGTGAGCTTTACGTAAACATCCTTCACGCTCGGCTGCCCCACCTTCTTGGTGACCGCTTCAAACACCGCATCTATGTTCTCAAGGAGCTTCGCCGGCTCCATCTGCTCGCTCCCGACGAGCACGTGCGCGACCGGGAGGTACTTCCCCCTGGAGACTATCCTCACCGACCTCTTGGACCTTTCTATGGAATCCTTCATGTTGCCGATGAGCGGCTTCGGGATTTTACCCCTGGGGCCGAGGTACTGACCGATTGATTTCGCCACGTTACCCATCTGGTTGGGCTGCGCGAGGAAAATGGACTTGTTGCACAACGCCTTGAGCTTTGCGAGGTCTGCGCCAAGGGCAGGAAGCTCCGCGGGCAGGATTGTGCCGTCCGCCCCGGACCTCTTCGCCTCTGCGCAGAAGTTGTCGTCCCCTATGACGACCACGGACGGCTCCTTGCCCCCCTTCCCGTTGGGGAGCGGAATGTCCAGGTTAAGCCTCTGCTCGGGCTTGGTGAAGTCCACGCCGCGGAAGTTCATCACGAATTCCACGGACTGGACGAACTTCTTCTTTCCCTTGTCTTCCAGCGCCCTGTTTATGGCGTCCAGGATTTTCTTCTTGTCCATATATACACACCCTCCTGCTCAAAGCAGTACGTGCGGGTAGAAATCGTATTGCGACTCTACGGAATAATGTTGGGGGGAAATGTTTTTAAAATCGCTGCTGGGGGCTGGCTTCCGTGACCAAGCGGGCTGGTGCCAAAACCGCTTCGGCGTCCTTGAAAAAGCCGCGATAAGTATGGCGTATGTAGCTCTCGCCCTGCTGCCAGACATCCGGGCGGGTTGCCTTCAGCGTCGCATCCGCACGCCATGTCCTAGCCGCCATCATGAATGCCCAGACCGCCTCGTCCGAATCCCTGGCGATTCTGCCAATTGCAACGAGTGCCTGCAGGCTCTTTTCCGGGTCTGCTGGAGAATGGAGGTTCCTGAGCACAGCCACCTTCACAGGGGCTGAAAAACGGCCTTCTGCCGGTGATTCCTGGATATTCCTCCGTATAAGCCTCTGCTGTGCCCCCCCATCTACGCGCATTCTGCCGGGCTTCCCGTTTTGCAGGAGATGCCTCTCAAATGCCCTTATCTTCGCAGGGGTTGCCTGCCCGTTTGATTTCGCCTTATGAACAGTTTCATGTGTCATGGGAGGATTATTCGTGTAAGTTATTAAAAATGTGTTCTAGTTGAGAAAAGGAAAATAAGAAAAGGGAGAGGGGCGGGTTCTCCGCCCCCATTTAATCTAATCTACTTCCTGAAGAAAAGGAAGTAAACCACTGCACCCGCAAGCACGACGGTCGTCCCCACAAAGACTATGCCGAGGTCGCCGAGCCCGCCCGTACTCGTTGGCTGGGTGGGCTGCACCGGCTGCTCCGCCTTGCAGTATGCGGTCCCCGCGGATTCAACGCAGTCGTTGTCGGTCGGGCACTGGAGCAGCAGGTGCCACTGGCTCCCTGTGCAGCTATACACATTGTTGGAGACGCAGTTGCGCTGGCCGTCCGTGCATACTGGAGTGGCAATGCAGGCGCCGTTGTCGCAGGTGTATCCCGCCGCGCACTCTATCGGGTCGGAGAGGTGCCCGTTGGAGCATTCGCGGTAAGAGGTCGCGCCTGCGCAGGCGGTTGTCCCCGCCTCGCATTCCGCGCACTGGCTGTTCAGGCATCCCTGGGCGCACTGCAGGTAATCCACATACGCGTTGTTGTCGCCGCACTGCTGAATCATGTTCGCATCGGTGGGCGAGCACCTCTTCGCGCCGGGGGTTGCGCATTCGTCCCCGCTCGGTGCGTGGCACGAACCGCCCGTGCATACCTGCCCGCTCGGGCAGGAAGTAAAGCTGCCCCACTGGCCCTGGCTGTTGCAGGTCTGGTAGTGGGAGGAATCCACGCACTGCTTGTTCCCGGTGCCGCACTGCACGCACATCCCGTAGGCGCAGCCGTCGGAGCAGTAAGTATAGTCCTTCCAATAGCCTACCGAGCAGCGCTGGAGCTCATAAACGCTGGCCGGAGAGCAGCGCGTCTGGCCGCTAGTGGAACAGGAGGTGTGCGCGCTCTGCACGCAATCCCCGCTCTCGCACACGTAGCCGCTGCCGCAGCTCTTCTTCCGGCCCCATTCGCCGTCCGAATCGCACACCTGGTAATGGGTGTCGTCGTAGCACTGGGTGTCCCCGCGGCGGCAGTCCTTGCACGCCCCGTTGCTGCACCCATAGCTGCAGTGGCGCCAGTTGGCCCACTGCCCCTGCGAGTTGCATTGCTGTATCTCATTCCCGTCCGTGGGGGAGCAGCGCTTGTCCTTGTATGAGCACTGCGGAACCGGCTGGCACGTGCCTCCGGAGCATGTCTGCCCCGAACTGCAGTATTGCGTCGGGTTCCAGATTGCGTGCTCGCCGCACACGCGGTAGCTGTTGCTGCTCAGGCACTCGGAGGTTCCGGGCTGGCACCCGAGCCGCTCCATGCACTGCCCGTCGGAGCACTCCTCGTCCTGGCCGCAGTGCTGGGCATCGCCCCAGACCGCATAGTCCGTGCATACGTGGTAGCTCGTGCTGTCTATGCATTCCGAGGTCCCCGGGTTGCATCCCAGCTGCGCGAAGGCAGGGGAGAGCAACATCCCAAATATTACTAATAAGCCGATCAGGTATTTCATATGTTTTCCCCGGGAAGGGAATAGAAGATAAGATATATAAGGATTAGGAATGGCGGGATGGAAGCGGAAGCATTTAATTATCGTCCGGAACGTATTCTTTACGCAAGCCGTGGTTTACATGGTTTGTGGTTTTTGGGCTTGTTTGGCTGGCGGCGTCGTGGAGCTTGAGGTTTTTGGGCTCCTTTTTGCGCCGAGCGAACGCTGGGGCGTGAGTGAGGCAACCCAAAGGCAGAGTGAAGCGATGGCGGAATTCCGCAGAATTCTGCCAGACATCGCCGCAGCGATGCAGAGCTATGGCGAGCTTCACGATGACAAAAAGGAGAGCAGGGGTGGCAGAGCCTGGAAAATGCGCGGGGCTTAGGACCCCGTGGCCTAGCGCCTACGCAGGTTCAAATCCTGCCCCCTGCAACTTTTTATATATCCATTAGTTGCAATTGGAAGCGTGCTCGAGCTTCTCGCAAGGATAATCCCGCTCTCAATCGCCTCTGCGATGTCGCCGGTCATACTCGGATTGGCAATCTCCCTTCTCGCCGGCAAGAACCACCCCGAAGCGCGGGCCATCTCGTTTCTTTTGGGCGGGGCGGTGGTTGCGCTCATCCTTGCGGGGATTGCGTTTGCCGTGGTCGCGGGCGCCGCTTCTGGAAACGTGCCGCACATACCCGCATACGTGGACGTGGTGCTGGGGGCGCTGTTCGTGGCCTTCGCAGCGAAGGAAGCCCTGGAGAAGGAAGGGAAACGGCCTGGGCTGAAGAAGGCGGGTAAGGGGCCCGCGTTGTTGAAGTGGTTTGCCATCAGCTTCGTCGCGAACATGACCAATTTTGACGCGGTGCTGCTGAACATCACCGCGGTGAAGGAGATATTGCAGGCGGGCGTGGGAACGTTCCATGAGGCGCTGCTGGTGCTCGTCGCGGACCTCTTCTTCATCCTTCCGGTGCTGCTGCCGCTGGCGATATATGCGGTGGCTCCGGAGAGGACGGAGAAGACGCTCGCGCCTGTCGGCGCATGGATGCAGAAATACGGGAGATACATAGTTGCAGCGATATTCCTTGTCTTCGGGATTTATCTCCTTTGGAAAGGATTTTCGGCGGTTGCATGAGTAGCGGGCTGGGAGAGTGCATTAATCTTACCATTCATGAATAATGGTTTTAAACACTTTTCCACAAATATACACTTATGAAAGCCAGAAAAATATTCTTTGAGCAGCAGCTGGAGGCAATCGGCCAGTGCGGCATGAAAGACGGAAAAAGGTCCCGCCTCGCTTATACAAAAGAAGAGAACATGGCGTTCGTACGCGCCTGGAACCTGATGCACGGCGCAGGTATGCGCATTAGTCAGGACGCTTTCGGAAACCTTTACGGCATCCTTGGGCCCCGTGGAAGGAAGGTCATGAGCGGCTCGCATCTTGATTCGGTTGAGGATGCCGGCAGATTTGACGGCGTCGCCGGGGTTCTCGCGGCAATTGAAGCGGTAAGGATGGTTTCAGAATCCGGCGCAAAGCTAAGGAGGCCGCTTATGGCGGTTGCCTGGAGGGGTGAGGAATCCGTGAGGTTCGGAAAGACCTATCTGGGCTCGGGCGCAGCATTCGGAAAATGCACCGAGGAGACACTTGAGCGGATGGAAGTCAAGGATTTTGAAGACGAGGGAAGGAAGACGCTGCGGCAGGCGATGCGGCTCTGCGGGGCGGACCCCTCATGCCTGAAGGCGCACCTGAAGCCGGAGTGGATACATTCGTACATAGAGCTGCACGTGGAACAGGGCAGGGTCCTGGAGAGCGAAGGGAAGAGGATAGGCATAGTCACAAGCATAGCCGGAAACAGGAGGTTCCAGCTCATGCTCGCCGGATTGGGCCTGCACACGGGAGCGACGAGGATGATGGACCGCATGGGCAACGAAGGTGCGGAGGGCGCGGACGCCAGCTTTGCGATGGCGAAGATAATACTATGGCTTAGGGAAATGGCAAACGGGCTCAATACCCGCCACAGGGTGGATGCGCTGAGCGATGTGCGCATGGCATGCCCGATGATAATCCAGAACGGGGGCGGGATGACCACCACGATGCAGGACATTGCGATGAGATTTGATTTCAGGTCCGTGGACAGGAGACTGCTGGAGCTCGCGAAGGCTGATTTTGTAAGGGATGCGAAAGAGATATGTCGGAGCGAAGGGATATCGTGCGAGTGCCAGGACCTTGCGGCTGAAGACCCGTTTGAGCTGTCCGGGGAGATGGTGGACAGGATAGGCGATGCATGCACGGGCATGGGCGTGGAGGCGAGGATAATGCCTAGCGGCGCAGGGCATGATGCGAAGGTTCCTGCCCGCTTCGGAGTGAAGACCGGCATGATATTCGTCCCCTCCAAGGGGGGCATAAGCCACAATCCGCTTGAGGACACGGACATGGACGACCTCGTCCTTGGAACGGAAGTGCTGGCGGAAACGATGCGCAGGCTGGCTGAGGAGAAGTAAGCGGCAAAGCACTCGGCAAACCCTTATAAATCTCATAAATGAAACGGGCGCATGCGCGAGGCACATCTGATTTCCTTCTTTTCCGGAACGGCGCCCACGCTGCATTTCTGGGAAGGGGGGCAGCTCTGCACGGAAGAAATGAGGGGCTTCTGGAGCGTCTCCCGCACCGGGGACAAGGCGTGCGTAGGGTATGCGGACATGGAGGGGCGGAAATGCTGCCCGCACGGGGAAAGGGGGGTGATGCAGTGCCCGCTGTGCAGGTTCAAGGACATCGCAAAAGTGCATACGCGGCTGGATTTCACCGGATACGAGGAGGTGGCTGAGCAGTTCCTGAACCGCCCTTATTCCATTTATCTCGTTTCATTCGGGGATTTGGTGAAATGCGGGGTGACGAAAATGGAGCGTGTGCGCGAGAGGGTGCGTGAGCAGGGCGCGGACTTCTTTGTGGAACTGATGCGGCTGGAGAACGGGAAGGATGCGTATGAGATGGAGGCGCTGCTCCAGCAGGAGTACGGGTTCAGGAACGCGGTAAGGAACGACACGAAACTGAAACTCTTGGGGAAGGAGAACAGGGAGCCGATTGGGAAGGCGCTTGCGCTCCTGAAGGAGAGCGTGGCGTTCGGGGAATTCGTCCTGGACGGGGCGAATGTGGAAGAATTGGGGTATAATGTCCCGCCATCATTTGAGGTTGCGGATGAGATAGAGGGGAAGATAACCGGCGCCAAGGGGCAGCTGCTTTTCTTTGAGAACGGAAGCGCTAAAGTCGTGAATATGAAAAAAATGGGCGGGGAAATAGCCAGGATAGATTAGAAAACCGGTCTGGCGCCATTTGCAAAGAAATTTAAAATTAAACCCTTATTCCTGTGCAGGGTAATTTGAATGAAAATGACATCCTCGCGCATACTGGCTGTTTTTGGATTTGCCATGCTCCTGCTTTTTGCGGGCTGTGCACAGCAGGGGGGGGCTGGAACCCAGGGTGGTACGGCGGCAGCCTGCACTGATTCGGACGGGGGCAGGGACACTTATTCCGCTGGCACGGTCTCCCTGGGCGGCGTCAACCGCTCCGACTCCTGCGTTGATGCATACACGATACGGGAATACTACTGCGAAGACGGGGCGATTCTGGGCGCTTCTGAACTCTCCTGCGGAACCGGCTACATCTGCACGGACGGCGCATGCACCGCGGTCCCATGCACGGACAGCGACGGCGGGGAGGTGGGCGAGACCAGGGGAACGGCGGCCGCGGGGGCCACGTCCAACGAGGACACCTGCGCGGGGGAGGCCTCTGTGACGGAATATTATTGTTCGGAGGGCGCAATACTCTCAAGCACGATAAGCTGCGGCGAGGGGAAACACTGCGTTGAAGGGGCATGCATCGCCTACACATGCACGGATTCGGACGGCGGGCAGGAAGCCGGGGAAGCCGGCACAGCCTCCATAGGGGACAACAGGAAAACAGACACGTGCAGCAGCGATAGGAGGAGTGTGACCGAATACTACTGCGACGAATCCGGGAGCATACGCAATGCCAGCATCGCCTGCGGGTCTGAAGAGGTGTGCAGGGAGGGGGCGTGCGTTGCGGCGACATGCACCGATTCCGACGGGGGCCAGACAAAAGGGACGGCCGGCACCACCACCCTTGGGGCGATTTCCCGCTCGGACAGCTGCCACAGCGACACCTCGGTCACGGAATATTATTGCGGCGGAGGCGACATATTATACACAACGATTTCGTGCGGCAGCGGGTATGTCTGCGACGAAGGGGCCTGCGTGGAAATCAACTGCATTGACGACGATGAATCCCTGGATGGGGACGACCTGAACTGGTTCCAGTTCAAGACCGCCAGCTCGCTCACCATATATGTGGGGGAGAATGCCATGGTGGACGACGACTATTATGTCAGGCTGGATGACGTTGGTGGGACAGAGGGCGCGGAAACCGCGACCTTCACCATTTATGACCGGGATGGGGATGATGTAGATACCTGCGACCTGGACAATGGGGATGAGACGAACGACCTCTGCGGCGAGGGGATTTCGCTGGAAGTCAGCGACGCAAGCATAGATGATGAATATGCAAGGATACGGGGCGACGTCGCCTACCTGCAGGTTTACACGCAGGACGGGACGATAACCACCTATACGGGCCTGGGATGCACCAAGGGGGACGAATACGACATAGATGTTGAAACTTCGGAATTCTACCCGAAGCTTGTTGCCTCAACAGTCAAAATGCTGGGGGGCTCCTACAAGGTAACCGCAATAAGCAACGAAACCGTGACGATAGAAATAGACGGGGATGATGAGGTAATCGAGGACGGCGACGAGGTGGAAATAAACGACCAGGACTACACGTTCTCGCTGGAGTTCTCGGATTACGGCCTGGTCGGATGGATAATTGAGCAGTCCTGAACCATCTTTTGATTGCCCCTCCCGGGGAGGGGCGTTTTCCTTCTTTCCTTCCAATCAGATAATCAGATGAACTCGTCCATCGCCTCTTCAAGCCCCACCGGCTTCGTCTCGTGCTTCACAAGGGGGGTTTTGAGCTGCGGAAGCTCGGACTCGTACGTGGGCTTGTTCTCCTTGTAGAAGAGCCCTATGGGTATCTTCTCGTAATTCGTCTTCCAGTCCTCGTTCGCCTTTTCCAGGGCCTTCTCGTGGCTGGAGGTGTCGTGGCCCTGCTCCTCAAGCTTGTAGCACCTCTGCTGCCAATACTGGTAGGTGTTCAGCTTGTTGAAGGTCACGCAGGGCTGGAGGACGTCTATCAATGCGAACCCCTTGTGCTTTACGGCGCCGGCTATGAGCCCGGTGAGATGCTTCATGTCCCCTGCGAACCCCCTCGCGACATATGTTGCGCCCATGGTGAGCGCAATCGGAAGCGGATGAACGGGGTCCTCAATGTTCCCGTAGGGCGTGCTCTTGGTCTTCATGCCCCTCTGGCTCGTGGGCGCGGTCTGCCCGGTTGTGAGCCCATAAACCTGGTTGTCGTGCACTATGTATGTGAGGTCGTAGTTTCTCCTCATTATGTGGATGAAATGGCCCATCCCTATGCCATAGCCGTCCCCGTCCCCGCCCACGCCTATGACGTTCAGCTCGTGGTTTGCCAGCTTTATGCCGGACGCCGGGGGGATAACCCTTCCGTGCAGGCTTTCAAAGCCATATGAGCGTAGGTAATGGGGCATCTTGCCCGAGCATCCGACTCCGGATACTATCACGGTGTCATGCGGCTCCGCGCCCACTTCCGCGAGCGCGTTCTTTATCGCCATATTTATCGCGTAATCGCCGCATCCCGGGCACCACTGGGGCTTCTCCTTCACCGTGAAATCTTCTAGCGTAGCCATTCATTTCACCTCGGCATAAAGGGCGGGGTTGTAATATTCGTATTCGCCCCTGTCAACGACGCGCATTACCTTTCTCCTGAACTTGTTCTTGGACGCTTCCTCCACCGCATCCGCGACCTCGTCGGGGAAGAACTGCCTGCCGTCGTATTTTAGCGCAAGCACGTTCGGCCGGAAGGAAAGGAATTCCTTCAGCATCCCGGCGAACTGGGCGGTGGAGTTGTTCTCAATCATGATGGTGTTCTTCGCGGATTTGAGAAGCGCGCGTATCTTCTTCGGCAACGGGTATAGGTAAGAGAAATGGATTACGTTCGCATGGATGCCCTTCGCCTCCAGGATGGGCAGCGCGTCCAGCGCGGGAAGCATCTGCGAGCCCCAGCATATTATGGAAATATGCGCGTCCTTCTTCCCATACACCTTCGGAAGGGGAATCTCCTTCTCCAGCAATTTCTGCTTCCTCGCGCGCTTGTCCACCATGTCCACCCGCATCTCGAAATTCTCGCAGGAGAAGGAATCCTCCCTGTGCTCGTATGAGGTGGCGACGTGCATCCCATTGGGGGTGCCCGGGAATGTGCGCGGTGAGATTCCGCTCCTCGTGAGCTTGTACCTCCCAAACCTCTCCATGGGCTTTAGCGCCTTGGGCTTCGCCTCAATCCCGCCCCTTTCAATCTTCACCTTCCCCGGCTCAAACTCCCGCGTGGAGAAATGGGATTCGGAAAGGAACTTGTCCGAAAGCACTATGACGGGTATCTGGTATTTCTCTGCGAAATTGAATGCCTCGGCGCCAAGGTAGAACTCCTCGTCCACGGTTCCAGGCGCCAGCAGGACGCGGAGGAACTCGCCCTGCGATGCATGCAGCGCGAACCTCAAATCCCCCTGCTCGGTCCATGTGGGCATGCAGGTGGACGGGCCGGGCCTTTGCGCCAGGAAAACGACCACTGGCGTCTCGGAGAGGGCGGAGAGCCCCAGGGATTCCGCCATGAGTGAGAAGCCGCCGCCTGAGGTCGCAGTTGCCGCGCGCACTCCTGCGTAGGATGCGCCTATCGCGTATTCCACGGCCGCAAGCTCGTCCTCAGTCTGCTTGACCACTATGTTGAAGTCGCGCTCCTTTTCCGCGAGATAATGGAGGACCGAGGATGCGGGCGTCATGGGGTAGGCTGAGAAAAACTTTGCCCCGCCCGCGACCGCGCCCAGCGCGAACGCCTCGTTCCCGCCTATGACTATCTTCTTGCCGTCGCTCTTCATTGGCTTGAATTTGATTGCGAAGTGCCCCTTGAAGTTGTTCTTCACATAATCGAAGCCCGCCTTTGCGGCCCTGATGTTCAAATCCACTATCTCCTTGGATTTGCGGGAGAACTCCTTGTCAAGGAGCTTGAAAAAATCTTCCATCGGGTACCCAAGCAATCCGAGGGACATGCCCACCGTGACTGTGTTCGCCATCCTCGGGTCAAGCCCGTTCTGCTCTATTATCTGCTTCAGGGGGACAGGGAATACGGAAACGCCTTCGGGCATCTTTATGCCCGCAGCGTCTATCTCGGAATCATAGATCAGTACGCCGCCCTTGTTCATGAAGTCCCTGTGGAAGATGATGCCGTCCCGGTTAAGGGCGACCACCACGTCGTTTTTCTTCACGGGGGAATGTATCTCCCTGTCGCTGACCCTTATCTGGTAGGTGTTGTGCCCGCCCCTTATGAGGGATGGGTATTCCGGATAGCCGATTACGTGGTAGCCGCCCCTGGCGAAAACCTTTGCCAGCGTCCTTCCGGTGACCATTGAGCCTGCCCCTGCCTCTGCGCCTATAATCCAGGTGAATTCCATACTATCGCCTATTCGGGGGAAGTAGTATTAGAAGGAATATAAATTTATCTAACAGAACTCCGGCATTTGCCGTATTTGACGAACCGTCAGCGTATGGGTTCGTATTTGGAATGGCTTTTGCCGGTGAAATGGTACTTGAAGAAATTGCTCCCGTGGTAAAGGAGGTATTTGGAATAGCCCCACTCCCTCACCCTGCGCATGGAAATGTAGACGGGGGCGTCCTTCACGAACCTGAATTTCCCGTATTTCCTTGCCTTCTTTATGAGATAGGTGTCTTCGGCCGTGACCATGTCGGTGTCAAAGCCGCCTATCTTCCTGAAGACGTCCGCCCGTATCGCCATGTTGTCCGCGACCACATATGGCATCCCAATCCTGGACAGCCCTGTCGCGGCCGGGGTGAGAAGCCCCTTTGCGAACGCCTGCTCAAGGAGGTTTCCGTCCTTCGGGATTACCGGCCCCCCGGATGCGATGCACCGCCTCTTCCGTATCGGCTCCACGAGCTTCGCGAGCCAATCCGGCTTCACATAGACGTCCGCGGATGAGCTCACTATGATTTTTCCGCGCGCCTCCATGAAGCCCTTCTGCCTCCCCGCGGCTATGGTGCGCTTGGGCTCAAAGACCACCCTCGCGCCCATCCCCCTTGCGATTTTTGCCGTGGAATCCGTGGAATTGCCGTCCGACACTATGATTTCGTAGCTGAAATCCGCCTTCTGGGCGAACAAGCCCTCCAGCGCCCTGCGTATGTATTTCTGCTCGTTGTAGGTGGGGACGACTATGGAAACCTCGGGCTTCGCAACCATCAAATCACAATCAGTTGCGCACTTTAAATAGGTTATTATGCGGGCTTCATCCTGCCCTGGAGGTATGCCATGCCCTCCTCCGCGCCGCTTGCGAGCGCCTCAAACAGCTCCAGCGGCTCAAAAAGCGTCGCCTTCCCATCCATTTTTTTCCGCATCCTCGCCTCGCCCATCTCGCGCATGGACAGTTTCTTTTCCCGCATCTCCCTTATCGCCTTTATGTCGGCGCGGAAGGCGTGCTCATTCAGCTTGTTGTCCATGAACAGGGAGCCGCCGTCCCCGAACGCGAGGTCGGAGGCGCGTATGCCCCTCTCCAGCGTCCCCTTCAGGATTATGCGTATTATGGCTTCGGGATTTTCCCCGCGCAGCCGCGCGGAGAGTTCGCCGGCCTTTTCCTGCACCTCGTTCAATTTCGCATCCTTGAAATCCAGCTCCTCAAGGATGAATTTCCTGCAGGGGATTGGGATGAACTCGTGCTTCTTCGCATTTGTATCGTACATGCAATAGCCGCGGGGCTGCGTTTCCTCCTTCGTGAGCTGCGTGATTACGGTGGAGCCGGGGATGAGGAATTTTCCGTCCAGCGCCTCCTTCCTCGCGTGGATGTGGCCATTTAGCACCAAATCGTAGCCGAGCTTCTCCAGGGCGTCCAGCTCAAGGAGCTCCTCCCCGAACACGAACTCTTTCACGGACTGGTGGAGCATGAGGATGGAGAAAACGCCCTCCGGGATTTGCACGGATTCGCGCATCCTTTCCAGCGCCTTTTTGCCCAGGTCGTCCGGAACGTTGCCCATCCCGGCTATGAATATTTTTTCCCCGTTTTTTTCAAAGGTTTCGGCGGAAAAGTTCAGATGGTTTATTACGCCCGCCTTCTCCAATAATCCTACGGGATTCAGGGAGCCCTTGTTCCTGCGCTCGTGGTTGCCGTGGATTGCATAGACGGGCTTCTTTACGGAGCGGAAGAAAGAGATGGTTCGCCCCAGGATTTGGAGGGACGGGACGCGCGTGTCGTACAAATCGCCGAGGAACAGGATTACGTCTGCCTTGGAATCCGCATCGCGGAAAGCCGCCTCGGCCTGCGTGAAGCTGTCCTCGTAGAACCTTGGATAACCCACGTGGGTGTCCGCGATTACCGCTATTTTCACGCATTAGATTAGGCGGGAAAGGAATTAGAGGGTTTCGTAAATCAGAGCAGCGCGGCTACCCGGTCTATTGCCCCATGCACGGAATCCATGGATTTCTGCATAATCCTTCCGCCCAGGATTCCTTCCAGCACCACGCTCAGCATGCCCTCCTGGGTTACCCTTGTGGACAAGCCCTGGTCGCTCATGAATTTCTGGAACTCATACTTAGGGTTTATGCCGGGCAGGTAGTGCACCACCGGCCTGCCGCATATCTTCGCGGTTATGAGCGGGTTGTTGAAGGTTCCAACGACCAAATCGGCCGCATAGAGAAGCTGCTCCATCGTATAATTATTTTCAGGATCGCTTCCCCTTGCGCTCACCGGGTTGTGCAAAACCTTGCGCAGATTCAGCGTCTCGTAGTTGAACGCTTCCGCGGCATCCCCTCCCCTGAACGGGTGCGGCCTCACAATCACGTTTATCTTTATGCCGGCATTTTTCGCAAGGTCGTCCATCGCTTTCAGGAAGGATTGCAGCACGCTCTTTTCCGTGAAGCCGATGTCCGGGTACGAGTCCATGCTGTCGCTCATGAAAACTACCAGCTTTCCATCGGGATGGAAGCCGGAGAAGGCGGGCTTCCTGAGAAGCTCCGACCTGGTCGCCGGAACTACGAGTGGGCTTTTTTAACCATTTCCCATAAAAATACATATATGGATAATGACCGCCAAAAACTTACCACCAGCCAGAGCATCGCAATCACGATTGCCGCCATTGCGGCCGGCGCCGGGATTACGGCTGCTGTTTCATCCAATTGGGAAAGGATATGGGAAAGGATAAGCTCATTTTTCTACAGGGAGGAGGCTGCCAGCGTGGAAGCGCAGGAGCCGGATGAAAGCGCACGGGAGGAACGGCCGGCCCCGCCGGCACAGCCAGAAGAGCAGGCAGCGGACGCCGCAAGCGAGGCGCAGGGGGAAACTGCGGGAACTCCTGCCCTGCCCACTGCGGATGATGGCGGGCACCGAGGGCCGCGCGTGGTTCCGGACCTGAGGGAACAGCCTTCGCCGCACCCGGTCGGGATTGCCATCGTTGGCGACGATGGGGAGATACGCAGGATGAGCATGTCCGATTTGCAATCCTCTTCGCGGGAAACCTCCCCACGGACGGGAACATCCCGTGAAACTCCTCCCGCAACGCAGGCCCGCAGGGAAGAGCAGGGCAGCCGGAATTCCACCAGATTAGATGATGATGCGGAGACGGGCAGCGGCCTTTATTACAATGGAATAGCTTATTGCGTATACGACCCATTCCGCCCCACGGTATCCTGCGGCCTGTACAGGGATTACCGATACCTTGAAACGGCGCACTGCACCATGCGAACCCCGGAAGACTGGATTTGCGGCCCGATGGGCCCGAACCATGGGTACGACGACATAAAATGGGTAGACCGGCGCGGAGTCAGGGGGTTCATACAAACTCCCAGCAGGACCGCGCGGGAGGATGCTCGCAAGCGAATCAGGCAGAGGGGCGGGTACTGAACGCCGCACCTTTGCTCAAGAACGTACCCGTGCATTTATAAGCATAATTAGACACATATTGGTGCATGAAACGCCAGCTGGCCCATGCAACCGCTACTCCTGCGAAACGAAGGGTGAAGAAAAACCGGGTATTTATAGTGGCAGAGAGCCTGATGGAGCAGCGCAGAACCAGGAAGCATGCAAGAAAGACGCTCAAGCCGTACTCCAGCGACGGAGAGGCGTGCATCGCCGCTGAGCGGCTTTCCGCGCAAAAGGCGCACCTGGATGCCGCAAAAATCTGGATTGCGGTCGGGCTGAGGAACAAGGCTGCCCAGGAAGTGAGGGACAGCGGGTGGGACCTGCAGATTGCGCAGTTCTGCCTGAGGCACGGCATGAAATGGGAGATACGGGAACTGATGGAAGAATTGGCGAAGGGAGACGATGCGCTGCGCGCCTCAAATTTCGCTTATGCGATAGGGGAAGGGGCGAGGGCGATTGACCTGGGGCTGGTGCACCTGGCCACCGAATCTTCTTCCATGCCCGACGTATTCAGGGAGAATAAGGAACTGATGATGGACATTGCAAGGAAAATGGAGGAAGGTGAGAACTACGGGACCGCAGGCAGGATTTACGAAAGGATGGGGGAGGCCATAAAGGCCGCGCGGTGCTACGCGCGCGGCGGCCATCTTGACGAACTTGAACGGATGGAAAAGGAAGATGGCGAAACACTGCGGGGGGATGGGCGCGCTTCCCTGAACGTATATATCGAGGCCTGCACCCAGGCGACCCAGATACGGCAGGATGAGGCGGGGTGGAAAACGAAGGCGAAAGACGCCCTGGCAAGGTACGATTCGCGCCACCTGCGGGCATCATGGATAAGCTTTTCAGGAACAGCATCCGGCGTGCTGGGGGCCGGCGGAGCGGCACTTCTGGTTTTCAACCAGCTCCTGGCCGGCGTTGTCCTCCTGATCGGGGCCGGTGTGATGCTTTCCACAATCCTAGTGCCGCTCATCATAAGGGAGAATGCAGGGGAAAAGATTTCAAGGGCGGGCGAGAAGAGGGGCGCGAAGAGCAAGCCGCTTCCGCTTCCACCCCACCCGATAGTCTTCTCGGAAGGCGAGGAGGCGAAACTGATGAAGAGCCCGGAATCGCAAGCCAGTAAGCTGGTGAAAGAGGGAAAAATATACGAGGCCGGCCTCATGTATGCAAAAATGGGGAACGTCATCCTAGCGAGGGACTGTGGAAACCAGCTGGCAAAGGGAGGGAAGATGGGGCAGGCGAGGGAGCTCTGGATGCTCGTGTACGGGACAACCTATCTCTATTTTGAAGAAATGGAAAAGACCGAGCCCGAAGCCGCCAAAGCCGCCTTCATATCAATTGGGATAGACAGGGACTAGCGCCGGGGGGTTTTTTTGGGAACCGGTCCCGCCGGTTGTTCCGAACCTCGAGGCTCCGCGCTTCCGCGGGCCTTCAACGCGCCCCTGTATTTGGCATCCATATCGGCAGCCCCCGGCCCGGGAGCCCTCCTGGCCGCCCCGACCCTCGCATCCGCTTCTTCGCCTATTTTGTATTCAACGGTATGCGTCGGCCTGTGGCGGTTCCCGAAGGATATCCTTTCAAGCGACTGCCGGCCCCCGGTCCTCGCGTAATAATCCAACGCGGCCTTTGCGATGCGCATCCTCACCTCGTCCGGAAGCGTTGCATCGTTGAGTGCGATTTCCATCAGTACGTCTGGCTTGCCTCCCCTTATGCACTTTTCCACAAGGCGGGAAGTGGTCAGCGCAGCGCCAATCAGCTTTTCCGCCTCCTCGCATATCCTGTGCTCAACAGAGGATTTGCGCGCCCCGCGGTTTTCAGCCGCCATTTTCGCGAGGCCCTGCCAGTCGCCCATCCTCACCAGGGTTCCCATTTTCGACTCGGCGCACCTAAGGGTAGAAGCGTCTATCGCCTGCATCAGCGTCAAGTTAAGCGATTCCGGAAATTCCACTTCCTTGCCGAGGGCGCGGAGCTTCTCCGTCACGGCCTCCCTGAAGTAAACGTGAATGAGAAAAGACCATGCATTGCTGCGCTGCGCAGGGGTGTGGACTCTGCCCCTCGCGATTGTAAGCAGGCATTCGCAATAGCTCTTCTTAGTTTCAGGATTCGCACCGGCGATTTCGGCGGCCAGCGCATACACTCGTGAAAAATCCTTAAGCTTGGCGATGCGCGCTTCAACATCCGCGTCGGAGAGGGGAGGGAATGGATTAGGAACCGGCACGAAGCCGGTTGAATCAAGGAAGCCGGTTCTCAGGAGCGCGTCGTATATTCTCATTGGTTCAGCGTAGGAAAGCACGGAATACGCCTCTGCTATCCCCTTATCCACGCCAGCCGCTTCACCGGCCAGAACATCGTAGTACGTAGCCATATCCATCACGTCTTAGAATGAATTTACTATTATGCTTCGGAGATTTTTAAATGTTCTGTTTAATGATTTAATGTGATAGAACACTTGGGAAAACCAATACGAGTCGCTCGTTCTCGCCTTCCGGCGCGCGTAAGGAAGCTTGAGGTTTTTGGGCTCCTTTTTGCTTGCCCCGCAGGGCATACCCAAATGCAGAGCCGAAGCGAGCCCTAGGTGGCGAGCTGAGGCGAGAAAAAAGGAGAGTGGGCCCACGGAGATTTGAACTCCGGACCTTTCGATTATCAGTCGAACGCTCCAACCTGGCTGAGCTATGGGCCCTCTAACCTCGGATAAGTAAGGAGTATGGATATGGAATGTTTTAAAAGGGATTTAGATGGCGGGCGGAAAAGTTTAAGAATTGAATGTGGTATTAAATAAGTTTATATGGATGAAGGATACCTTGCCATGGTGGAAAGGGAGCTGCCTGTGCTTAGGGCGCTCATTTCCGAAGCCATGGGGCATAGGGTGGATTGCCCGGAGTGGCATGCCGCGGTGCAGACGGTGCAGGACAGGATAGACCGCATCCCGCCGCCCATTCTCCGGGAAATCACAAACCATGAGAAGGATGCCATCGTGAGGGGGGAGGCCGCGCTTGGGCTCATCCGGCACGCGGGAAGGGAGAACGGGGCATCCCCGGAAGACAAGATGCTCACCATGAGGTGGCTCAAGCAGGACGCCAGCTTCCATCCGGACGTGAACAGGTATGCATCGGAGATGCTGGAGTATCTGGAGGGCAGATATGCGCCCTGGGGAAAGGTGCTTTATGACCTAACGAAGCCGCACGCGGACAGGGTGCTTGCGGGAAAGAGGTGCATCCAGGACGCATTCGGCAAACGCAGGCTGGGCAGGCTGTATGGCATTGCAATGGACGGCGCCCTGCCCATGGAAGTGAGGGTGGAGGCGAGGCTGAGGTTCAGGGAACTCGTGGTTGCCTGCCAGAAGGGGGAGGAGGACTGGGCCGAGGTCCAGGGGATGGCGGCCAACCTTGACAGAGTGGAAGAATTGAATGGGCACGGCGGGCAGACGGCCGTGAAAATCAGGGTGGGCAGCATGCATGCCCCTGATTTGTGCGAATTCATCAAGCGGGTTGCAAGGGAAAGGATTGAGGCCGAAGGGGCATGCAGGACCAGCACGTTCCGGCTGCCGCCCCGGAAAAAATAGGGATGGCGGGAAACCGGGCGGGCTCACGGTTTAAAAGGCATATGTGTGTAATTATTAATTAATATGGAAACTAATGATGGTGCCCGCATAGGCCACCTGAGGTCCCTCTGCCGGAATGCCTGCAACGCCAGCCTGGACGAGGGATTCAGGCGGGAGGTGGAGGACCGCATAGCCCGGGAGCTACAGGGCATGGGGCTGGGCAGACTGGAGCAGCTTGCGATGTGCGAGGAAGAGGAGAGCCTCAGGCGCGCCGCAGGCCTCATGTTCGCATGGAAGCTCGCGTGCGACGCGGGCGTGTTCCCTGCGGGAAAGGCGCAACGGCTGAACGCGCTGATTTCCAGGGAGGGGACTCCCGCGGAAGTGTCGGAATACGTGAGGGGCTCGCTTTCGCATTTGTTGGGATGGCCGATGGAAAAATGGCAAATCCTTGCGGACGCCGGGAAGCCAGAAGCCATGAGGATTTCCGCTTCGCAGGACGTGATATTGTACTGCCGCCAGAACGGGTACGCGAGCGTGCTGCACAGGATTGCGGGGGATGCCGGCATGCCAATGGGTGCGCGGGAGATGGCGGTGTGCGCCCTGCTGGAGGTCAGGATGGACGGGCCGGACGCTTCGTGCGATTTGGGGGAGCCGAACCCCCGCATGGTGGCGAGGCATGTTCTGGACAAGGGGTTTGCCCCGATCCCATGCGTGGACGCCAGCGACGCATGCCGCGAGCTCGTGAGGAGGGCGGGGATGCGTCAGAGGATTGAGCTCTCCTGGGGAAAGAAGCCGCCGGTTGCGCCCAATACGGAGAGGTTGAGGGCACAGCTCCTTAGACAGTATAAAAAATAGTAAATTATGTTATGGTTAGACAAAAGCGCTCACTTCGTAAGGAGGTATGTGAGGATTAGCACGAGCGCGATTAAGCTTGTGAAGAAGATTATCTCCTCTATCATGGATAATGGTTATCCTTGCTGATTTTTATACTTTTTGAGGGATAGGGGAATATGAAGATAGTCGTCGCACTCGGGGGGAACGCGCTTATTCTGCCCGGGCAGAAGGGGACCGCGGAAGAGCAGATGAAGAACGTCAGCAAGACGTGCAGGCAACTGCGCATTTTGGAAGAGGAACACGAAATCGTGATTACGCATGGCAACGGCCCGCAGGTCGGGAATTTGCTCATCCAGCAGAAGGAGGCGAACGGAAAGATTGCGGAGATGCCCATGGACGTGTGCGGCGCGATGACGCAGGGGCAGCTCGGGTACTGGATACAGCAGGAGATGAGGAATGAAGGGATCCATGCGACCACCATTGTGACGCAGACGCTGGTGGATGCGGAGGACCCCGCGTTCAAGAACCCGACGAAACCTGTGGGGCCCTTCTACACGGAAAAGCATGAGGGGATGGTGATGGATGCGGGGAGGGGTTACAGGAAGGTTGTGCCTTCCCCCATTCCGGTTGAGATTGTTGAGATTGATGCGATAAAGGCGATGATTGGGAAGGGGCTGGTGGTCATTGCATCCGGAGGGGGCGGGATTCCGGTCGTCAGGAAGGGCGGGAAACTGATGGGTGTGGAGGCGGTCATAGACAAGGACAGGGCGGCGCAGGTCCTTGCGAACGAGATATTTGCGGACGTGCTTATGATACCCACTGCGGTGGATTCGGTAAAGATTAATTTTGGAAAGAAGGATGAGAAGGAGATATGGGAAATGGGTGTGGAAGATGCGGAGAAACACCTTGCTGCGGGCGAGTTTGCGGAAGGGAGCATGAAGCCTAAAATAGAGGCGTGCGCCGCCTTTGTAAAAAACGGGGGGAAGAAAGCGGTAATCTGCTCAATAGAAAATATGGAGAAGGCGCTGGATGGAAGGGCAGGGACTACCATTCACTCCTGAGTGCCCTCTATCATGCCCGTAAGCACATCAGAACTGAAATTTGCAGTTGCGGGGGATTCGTCTATGAATTCTATCCTCTTCCCATCCGCGGCCGGGCAGCTTCCCGATGGCCTGAACGGGGCGCTGTCCTGCAACTGCCATACTTTCAAGCCCAGTATTTTGTCCCCGTTTGACTTGCTTATGATTTCCCCCATCGTATCAACAAGCTTCCTTTCCCATGGTTCCGGAGGGCGGCCCGTTAACCCATTAAGGAGCTTGAAGAGCCCCTTGCTGTCCTTCAGGAGCCGTTTCATGGCCCCTTCCCGCACATCGGAATATTCCGAAGTAACGGCGAGGTAGGCGAGCGCCCGCATGTTTCCTGCGAGCTGGTCAAGGGCGACACCCCTGAACATCGCATCCTCACTGTGAATATGCCTCACTATTTCCAGGACGTTCCGGGATTGCCCTCCTTTCGCCCTCTCTATCGCCTTATCCATATCCGGTTTCACAGCGGGAACCGGGCCATTGTTTTGTGTTAATGCCATAGCATTATTATGTGTGGAGAAACATTTAAGTATGTAAGCTACGGCGGGCAAAATAGTTTTAATCTCTCTTTACCAATTATTTGTATATGAGTGAAATAAGGCAACTGCAACAGAAATATGCCGCTCCCAGAATAAGATTCAGGGAATGGAGATACAGGACTTATGAGCGGATTGGGCTGCTGAGGGACATACGCACGGAGCAGGAAGCAATGAAAACGGGAAGGGCGAGCCTGACGCAACTGGACGATAAGGAACTGCTGCAGCGCGGAATACTCGTGCTTGAGAAATCGCAAAGTTTATGCGCACGGGAAACCCCATTGAAGGTTGGGCTGGCACTCGGCAGCGCGGGAATACTTTGGATGGCAATCGACATTTTCACGAATAGCGCAAACAAATGGCTGGGCGGCGTTTTTGCCGCGGTGAGCGTAGGGCTTGTGTTTGCAGCAGACATAATCAATAGGCGGGGCAGGGTAAGGGAGACCATGTTCTCAGAAGAGTTCTCAAACGTCTTGCGCGAGCAAATCAGGAGGAAGCCGTTTGGGTGGGAACAGCAGGTGGACAAGCGCGTCGCGCATTGATATATGCGGGCCGGCACAAAGGGTTTTAACTTCTTTTCGTGAATTCTGTCCGTGAACGTTTTCAGGGGGCTTGAGGGGATACGCGGAAAGGGCGTGTTCCGCAACGAGGACGCATTCAACCCGGAATTCCTCCCGGAGCAGGTCATAGGCAGGGGGAAGGAAGTCCGCGAGCTTGCATTCAATTTGAAGCCCGTCTCGGAGAAGAGGAGGCCCACCTCCATGGTTTTGTACGGCCCCCCGGGAACGGGAAAAACCTGCTGCACGAGGCACGTGCTGAAGGAGCTTACCGAATATACGCAGAGGGCCGAGCCGATTTACATAAACTGCTGGAGGCACTCCACCCGCACCGCCATTCTTTCCGTCATTCTTGAAAAATTTGACATGATTAACCCTAGGAGGGGAATCAGCTCCGAGGAGGTCCTGCACAGGGCCGTGGAGCTCATAAGGAAAAGCGGGAAAACGCCGATAATCGTTTTGGACGAGGCGGACGCGCTCATAGACGGGGAGGAAAGCGGCGTGTTCTATGATTTGCTGCGCATGGGCGAGACGGAAAAATTGAACGTGGGTGTGGTTGCGATCACGAACAGGGAGGATATTCTTTCCCTATTGGACAGGAGGATCAGGAGCTCGTTGATGCAGGCGGATGTTGAGTTTAAGCGCTATACCCCGGGGGAACTGAAGGAAATACTAAAGGACAGGGCAAAGGCGGGGCTTGTGCCCGGCTCGTGGGACGAGGAGGCGCTGGGGGTTTGCGCCGCCTTCGCGGGAAAGAACGGCGGGGACGCGAGAATTGCAATCACTCTATTGTGGCTGGCTGGAAGGAGGGCGGAAGCGGGAAGCGGAAGGATTACGGTGAAAGAAGTGGAGGAATCCAAGAATAGGGTATTGCAGGAGATAAAGGAGAAGAGGGAGGAGCTCCTTGACGAGGAAGACAAGGCGCTGATGGAATTCATAAAGAAGAAGGGCAGGGCGACGAGCGGGGAGATATATGCGGCTTTCCGGGGGAGCGAAAGGGCCTGGAGGGAGCACCTTGGGAAATTGGAGAGCATGGGGCTGCTTGAGAGCGAATACCTGCGTGAGGAAGGGAAGAAAGGGAGGACGAGGGTGTTCCGGGCGAAATTATAGAAAAGGAGGATGATATGAAAATTAGCCAGAAAAGCGAAACGAGAATGGAGCTCGGGGACTACAATTGGACTTTTTTCCTTGGAGGGGCCTTACTTCTGCTCATATTCCTTGCGAATGTTTTCCTCTACATCGCAGGGTTCGGAGGCCAGTCATCTTTGCTTTACGTCGCATTGTCCGGGATAATCGGGCTTGTCGGCCTTTTCTTGTTGGCAGTGGCAAGCGTGGTGAAGGTCAACCTGGACAAGAAAACGAATGAGTTTTCATTTTCGCAAAAGAAATTTCTTCACTCATGGGCGGCAAAACATAGGCTGGATGAGATAATCGGGCTGAAGCTGCATAAAACTCGCTCCGGCGCTACAATCTGGAGGGTACACACGCTCGCTTTTTCATTCAAAGGGGGGGCGGAATTGCCCGTTACGCTGGCTTTCATGCGGCAGAGCACAGCGATGGACGCGCAGGTGAAGGCGCAGGCGGAGAAAATTGCGGAATTTCTGGGGATTCGGCTTGAGATTACCGGATATTAGTGGTCTTTCGCGTCGGCCTGCGTATTTTTAAACAGTTCCGCACATATATGCCCAATAGAGAGAAATCTCGCGCGAAGGCATGCATTTAAACCTTTGCTGAAGAAATCAACATATGGGTTCGGAAATCAAAGTAGGAGACGTAATGTCCAAGAATGTCATATCCGTGACAAGGGACGCCAGCATTGTTGAAGTTGCGAAACTTATGGAAAAATACAATGTCGGCTCCATAGTGGTTGCGGACCAGAAAAAGGCCGAAGGGATAATCACCGAACGAGACATAGTGAGGAAGCTCATCGGAAAAGGAAAGGATGCGACCAAGGCGAAGGCCTCGGAAGCCATGAGCTCCCCATTGAAAGTGATAACGGCCGAGGCGAGCCTTGAAACCGCCGCGAAGGCGATGAGGGAATACAGGATAAAGAGGCTCCCCGTCATAAGCGAAAAGAACGAGCTCGTGGGGCTCGTGAGCGAGGGGGACATCATGAAGGTGTTCCCTGCCATAGTGGACCTCATTGAAGAGAGGGCCGCTGCGGGGCAGTGACATTAAATGGCTGCGCATAGGATGGCGGCAGGAGCACAGCAATGACTTGCCCGTCAACAATGCGCAGCCTCCTACTCATTTTCGAACCTAGTAGCCCGATATATGGGCTACTGGGTGAGACCGGGCCCGTGGAGAGAAGAAATGCTATTGCACGTGAAAGTGGTTCCCAATTCGCGGGAGTTCAGGGTCACGAGGGAGAAAACGGGTTGGAAGATATCCCTGACCGAACCCGCGGAGAGGAACAAGGCGAACATTGAGCTCGTGAAAAAGATGGAAAAGATTACGGGCAGGAGGGTGAGAATCCTGCGCGGAGGGACTGGAAAAAAGAAGGTGCTCGAAATTGAAGGCGAAGAAACGGAAATCCTTGGATTACTCGCAGATGCATAAGGACCGCAAGGAACTGCAGACCCTGCTGGAAGAGCTGGGAGGCTGCGTCGCGATGGTGGAAGGGAAGAAGGACGCGGAGGCCCTCCAGAGGTACGTGGTAGGGGTGATAGAGGTATCCGGGAGGACCAGGTATGCGTGCGAAAAGGCAGCCAGGGAAGGGGCCACCGAGGTCGCCGTGCTCACGGACCTTGACGAGCGGGGCAATGAGCTTGCGGAAGAGCTCTCCGGGGAGCTGCGCTCCTGCGGAATAAAGCCGAACACCTTCCTGAGGAGGAAAATAGCGAGGGTGCTTGGGATTTCGCAGATGGAGAATTTCGAGCGGAAGTACAAGCAGAGGCTGTTGGAAACAAAACTATGAAACGAAAATATAGGTGAGAAACATGGCAAAAACATACATAGATACCGTGAAATACCTGATTTATGCTGACGTGGAAGTGGACGGGATGGTGGACAAGCCCGACGTTGTCGGCGCGATATTCGGCCAGACCGAAGGGCTGCTCGGCGAGGAGTTGGACCTCAGGGACCTCCAGAAGAACGGGAGGATAGGCAGGATAGAGGTTGACATGCACAGCCGCAGCGGCAGGACGCAGGGCCAGATAAAGGTGCCCAGCTCCCTTGACATGGTGGAGACCTGCATCATAGCGGCCGCGGTGGAGACCGTGGAGCGCGTGGGCCCGTGCGAGGCGCGGATAAAGATAAGCAAGGTTGAGGACACCCGGAGCATAAAGAGGGAGAGGCTCGTGGAGAGGTCCAAGGCGATACTCAGGAACCTCGTGCACACCGAAATCCCGGAGAGCCAGGAGATAACCGAGATGGTGAGGGAGGAGGTGAAGGCGGGCGAGATACACGACTGGGGCCCGGACAAGCTCGCCGCAGGCCCGCACATAGAGAGGAACGAATCCATAATAGTGGTGGAAGGTAGGGCGGACGTCGTAAATCTGCTCAAGAAGGATCTGCCGAATGTGATTGCAATCGGGGGGGCGAAGGTGCCCCAGAGCCTGCTGAAGCTTTCCCGCGAGAGGGAGGCGACCGCGTTCCTGGACGGGGACCGCGGAGGGGACATAATCCTTCGCGAGCTCGTGAACGGCGGCGTGGACCTGGACTTCGTGGCGAGGGCACCCACGGGGAAGGAGGTGGAGGAGCTCACGCGCAAGGAGGTCATGAAGTGCCTCAAGAACAAGGTTCCGTTTGAGCAGGAGAAGGAGGCGACGCGCGCGGTGGTGAGGGACAGGATTTCGCCCTACCAGTCGCAGGAGGACAGGCGCAAGATAGCGATGCGGAAGGCGGAGATGGATGCGCAGTACGCCCGCGAGAGGTCCTCGCCGACCATGAGGGGGGTGGTGAGGGAGGTCGCGGCAGAGAGGAGGGCGCCCCCGGGGCCGGCTGCATTTGAGAAGGGGCCCGAACCCGCGCCCGCGCTCAGCGAGATAAGGGGCATAGGGAGCGAGCAGGCGGAGGACGTTGTTGAAGGCGTGCAGAAGCCTGCGGCCCCGCGCCCGGCATCCGCCAGCCCACAAAAGGTACTGGAAACCGAACCTGCCGCACCCGCAGGCAAGCCCATCAACAGGGAAGACCTCATGGACGAGCTGAAGGGGCTGAAAGGAACGATGAAGGCGCGGCTCTACGGCGAGGACTATTCCCTGATGAAGGAGCTTCCGGTCCGCGAAGTGATAAAGAGCATAGAGGAGGCGGCGCGCATCCACGCGATAGTCTTTGACGGCATAATCACGCAGCGGCTCGTGGACCTCGCGCAGAGCAAGGGCGCGAAGGTGCTCGTCGGGGACAGGCTCGGGAACGTGAACAAGAAGCCCGAGGGGATAGAGCTTATCACAAGGGGCAAGTGAAGGGGCCATGAAAGTTTACCTGGAAACTTACGGATGCACCCTCAACCAGGCCGATTCCGACATAATGGGGGGCATCCTCCGCCATGCGGGCTTCAGGGTTGCCAGAAGGCCGGGCGGTGCGGATGTCGTCGTGCTTAATACCTGCACTGTGAAGGGCAGGACCGAGAATAAAATAATTTCCCGGATTGAGGCGCTGGGAAAGCAGGGGAAAAGGATTGTCGTCGCGGGATGCCTATCCATAAATAAGAAGAGGGTGAGGGATGCCTGCCCGGAAGCCGTGCTGGTGCATCCAGGAGCTGTTTCTTTCATCGCGGATGCGGTGAGGGATGCGGCTGCGGGAAAGATTGCGGAATATCGGGAGAGGGCGGCGAAGGAAGGGCTGCCCCGGATTTTTACAAAACCTATTTTACGGATACCCATACAGGAAGGGTGCGTGGGCAACTGCCATTTCTGCCAGACCAAGCTTGCACGCCCATACCTGATGAGCTACAGCCCGGGATGGATAAGGAGCTGGGTGGAGGAGGGGGTGCGGAAAGGGGCGAAGGAAATCCAGCTCACGGGGATGGATTCGGGCGCCTATGGGCTGGACATCGGGACGGATTTGGCTGCGCTCCTGGGCGAGGTGCGCAAAGTGAAGGGGGACGTTAGGATAAGATTGGGGATGATCAATCCGGGGCATGCGAAGAAGATGCTCCCCAAGCTGCTGGACATCTTTGAAGACAGGAAATTCTACAAATTCTTCCACCTGCCGGTGCAGACCGGCAGCGAGAAGGTGCGGAAGGAGATGAACCGCGCGCATTCGGTCGCGGATTTCAGGGCGGTCGTGCGGGCAATACGGAAAAGGTTCCCGGATGCGTGCATCTCAACGGACATAATAGTGGGGTATCCCACGGAAACGGAAAGTGACTTTTTGGAAACGGTCAGGCTGGTGAAGGAAGTGCGCCCGGACATCGTGAATCTTTCAAAATTCGCGTCAAGGCGGGGGACGAAGGCGGCGGAGCTTCGCGAGATAGCCACGGACATTGTCAAGAGGAGGAGCACCGAGCTGTCCGCAATTGTGCGCATGGTTGGGGCGGAGAAGAACAGGGAATATGAAGGAAGGAAGATGGAAATGCTGGTTCTGGAGAAAGGGAACGGAAAACAAGAATACGGATGGAAGGGGAGGGCAAGCAATTACAAGCAGGTATGCGTCCTGGGGAAAGCAAAAATCGGGGAAAGGGTGGATGCGAGGATAATCGGCTCAAACCACGGCTCATTGTTCGGAAAAAGGATATAAGGGGATTATTGGTTTCTCGGCTGCTCATACACGAGGACGTCAAAGTAGCCCAGCGCGGTGTCCCCGTCCTCCTTCATGTAGGATACGGGCCTGCGCATCCTGTATGCGCTCTGGGCGTTTAATTCATCCTCGCCGACCCCCCACGTGCATATGCGGGTGACGTCGCCCCTGTCGCTTATCTCCACAAAATAGACGGACACGAGGTAGCCGGAGCCGAACGCCTCCTCGGCCGTGGGGCCCGAAAGCAGGGCATCGCAGCCGTCCCCAACCATGGAATAGTTTATGTGCTGGTCCCTCCAGCCCACGGAGAAGCCGGGCGGAACCGGCGTGAGCATCGTTTCGGATATGCGGAACGCCTCCCTCGCGAGCATGTCGTGCGCCTGGTCAAAGGAGCTGTTTATGCCGTTCCAGTATGAGAACAATGCAATTGCGGTGAGTATGAAGATTGTGCCCCCTATTATCGCATCAAAGCTGAAATACTGCCCTTTGAGGAACCTCATTCTTCAACCACCCCGCAATCTATCCTTATCGTAGGCGTGCCTTGGTCCGCCAGGTTCGTGAAAAGCAGGCGGCCTCCCGCCTTGCCCACATCTATGCTCACCACCGAGCCGCCGCTTGGCGAGGCCTTGAAGCAGCCCCCGTCGCCCTCCTCATACGCCGCATATGGTATCGTATAAAGATATGCATATTCCGATGATGTGCCGTTCCATATTATCCCTGTGGTGGAAACGCCCGTGCCCCGGTTGGTCTGGAACATGAGCTCGTACGGCTTCCCGTCTATCTGCTGCGGGAAATAAAGGTCGTAGGTGAAGCCCTCGCCCCCCCTGTACGCAACGATGGCGGCGTACTGGAACTTGTAGCCGAACTCGCGGAACATCTGCGATTCGCGGAGCGCGACCTCGCTCCGCTGGGTGAAGTAGGTGAGCGTGTATGCCGAAACTGCGATGAGCAGGAATACGCCCGCGTACACGAGGAACTCAAGGGCGACCTGCCCCTTACTGCTTCCCTTCATAATCAAACCTCACTTCCCCCGCCTCGTTGTAAAAGCGGATGGCTATAAGCCCCCTCTTCCCCTCTATCCTGGCGTCCCGGTCGCCCTCCGCGAGCTTGCCGAAATAGGGGTACGTGACCTGCGTCTGGGCCGAGCCGGATAGCAGCGTTAGCACGACCTCGCTGCCGGTGAATGAAACATTCACGTTGTTGGACGGAAGGTTCACCACCGCGACCTTGGACGCGCCGGGGCCCTCTATGTATACCTCGTTTATGGAATCGGACATGACGCGCGCCGCGGCGCTCGCCTGTATGCTGGAGATGTCTTCAAAGCGGACCTGCGCGCCGACAAGCAGCAGGAGCAGTATGGGCACGAGCAGCAATAGCACTAGCCCAACGGTGGCAAGCATTTCCACCGACGCCTGGCCCCTGAGGCTATTCTTCACATGCTGCCCTTCCATCGTTGCACCCTATGTTGCCCTCGTCATCGCTGTCCGTGACGCCGAGATAATATTCCATCGCCCCGTCCGAGAGGGCGAAATGGCCCAGGTCGGAATTGGGGTTGACGCACATCTGCGGGTCCTTGCACCCCGGCATTCCCCTTATCCTCTCTCCGGATATGCCGGTGAAGAAATCCCCGTCCACGCGGCTGAGCCCGTCAAGCTCGGGGTTGTATATCCCGCCCGCGTATTTCCCTATGAGGAACGTCTCTATCCCGTTCGCGCTGCTGTATTTGTAGCCGTCCCTGAACATCCTCTGGAGGAAGGACGGGGCCGCGGGATTTACGATATAATAGGAGCACCTCGCGAAGTCGCGGAGATTCTCCATGTCAAAAACTGCAACGCTGTCAAGCTTGTCGTCCGGTTCGTTGAGCACATCCTCTGCGGAATATTGCGCTATGAAGAGTATGCGCACGCTCTGTGGGGGCTGGCCCGGCTCGTGGTACCTGTACCTTCCGAGCATCTCATCGTAAACGTCGCCCTCAAAATCGGCATAGACCATGAACGGCTTGTTCGTGTAGTCCGAGTTGCTTTCATCTATGGACTCGTCGCAGCCGTGCGTGCCGGTTTCGCGCTGGATGGGGTTTAGCGTGTTGGACTGGTCGCTGCAGCCAGTGGGGTCGTCCGGCTCATCCAATAGGATATAAGCGCCGAAGTTTTCCCAGTTGTCCGCGAACTTTATGTCCGTATAATTGCCCGCAAGTATGGTGTGCGGCGCGGCGACGGATGAAACATCTTTCGCATCCTCCGCAAATACGACCGGGCCATAGAACCAGCCCTGCCCTTCTGAGCCGGAGCCGATGCCGCGCGGATACAGTTCCTCATGCGCGTCCGCGTATAATCCGTGCAGCTCGTCCGGGGACATCTCCCCGTAGCCGCTAATTTCGGCCACGGGCGGATAAAGGTACACGCCCTTGTAGATTGTGAGGTTCTCCCTTGCGCCCTTGCCCTCCAGGTCCAGGCTCTCCCTCGCGACGAGCGGATCCACCATCCCCTCCGCGTCCACAATCCTGTTGAACTCATACGTCCTCTCTATCGCGGTGTCGGTCTGGAGGTCCTTCACGGAAAGGTGCAGCGTTGCGTTGAATGCGAAGCGGAGCGGGTGCCCCGTCTCGTTGAATGAGAGGTTGTACAGCTCAAAGGACTGGACCTCAAAGCCCTGCGCAGCCATGGAATTGTTGAGCTGGTTCAGGAAGCCCCTGAAGCAGTAGGTGCGGGAATCCTCCCCGGCGTATGCGAATGGCACGCCGTCCTCGTAATCCTCAGGCAGGGAAGTGCAGTTCGCAATCAGGGAAAGGTATGCGGAGCGTATGTGCGAGAACTGGTCCGCGGATTCGCCCGCCCTCAGCTCGTGGCGGACGGAATGGTTGGAGAGCTGGTGGAGTGAATAATGGGATACGATGTCCGCGTACCTGTCCATCCTCTCCTGGCTGACCTGGTCGGTGAGCGTGTTCAGCGTGGAGGCGCGGAACGCATCCGAATAAGTGAGCTCGGAGGCCTCTATGGCGCGCACCCACATGGTCGTGGACACGAGTATGTATGAAAGCAGCACGAAGGAGATGAGTACGAAGAAGAATCCCTTGCGGCTCATGTGAACACCGTCAGCTTCACCAGCTTGAGCGCGACATCCCCCGCCTCATATTCGTATGGGAGCGGAAGGTCGCATACAGTGGAATCGCCGTAGCACGTTATGTATCCGTACGGGCTTTCCCCGATATCCCTTTCCTTAAGCACCACCAGGTAGAGCGCCTGTGCGGTCGCCTTCAGCTTGTGGTATTCCCTTTTATGGGTGTTGAGCAGCGGGTCGTCGTCGGTCGCGGTGCTGTATATTACAGTCCAGTCCTCCTCCCCGCCCTCAGCGTAGTCCGCAATCTCCAGTTTGTAGCCGAACTGGTCCGGAATCATCTCGCCCGCATAAAGGCGTGCGGGGCCCGCGCCCCTGCTCAAGATCAAGTCGAGGTAGGTTTGGCCCGAGGAATCCTCGCCGCCATATGTGGTGGTCGCCAGCGCGACAAGCGAATCCTTTGCGAGGTAATTCGCCTGCGTAAGGGCGGAATAGTATGCGGACGGGACCGTGGAGAAGAAAACGAGCGTATAGAGGGCTGCGACTATCAGCGTGAACGCGACGAACGAGTCAAGCGAGAATACAAACGCCCTCCTGCATCTCATTGGTCTAGACTAGAGATAATAGTCTTTATAAATATGATGACGGGCTGCGAGGGATGGCGGAAACCCGCGGGTTCCTGCCGGCCATCTCCGCAAAGATAGGTGGGGCGCGGGCATAAGGAAAGGAATAAAAAAATGAAGCGCGCAGATACCCATATCCCCCTGGTGTGGATATGCGCGAAGTTGAGCATTTTGAAGTGAGCGGAAAGCGTGTCGTGAAGCGGGTAGACATAAACTCGCCGATTGAAAACGGCGAGCCGGTCATGAACCCGCGCATAAGGAGGCACGCGGAGAGCATAAAGGAGCTCAGCGACCGCGGCGCAAAGGTCATAGTCACGGCGCACCAGGGAAGGAGGGGGGACGAGGACTTCACCAGCCTGGGGAAGCACGCGAAGCTGCTCTCGGGGCTCACCGGCAAGGACGTGAGGTTCGTGCCAGGCACGGACGAGGCGCGCGTGGAAAAAGAAATTGCCGCCATGAAGGCCGGGGACATACTGGTGCTTGAGAACGCGCGCATGTGGGAGAACGAAGAGAAGGACATAGGCGAGAACCCCCTCACGAAAGTGCTGGCGAAGAACGCGGACATCTACCTGCTGGACGCGATGAGCGTGGCGCACAGGGAGCACGCATCCGTGGTCGGGCTGACGAAATACGTGAAGAGCGGCGTGGGCTTCGTGCTCAGGAACGAGATAAACGCCCTGCAGAAGATGGAGGGCGGGCAGGTCCTTTTGATAATCGGCGGGGGGAAGGTGAAGGATTCCCTGCGCATAATGAAGGCGTGGCTGGGCAGCGGGAAGGCGAGCAGGGTGCTGGTCGGAGGGGCCGTGGCGGTCTTCTTCCTTTACGTGGACGGGTACAGGAACGCGGCGTCCAGGGAATACCTGGAGAAGGCAGGGCTGATGGAGCTGGCCCAGGATGGGAAGGAGCTCCTGGAGAAATACCGCGACAAGATTTTCGTGCCAGACGACGTCGCCGTGAACATAAAGGGGGAAAGGGTGGAGTGCGGGAAGGGCGAGCTGTGCGAGGGCCAGATAGCGGACATCGGCTCCGGCACCATGGAGGGCTTCGCCGAGGAGATTTCCGGAACGAAGAAGATACTCATAAACGGCCCGATGGGGATGTACGAACTGCCCAACTTTGACACGGGCACCCGGAAGGTGCTGGAGGCGGTCGCGGGCAGCGAGGCCTTTTCGCTGGTGGGCGGCGGGCACACCATTTCCGCGATAGAGAAGTTCGGGATTCCCGAGGGCAAGTTCGGCTACGTGAGCCTTTCGGGCAAGGCGCTGATAGAATACCTCAGCGGCAAGGAGCTGCCCGCCCTAAAAGCTATTAAAGAGAGCAGTTCCAAGTAAGAGAGCAAACCGTCAGCGCGCGGAGGCGGGCCCATGGAAAAGAAGGCGGAAAACGGGGAAACCATCACGAACGCAAAGGCGTTCTGCTCATCCCTGCTGCGTGACGGCACCACAATCAAGCAGGTGGGGCGCAGGCCCACTGATTTTGCGAAGCTCATCGCGTGGTCGTCCGTATCGTGGGCAGACTTCGTGGTGGAGGACCTGGAGAAGGATGCCGGGGATATCGCACGCTCGCTGGAGTTCTCGCGCTCGCTTGTGGCAAACCTCCTCACCGGAGAGCGGGTGTCCTCGTATGAGGATTACGACGACGAGATGGGCATGCTCGTCCCCGCGGTGACCGTGGAGGGCTTTGACGTCACGCCCAATCCGCTGATCATACTCATAAAAAGCAACCTCGTGGTCACCATACACAGTGGGAAGGTGGTGAGGTTTGAGCGGCTGAGGAGGTACGCCGAGACCATGATGAGGAAGATTCCGGTGGACGCCTCCCAGCAGGACAAGGTCACGCACGCCCTCATAAGGATAATAGACGAGAACAACGGGAGGAACTTTGACCACCTGCGCGAGATAGAGGCGCAGGGGGACAAGCTGAGCAAGAGCCTGATAGACGTGAACGCCCCACGCGATGCTATCGGGCCCGAGATTTACGACATGAAGCATGCGCTGCTTTCGTATCTCAACGCCCTGTGGGCGACGATAGACGTGATAAACGCGCTGCGGTACGGGGACGCGGAGCTGCTTACGGACGACCCAAGGATACTTGGGAGGGTGGGTGCCCTGGCGGCGGACGTGAACAACCAGATTTCCCTCGCCGAGCACCTGAGCGAGGTGCTTGCCTCCGGATTGGAGGTGCTGCAGAGCATCTACAACAATCAATTGCAGATTTTGAACAACAAGATGGCGATGGTCACCGCATACCTCGCGGTTATAGGCACCGCGGTCCTTGTCCCGAACACTCTCGCGACGATACTTTCCAACCCCGCATTCGCCATGGGTCCGCAGGATGCGCAATGGTACACCGCGCTCCTGGTGGGCTCCACGGTGGTCGCCACTGCAATCTCGTTCTGGTGGGTGAACAAGAAGGGGTGGCTCCCGAAGGACTCCAATTGAACGGAGCTGGTGGGGGTTTATTCCGGCTCAGCACTCAAGATTCTCATCATCATTTTCAGCCCATCCAAGTGCTCATCATCCATCCTCTTTCATGCGGACGGTATAAAAATCAGTATATCTGGAAGACGAAATCAAACCGCTTGTAGTCCCACGCCGCCCAGTCCGTGAGGTCCATCGCCATCGTGTCGTATTCCTCGCCATAGGGGTTCCCTTCGGACCTCGCCCACTGCACCCCGTAGCTGTCCGTGGTGTCCAGCCTCGCGACAATCCAGTACCTGCCAGCCGGAAGGGTGAGGTTCTGGAACTGCGCATAATGCCATGCGGGATCGTGCCCGACTTCCGCGCCTTCTATGGAAGAGGAGGCGATTGCCTCCCCGGGCTGCCCCCTGTCGTCCCTGCATATCTCCACCACCACGGGCGCATTGTTGGGCGCGCTGGCCGCTGCGCGCAGGTAAAGCCCTACCCTGTGGACGGTGAACCCGCGCGTCATGTTGATTGACTGCGCCTGCCTCATCACGTAGCTCACCGCGTCGTAATAGAGGTGCATGCAGGAATAGCACGCGCCATAGTATCCGAGGGGCTGCGGATGCACGGTGCGCTGGAGGAAATTGTTTTCCAGCGAGAGGGGCGGCTCCGAATGGAGGATGTCCGCGCTCTCCACGTACACGCGTATGTTGTGGGGCTGGTCGTCCGCGTCCGTATAGTTGAAGGAGAAGGATTCCATGAGCCCCGGCTTGCTCACTATGCCGTCATATAACGTCTGGCCGGAATCAAACACGCGCAGGCGGTAGGCGCTGGGCGCGTACACCCCATACCTCTGCACGAACACCTCCACGGTGTAATTGTCGCCGATATAAACGTTCTGCGGCAGCGTGGAGACGTCCTTCACAAGGAGGTCGTAGGAATAATCCGGGGCCGTGGGCTGCGTAGGCTGCGCCCCATCCTGCTGCATGCACCCCGCCAAAAGCAGCATTGCCATCAGTGCGACCGCTGCGCGCATGGAGAAAGATAATAAAAGAGAATTAAAGAAGCTAGAGGTTTATCTTCAGCCCGAGCTCCTTCTTCAGTTCGCGGTAGCGGTTCCTTATCGTAACCTCGGTTACGCCGGCGACGTCCGCAACCTCCTTCTGCGTGCGCTTCTCGCCGGTCATCGCGGACGCGATGTAGAGGGCCGCGGCTGCAACCCCGGTCGGGCCCCTGCCCGAGATGAGGCCGCGCTTAACCGCCTTGCGGATGAGCTGGACCGCCTTCTTCTGGGAGTCCCCGCTCAGCCTCAGCGCGGTCGCGAACTTCTGCACGTAGTAGGACGGGTCCGTGAGCGGGACGTCCAGGTCCAGCTCCGCCTTCAGGAACCTGTATGCCCTGCCTATCTCCTTCTTCTCTATCGCGGATGCCTTGGATATCTCGTCCAGCGTGCGCGGGATGCCGTGCATCCTGCAAATGGCGTATATCACCGCGGCCACTATGCTCTCTATTATCCTGCCGCGGATGAGCTCCGCCTTAACTGCTTTCCTGTAAAGCAGGGCCGCCGCCTCCTTGATGTCGTCCGGGAGGCCGAGGTAGGATGCGACGCGGTCAAGCTCCGCTAGCGCGATGGTGAGGTTCCTCTCCATTGAAGTGGCGATTGAGACCCTCTTGTGCCACTTCCTCATCCTGTAGAACTGCGCCTGCTTGCGCGTTGATATCTTGACGCCGCGTATGTCGCGGTTGTACTGGTCTATTTCCGTGACGAGGCCCTTGTTCGGGCGCATGTACTTTATGGGCGCTCCGCCCCTGGCCCTCTTCTCCTTCTGCTCGGCGTCAAACGCCCTCCATTCCGGGCCCGCGTCCTGTATGTTCTCGGTTATGACCAGGCCGCATGAGCCGCAGATTAGCTCCCCTTTCTCGTAGTCCTTTATCAGCTTCGCGGAGCCGCACTCCGGGCAAGTTCTTGTTTTTTGCATGGAATTTCCCCCGTAAAATCCTGGAAGGAATGAAAAGGAGTTTTTATTCGTTTCCAAGAAGTATTTATATATTTATGCGTAGAAATATTTAAATACTTTTCTACACTTTCCTTGCCAGGCAGCCCTGCAGGAGCCGGTTCGCATTGATCACCTCCCAGCCGGATTTCGCGAGGCGCCTCCTTATCTCAACGGAAACGCCCCTCCTGCCCATTCCTAGTGAGCCAAAGTAGTGGAAGAGGAGCGCCCCCTCCGCCGAAACGGAGGCGAGGCGGCGGTAGAACTCCGCGGAATATAGGTTTCCTGCCCTTGAGAAGCGCGGGGGGTCGTGTATTATTTTGGTGAATTTCCCTTTCAGCCGGGGCACTTCCTCGTAGGAATCACCCCGTATCATAGTAATATTATTGGAATGGAAAAGCTCCATGCTCCACGGGTTCCACTCCGCGAGGGTGAGGGCGGCGCGGCTCTTCTCAATAGTGGTGACCCTCTTCGCGAGGCGCGAGGCCGCGATTGCGGTGTAGCCCAGCCCGGTACAGGTGTCCAGCACGGTGTCGCCCTTCCCGATTTGCAGGAGGCGGCATACCTCCCTGGAATAGTCAAAAACGTCCTTGAACTCATTAACGAGGTGCATCCGCAACCCGTCTATCTCCAGGATGGGCTTGCCCGCCAGCATCCTGAGCCGGTAGAGGTGCTCGTCAAACGCCGCCAGCTTGAACAGCTCCCTGCCGTCCCATGCATAGAGGAAATCTCCCTTTATCCCCTCCAGCGGGATTCCCTCCAAATCAGAAAGGGACGCTTTCCTGAAGGTGCGGCCGAAATCAAATGAGATGGTGGAGGTGCCCTTGCGGAGGGTTTCCACCACTTCCTTGTCCAGATAGATGATTTTGCCGGGCGCCATCCGCTGCCTCATTTCGTGTCTATCCAGTCCGTGCCCATGTGGGGCTGGAGCGCCTTGGGGATTTTTATCCCGCCGCCCTCCTGGTGGTTCTCCACCACGGCGATGAGCGCCCTCCCCACCGCGACTCCGCTCCCGTTCAGCGTGTGGGCGAACTCCATCGCCGCCTTCCTGCGCACGCGGATGTTCGCCCTGCGCGCCTGGAACGCCTCGCAGTTGGAGCATGAGCTTATTTCCCGATAGGTGTCCTGGGAGGGTATCCACACCTCCAGATCGTACGTTTTTGCGGAGGCGAAGCCCATGTCGCCGGTGCAGAGCTCCACCACCTTGTACGGGAGCTCCAATTGCTTCAGGACGGTTTCGGCATCCTGCACCATTCCCTCCAATTCCCTGTATGAGTCTTCCTGGAGTGCGAACTTCACCAGTTCCACCTTGTCAAACTGGTGCTGGCGGATGAGCCCCTTTATGTCCTTTCCGTATGCGCCGGCTTCCCGCCTGAAGCAGGGGGTGAATGCGCAATACCTGAAAGGGAGCTGGGACTCCTCCAGAATCTCCCCGCGGTGGAGGTTGGTGAGGGGGACTTCCGCGGTGGGGATGAGCCAGAGCCCGTCGCCCTCGGTGCGGTAAAGCTCCTCCGCGAACTTGGGGAGCTGCCCCGTCCCTTCCAGTATTTCGGTCCTTACCAGATACGGGACGTAGAACTCCCTGTAACCCCTTGAGGCATGCAATGCGAGCATGAAGGAGGTGAGGGCGCGCTCCAGCCTCGCCGCCCATCCGCTCATCACCGTGAAGCGGTGGCCTCCGAGCTTCACCCCGCGCTCAAAATCAATCACTCCGAGGCGAGTGCCCAGGTCGTGGTGGGATTCCACGTCCGAACTCTTCTTTTTGGGGGCGCCCCATTTCCTTATCTCGGGGTTATCGCGGCTGTCCTTGCCCACGGGAACGGATGGATGGGGGATGTTCGGGATGCGCATCATCACCTGCGTGCGCTCCTCCTCAAACTTCTCTTCCTTCTCGCCCGCCTTTTCCAATTTCTTCGCAATCTCCTCCCCTTCCTTCTTCAGTTTGGAGATGTCCTTCTTCTCCTTTGCGGCTGCCGCTATCTCCAATCCGAGCTTGTTCCGGTCCGCGCGCAGGGCGTCCCCCTCCCCTTTCAGTTCGCGCCATTTGGCGTCCAGCTTCTCTATTTCCCCGAGTATGGATGAATCCGCGCCGCGGTCATGCAGCGCCTTCTTGAGAAGTTCCGGATTGTTGCGTATAATCTCCTTGTCAAGCATGGAAATCGGTTGGATATGGAAGAAAATAGATTATAACTATTTGCTAACCCCTTCCTTTCGTGGCATACAGGGCGCCGGCCGCGAGCACGGCCAGAACAATGCCGTATGCCAGGAGCGTGGCGAAGATTGAGAAGTTGGGCGTCGCGTAGAGGATTGCGCTCTGCATCGCCGTGATTGCGGGCGTGAGGGGCGTCGCCTGCCCCAGAAGGACTATGGGCGCGGGCATGAACTCAAACGGGAAGAGTATCCCGCTGAGGAAGAGGAGGGGCAGCCCTATCACGAGCGAGGCGAGGAAGGCGGTTGCCTCCGATTCGGAGAACGCCGCTATCACGACCCCGAGGGCGTTGAATGCGAAGAGGAGGAGCATGAGCGCCGCTGCAAGGAAGACGAAAAGGCTGGCATCGGAAAGCGGGAAGGCCCCGTATGCGAGGGAGGCCGTCGCGAGAAGGAGGAGCACCTCTGGGAAAAGGACTACCGTATAACTTGTTATCTTGGTCAGCGCGTACTCCCAGAGCGGCACCTGCGCCACATAGACGCGCTCAAGCGTCATCGCGTTCTTCTCGCGCACCAGCGAGGTGGAGGCGAGGAACAATGAGACGAACATCAGTATGAGCGGGATGAGGCTCGGGAGCAGGAAATCAAAGAACGTGCGCGAGGCGAATGCGTTCTGCGAGGCGAAGACTATCGGGGCGACCACAGAAATCGCGTCCCTGGACGTTATCTCGTTTATCTGCGCCTTGCTGTTGAGTATGAGCACCTCAAGCTCGTCGCTCTTGGCTACGAGCTGCGCCGCGGACCTGTTTATCTCCACCATGGTCCGGAGGGAATCCTCCCTGCTCTCCTCCAACGAGGAGGCGAAATCATACATCGTGGAGATGCGGGCGCGCACGTTCTCCGTCTCGGAAAGGGAGTTCGCGATGTTCTCCTTGAAATCCTGCATCGTGGAGTTTATCCCCCTCAAATCCTCGCGCGTCTCGTTTATCTTTGATATGCGCAAATCAATCTCCGAAAGCGCCGAGGCGACCGAACCGTTCATTGACGAGAGCGAGGCGCAGTATGCGAAGAAGACCGGGTCCGAGCAGTTCACCCCTGCGCCAGCGCTGGAAATGGAATCCGAGGCGTTCTGGAGCATCGCGCGCACGCGAAGCAGGTCTGCTTCAGTGGAGTTCAGCTCCTCGCCATACGTTGCGAGTTTTTCCTGCATGAGGGTGAGGTTGGATTCCGCTGAGCGCAGCTCCGATGCCGCGCCATCCAGCGTGGAGTTCGCGGCGTCCAGCTGCCTTGTGAGCGTGGAGAAATCCAGCGCGGAAAGGGAGGCGTGCGTCTCCCCTATCCTTTCCTGCATCTCCAGCGCCTTCTCGCGCGAGGCGTTCACGTCCACGAGCAGCCCGTCCAGCTGCGCGCTCGCGTTGTCCAGGCGCGCCCAGACGCTGAGGACGAAGCTGGAGCCGATTTCCTGCCCGGTGCCCTGCGCCGCCGCCTTCAGGAACGCCTCCACCGACGGGCTTATCTGCACGCGCGAGTTGTCCAGGAAAACGGTCACGTTCTGGGAGGCGCCGGCGGCTATGCCTGCCTGGAAGCCCTTGGGGATTATTATGGCTGCGGACAACTGCCCCTGCGAGACCTGCGAGCGCACGTAATCCGCGCACCCGCCATGCCCGGAATAGTCTATTATGTTGGAATGGCTGGAAATGGATTCCATGAAAAGGGACGACGCCTCGCTGCGGTCCAGGTCGCATAGCCCTATGGAAACAGGCAGCGCCTTTTCAGCGGTCGGCTTGCCGAAGACGCCCGCAAGCACCAGGAGCACAATGAGCGGCGCGGCGACGAGAAGGATTAGCGTCCTCCTCTCGCGCAGGAAGGTCTTCCCGTCCTTCTCAATTTCCGCCAGCAGCTTCATTCTTGGTCGCCTCCTTGAGTTGCGCGCCCGTGAGCTTGAGGAAAACGTCCTCCAGCGATGGGCGCGAGACAGACAGCTCCACTATCTTCTCCGAATTTTCCGCGAATATGCTTGTGATGGCCGAGACCAGGGATTCCGCGTCGTCCGCCTCCACCACTATGCCATGCTCGGTCACCGTGGTGCCCTCCGCGCCGGGCAGCTTCCTTATGAGCTGGTCCAGCTTGGCGTAATCGCCGGGCACGCTGCGCAGCTTTAGCACTTCCCTGCCCGCGAGGCGCTTCAGCTCCCTGGGGGAGCCGTACGCGGCTATCTGCCCCTTGTTCACGAACGCTATCTTTCCGCAGAGCGCCTCCGCCTCCTCCATGTAATGGGTGGTGAGCATCACGGTCGCCCCGGTCTCGGACGCGAGCCTGGTGACCGTCTCCCAGAGCTGCCGCCTTGTGAAGGGGTCCAGCCCGGTGGTCGGCTCGTCCAGGATTATGAGCTTCGGGCCGTGCATCAGGGCGCACGCGAGGTTGAGCCGCCTTTTCATCCCCCCGCTGAGGAACGATGCCTGCGTGTCCTTCTTTTCCGCCAGCCCCAGCTGGCTTATGAGCCCCTGCGCGCGCTCCCTCGCCTTCTTTCCGGTTATCCCGTAGAGGTCGCCGTAGTAAAGGAGGTTTTCCGTGCAGGTGAGCAGCGGGTGGAAGCTGTTCTCCTGGGGGGCGAGCCCTATCTGCCTCCTTGCCGCGGGGGAGGGCTTCTGCCCGAATATGAGCAGGGTGCCGCTGTCCGGCTTCTCCAGCCCGGTGAGGATGCGGATGAATGTGGATTTGCCCGCGCCGTTCGGGCCGAGCAGCCCGAATATGCCGCCCTCGGGTATTTCCACCGAGAAATTGAAGAGCGTGACCTTGCCCGGATAGATTTTGGAAATGTCCGAGGCCTGCACCGCATAGGAGAACGGCTTCGGCGCCGGGGGCTGCTGCCAGCCGGGCGTGGATGGGATGCCGGATGCGGGTTTCTGCCCGTTCGCTTCCGGCTGCGCAATCTGAAGATTTGCCCTCCCGGGAGCCGGGGCCTTCTTTTTCGGTTTTGCCATCGGGAGTACTAATTCGCCGCCATTTATATAAATTAGCCCATCAGCAGAGAACGTTCCTTGTGTAATGCACGTATGCGGCCACCAGCACCGCGGAGATGAGGAACAGGGGTACGCTGCCGAACGCGGCGAACAGGAAGCCGCCCGCCGCGAGCATGGCGAACTCCCCCACCCCCGCGGGCATGTGCAGGATTGAGACGTCCGTGGAGGGGTACTCGCTGCCCTCCGACACCTTCACTACCATCTCCTCCTGCATCGCGAAAGAGACGCCGAACCCAAAACCCACCATCATTAGCACGGGCGCGAGGTAGCCGGGGACAAGGGGGATGAGCGCTATCATGAGTACCATGATGTCCTGGAAGAAGATGAGCCGCTTCTCGTCCATGCCGAGCTCTATGGCGGCATAGCCGCCCACCGCCACGCATAGGTAGAACAGCATCATGAGCGCGCCGATCTCCTCGTAAGGCATCCCCAGCTCCTGGTCCAGGTAGACCGGGAGCAGGAACGCGAACAGGATTGAGAATGCGGAGAGCAGGAAGAGGAGTGAACAGGATGCCTCCCAGAACTTCTTCCCCTTTTTGGAGGTAATCATCTTCACCGGCTCAACCTTCTTCGCCCTCCCTTTCCCTTTCCAGAAGAAGATGGATGCGATGAGGCTGACAACGCCCGCGAGCATGAGCAGCTGGAAGAACGCGTCAAAAGAGTAGGATATGAGGACGCCGGCGGCGCCTATGCCTACCGTGGCAGCGACCATCCTTACCGAAAGGAGCCGCGCGAGGCTGGTGTCCTTGGACTGCTCGTGCTCTATCACCTTGGTGCGGTTCACGGCCCAGAACAGGGAGTATGTGGCGCCCTCAAACAGCCTGCCCAGCCCGAACAGGGGGACCGAGGACGCGATGGAGAACGTGAATGCTGAGACTGATTCGGAGATGGAGGTGGCTATGAAGAATATCCTGGTCCCCAATACCTCCGCGAAAAGCGCGGCGACGATGCGGAGCAACGTGAATATGAGCGGCGATACCGAGAGGATGAGCCCCACAGCCTCCACGTTTATGCCCCGGCTCAACAGGTACAGGGGCAATGCGACCGCGAGCGAGGCGGAGAAGAAGGACTCTATGAAATTGACAAGCGCAAGCTTCCGCATAAGACGGAAATTGGCTGTGTTATGTTTTTATATTTATCAGTCAAAAGGGAAGCGGGTGAAATGAATGGGAGTTGCAGAAACCGGGGTAGCTTTGATGATGGTCTTACTTCTTGCGAGCTGTTCCACGCTTGATACCGGGAGCGGCGCGCGCATTGACCAGCTCATGGGCAGGGACGGGACCACCACCTTGAACGGGGGGACCACGGACCAGAGGGTGCAGACCGTGGGGGGGAGGGTGATGAACCCTTCCGGCGCGGACGCCAGCACGTTCGGGGGGAGGGTGTACGTTGTGCACAACGGGAACAGGCAGCAGGTGACGCCTACCACGTGCTACGGGGAGGACTGCCAGCCCGGCGAATGGGAATTCAGCACCGACCTTGTGCTCAATTCGGGCAGCAACACAATACAGACCGTTGTTGATGACGAGTCCGGAAACCAGGTGTATTCCAGCTCCACCTTCACAGTGAATGCGAACATACCGGCCCGTGACATAACCGCGACGCTGACATGGGAAACGGACGGGAACGACGTGGATTTGCATGTGTATGACCCGCAGGGCAACCATGCGTACTACGCGGCGCTCAGCGGAATACCCGGAGGCAGCCTGGACCTGGACGACACGGACGGCTTCGGGCCCGAGACATTCACGATGGAGCAGGCGGCGCCCGGAACCTATACGATAAAGGTGAGGTACTACTCCACGCACGGGGTTACCTCCAACGTTCCGGTGACGGTCAGGGTTTCGCTCAACGAGGGGACGCCCATGGTGTATACGCACACCTTTACCCCCGAGCAGGCGAACTACGACGACGCGGCGAACGATTGGACCGTGACGACCTTTACGGTGCAGTGAGGGTTAGCTTGAAGCGCCTCCTCTTCTTTTTTATTCTTCTTTCCTTTTCCTTCGCGCAGATGGACTGCGCGCAATTCGGGGTTCTGTGCATGGAGAACGCGTGCTGGGATTCCGGCGGGAACTATACCGGGGTGGACTGCCCGCACGGGCCGGAATTTGACTCCATCTATTACGAGAATGCGACCGCGGAATGCGGCGTGATGGAGCAGAGGTGCATGGAAACTGGCGGGATGGTGGCGCGGGAAGGGTCCTGCTGCCTGCCCTCCTTTGCGCTGCTTCTCGTGCTTGGTTTCGCCGCGCGCTCAAGAAGCTTTAAATAGTGTTTAGGGAGAATAATTTCCACCGGCGCTTAGAATCCTTTAGCTCCCGTAGTCTAGCCCGGTTAAGGATAGCGGACTCTCACTCCGTTGACCCGGGTTCGAATCCCGGCGGGAGCATAGGTTCCACAGTTAATAGCTCTCCACATTACCGGCAGCCCGGCTGAGGCAGGCTTAAATAAGCCGAAACGGGGTTGTCTATATGGAGGAAGAAAAAAACAAGCCGTGGTACGACGCATTTTACGGGAGGGACTCTAAAAAAGTTATTGTGACGCACCTGCGCGGCCTTGAGCCCGAGGACCGCAAGCTGGTGGAGCAGTACCTGGACTTCAAGCGGGCCAAGGACGGCATCTCCTGGATACGCTCCGAGAAGATTGCGTACAGCGTTGCCACGTGGAGGAAACGGGGCTTCCTCGCGAAGCCGTTCAGGGAGGCGACGAAGGAAGACATCATCGCCGCCATAAACCGCCTTGAGGAATCCGATTATGCGTGGAATACAAAAACGGATTTCAAGAAGCTCCTGAAGTACTTCTATACCTGGCTGGAGGGCGAGGACCAGATGATCGCGCCCAAGAAAGTCCGCTGGATCAGGATTACAAAGCAGCGGAGCAAGAAGGAGCCCTACCGCCCTCCGACTGACGAGGAAATGAAGCGGATGCTCAAAGCGGCCGCGTCTAATGAATTCCCGGAGGCGATGCTGCCCATCGTCGCCATACTCGGGGAGATGGGCGGCAGGATAGGCGAGGCCGCGAATGGGAGGAAACTCTGGGACATAATAGACACGCCCCAATCGGTGAAATTCGCCATCACCGGAAAGACGAACGACAGGAAGCCGCCGCTCGGCTGGTCCCTTCCATATCTCCGCGCCTACCTGAACCGGCACCCGCGCAAGGACGACCCCTCCGCCCCGCTCTGGATAGGCAAGCGCGGGAAGACTATGAAGTACCAGATGATATGGCGCTACTTCAAGAAAATCGTGAAGAAGGCCGGCATAGAGCGCAGGGTGTGGCATCATCTGCTGAGGCATTACTCCTGGACGGCCATGACCCGGGCAGGGATGCCATCAAGCATAAATGAGTCCTACCATGGCCTCGTGAAGGGCTCCAAGCAGAGCGCAGTGTACGACCATACTGATGAGGACGACGCGGAGAAATACGTCCACGCGATCGCTGGGATAAAAGCGATGCCCAGGAACGAGGTAAATATGGAGATTCAGCCCTGCCCCAGGTGCGGGATGCAGAACGGCTTTAGCATAACAGAATGCCAGCGGTGCGGCCTGGTGCTGAACCCGAAGGACCTGGAGGACTTCGAGAAGAAGCGCCTGGACGCCCAAAAAGAGGCGTTCAAGGGCCTCCTGGACGAGATACTGGAGGAGAAGGGCATCACTGGCGCCAAGGCAGGGAAAAATCTAAAAACCCGAGATTAGCTTAACTATGTTCATGGGGGACGGAATCCGCGAATTCTGTGCATGTTCAGAATCGGAGAGTGCCGCCGCTTTTTCCCGGTTCAAAAACGACGTAGGAAGGGAACCGCGGGACAGGTACGACTTCTTTGCGTGCGCGCAACTGGTGCTCTCAAAAAAAGAGGGAACCCCGCGCGAGGAACTGTACGCGGAGCTCATCTCAGCTTTCCAGGGGGTCACTTTTTCTGGGAGTCGCCCTTGAAGAAGTATGCCACGGCCATGCCAAGGAGCAGCCCTATCTTATCTATTATGTCTTCTATCCACTCGCTGTTGGGCACTTGCAGGATGGCGAGCGCCAACCTTACAGCTACAAAAATGACAAGGAGCACCGCCAGGACGATTGGGAGGTGCTCCCTCGGCTTGAATTCCATAACTAACCTGCCGTCACGAACCGGGCGGTCAATCCTATCATCATCCCTAGCACAGGGTGCCCAATCGCGCTTAGGAACGTGGCTGCGATGTCTTCCATGGCATGCACCTACACGTACCTGGCGAGCTTCAGGAGCTTATCCTTGAGGCTCGTAAGCCTGCCTGCGGGTTCTTTCTCGAGCGCATCCTGGACGTCCGTAAGGAACGCTATCACGGCTTGGGCTGCGGCTACGAGCAGCGAAGCCTTAGCGTCCGGGGCTCCGCTTGCAGTCCATGTGGTAAAAAAGACCAGCACGGCGCCGACCGATGCCTTGACGATGACTCTCTGCCAGTTCACCATGCTCATTCACCCTCTGCGGTCACCGCGTATGTGAGCGCGCCAGCGGACATGATGTATACCTCTAGGTCAAGTGTGTATTGCCCTTGGCGCCCCGGGACGGGCTTAAAGTCCTCGTCCATGAGCTCCTTGTCCACGTCCATATAAGCCTTCTTGGTCTTCTCGTCCAGGGTGATGTCGGGCTTGTCGTAGTGCGTCACCATCCCGATTTTCTTCGCGAACCTCTCGAAGCCGGCCTCATTCATCATCTGCGCGATTTGCCAGACGCTCGCGTTGAAGGAGCATTTCTCGACCATCACTCCTTCTTCCTCCAATTTTGCTTCAAACGTTTTTTTCAAAGCCATGCCATCACCGTATGCGCGTAAATTTCTTCCAGTACTCCTGGATGAGCACGTGCTTGCGCTCAGAGTTCTCTATCTCCACCGGCCCTGCGGGCGCCCGCGGCTGCCCGTTGAACATGGCCAGCGCCTCGGGTTTTATCTGCCCGGCGTGCTGCCAGTTCTGCAGGCCGTTATCTATACCGTAAACGGAGCCGGCCAGTGGGATTGGCTGGACCGGCTCCTCTTCGAGTGTGGCCTCGAAGACGTACCAGCCAGAGCTTTCCGGATTTCCGAACGCATCCTGCGCGTCTTTTGGGGAATAATAGACTATCGGGAATGCGTGGTATCCGAAAGAAGTGGGCCCGACTGCCAGGAAAACTTCGGATGGGGATATCCCAGCTGCACGTGCGAACGTGACGAATAGGATGCTTGAATCTTCGCAGTCCCCGCGCTTCCGGTAGTACGTGTCCAGGGCGAGCTGCCAGTTGTCGCCGCGGTCGTATTCGTATTTCCTGGTGTCCTGGCTGCAGACGAACTTCCAAATGGCCATGAGCTTCTGGTGCCTGCTCAATTTCTTCCAGCCGCGCGAGCTCACAATCCCCTTGTGGAATTGGAAGAGCGCGTATATCTCTCTGGCATCGGAAAGCAACGCAGTATCCATTCCGTCCTTGGTTACAAATTGCCTCCTGGGAAGGTATGGATAGCTGCCTTCCTGCAGGAAGTCTGGAAACGCACTCTGCGGCTCCCCGGTCAGCGCGAGCTCAGCCTTGAGGGATTCGATTGCGATTTCCCCCTCCCGGACGCGCATCGTCCAGCCGCTCATCTGCCGGAGCAATTCCGACCTTTCGGCTGCGAGCTCCACAATCTTGGCCGCCTTTCCGTTCTCGTCCTTGGAGAGTTGATAAACCATGTCGTTGAGCTCCATGGTCTTCCGGATGAGCTGCTCTTTTTTCGCCCTTTCGTTTTCGATTAGATTAGTGAGCTCGAGCTCAGTGCTCCCGTTTATCCGATTCCACAATTTACGGAGGTCTTCGAGCATA
>JAQUBA010000009.1 GCA_028686985.1 Candidatus Iainarchaeum sp.
TGGAAAGCCTGGTGATATGATGAACAACGAAGAAGGGTTCAGGGCGGTGTGCAGGCAGCTGTTCGGGGACGTTTCCCTTTCCCTGGAGGAAGGGGCGAAACTCTTCTCCGGCGGGATAGAGCTGCCTAAGGAGAGGAAGACGATGGAGGGCGGCTCCACCCACACCAATTACGGGGGCGGGAAGTACATCAACCCGGAGGAGGTGCAGAAGCTCACCGATGCGGGGCACGTTTTCCCTGCGGAGAAGATAGAAAATATGGAGGACATCCAGCGGCTATACTCAGATTTGCGCTCCTTCCTGGGCGACAAGTCCATAGACGCGCAGAACATGGAGAAATCCGACAACGTTCTGGCCAGCTCGGACGTGTACATGAGCGACAACATCGTGGAATGCAAGAACGTGGGCTTCTCGTTCTCCCTGTTCAGGTGCGAGTACGTCTATGGCTCAAGGAACCTGGACTCCTGCTCCTTCTCCATCAGGTGCCAGGACAGCCGGCTCCTGAACAACTGCTTTGAAGTGAGCTGGAGCGCGAAATGCACGGATTCAATGTTCTGCCACGACTCCTTTGACCTGAGGGACTGCCTTTTCTGCTTCCACATCGCCTCCAAGCAGTACTGCATAGCGAACAGGCAGTATCCAAGGGAGGAGTATTTGCGCATAAAGGGGATGCTTCTGGAGCACCTGAAGAAAAACCAGTTCAGGGCGGATTTCTTCCCGCAGCTGTGAGCTTCCGCAGGATATAAAAAGAGTTGTTGCTTATATCTTTATATGGTTGAAGATAAAAGACCTAAATTTGCGGTGATACCCGGCGGGCTGTCCGAGGCAGGCAAGGGCATGATAAGCCCAGCGAGGCAAGCCCACAGGGACTTCGCTTCCAAGTGCATACTGGACATACACGGGATTATAGACCGGATGGCAGGGAGGACGGCGAACCCGGAGCTTTTCAAAGAAAGGATGAAGAGGCATTTTAACATGCCCACCACCCCGGATGACAGGGAGAGGAGGGGCCAGATGGAGGGCGCCCTCACCAAGATGCTGGCATTTGAGGACGCATTCAACGCCCATCTCGGGGCGAACGGCTATCCACCCGGCAAGCCCCTCCCAAAGGAAAAAATAGTCTCCACGGTGGAACACATCGCCCAGTCGGCGTGGAGCGGCTTCAGGCGAATTTCCGAGGGCTGGAAACGGCCCCCGCCTGATTCTGCATAACTATAAAAGAACTTTGAATGAATTTTCCACCCATGCCTACGAAAGAGGAGTACCTGCAAGGGGAGATAGAGCACATAGACATCAAGAAGCACAACACCATCCAGCTTGTGGAGGATTATTCGCACATGGCGTTCCAGGCGAGGAACCTCGCCCGCGCCTCGCACATCTACGACAAGATGCTTTCAGATGAGAAATGCTCGGTCATCCTCACGCTGGCCGGCTCGCTCTTCAGCGCCGGGCTGAAAGATGTGGTGGTGGACATGGTGCGCAACAACATGGTTGATGCGATAGTCTCCACGGGCGCAATCATGGTGGACCAGGACTTCTTTGAGGGGCTGGGCTTCAAGCACTACATGGGAACGCCCATGGTTGATGACGAGGATTTGCGCCAGAAGCACATAGACCGCATATACGATACATACATAGACGAGGATGAATTGCGCGTTTGCGACATGACAGTCGCGAAAATAGCGGACGGGCTCCCCCCGAAACCCTACTCTTCAAGGGAGCTGCTCAGGGAAATGGGCAAATACCTGAAGGAGCACGGGAAGAACAAGCAATCCGTGGTTCTCGCATCCTACGAAATGGGGGTACCAATCTTCGTGCCCGCATTCTCCGATTGCAGCGCGGGCTTCGGCTTCGTGCACCACCAGTGGAACCACCCGGATGAGCATGCATCCATAGATTCCGCAAAGGATTTCCTGGAGCTCACTAAACTCAAGCTGGCGGCCGGGGAGACCGGAATCTTCATGATTGGGGGCGGTGTCCCCAAGAACTTCACCCAGGACGTGGTGGTCGCGGGAGAGGTGCTCGGCAAGGACGTTTCCATGCACAAGTATGCCGTGCAGGTCACGGTCGCGGACGAGAGGGACGGCGCGTGCTCCAGCTCCACCCTGAAGGAGGCGCACTCCTGGGGCAAGGTGGACGAGGGCAACGAGCAGATGGTCTATGCGGAGGCGACCATGGCGATGCCCCTCATAGTCGGATATGCCTACCATAAGGGGAACTGGAGGAAGAGGAAGCCCAAGAACTTCGGGCCGATGCTTGACAAGGGTTAGATATCCGAGCCCATAACCTATTAATATTCTCTAATCCCAATCCCCCCGGGTGTTTTCATGCGTTATGTGTGCGATACAAGCGTAATCATAGACGGAAGGATATTGGAGCTCGTTGAAAAGGGCGAAGTAAAAGGAGAGATACTAATACACGAGGCCTCAATCGCCGAGATGGAGAACCAGTCCAACCTGAAGAAGGAAACGGGCTACGCGGGCTTCGCGGTGCTGAGGAAACTCAGGGAAATGGAGAAGGAGCGCGGCATCACCGTAACCATAAAGGGGGAGAGGCCGTCCGCGGACGACATAAGGGGCGCAAAAAGGACCGGGCAGATAGATTTCATGGTGCGCAAGCTGGCGAAGGCGGAAGGCGCAACTCTCATCACTGGAGACACCGTGCAGCACAATGCGGCAGAAGCGGAGGGGATAAAGACAATCTACCTGCATGCGCGCGAAGTGAAGGGGAGGCTCAGCTTTGAGCATTACTTTGACGCGCAAACCATGTCCCTCCACCTCAAGGAGGGGTGCAGGCCGGTGCTGAAGAAGGGCGGCCCGGCGCACGTTGAAATAATTGAGGCGCCGGAAATAATCTCAGAGGAGAGGATACGGAAGTTGGGCGAGGAGATAGTGGAGGCTACGGGAAGGAACACCACCTATTATTTTGAGATAGACCGCATGGGCGCGAGCGTCATACAGATGGGCGAGTACAGGATTGTGATTGCGAAGCCGCCCTTCTCGGACGGGTTTGAGATTACAATCGTCCGCCCCATAAAGAAGAACACGATGGCGGATTACGACATAAGCGAAAAGCTGAAAGGGAGGATTGACCAGCAGGCAGAAGGGATAATAGTGTGCGGGCCGCCCGGCTCGGGAAAATCCACGTTCGCCGCGGCGCTCGCCGAATATTACCATTCCAAGAAATATATAGTCAAAACAATGGAATCCCCCAGGGACATGCGCGTGATTCCGGAGATTACGCAATACACCGCGCTGGAGGGCGATTTCGACCTCACCAAGGACATCCTCCTCCTTGTCCGCCCAGACTACACATTCTACGATGAGATGAGGAAGAGCAAGGACTTCAACATCTACACGGACATGCGCCTCACTGGGATAGGGCTGGTCGGGGTGGTGCACGGAAGAAAGGCAATAGATGCAATACAAAGATTCATCGGAAAAGTGGATTTGGGCGTCATCCCGCAGGTGGTGGACACGGTCATAATGATTGACGGCGGGCAGGTAACCCAGGTGTATGAGCTGAGCCACACGGTGAAGGTGCCCGCGGGCATGAGGGAGCAGGACCTGGCACGCCCCGTGATAGAGGTGAAGGACTTTGACAGCGGGGAGCCGGAATACGAGATTTACAAGTTCGGGGAGGAGACCGTGGTCCTCCCGCTTGGCGAAGCAGTCGCGCGCGGAAGGGGCAGGGGCAGGGACAGGGGAAGAGGCGGAGACAGGGGCGGCGGCTCCTTTGAGCGCGCGTTATCCCGGCTGATGCAGAGCGAATTCAAGGTGGAGAAGGTGCAGGGCGGTTTCCTTGTGCGCGCGAAGCCCAACGACATCACATACCTGTTCAAGCAGGGAAGGAAGAAGATGAAGAAGCTGGAGAACCGGTACGGAAGGATAGAGGTGCGGGAGCTTTGAGGAAGGTAATCTCGCTGCACAAGGACTACCAGCTCGCGCTGGAGAGCGCGACAAAAGCGGTGCTGGACGGCAAGGTTTTCATCTATCCAACGGACACGGTCTATGGGATTGGGGGGAACGCGCTGGACGAGGGTGTGTGCGAGCGCATAAGGGAGATGAAGAAGAGGGACGTGAAGCCCTTTTCCGTAATCGTCTCGGATTTCTCCATGCTCAGGAAATACTGCGAGGTGCCGGAGGACAGGGTGCGCTACCTTTTCCAATACCTTCCCGGCCCCTATACCTTCATCCTTGTAAAAAAAGCGGGCATCCTTTCCTGCCCGGGCGGAAGGATTGGCGTGCGCGTCCCCATGCACTCGTTCATAAGGAAAATCTCCGGAGACACAGGAATCCCCATAATCGGGACGAGCGCGAACATCTCAGGGAAGGAACCTGTCTTCTCGTTCAAGAAAGTGAGCAGGGCACTAATCAGGCAGGCCGACCTCGCCATAGATGGCGGGGACACTTATTACAGGCAGGAATCCACGGTCGTGGACCTGGTGGACATGGAAGTAAAGCGGGAAGGCGCGGGCAAATTCCATTTCTGACTCCGAACGCGCGCGAAGGAAAAGGTATTTAAGCACTCACCGGGAAAACTAGGCATGGCAAGCATGGCTGGGTCGGCACAAAAGCAGGCAAGCAGGGACCTCAGCCTGTTCGCCGTCCCCAAGCCCCTGAAGAAACAGGAGGAGGCGGAGGGGAGGGCGCGCGAGTTGCAGCTGGAGACCGTGAGGACGATAAACGGCATGCTGGACCTTGCAAGGAGGCACGAACGGGACCTGCCGAGGATAGACGAGGATAATTTCTCAATCAACTCATCCAACAGGAACGCCACGGTCGTGCAGAGCGGCGGCGTAATAGTCGCGGTGGACATGCGGGGCGCGATTTCGGTCTACTGGGCCGGAAGGAAAGTCACTTTGGGGTGAATCCATGAGGGCGGTGAAAGAAAGGGAAGAGGAGGTTCCCCGGCTCAGCTACGTTCCGGTGGTGAGCGTCGCCCTGCAGGAAGCGGAGATGGCTGCCTTCAACGTGATGAACGACGCATGGAGGAACATTTTCGCGGGAAGGGTCACGGATTCACGGATTGGCGAGCTCGCCACAAGGCCAGACAGGTTTGAAGGCTGCTCGGTAAGATATGCAAGGATGGGCGATGCGGACATATACAGCGTTGAGGCGTCGCTCAACCGCGTGAAGAGGGTGCTTACGCTCAAGGTGAGCGACACATCCACGGAAATGATGCTTTCCACCCCGGATGGCAGGCAAGTTGAATACATAAGAGAGGCTGGCGGCGAAATCGTTGTAAGGCGCTAATCCCGCTTCCACTGGCTCCAGTCAGGTTTCTTTTCCTCCTGTTCCTTTTCCTTTTTGCCCTTCCCTTCCTTCTCGGGCGCTTCTTTCCTTATGACCGGGGCGTTTTCCTTCTCCCCCCGCCCCTCTTTCCTTGCTGGCACGTGCTCCGCCTTCTTTTCGGGGACCTTTGACGGCACAGCGGTCTTGGCAGGAACGCCCTCCCTGCCACGCTTCTTTATGGGAACCACTTCGGCCGTGGAGACCACGGTCTCCTTTTCTTCCTCTTCCTTCCCCCCGGTGAGCACCCTCATGAGCCTGTGCACTATCCCCCTCCTCTTGCTCCTCTCGGCCCTGAGCTGCACGCGTATCGCCCCGCCTGAGGGTCCAGCGCCCGAATAGTCTGTTGTGTTCTCATCATCGAGGCAGTACCAGCAGAGGTTCCTGTTGTTGAACCTGTAGAGTATCTTGGTCTCGCGCCCGCAGCGCTCGCACCTGCCCGGCTTCTCGTACATCCCGGGCCCCGCGCCTTCCTCCTCCTTTTTCTTTTCCGCGGTGTGCTCCTCCTCGCGCTCCGCATCCATCCTGCAATTAGGGCATATCCACTGGCCGCGCCACTGCTGCATCTCCGATTTGGGGATATACATGCGGCAGCGCCAGCACTGCTGGTTCTGCTCCCTGAACGAGCACTCGGGGCAGATGTCGTAGCCCTCACGGCCGCAGACACGGCAGTGCATGCCCTATGTTAGATGGGATGGTGTTATATTTTTTCGTTTTGTAACCATGGTTACAAATAAGCAATATTGCACTAATTAAACAGTATTTCAGAGCTCCAGGTGCTCATCAACAGGCATCCCCCCTATCTGTAGTCCAGGAGCCGAAGCTCCGGAAGAAACCCAGGGCATACCAGCCGGACTATGAGCCCCGAGAGTCTTTTGCAGGGAGGGAAGCCCTCAGCAAACCTGCATCTCTTCATTGGCTGCCTTTCTCAGAGAGCTTTTAAAAAGTGGTCGAAAAGGAAGCAGGCGTCATGCGGCCCCGGGGACGCCTCCGGATGGTACTGCACCGAGAATATGGGCTTGGAGGAATGCCGCATCCTCTCCACTGTTTTATCGTTCAGCTCCACCTGCGTTACCACGAACTCATCCGGCACCCTCTCCACCGCGAACCCGTGGTTCTGCGTCGTTATGAACACCCTCCCCTTTTCCGAATCATAGACCGGATGGTTGGAGCCGCGATGCCCGAACTTCAGCTTGGATGTGCTCCCCCCGAACGCATGCGCGATGCACTGGTGCCCCAGGCAAATCCCGAACATCGGAAGCCCTGCCAACTCCCTTATGGCCGAATGCACATTGGTGAGAATTGCCGGGTCCCCCGGCCCGTTGGAAACCAATATTCCGTCCGGCTCAAATGCAAGCATCTCCTTCGCAGTTGAATTCCAGGGCACGGAAACAACGCCGATATTGCGCTTGTTCAGCTCCTTCACTATGCTCCTCTTCGCCCCCAAATCCAGCACCACCACCATCTTCTCCGCTTTCTCCGGAATAAACCTTTCCACATTTTTTGAGGAGGCCTTTTCCACGAAATTCACGGACGAATATTCAAAGGAAGCATCCCCCCCTTTCTCCGCGCCCTCAAAAACCTCCAGCGAGCACGGAAGCACACCGTGCTTCCTTATCCTTTTCACCAATGCCCTTGTGTCTACCCCGCAAATCCCCGGCACCCCATATTTTGCAAGGAAGGAGTCCAAATTCCGCGCCCCTTCCCTGTGGAAGAATGATTCGCTCGCCTCCCTCACCACGAAGCCTTCCGCCCAGATCCGCGGGCTTTCAAAATCCACGTTATTTACCCCATAATTCCCGATGAGCGGATAGCTCATCGTCAATACCTGCCCCCCATAGCTTGGGTCAGTGAGCGCCTCCTGGTACCCCTGCATGGACGTGTTGAACACCAGCTCTCCCACGCGCCGCGTGGAAGCCCCTAACCCTTCGCCGAAGAAAACGCCCCCGTCCGCGAGCCGCAGCACTGCCTTCCTAGCCCCCATATTCCCCCAGCCTCCGTACTTCCGGCTCCCTGCCGCGCAGCTTCTCCAGCGCCTTCACGAATTCCATCGCGGTCCGTATGTTGGTCACGCATGGGATGCCCTTCTCTATGCTCCTCCTCCTTATCTTGAACCCGTCGCTGAAGGAGTTCCCGCTTTTCGTCGGCGTATTCACAACGAGCTGCACCTCCCCGGATGAAATCAGCTGCAGCACGTCCATCTCCCCCTGCTCGCACTTCTCGCCCATCCGCTTCGCCACATTCACGTTCGCCGCCCTTGTGAGCGCCACGCCCGTACCGGGCGTCGCATAAATCTCAAACCCCATCCCCGCCAGTTTCCTGGTGATCTCCACCCCGTCCTCCCTATCCTCCTTCCTCAGGGAAAGCAGCACCGCACCCCCTTTCGGGAGCGAAATCCCGCTTGCCTGCAGCGCCTTGAGATAGGCGCTCTCAAAATCCCCGCCAAGCCCCATGGTTTCCCCGGTGCTCTTCATCTCAGGCCCGAGGGAAATGTCCGCCCCAGAGATTTTGAGGAACGGGAACACCACCCCCTTGATTGCGTAATGGGTTACCGAGGGCTCGGAATTCTCCACTTTTTCCCCCAGCATCGCCCTAACCGCCATCTCCACCAGCGGAACGCCGGTCGCCTTGCTCAGGAAAGGGACGGTCCTGCTCGCCCGCGGGTTCGCCTCAATCATGAACAATTCCCCGCCCCTTACGGCGTACTGGATGTTCACGAACCCCTTCACCCCCAGCTCCCTCGCGAGCAAACGCGTCGTCTCCCTTATCTTTCCCAGCATCTTCTCCGAAAGGTTCAGCGAAGGGATGGAGATGTTCGCATCCCCGGAGTGCACGCCCGCGAACTCCACGTGCTCCATAATCCCTCCTATGTACGTATTCTCCGAGTCCGAAACCGCATCCACCTCGCACTCAAACGCATTGTCCAGGTACTTGTCAATCAGCACAGGCCTGTTCTCGCTCACGTCCACCGCCTGCCCGATGAATTTCTCCATCTCCTCCGGAGAAAATACGATTTGCATCCCCCTCCCCGCAATCACGTAGCTCGGCCGCACCACAACCGGATACCCTATCTCCGAAGCCGCCTTAAGCGCCCCCTCCTTGCCCGTGGCGGTCGCATTCAGCGGCTGCCTTATCCCAAATTTTCCGCACAGCGCCCTGAACTTCTCCCGGTCCTCCGCAATATCTATTCCTTCTACTCCAGTGCCGAGCACATTCACCCCGTTCTCCACGAGCCCCTCCGCAAGGTTTATGCTGGTCTGCCCCCCCAGCTGCACGATGACGCCCTCCGGCCCCTCGTTCTCAACGATGTTCATCACGTCCTCAAATGTGAGCGGCTCAAAATACAGGCGGTCGCTGGAATCAAAGTCCGTGCTCATCGTCTCCGGATTATTATTGACCATTATGGAGCGCAGCCCCATCCTCCGCAGCGCCATCGCAGCCTGCGAGCAGCAATAGTCAAATTCAATCCCCTGCCCTATCCGTATCGGCCCCGAGCCGATCACCAGTATCTTCTTCCCTTCCCCGCCCACTGCCTCGTTCTCATCCTCATAAGTTGAGTAGAAGTAAGGGGTAATCGCCTCAAACTCCCCCGCACAGCTATCCACTATTTTATACGCAGGAATTATCCCGTTCTCCTTCCTGAACTCCCGCACCTCCTTCTCTTTCTTCCCCACCAGCCTCCCGACCTGCGCATCCGAGAAGCCCATCCTCTTCGCTTCCCTGAGCAAATCCGCCTTCAATCCACCTGCCGCAACCTTCTTCTCCATCTCCGTTATTTTCCGCACTTTTCCCAAAAACCAGGGGTTTATCCTGGTCTTCGCCCTTATCTCCTCAACGCCCGCCCCCCTCCTGAACGCTTCCAGTATCGCAAATATGCGAAGGTCCGTAGGCGGAAACAAATGCTCCTCAGGCTTCTCAATTTTCGGCTCCTTCAAATCCAACCCTCTTATCGCCTTCAATAATGATTCCTCAAAAGTGCGCCCAATCGCCATCGCTTCCCCGGTGCTCTTCATCTGCGTCCCTATCCGCCTGTCCGAGCCCCTGAATTTCTCAAACGGCCATTTGGGAATCTTCGTAACCACGTAATCCAGCGCCGGCTCAAACGCCGCAGTTGTATTCGTAATCGGGTTCCTTATCCCGTCCAACGTCTTCCCGAGCGCAATCTTCGCCGCAACGCGCGCAATCGGGTATCCCGTCGCTTTGGAAGCAAGCGCAGAAGAACGGGAAAGCCTCGGATTCACTTCTATAACCCCATACTGCCCGGTCTCCTGGTTGAAATAGAACTGCACGTTGCATCCGCCCTCTATTTTGAGCGCACGCACAATCTTCAGCGCCGCATCCCTCAGCATTTGGTGGTCCCGGTCGCTCAAGGTCTGCGCAGGCGCCACCACTATGCTCTCGCCCGTGTGCACTCCCATCGGGTCAAAGTTTTCCATATTGCAGATAACTATTGCATTATCCGCCGAATCCCGTATCACTTCGTACTCAAACTCGCCCCACCCGAGCGCGCTCTTCTCAATGAGCACCTCGCCGCTCCTGCTCAGCATGAATCCCTTCTCAAGAATGGGCTCCAGCTCCTCTCTGCAGGAGGCGAACCCCCCTCCGGTACCGCCTAGGGTATAAGCAGGGCGCGCAACCACCGGATACCCAATCCTCTCAGCCGCCTCCAGCCCTTCCTTCATATTCTTGGTGCAGAACCCCGGAAGGATGGGAATCCCCAATCCCTCCATAAGCGCGTTGAACTTCTCCCTGCTCTCCGCCTTCTCAATCGCCTCCAATCCCGTTCCAATAAGCCGCACATTATACTGCTCCAGCACGCCCCACTTATCCAATTCAATTGCCAGATTTAGGGCGGTCTGCCCACCCATCGTCGCAAGCAGGGCATCCGGCCTCTCCCTCTGGATGATTTTCTTAAGCGTAGGGACATCCAGCGGCTCAATATACACCACATCCGCTGTTTCCCTGTCCGTCTGAATCGTAGCAGGATTAGAATTCACAAGGATTACCTCCACGCCTTCCTCGCGCAAAGCCTTGCACGCCTGCGTCCCCGAGTAGTCAAATTCCGCACTCTGTCCGATGACGATTGGGCCCGAACCTATCACTAATGCTCGCTTCACATCCATTGGCCCACCGACAATTAGATGCTTACAATGGGCGTGAAAGTTTATAATAGTTTAAGCATCCTGTCCCCTGCCAGATGCGAGAGATACCCCAACAGTGCAGCAACCCCGAAAACCCAATTGGAGAAGAACCAAATCGCAACCCCATACCCAGCCGCCAAGAGTAGAGTATGGGTAATCCCCCTGTGCCTCGGCTTCAGATACGTAATGAAAATCATGTACAGCCCGGTAATCGCCAGCGTATTTATGAGAATGGAATGCCAGTTGTCCACCCCGCACATAATTCCGTTGCAAGCAGCAGTATAGGAAAACAAAAACGCACAGATTGGAACCCCCAAGTCCGCATACCCCCTTATCTTGCTAGAGTCATGGTCTATGTCAGGCACTAAAGCGGAAAATGCAGCCACGAACACAATAGACGCAAAAAGGAATACATCCGCCCCGACAAGGAGCGCAAACGCAGCCCCGAAAACAATCCCAAGCAAAACATGCCCTGCCCAGTTCACAGCGATACCCCGTACTTCTCAAACACGACTTCCTTTTTGTGCCTGTACGAAATGGAATCAAACGCAATGGACAATACTATCAACCTATTCAGTATCGCGTCCAGCTCCTGCTCCTTTATCTCCTTCCCCGTCCTCTCCAGCACTATCCCCGCGTCCGTCGCCTTGAACGCGAAATGCGCCGCGGAATTCCTGTACAGCCCGTCCCATACGGAAACGAACTCGCCAGCAAGCCCGTCCGTCCACTCGTTCCTCACCTTGCTGATGAACATCCCCACGGTGTCGTCCTTCCCCGCCTTTGAGAAGTCCGGCGAAGTGAGCAGCAGCATCTTGTGCCTCATGAACAGGTACTCGTAAAAATCGTTATACAGCTTGAATTTGAGGTACATCCTCACCTTCGGGCTGACGTCCTCCCTGCCCGCGAGCGTGCGCACTCTCATGAGCAAATCCATCTTATCGGATGAGTCCGCCACGTAAGAATCCAGTACATTCACGACTTCCTCCTTCACCTGGAAAGGCACGCCTGCGAATGATTTGGAGAACAGCCACGAATACATCTCCTTGTACCTCCCATACTCCTCAAGCGAGGAAAGCTTCGCGCCCCCCACCACCATCTCCTCGCTCAAATCCTCAGCCTGGTCAAAATGAGAAAATGCTTTTTTCAGCTTCTCCGCCTCGCCTTCCGGCAGGGGCTCCGAGAACCGTATGGACGCAAGGAATGTATCCCCCTGCGAGATGTGCATCGCCATCTCCTTCCTCAGCTCCATCTCGTCCTGGCTTATCCGCATGCGCACACCTCTCTTGAGCCCGCCCGGAATCGGACCGGGTTCTCCAGCGTGTAAGGCTGGCGTCTTAGCCAGTGGACCACGGGCTCTGGCAGGATAAGGTATAGTATTACCTAAAAGTTAAAAATAAGGTCTAGTACGGCTTCTTCAACTGCGGCTTCACGAACAGGTAGTACCTCTCCTTCCCCTCCATCTCCGAGATTATCCTGTGCACGAAAACGACCGCAGGGTCGCCCAGGGTGGATACCCTCGCCTTGAGGTCCGCGAAGCTCTCAAACGGCTTCTTTTCCCTCTCCTTGAGTATGAGCTCCATGTTCTTCTTCCCTATTCCCGGAATCAGGTCCAGCTGGTGCACCCTCATGGATATGGGCCCCGCCTTGTTTATGAAATTCACGAACACCGCCTCGCGTGAATCCACGATCTTCCTCACCACGTTGGGCACTATGTCCTTCGCCCCAGTGGTAAGCTCGGCATATTCTATCCTCCCCTTTATCCTGTCCACTTCCGTGCGGTCGCCCTTGCCCACGAATATCTTGGCGCCCACCGTGATGTTCGCGTCCGGCTTCGCCGTCGCTTCCAGGAGGGTGAAGAACTGGTCCCCCACAAGCTGGACGATAGGCTCCTGCCTGAGCCCGACCGCCCTCCCCCGGGAGAGGTATTCAACAACCCACGCATAATCTTCCATACGCATTACCCTAGTGCCTTAAGCACGTCTTTTATCTCCTCGTCGCTTATCTCTATCTTGTTCTTCAGGAGCACCGCCTTCAGCGCCGCTTCGTTCCCTGGCATGATATCAATTATCTTCACCGCCGTCTCCTCGTCTATCTTCGGGCTCGCCGCCTTCACCTTCTTCAGGATTGCCTCGGCTTTCTTCCTGTCGGTCTTCGCGAAGTTCGCCGCATGCTCCAGCGCGTTGGCCTGCTCGTAGCCCAGCTCCTCGCCCGCGTCCTTCCTCTCCTGCAGCACCTCAAGCACGTCCGCCATCGGCACCGGCCTGGAATTCGTTATCTTCATCTACATCCCCTTCAGGTGCACCGGTGATGCTATGAGCCTCTTCTTGGCGTTCATGTCCCTTATCTCCACCACGTACGCCTTCCCCCTCCGCTCCACAATCGTACCGTGCCTCCCGTCGTAACGGGGCGCGGGGAAGCCTGAGAAGCAGGGCTGCAGCGATATCACCACCTTGTCCCCTTTCTTGAAGGTCTTCACACGGTCCCCGACCGTGAGCTTTCTCTCCTTCTTGAACCTCTTGGTCCTCCTGACCATTATTCCCTTTGAGTTCTTCAATTTTCACACCCTGTTTCCATTATTTCCGATTTCGGATTTTTAAATCTGCCACTGTTGGGTATGCAGAATCCGTGCTAATTTATTTCTGCACCCCTTTATAAATGTTGCTGCCGGATATTTAAATAGGTGATTCTTTGTCTCCGAAGCTCAAGGGGATTGATTATACTATTACCAACATCGTGGCGTCCTCCAACCTCGGCCTCGAGCTGGACCTTTTCCTCATAGCCACCAAAATACCCCAGGTGGAATACGAGCCGGAACAGTTCCCGGGCGCAATCCTGAAGTTCGACGACCCGAAGGCCACAATCCTTCTGTTCAAGAACGGAAAGATAGTCTGCGTCGGGTGCAAGAGCGAGGCGAAGATTGCGGAGACCATCGCCAAGACAGTGAAGCTCCTCACACCCTATGCCAAGAAGATAATAAAGAAGACCAAGAGGCCCGAGTTTGAGATAACGAACATCGTCGCCTCCGCGAACCTGGGCATGGGCCTGGACCTATACACTATCGCTTCGGAAGTGGAGAACGTGGAATACGAGCCGGAACAGTTCCCGGGCGCAATCCTCAAGTTCCGCGAGCCCAAGGCCTCGTTGCTGCTTTTCAAGAACGGGAAGGTCATCTGCGCCGGTTCCAAGGACGAGAGGAGCATAGAGGCGGCCCTCATGAAGGCGAAGAAGATCCTCAAGCCCTTCTCCACGGTGAATCCACGGTGAAAGGGACAATGCCCACACAGAAGCAGGTGATGGGCAAGCTCAAGGAAGTGCTGGATCCCGAGATAGGCATAAACATAGTGGATTTAGGGCTAATTTACGAAGTTAAGGTGGAAAAGGAACATGTGAACATAAAGATGACCTTCACCACCCCAGCATGCCCCCTTCTTGGCTACATTGTGAATAATGTGCAGTCCAAGGTGAAGGAATTGAAGGGCGTCTCAGAAGTGCAGGTCCAATTCGTATGGGAGCCGCGCTGGACTCCGGAAAGGATGAGCCCCGCAGCCAAAAAGCAGCTGGGATTGCAATGATGGTCGTCCTCACAACCCTGCCCACATACATGAGCGCCGAATCCCTCGCCTCAAAAATCCTTGATGCGAAGCTGGCGGCCTGCTGCTCCATCCTACGCATGGAACGCTCCATGTACAGGTGGAAGGGCAAAGTCCGCAGGGAAACCGAGCTCCTCCTCATGATAAAGGCCCGCAAATCCACCTACCCGAAGCTGGAGGCCTTCATAAAAAAGAACCATCCGCACAAATGCCCGGAGATAATCGCCCTCGCCGCTTCCAAGGTGAGCAAGGACTACAAAAAGTGGCTATATTCCGAAACCCGCTAGGAAAATACCAGCTCCAATACCCCGTTCCTGTACTTTTTCTCCATCTTCTTCCCAGAAACGTCGTCAGGAAGTTCCACCTTCCTATAATATTTGCGCGCCCCTTCCGCCTTTATCTCCAATTCCTTCCCGTTCACGCTGAGCTGCACGTCCTTCTCGCCCACTCCCGGCATCTCCGCAATGACGTTTATGCCCTTCTTGTCCCTGAAAACATCAACCAGGGGCTCCCTGCCCTCGGTTTCCTGTTCCGTATCGCTGCGGCGATAACTGGCAGAAACCTTCTGGTTTCCGCCATCCCTGTTTCCGGTTTCCTGAGCCCTCTCCCGCCCCGCGCCCTCATGCAGCCCTTCCCTGCCTTCATTGTCCAGGCCGGTCCCCCGCTCCTCTCCCCCCAGCGCCCTCATCTCCTGCTCCTTCCTCTTTATGTCCCCGAACTCCGTGACCACCGGCTTCCCGTCCGGCCCCACCCGTATGGAAAACCCATAAACCTGCGGCCCGCGCATCTGTGAAAGCCGCTTCACCTCGTCCTGCGGCATCCCCTTCATCATCCTTTCCATCATCTCCTCCATCTCCTCGCGCATCCGCTCAAACTCGTTGCCGAACCCGAACCCCTCATCATCAAGTCCGAAGAACCCGAAGGGTCTCCGTTTCCTCCTGTCCGCCATGCCAATCCCAACCATACAGTCGCCACACAAGGTATTTAACTTTTCTCCTGCCATCCCTCCAGTGGTGAGCAAGTGGACGAGGAGAAGAAAAGTTTCGAACTCCCTAAGCCGGTGAAGGATGGCGACATATTGGAAGTGACGATTGAATCGGTGGGCGGCAAAGGGGACGGCATGGCAAAGAAGGACGGCTTCGTGATTTTCGTGCCGAACGCGCAGAAGGGAGAAACAATCAAGGTCAGGATAACCTCCCTCAAGCGCACCTTCGGCATAGGCGAAAGGGTGGAGGAATAAATGTACGTGCCCGACCCGTACGAAAAGCTGAAGAAGCTCCGCAAGAGGATGCACTGGGACTTCCCCGACATTTTCGGCAGGGAGTTCGACTTCTATACCGCTGAGGCGAGGATTCCCCTCGCGGACCTGCGCAAGTACAAGAACGAGCTTGTGCTTTCGGTGGAGATGCCCGGCCTGCGCAAGGAGGACATAAGGGTGGACCTGCACGAGGGCCGCGTCCGCATCTCCGGCGGCAGCAAGGCGGGCAAGGAAGAGAAGGGGAAGGGCTTCTACCACAAGGAGCGCCTCTTTTCCGCTTTCTCAAGGGAACTTGCGCTCCCCGAGGAGGTGGACCCCTCCAGCGCAAAGGCGAAGTACGAGAACGGGGTGCTGGAAATCCGGATGAAGGTGAAATCCGGGCAGAAAAGGAAGGGGAAGCAGCTGGTCATCCGATAGACGTGGAGTGCAAATAACGTTCGCAAAAGTCGATTTTCTGCGAAACCTAACCATTTAAATACTCTTTTTGCGACTATTAGCTAATACTATGTCCTCAAGTCCAGATAGATCCAAGCAAATTCCACTATTCGAAGGCGGCGCCCCGGATGGCAATTCTCTGAGGAAGACCCCGCTGCCGCTCACTTCGAGGTATGGCCCGGCGAAGCGCGTCCCGGAGGAATTCTTCTTCCCGAAAGGCACCGTAACGCTCGACAGGATAGTCGCCACGATGCGGGAATGGGGCCACACGGAAGTGGACAGCTTCGTTAAGGCATATAATTTCCAGCGCGAGCTTTGCGCCGTGGAAGAGAAAAAAGCAGGCCGCCCGCTGCTAAGGGACGACGGCACGCCCTATGAACAGCACCTGGCCAGGGCTGCCTTCAGGGTCGCGGTGGTCGGCGGCAGCCCTGATGCGGTAACGCCCGCCTACCTGCACGATTGCATAGAAGACTGCTCAGCCCCGCTAGGGCGGCTCAGCACATTTGGCGCTGGTGTGCCGAGTAGGGTATCACTCCTCACAAAAGGGAAATGGAACCCGGCAGTATCTCCGGACTGGGTGTACCCGGAAAACCCCGACTACTATTTCATGGAGGACCTGTACGACCTCTCCATGTACGACCTGCGCGCGAGGAGCACCTACGACCGGCTCACCGATTCCGCGGACATGCCCTGCATCATGATAAAGGGCATAGACAACATAGACAACCTGATTTTCCGCGACCCGATGAAGCAGCAGAGGAACATGCGCACCATGGTGCACAACACGCTCGCGATACTCATGCGCATGCTTGCGTGGGAGGACGTGAAAAGGCTCATAGAATTCATACACGACAAGACCGGGTTCGAGGTTCCGGAGGCGTTGCTCGCCCCTCCCGCGAACAGGTGGGTGGAGACGAACGAGCCGCGGGACATACTGCTCAGGAAGGGGCTGAGGGGCATGCTCACGGGCCTGCGCGCGCCGCGCTTAGGGCAGATAAACGTCTACGGGGCCAGCGCCAGGTACGTCCTCCCCATCGGGTGGTGCGAGATTGGGCTCCCGAACGACGGCCATGAATATACCTCCATTCTGCGGGACATGTTTCCAAACTATATGATTGTCCCGGTGGAAAGCAAGCTCCCGCCGGGCCTTCCTGCGAGCGAGCAGATGTTCCGCGTCTATGGGATGAGGGACGAAGCCATCGCCTCCCAGTATAGATTCGTTCTTGACGAGAAGAGCATGAGGTTTGGCATGGAGGTCGGCGGCACGAAGCTCAGCATCCGCCTGCACGCCCTTGACACGCTCACCATGGACGACCGCCGCCTGGATACTGCCAGCCGCGAAATAGCCGCAAAATGCTACGACCTTGTTTACCGGCTGAGGGCGTTCCACAAGGAGCACATCCTGCCGCTCATAGAAAAGCCGGGGGAGACTCCGGAGCATCCGGGCCAAAGGTGATTTTGTGGAGCTTTTCGGCCTTTCCCTATCCGTTTCCCCGGACGTTTACGAGCCGGCGGAGGATTCCGGGCTCCTTGCCTTCCATTCCCGCAACCTTAAGGGAAGAATCCTTGAAATAGGCACCGGCTCAGGCCTCGCCTCCATCCTCAACGCGAAAACCAACCCCTCGAACGAAGTGCTCGCCACGGACATAAACCCCGCGGCAATGGAATGCGCAAGGAAGAATGCAGAGGCAAATAGCGTCAAAAACATCCATTTCCTCCAATCAAACCTTTTTGAAAAGGTGGAGGGGAAATTCGACCATATCCTGTTCAACCCGCCCTACCTCCCCACCTCAAAAGATGAGAGAATCCCCGGCAATTTAAATTATGCATTTGACGGCGGGGAGGACGGAAGGAAAACCCTGGATAAATTCCTTGATGAATTTGACAAATTCCTCGCGCCCAGGGGAACCCTCCTGCTCGTCCAGAGCTCCCTAAACTCTTCGGAAAAGACATTCGCATCCCTGCAGTCCAAGGGCTTCGCAACAAGAATCCTTGAGGAGCAGCCCTTCTTCTTTGAAATAATCCATCTATTGGAAGCTCAGAGGATTATGTAGGCGATCCCCTTCTTCCCAAGGGTGAGCGCAGTTTCGTTCGTGAAAGAGAACGTCTTCGCCAGCGCCTTCTCCACCTTTATCCTCATCCCCTCCCTCACGAGCGCGCCGCGGTTGTCAAACAGGTAAATCACGCCCTCGCTCCCCTCGTCGTCCGCAACCACTATCTTGGTGAAGGTGTCCCTGAGCTTCTTGGTCCTCTGGTATTCCCTCTGCTCCACGCCCTTCACGGTCAGCGGCGCCGTGTTCACGTTCCTCATGCCGCTTTTCAATTCCGTCAAATGAGTGATATTCATCTGCTTGTGCCTGTCCTTCGCGACCCTGAACGCGAGCTTTATCTCCGCCTCAGCGTCCCTGAGCATGTTCTGCATCGCCTTCTTCATCACGTCCTCGTCGCCTTCCGAGGCCATCATAGTATCGTAAGCGAGCCTGAACATCGTGCCCCCCCCTGCATCCTTCAGCTCCGGGAGCTCCTCCACCCTCACATCCTCAACGTCCGTTTCCATCTCGGCGAGCTCCCTGCCCGCCCTGCCCATGTCCGGCTCCTTGGTGCCGACGCTCTCAAGCCCTATGTCGGCTTCCGGCCCCGGGCATCCGGTTTCCTCCCCGCCCCCATCCTTTCCGTTGTTCTCCCCCTTCTCAGGAATCCCCGGCTTCTGCCCCTTCGCCTCCCCCGCGTCGCTTATCACATGGGTGTCGGCCCCTGAAATGACGTCCAGATAATCCGTCAGCATCTCCTGCACGGCCTTCCCCTTCTGCTCGTTAACCTGGCCGTTCTTGCCGAGCGCCTTCATATATATCTTCTCAAGCGTCGGGAGCATCCTGCTCCTCATCGCCGCCGCCTTCTCCTTGCCCAGCTTCTTCTCCATGAGCTGCTGCAGCGGCTTCATCATCTTCTCCCGCGCGGTCTCCGCTTTCCTCTCCTCCTCCACGCTCTTCTTCTCCCCCGGCTTCTCGTCCGCCCCCTGCTTGAACACTTCCGCAAAGGACATCAGCTCCGGCTGCGCCACCTTCCTGCTGTCCAGCAGCGTCCTCGCGAGCGCGCTCACGCTCGCATCCTTGTCATATGTAAGCTCAAGGAGCGCGAAGTTCGCCGCAGGGTCCTCGTACCTTGCTAGTTCAGCGGCGGCCTGCTTCCTGATCTGCGGGTTAGAGTCAAAAGTGAGCGAGACAAGCTCATTGAGAGTCGGTTTGCGCGTCATCCTTACCACCCAGTTCCTCCAGGGCCAAACGGAACACGTTGAGGAGCGCATGCCCCTCATCTTTCGTTGGATTTGCCCTCGCGAGCACCCTCGCGAATGCAACCTTGCACCTTTTTGGATTACGAATCCTATATCTCGCCGCCATCTTATTAAACATATGCGTGAGCGCGCGCCTCTCCGGCGGAGAAAGCCGTTCCTCCCTCACCCCGTTGCCCTTCCCCCGCGCGGCTCTCACCGAATACAAAACAACCGCCACAGCATGGCCCAGGTTCAGCACCGGATAGCCGGAATCCGCCTCCACGTGCACCAGCAGGTCGCACGCGCTTATCTCCTTTTCATTCAGCCCTATGCCCTCCCTCCCGAAGACCAGCGCGACCTTCTCCCCGGCGTGCCCGCCCAGCCCGGCGCAGAACTTCTTCAAAGGAACCGCGGACCGTATCGTCCCCTTGTTCCTCTTCAGGATGCCCGTCGTCCCCACGACGAAGCCGCAGCCCCGCACCGCCTCCCGCAGCGTCCTGTGCTTTCCCGCCTTTTTGAGCAGCCCCACCGCATGCTTCGAGTATTTCACCGCGTCGGGCATTATCCCGCCCCTGGGGCTCACCAGCCTCAAATCCGAAAACCCGAAATTCCTCATTGCGCGCGCTGCCATGCCCACGTTCATGCCGTATTCCGGCCCGGCCAGCACCACGCAGAACTCCGGCGTGCCCCTCTTCTTTGCCCCCATCCGCCGCATTTTATAAATCCTTCTCCTTAAATATTTTCCACTTATTCGGTCTCAGTGGTACGATGGAACTTGATGAACTGGAAGCACAGATAAAAACGCTTGAGGACAAGAAATCCGGCCTCATAGAGGAGATTAAGAAGAACTACGGCCGGATACGCTACAAGAAGTACGAGGAGAAAGCCCTCGACCCATTCCTTAAGGAGACCGAGCACGTGATGGTGGGGCCGGTCAGGAAAAAGCTCCGCCAGCTCGAGTTCCGCATATCCACGCAGGCTTACACCCCGCAGATAGAGCGCCAGATGATAAAGGAGGTGCGCAAGGCGGAGGAGGAGCTCAAGGGGCTGAGGCAGGTAGAGCGCGCACGCAGGAAGAAGAAGCTCGTGCAGCAGGACATTATTGATGCGGAGAACCGCATAAAGGAGATAGAGGAAGAGCTCAAGAAAATCCGCGAGACGCTCAAGGAATTATATGGAAAGGCGCGCACCGCCAAGTCCGCGAGCAAGCAGGGCGTCACCTTCGGCGAGAAGCACGACCACCTCGTCTCCATGGGCGACATCGTGATTATAGAGGAGGAAGGGAAGGACAAGAAATAGTCATCTGATTAGTTTTCTTGCTTCCCCTATTATTTTCCCGTGGTCGAATCCAAGCTCAGGCAGCTCGTCCAGCGGAAACCATTTCGCCTCCTTCGCATCGTCCCCGCCCTTCAGTTCCCCGCCAACGGCTTCGCACAGGTAAGCGGCAGCCACCGTCCCCCTCGGGTCCCTCTCAGGGCTTGAGAAAACCCCCACAAGTTTTTTTACGCGCACGCTCAGCCCCGTTTCCTCGAGCGCCTCCCGTGCGCAGCACTGCTCAGCCGTCTCGTTCTCTTCCGCGAAGCCTCCCGGAAGCGCCCATTTCCCCTTGAACGGCTCGTTCTTCCTCCTGACCAGCACTATTCTCTCGTTCCTTACAATCACCGCATCCGTTACGAAGGGCCTCATGAGAATGTGTTAGAAAGAGTATGCTAATAAATCTAATCGCGCTGAATACTATACTATTAGTGCACGTTGAGCTGATGCAATGAGGCCAATTCCAAAACCCGAGCCCGCGGAATGCCCCCAAAACCCTTCAAGGAGGCGCTTCCTACGCACCGCTTTTCTAGCAGGTGTGGCATTCGCAGCCGGCTGCAAGCCCAAGGTTTCGGATTCGCAAACTTCCGCACGCATATTCCGGAACAGGCCCTTTCCGCTCGGCAACACGTCCGTTTCCTTCAAAGGGTGCAGCAATACGGAGCAGACCGCCACATTTGAAGTTTCAAGGCCGGCAGGCCTTCCCGATTCCATAACCCTCAGCATTCCCGGCTCCTTTTCCATCCCCGGCCCCGGCTCAAAGCACGAAATCTATGTTGAAGGCATCTCCTGCAACACCGACCCCCCGTCCGCGGAAGTTTCCATCTCCACGGAATCCGCGCCACTTGAAAATGCCCAGAATACCCCGCGCCTGTTCGCAGACCTCCCCGCCATAGTGGCGGCAATCGCTTTCTTCGGCGCGGTGGCCTTCTGGATTACGCACCGCCGCAAGCCGGAAGAAAAGGGGGGTGCCCTCCTTGGCCCCAGGAACGGCAAAACCACAACCATTTAATTACTCGCTGAGGAATTTAACCCATGGATTTGGGCAAGAGCCTCCGCGCTCTAATCAACAAGATTACCAACGCCCCAGTCGTAGACGAGGCGACGCTCAAGTCCTTCATCAAGGAACTCCAGCGCATCCTTATCGCGTCGGACGTGAATGTAAAACTGGTTTTCGAGCTCTCAAAAAAGATAGAGAAGCGCGCGTCCGCTGGCGAAGTCCCCAAGGGCTTGACCATGCGCGAGCACCTCCTCAAGGTGGTGTATGACGAGCTGGTCTCGTTCATGGGCACCTCCTACGAGCCCCGTTTGGACAGGCACAAGGTCCTCCTCTGCGGCCTGTTCGGCTCCGGAAAAACAACGAGCGCGGCAAAGGTCGCCTACTTCTACAAGAAGAAGGGCATGAAGGTCGGCATGGTCGGCGCGGACGTGGAGCGCCCCGCGGCCCAGGAGCAATTGCAGCAGCTTGCGGAGCAGATTGGCGTCAATTACTATACTGTAAAGGGCGAGAAGGAAGCGTACAAGGTAGTGGAGGACGCCCTCCGCAGGAGCAAGGATGACATACTCATAGTGGATTCTGCGGGCAGGAGCGCATTTGATTCCCGCCTCGCGGACGAATTGAGCAAAATAATCCGCGTCCTCAGGCCGGACGAATCCTATTTAGTAGTAAGCGGGGACATCGGCCAAATAGCCGGAAAGCAGGCAGAAGAGTTCAACAAGCTCACCCCGATAACCGGCGTATTGGTAACAAAGATGGACGGAAGCGGAAAAGGGGGCGGAGCCCTCTCCGCTGTCGCAGCCACGGGCTCCAAAATCGCCTTCATCGGCGTGGGCGAAAAGATGGAGGACCTCCAGGCCTATGATTCCGAAAGGTTCGTGGGCCGCCTCCTGGGGATTCCGGATATCCAGGGCCTTATGGAAAAGGTGAAGGAGATTTCCGAGTCCGGGGAGATGCAGGCGCCAGAGGAAGTGACCGAACTCACGGTTGATGTCTTCTACCAACAGCTCAAGGCCGCGAAGAAGCTCGGCCCATTGGATTCCGTCTTCTCCATGATGGGAATGTCCGACATGCCCCGCGAGGTGATGGATCAGGGCCAGGACAAGCTGAAGAAATACGAATCCATAATATCATCCATGACAAAGGCGGAAAGAAAAGACGCTTCCCTGGTGCGCAAGAGCCGCGCCCGCATGGAGCGCATCGCGAAGGGCGCGGGCTGCGAACTGGAGGACGTGCGCCGCTTCCTCTCCGAATTCTCCAAGATGGAGCAGATGTTCACGCGCTTCCGCAAGGACCGCGGGCTGCGCAAAAAGCTGGAAAAGATGATGAAAGGCAAGGGGCTTCCGCTAGGCATGTAGTTTTTAAGCTTTTCACCACACAATCTAACCACTAATCTCTCTGAGGTTTTACCATGTATTACAGGACGTCCGTAGAAGAGAAGGTAAGGCTTCCGCCCAAATTCCTGGTGATGAAGCTCACAGATGCGGTCACCAAGATGCTCCGCGAGAAGTACGAGAGGAGGATAATCCGCGACATGGGGCTCGTCATAGCCGTGGAGAATGTTGATGTGGGCGGAGACGGCACCGTAATCCCCGGGGACGGGGGCATCTACTACGATGCGACGTTTGACGCGATAACGTTCATGCCATACGTGAATGAGGTGTTCAGCGGCGAGGTGAAGGAGGTCGTGGAGTTCGGCGCATTCGCGTCCATCGGCCCGCTTGACGCGCTCATACACATCTCGCAGATAGGCAACGACAAATACTCATACGACAAGAAGAACAAGTATCTCACCACCCGGAGGGGCTCGTCCCTCAAGAAGGGCGACAAGGTGATAGTGAAGGTCTCCACAGTGAGCATGAGGGCGACGACCTCGGACACGAAGATAGGGCTCACCATGCGCGCCGATGGCCTCGGCCCGGAGAAGGAGAAGCGCGGCGAGAAGAAGGCCGCAAAGAAACCTGCGAAGGGCAAGGCGAAGGAAGCCAAGGAAGAGAAGAAGGGTGAGGGCAAATGAAGGTTTGCAGGGAGTGCAGGTTCGTCGTTGAAGGCTCGGACAAGTGCCCCAAGTGCGGCTCCATGGAGCTCACCGACCGTTTCTCGGGAATGTTGATTGTGCTTGACCCGGAGAAGTCGGAGATCGCGAAGGTGGCGCAGGTAAATTCGGTGGGAAGATACGCGCTGAAGGTAAGATGAAGTTCGTTTCCGGCGCGGAAGCCGCGGTAGTTGAAGACTCCCTAATCATAGCCGACCTCCACCTTGGGATGGAGCGGGAGCTTTTCCGCAGGGGCATCCGCATCGGCGACTTCACGGATTACCTTATTGACAGAACATTGCTTCTTCTCCGCGAGACAAAATGCAGGGATCTCATCGTACTGGGCGACATAAAGGAGAACGTGGTCTCGCTTGAGGGCGAGGTGCGCCGCTATTTCAATTCCGTCCTTCAGCACGCGTCAGTTACCGTTTGCAAGGGCAACCACGATGGCAACATAGAGAGGATAAGCGGGATAAAAACAGTTGGCCCGGAAGGCTTCGTGCTGCATGGCGTTGGCATGTTCCATGGCCACGCATGGCCTGCGCCCGAACTGATGCGGTGCAAGACAATCCTCATGGGGCACAACCACCCCCAGCTCACTTTTTTTGAGGGCGGGAAGAAAGGGCCGCGCCCGGTCTGGGTTTTCTGCCCACCGCTGAAATCCGCAATCCGCAAGAAATATCCGTCGTTGCGCAAATATCCGCAACTCGTGCTCATGCCTTCCTTCAACCAGCTTTTGGGCAACGATATCGAGAGATTTGGGGGGCTCGGGCCGATTTTTCGCAATAAGCTATTTAAAATGAGCAGAGCAATAGTCTATACGCTCCACGGGACAAGGTTGGGAACGGTGGAAGAAGTGACCAAGAGGTAATTTGATGGGAAGCCGAAGGGGAAAGGACAAGCTTCTTTATTGCGAATCGTGCGGAAGGGCGGTCCCGCGGACGAAGGCGGTTGATTTCAACAAGAGGAGCGCCTACAGCACGGATTTGCGCGGGGATGACAACGTTACTGCTTTTGCGGACCGTACTGTCTATTACTGCATAAGCTGCGCAAAGCACAGGAAAATTTTCGAGCGGAAGAAGGAAATCGCCGCGAGGAGGAGGACGAGGTTTTGAGATGGACGACGTGGAGTTTTGCGGAAGGAAGTACAAAGCTTTCCAACAAACTCTGGGCAACCTCCCAATGATAGTCGTCAAGGCAAAGCGCGGATATATCGCATGCAGCTACATAAACAAGGATACCGCGGAGCGGGTGGGCGACATCGCCGCATTCGTTTCCGGGGTGAAGTGCGTGAATGACATCTTTTCGGCCAAGGTAAAAGGCACCACCACATGGGCGGAAGACCTTGGCATACGCGAGGGCATGAGCGTCAAGAAGGCCCTCGAGCTCATGGACAGGGAAGAGGAGTAGACCCGGATATTTCTTTTTAATTTCTTCCCCCCACAGATAAGTTCCCAGCAGGGGTAGCCAAGTGGCCAACGGCGCGGGCTTCAGGAGCCCGTCTCTTAGTGGGTTCGGGGGTTCGAATCCCCTCCCCTGCATACAAAAATAATACTCTTCCTTACGCAACGTGCCTGTTGCGCATCCCCATCCACTTCCTGATTTCCATGTATGCGAAAAGCAGCACGCTCAGCCCGAACACCACCGCCCAGTTATCAATGGATAATGGCTTCACCCCGAACAATGTGTTTAGCGTCGGCTCGTATATTATCGCGAAATGCATGCCCACAGTTAGCAGGGTGGTCAGCACCACCCACCTGTTCTTCAGCAGTGCGTTCCACACCGGCTTCTCCAGCGACCGGGCGCAGAACACCTGCACCTTCTCCATCATCACCATCATGGTGAACGCCATGGTCTGCGCAAGGAGTATGTCCCCCCGCACTACAATCCCTTCGAATACCGCAAGCACCACAAAAGTGACTATGATTGGCGACTCCACAAGGAAAAGCCCCATCCCCTTCCAGACGCTCTCGTGCTTCTTGCGCGGCTTCCTTTTCATCACGTCCCCGTCTATGGGGTCCACCGCCAGCGCAATCGCCGGCAGCCCGTCCGTTACAAGGTTTATCCACAATATCTGTATCGCAACGAGCGGAAGGGGCATCCCGAGCATCACCGCAAGGAATATCACCCCGACCTCCGCGATGTTCCCGGAAAGCAGGAATGCAATCGTCTTCCTTATATTATCATAAATCCCGCGGCCCTCCTCCGCCGCGGCAACGATTGTCGCGAAATTGTCGTCTGCGAGCACGATGTCCGAGCTCTCCTTCGCGACCTCGGTGCCTGTGATGCCCATGGAGACCCCTATATCCGCCTTTTTGAGCGCGGGCGCATCGTTCACCCCATCGCCCGTCATCGCCACCACATGGCCGTTCGCATTCAGCGCATTCACTATCCTCAGCTTGTGGGCCGGGGAAACGCGCGCATATACCGATATCCCCTCAACCCTCTCCTCGAACTCCTTCTGGCCCATCCCGTCCAGCTCCTCCCCTGTAATGACCCTGCCATTCCCTATCCCCAGCTCCTCAGCGACCGCCTTCGCAGTGAGCGGATGGTCGCCGGTAATCATGACCACGCGTATCCCCGCGCCCCTGCAGAGCGAGACCGCCCCCTTCGCCTCGGGCCGCGGGCTATCCATCATGGCGGCTATGCCCACGAATACGAGCGCCTTCTCCACATCCGCCTTCTTTGTCTTCCCGTCTATGTCCCTGTATGCGAGCGCAAGCGTCCGGTATCCCCTTGACGTGAGGGCGTCATTCTCCTTCATTATCGCCTCTGCCTCGCCCCTGCCCAGGGGCCTGCTTCCCCCCTCAGCCCAAATCCTCGCGCATTTCCCGAGCACCACTTCCGGCGCCCCCTTCGCATAGGCGATATGCTTCCTGCCGCTCGACCTCACGACCGTCATCATCTTCCTGTCCGAGTCGAACGGGAACTCAAACATCACGGGGTTCTTCCCCTCCATCTCTTCCTTCCACATACCGCCCTTGGCCGCGAGTACGAGCAGTGCGCCCTCCGTAGGGTCTCCTACCACGCCCCAATCCTGCTTCTTCTCCAGCCACGCGCTGTTGCAGAGCGTGCCTATCCGCATCGCCATGCGCAGCCCCTCCCCCTTCCCCGCCGCCTTGCCATCCAGCCTTATCTCGCCTTTCGGTTCATACCCCGCCCCGCCGACTTCGTATGCCTTTCCGCCCACCAGCACCATGCGCACTGTCATCTCGTTCCTTGTGAGCGTCCCGGTCTTGTCCGTGCAGATGACGTCCGCGCACCCGAGCGTCTCCACGGATTTCAGCTTCTTCACTATCGCGTTCTTCCTGCTCATCCTCTGCACGCCCACCGCAAGCGTGATTACGACCACCGCCGGCAGCCCCTCGGGAATCGCCGCAACCGCAAGGCTCACCGCCGTGAGGAACATCTCCACCGGCTCAAAGCCCCTGAACAGCCCAGCCAAAAATATGAACGCGCAGAGAACCAGCACCCCTACGCCCAGCTGCCTGCCCATCCTGTCCAAATCAATCTCAAGCGGCGTTCTCTCCTTCTGCACAGTCTGCACCATCTCGGTTATGCCGCCCATCCTGGTTGACATCCCCGTTTTCTCCACCAGCATCCTTCCCCTGCCCGCGACTATTGAGGTGCCCATCCATGCCCTGCTCTCCCCAGCCTCGTGCTTGTGCACTGGGACGCTCTCGCCCGTGAGCGCCGCCTCGTCCGCCGCCATCCCATACTGCTCCACGACCAGCCCGTCGGCGGGCACGCGGTCCCCGGCCTCCAGCAGCACCATGTCCCCGGGCACCACCTCCCGCGCATCTATGTTCGTAACCTTCCCGTCCCTGAGCACGTTCGCGCGGGGAGAGACCATCCTCCGCAGCGCCTCAAACGACTTCTCGGCCTTGTACTCCTGCACGAACCCGATTATGCCGTGCAGCAGCACAATCGCCATTATCATGTACATGTCCAGCGTCTCGCCAAGGAACGCAGCAACTATGGCCGCCGCAACCAAAAGCAGCACCAGGAAGTCCTTGAACTGCCTGAGGAATTTGACTATTGCGTGCTCCCCCTTCTTTTCCTTCAATTCGTTGGGGCCGTATTTTTTGAAGAGCCGGGCCGCCTCATCGCTGTCCAGGCCGGTATGCCTTGCCATCGCTTTTTGTTCAGGCATGAGTTTTATAAACTCTTACTTATCAATTATGCGCGAGGTGCTCGTTATGTATGGTGTAACTCCACAAGCTTATGACCGGGCAATCACGGTCTTCAGCCCGGACGGGAGGCTTTTCCAGGTAGAATACGCAAAGGAAGCGGTCAAGAGGGGGGCAACCGCGGTCGGCGTCTGCACAATGGACGCGGTCGCGCTGGTCGCGTACAAGGCGGCCCACTCGCGCCTCGTCGTCCCCGAATCCATGCAGAAGATTTTTGACGTGGACAATCACGTCTGCGTCACGGCAAGCGGCCTGATTGCGGACGCGCGCCGCCTGGTGGACATCGCACGCACCCAGGCGCAGAGGCACCACATGACCTTCAACGAGCCGGTGCCCACCGAGTCCATAGCGAAGCACGTGTGCGATCTCATGCAGCTCTACACCCAGTACGGCGGCATAAGGCCCTTCGGCGTCTCCCTCCTCGTTGCAGGGGTTGGGAAGGGCGGCCCAGAGCTCTATGAGGCGGAGCCGAGCGGCGCCATGACCGGCTACTACGCCGATTCGGTAGGCAACGCGAAGAAGGAGGTGGACGAGCTCCTTGAGAAGAAGTTCGACAGGAAGATGGACATAAAGGATGCGATAGGGGTCGCGGTTGATGCGCTCAAGCAGACCAGCGAGACCAAGCTCACCGCGGACAACATTGAGGTGCGCTACGCAACCGTATCCTCGCCCAAATTCGTTTCCATGTCCGAGAAGGAAATCGCGAAATACCTGAAGTAGATTTCCAATTCAGGGCGCGCCGACAATGGTCCCGGCGTGCCTCTTCCCTTTTATCGCATTCCCCAAATCCTTGATATTTTTCCCGCCCACGAAATGCAGCTCCAGCCCGCTCCTCGCCGCGAGCTTGCACGCGACCACGTCAAACACGAAATTCGTGCCTGGCATCCTCTGGTCGTACTTCTGCGCCATCTCCACAAGCTGGGCGTGCGTCATCCTGTCAAATTTCTTCGCTGAGGGATTCGTCTTCGGGTCCGAATCATACACCCCAGCCACGTTGCTCAGGTTTACCACCCTCTTCGCGCCAACCGCCTCCGCGAGCAATACGGAATCAGTATCAGTAGTAATTCCCGGGACCGTTCCGCCCATGACCACAATCCTGTGCCCGCCCAGCGCTCCGGCGGCCTTCTCAAAATCCCTGAAAACCCTTGGGTACGCCGTCCCCCTCAGGAGGGAAACCACGAGCGCAGCGTTCAGCCGCGTCCCCGCGACCGCAACCTCGTCCGCAACGAAATTGTTGCCGCAGAACTCCCGCGCCGCGGAAGCATAATCCCGCGCGACCTTCCCTCCGCCCGTGACAATGCCCAGCTCCTCGCCGCCCTTCAGCACGATGTCCCTGAACTGCTTGAGGAACTTCCTGTCTATGCTTCCCATGCCGTTTATGAGGCTCCCGCCCAAAGAGATTACGACTGCCATGCGCACCCTACCCCGAGCACAATTAAAAAGATATTAGTCTGCGGGTTGCCCCGGCTTCGGGATGCGCCCGAATCATGCACGTTGCGGCCGGATTACAGGACCTTCTTCATTATCTCATTGTCCGCAAACATTTTCGTGAACGGCTTTATGTAAGCCAAAAACTTCGCCGGCTTCACTATATACATTTTCCCGTTCTTCCACAGCGGCTTGAACCCCAGCCGGTACACCACCATCTCGTCCGTCTTGGTGCATTTCCTGAAATAGACCGTCCCGTCCGCCCCTATCCCGCCCATTGAATCAAACAATCCCGCCAAAAAAGAAGCACTGTACTCGTTCTTGTACTTGAACCTCTCCCCCTCTTCTTCCACGGTCTTCTGGAAAAACCGCCTATAAGCCGTATTATAGAAGTATACAGTATCCTCGCCGCCCAGTATCTTCCCGGCCTCGGCAATCTTCGCCTTCATGCACGCATCAGTAAAAGCAGCAAGAATCTCCTCGCTCCCGCTCACTCCCAGCCCCGACGGGGCCCGCCTTTCCTTCCACAATCCTATAATATAGGATAATTCCGGAGTGAGCTTTACCTTCATCCCTTTGCCCTCTTCCTCACCTTCTCCTCCTCTTCCTCCTCAAACCTGACGACCGGCACCCTTTTCTCCGGCACGAACCCTTTCAGCCTCTGCGAGGTGCTCATGATTATGGAATTGACTATCTCCCCGGCCAGCAGGTCGTCCCTGTCGCCCTGCACATTGTGCTTGAGCTTCTTCTCCGCGCTGAGCGGCATCTTCGCGTCGTTGAAAATGCGCTCCAGGATGCCTTCATCCGCCTTCGTGAACGGCTCCTTCCCCTCAAGGATTCGCACGTGCGCCTTCTCCAGCACCCCTGCGAACCTGTCTATTTCCGCCTTGCTGGCTCCGCCAACCTTGAGCGCGGAGAGCAGCCCGGCGGCAAGCACCACATTCCTTTTCTTGGTCCTGTTCAGCAGCCGTGAGAGGGTGCCCGCCTCCTTCCTGGAGAGCTTGCCCTTCACCGCCGCGAGAACCTTCGCGGAAAATCTTGAGAAATCCTCTGGCATGGGCGTCTTTCTTTTAGCACATTTATAAGATTTCCGGCGTCAGCGTTGCAGGCCCTGCCCTCCATCATGGGTTCCACCCCAGGCTATTCCGGCCCCATCCTGAATATGACCGGAATGGGCGCAGGCGCCATCACGTTCTTGTGCAGCACGATCGCCCCCTCGCCCGGAATGCAGGAAGTCGCCTGCAGCGCGTCCATCTCCACACACAGCCCGGTCAGTTCCGTTATCCTGTCGGCGTCCTCATCAATCCTGCGTTCATTGATGCCGAACACCCCGCCCATCCATTCATCGTGCATTGCGGGCTGCAGCCCGCCCCTGAGCCATATGACCCTCCACGCATCCTCGGCAAGCTCGTATTGGTAGATGGAGGAGTGCTGGACCGGATGGTGCAGGAGCTGAAAAGACGAAAAAGAGAGCAGAACTGTAAGCGCAATCAGCGCCTCCACCGTCTTCAGCATGCATATCAATTAGCCCGAAACCAATTAAATCATTATATGCATAATCCCCATGATGCTCCTAACCGAGAAATACGCCCCTCAAAAAATTGAGGAAATACCCGGCAACACCGAGCTTAAGCAGAAGCTCAGGCGCTGGGCTCTCAACTGGAGCAGGGGCGAGCCGGGCAAGCCCATCCTCCTCGCCGGCCCCACCGGAACTGGGAAGACGGCGCTCGCGGTCGCCCTGGCCGCAGAAATGGGGCTGGAGCTCGTGCAGATGGGCGCAAGCGAACTCCGCAACAGGGAGCGCGTGGAAAAAGTGATGCACGGCGCGATGCTCGCCTCCACCCTCTCCGGGAGAGGCAAGCTGGTGCTGATAGATGACGTGGATGCGATGTCCGGCAGGGAGGACTCTGGCGGCATATCCTCCATCGCATCCGTGCTCCGCTCCCCGGCGCAACCCATAATACTCACGGCGACGAACGCATGGGAAAAGAAAATCTCTTCCCTCCGCTTCCTGTGCGACATCCTCACGCTCAAGAGGGCGATAGCCCCATCCATTGCGCGCCTGCTCTCCAGCATCGCGGAGAAGGAGGGGCTGGAATGCCCCATAGGAAAAATAGGGGAAATCTCCGAGAACGCGAACGGCGACATACGGGGCGCCATAAACGACCTGCAGGCATGCTCGCCCGGCATGCGCGACCGCGGGAAGGACATGTTCGCCAGGATGTCCGCCCTCTACCGCTCCACCACCTACTCGGAGGCGAGGGAGGCGGGCTTCGGCGACGTGGAGCACGATTACTTCAAGCTCTGGATAGACGAGAACCTCCCAACGGTCTTCTCCGGGAATGAGCTCGCGGAGGCCTACTCCTCCCTCTCCCGCGCCGACATCTTTGACGGCAGGATACGTTCCCGCCAGTACTGGGGCTTCCTCCGCTACTCCGGGGACCTGATGTGCGCCGGCACCGCGCTCGCGCGCCCCGGCGCGGGCCAGAAATTCATACGCTTTTCCTTCCCCACGTACCTGCGCCAGATGTCCGCGACCACGGCCACGCGCGCAACCCTCCGCTCCCTCCGCGCAAAGGCCGGCAGGCGGCTCCACACTTCCGGCAAGGAGGCGGAGGGCTTCCTCCCGATCCTCGCATGGATGCACGCAAACCGCCCGGGCGAGGTGGAGTCCCTCTACGGGCTTGACGAGAAGGAGGCGGAGTTCCTCTCCACGCTGCTCCCCAGGGGCGTGCTCGTGGAGAAGCCGGAAAAGAAGGGGCGGGAGAAAAAGACAGGCAAAAAAGATGCGGAACCGGAAAAGGGAGGAGAAGAGAAGGGGAGGGGCGCTGCACCCCCATCCGAAGCCGCCACGGATAAGGCAAAGCCCGCAAAGCGCGAGGAGAGAGAAGAAGGAGGCGGATCTGCGAAGAAAGACGCCCCCCCTCTGGAGAGGCAGCAGCGCGCCCGCCACTCCAAGCTTTCCGAATTTTTTTGATTGTGCGTCGTGAGCGCCCGTGTCCGAACGCGTAGGAAAACGCTCACGTCGGTCTCGACGATAGCTTTATATTTCTTGTCTTCCGAATAGGCGCAGCGTAACTTTAAGGGTGTAAACCATGGGATCCAAAATCGGAACAGAGAAAATAATGAGGGAGGACGGGTACCTCTACTTCGTCGGCAAGGACGGCTACGTCTGGAGGGTGCCGATGAAGCACAACAAGAGGGGCTCCAAGAAGAAGGTAGGGACCCAGAAGGTCGACAAGAAGAGGGGCCACCTCTACTATGTCGGCGACGATGGGTACGTGTATCAGGCCAAAATGAAGAACGCCTGAGTTCACTACTCCCTTTTTATTTTTTCCTCCTTATTTTATTCCCCTATTATAGGTGGTTTAATTGAAATTAGTTGTATCTGACAAAAAGACAGGCAAATCGTATTCCGTCGAAGTCGCGGAGGACAAGCGCTCCCTCTTCGTTGGGAAGAGGATGGGCGACACGGTCCAGGGCGACGACTTCGGGCTTTTCGGCTACACGCTGAAGCTCAGCGGCGGCAGCGACACGAGCGGCATGCCCATGAGGCGCGACATCTCCGGCTCAAGGAAGATGAAGGTCCTCCTCTCCGGCGGCCAGGGCTTCAACCCAACCCGCAAGGGGATGAGGAAGAAGAAGATGGTGCGCGGCAACCTCTTCAGCGCGGACAACGCGCAGGTGAATGTCGTCGTAGAATCGTACGGCCAGGCCGCGCTGGACGGGCTCCTGAAGAAGGAGGAGAAGAAGTGACCGGCTCCTCCCCGCAGGCGTTGGTGAACATAGGCCTGCTCGGCCACGTGGACCACGGGAAGACCAGCCTCACAAAGGCGCTCACCGGCAAATGGACCGACACGCACAGCGAGGAGGTCAAGCGGGGAATCTCCATACGCCTCGGCTACGCGGACACCAACATCTATTTCTGCCCCAAATGCGATCTGCACACACTCAAGGACAACTGCCCCAAGTGCGGCGGGAAGGCCGAACTGAAGAGGCGCGTCTCTTTCCTGGATGCGCCTGGCCACGAAACGCTGATGACAATAGTGCTTTCAGCTTCCAGCATAATGGATGGCGCGCTATTGCTAATCGCCGCGAACGAGCCGTGCCCGCAGCCGCAGACCGCGGAGCACCTCATGATACTCAACATAGCCGGCATAAAGAACGTCGTGGTGGTGCAGACCAAGATAGACCTCGTCACGAAAGAGCAGGCGAAGGCGCACTACGAATCCATACGGAATTTCCTGAAGGGCTCGGTAGCGGAAAACGCGCCCATAATCCCCGTAGTTTCCAACTACGGGATAAACATTGATGCGGTCGCGGACGCGATAGAGCGGTCAATCCCGACGCCGCACCGCGACACTTCGTTGCCGCCCATAATGTTCATCTCCCGCTCATTTGACATAAACAAGCCCGGCACCCCCATCCCGAACCTGAAGGGGGGCGTCCTCGGCGGCTCCCTGGTCCAGGGAACAATGAAGAAGGGGGATATGGTGCTCATACGCCCGGGCTTTGAGACTTCAAAAAAGGTGGTGAAGGAGGTGCAAGTGAAGGTGGAATCCCTCATGTGCGAGGGCGGCCCGCTTGAATCCGCTGCACCCGGCGGCCTCATTGCGATCGGCACTCCCCTGGACCCGAACGTAGCGAAGGCGGACTCGCTCGTCGGCTGCCTTTTGGGAAAGCCGGGTTCGCTTCCCGACGCGAAGGCCGAGATTGCGTTTGACCACCACCTCATACAGAGGGAGGGCTTTGACAACCCGCCCCTGAAGATGGGCGAGCCCATAGTCATAAACGTGGGCACCGCCACGGGCATAGGCGTGATTGCCGCTATAAAAAAGGGGCAGGTCCTAACGAAGCTCAAGAAGCCGGTGTGCGTCGTGAAGGGCTCCACGGTTGCGGTAAGCAGGCGCGTGGGCCAGAGATGGAGATTGGCGGCCTGGGGCAAGTCCATCTAATCCGCGCAGAAGTACAGTTTCTCTATATTCTCATTATAGACTACTAATCTGTAGATGCAGTTCTTTCCATCCGCATCAAACCCGATTTCCAGGTTTTCCAGCCCCATCTCCCTTTCCAGCGCGGCGACGTCCACTGCGCCCAATTCATCGCCATCAATAAGATTCGGCCGGTAGCTTGCGGCGAAACCGAAGCCCCCGTCCTTCTCCACTCCCGCGTACTCCACCACGTAATCCGATACCGCCAGCAATCTCCCCTCCTTCGCAAGCAGGGAAATGTCGGATTCCGCCTTGTGCTCGGCGAGCGCAGAGAAGAGCAGGATGTTGCTAAGCATAAGTATGACTGGAATGGTTGCGAAAAGCAAATCAAACGTCGCCACCGCCTTCATGCACCGTGCGTGCATCCCCTCCGTCATACTGGCTCCCCCTCCACTCCACCGCACCCCGTGATTATCATCCCGGACGACCCGCCCACGCTCACCCTCTCCCCGGAAACCACATGCGCGAGCGGCAAGTCCGCGCTTGCCCTCCCTGCCCAGCACCCCGCGCCCATCGCAGAGGAGGACTCCTCGGCAAGCACCCTGTCCGCGGCCGCATCCTGCATTCCCCTCTCGCCCGCCTCCAGCGCCCTCGCACCTGCAACAATGACCCCTACCAGCACGAGGAATGCGGCAAACGCGAGCAGGAATTCCGCCGCAACCTGCCCCTTCCGGTTTTTCGCTTTCATCGTATCACTTCACCGGTGGGAAAAACCGAAACCCCCGCAACATCATACTTTGATGAATACACGGAAATCCCCACCACCCCGCCCAGTATGGGGTTCGGCGGCTCAGGCCCCTTCAGCTGGATGGAGTCCTCCAGCCCGGCCCCGTACGGCGCGACCTGATTTATCTGTATGAAAGGTGCGCACGCGGGGCTCGCAATGGATTGGCACGCCGCGCACATCCTTACCCCCCCCGCATCCCTCATCCTTCCGGGCAGCGCGTCCAGCTCCCCCGAAGCAGCATATCCGCACCACACCTGCACCTCGTAATCCTCGTCCCACAAATCCGCGCCGAGCTGCGCCAGCGAGGCATAGGCAGCCGCCCTTACCGCAACTTCCCTCTCCTGCGGCACCCGCATCTCCGGAGGCACCGCCAAATCATACGCATCCGCGCCTGCACGCATTCCGTAAGAGGTTGCCTGCAATATGTTCTCTTTCACGTTCCTTTCTATGTGCTCCATCCTCATGACGCTTATCGCCTTTTCGTTGGAATAGTAATGCGGCTCGGCCAGGAGCGCGGCCGCTGCCACGAACACGCCCAGCGCGGCGAGCACAATCAGGAAAGAAACGTAGCCCCTCACAGCATTATTCCTGCAAATGGGATAAAATACCTATCGTGCATCCCTAATCCGATGAGGCTTCGCCAGATAGACGCCTTCCGCGGGCTTGCAATCGTGCTGATGGTCTTCTTCACGCTTTACGCGCTGCTCAGCGGAGGCCCCGACTTCCTTATGCACAATAAGCAAGATTCGCTGCACGCAGGCGATTTCGTGCTTCCCCTATTCATTTTCGCAAGCGGCATGTCCCTTTTCTTCTTCGCCCAAAAGAGGAAAGGCAGCCCCAAAAATTATGCATTGGACTCCATCGGGAGGTTCGGCAAGCTCGTGCTCATCTCATTCTTCCTCATGCTCCTCGCAGGGGCAGCCCCATTTACCATGGACGAGGTCATGCTCATCGCCCTCCTTTCGCTGCCCACCCTCCTGATTGCAGTCCTCCCGGAACTTTTCATTTATGCGGGCATCCTTCTCCCGCCCGCCCTTTACCTCGCCCTCCTCTCCGCGGACGCCCTCCCGGATTTCAGCGCCGCATACCTCGGCGGCTACCCCGCCGCAGTCTTCTACCTCCCGGTGATGCTCTTCGGGTTCCTTGCGGGCAAATCAATATATGAAAAGAAGGGCCTCCTGCCAATATTCGCGGCAACCCTCTTCCTATCCGTCGCCCTCCTCTTTCTTGTCCCGCCCTACAAGATGGGGGCGTCCCCCTCCTTCATGGCGCTCGCCTCCCTCCTATCCATCATGCTCTACATCTGCGTGGGACGCGCAATCCGCATCCGGTCCCTGTCCGCGCTCTCCCCCTTCTTTTTCGAATACCTCGGCAGGAGGCCCATACGCTATTGGGCGCTGATGTTCGTTTTCTTCGTAATCCCCGTAAGATTCTACCTGTTCGCAAACCAGATGCCCGCCCCGGTCGGACTTGGGCCCGTGCAGGCGGCGTCGGTATCCATGGCATTTTTGTTGTTCTTATTCCTAGTTTCAAAGCTGACAGATGGGATTGTCGGTTTTATAGAAACAGCATCCGAGAAAAACTAAAACATAAGGTGGCGGGAGCCTAAGCCCCCGCCCTTTTGCAATCTTCAGAGGGTGCCGGTACCGGTGCCGCTACCGCATGCAATAGTCACATTTGTGCCTACCATTGCCTGCAGCACAGGCGGAACCAGAACCAGGATTATTATGCCGATGACGGCACCGATAATCATGGAGGTTGCCCAGACCGAGGCCCTTGCCCTGGTCTCGGCGCCCATAACCTGGCCCGCAGCGTATACGACCGCCGCCAGCACGATGAGCACGAATATGACCGCGCCCAGCACCGCATTAACGGTTTCGTAGAGCGTGCAAATGCCGGATATTATGCCCGTGCTTGCAGCAGTGCTCGCAAAGCCAACGCTTGAAAGGACCAACGCAGCCAGCATCAGCCCGCTAATCATCTTTGTCAAATCCATTTTCTGACCTCCTTGCTTCTGTATAGTTCCTAGTAACGTTTTTAATGTGCTCGGTCACCTTCAGGGAACAGTTATTAACCTCCCGCACCATCCAAGAAACTATGTTCCGCAAGATAATCCTCGCCCTTTTCACCATCGTATTCATCTCCAAATTCGCATACCTTGGTGCGATGCCCTTCTCCTTTGATGAAACATTATACACGGAGATGATTGCCGAGGAGGCGGAACACCCCTCCTTCCTCCCCACCTGGTTCGGCTACCCCGCCCCCTGGAAGCCAGGCTTATTCTTTTTTGCATCTTCCCTTTTTCTGCCCATAACATCGGCCATTTTCAGTTCCCCGGAATATGCGTACCGCATTCCCCTGATGGTATTCGGCCTCCTCAACGCCGCGCTCCTGTATCTCATAATAAAGCGCTTCTCCGGGGAAGGCACCGCGCTCGCCGCCTCCCTCATCTTCTATTCCGCCCTCCCTTCCTTCAGCGTGGAGAGCCGACTCCTCATGGAAACGTTCATGCTATCCACAATCCTCGCCTCCCTGTATTTCTATACAAGGGAGAAACCAGGCCCATCCAACTTCATTCTCGGAGGCATCTTCGCCTTCCTCGCAGCCATCACCAAATCGGTCGTGGCCCTTCTGATCCCGGCCCTCGCCATCGCATACGTGTTCCAGTTTGACCGGAAGAGCCTGCGCAGCCCCGCATTCCTCATTTCCCTCCTTGCGGTTCCCGCCGGCCTCGCGCTATTCTGGCTCTCGCTATCCGGCCTGGGCCTTTCGGAAAGCATTTTCTTCACCGACACAGGAAAGATGTTCGTATATGACTATTCAAGCGAGCTCTTGTCCAATGTGGTCTGGGGCGCCACCCTCATCCTGCTATTCATGCTCCCGGTGCTCGCCGCCTCCCTCATCTCATTTGCCTCCACGTGGAGGAAAAACCTCATGTTCTCCGCATGGATGCTCCTGCTCTTTTTCCTGCTGCTTCTTGGGCAGAGGCCATGGTACTACTACTATGCGATGCCGCCCGTCGCATTCTTCTCGGCCCTCCTGCTGGTCCCTTCCGGAAAAAAGCTGGATGCGTTCGCAGCCCTCATACTGGCGATACTGGCGGCGGTCTCCTGCTCCGTCGCCCTCTTCACGGAATGGAACCCTAGCTACATCCCATCCTTCGGCGAGGGAAAGGAAATAGGGCTCATGCTCTCCGGCAAGGAGAACGTCCTTTTCATCGGGCAGTACCAGGTCAATACAATCTCCATCTCCTACAAATCCATAGAAGAGAGGAGGGATTACGGCAATCCGCTGGACTTCGGCTGGATACTCTTTGACTACAGGAAGAACAACCTCACTTCCGCATCTGCGCAGGATTTCGTGCAGGACTACTGGAGGGCGGATTACGATGTGGAAGAAAGCGATTTCGCCGCCATCTTCTGGCAGGACAGGATTTTCAGGAAGAACACGTCCATAACGGAATTTGATTACGTGGTCGTTTCCCCTCCTATTGAAAACTTCACACCCGCCGGCTATTCGAGATATTATGCAGGGAATTACTCCACAGTTTATGGGAGGATTGGCTAGATGGGGGATTACGGCAACCTCACGGTCATCCTGCCGACCCTCAATGAAGGGGCCAACATTGCGTCCCTGCTGGATTTCCTGATTGCGGGCTATCCCGGCATCCACGTGCTGGTGGTTGACGATGCCAGCACCGATTCAACCGCCCGCACCGTAAAATCCAAGGCCGGCAAAAATCTCAAATTGATTGAAAGGAGGGGGAAACGCGGCCTCACGGCAAGCATAATTGACGGCATAAAGGCGGCGCAAACGCCGTTCGTGATCGTGATGGATTCCGACTTCCAGCACCCTCCGGAAAAGATTCCGGAAATTTACAAACTTCTCCGTGACGGCTCGGACCTTGCCATCGCATGCAGGGAAGAGGTGAAGGGCTGGCCCGCCCACAGGAGGTTAATCTCATGGGGCGCGTCCTTCCTTGCCGATGCCCGCCTTTCAATCTGCGGCTGCCCGAAGGTTTCCGACATCCTTTCCGGCTATTTCGGCGCGAAACGTGAATGGGCCCTCAAAAGCATCGCTTCCAATACCAAAAGATTCGAGCCGCAGGGCTACAAGTTCCTTTTTGACCTCCTCAAGGGCGTGAAGCCCGGGAGCGTAAAAATCTCCGAGGCCGGCTATGTTTTCGGCGGCAGGAAGGCGGGCAACTCAAAGATCGGGCCGGGCCACATGCTCCGCTTTCTCCATTCCCTTTTCATTTAGCCGCAGGCCGACGTGCGCAACCATGCCGGCCAGCACAAGGTTCCTCGCGGCCAGCACCGCTATCGGGAGCGTTTCCATCATGTAAAGGGAGTACCATCCGTACGGAAAAACCAGTATCGCAAACACGGCCAGCGCGATGCACATCGCATAGAGCCGCATATCCCCTTTCCCGATAAGCGGCACCGCGAACGCAACCGGCCAGAGCATGAATTGCGTGGAGCCGATTTTCCCGAAAAGGACGCCAACCGCAAGCACGAGGAAGCAGTATTCCCAGAACCTGCTCCCCCTGCGCTTGTCCAGCGCGTATGCGAGGATGACCGCGCCCACAGCCGCCGCCTGCAGAAGGGTGGATGCAGGCACGAGCCACTGCAGGCCTTCGGGCAGCACAAGGTGCACCGAGCCCCAGCTCTCCTGCGTCCGTATGCCCATGTCCAGGAATTGATTGGCGGCCAGCAGCACGCTTGAATACACGCTCTCAACCTGCAGCCCCCTTTGTGACTGGTACATGAGGGAATTGATGGTTGCCGGGCTTGCGAGCAGCAGGAGCACGCAAACCGCGCCGGCAATCCCCACTCTTTTCGCCCCGCCCTTCTTTCCCCACTCCGGTATCGCGAACAGGGGCAGCAGGAACACGGGGAATACCTTCACGAACGCTCCGGCGATTGCGGCAAGCCATCCCCCCATCCTCTTCCCTTCGGAAAAGAGATACGCGCCTGAGAATGCGAGCGCCACCGCGACAATCTCCACCCGGTCTATCACGAAATAGATGAGGATTGCGAATATGATGGAAACCATCAGCAGCCGCTCAATGCGCATCATCTTCCCGTATATGAAGAACAGCAGCCCGAGCCATGCGAGCGAAAGGGCATGGAATGCAACCGTGAATGATTCCGGCGTCCCGGCGAAGCTCCGTATGAACGCGAAATAAGCCATCGCACCGAGCGGGTAGGCGAGGGTTCCGCCCTCCGGATTTTCCTCCAGGAAATACCAGGCCATGTCAAATGTCGGCCCGCTGCTGAATAGGTTGTAGGCGTATATCCCGATGAAGGTTGCCCATACGACTATGGTGATAGTGAGCGTTATCGCGAGCTCCCTCCCCCCATAATCCATCTTCCTATGCACCCCTGCAGCATGCCGCAGGCATCCGCCCACCGTTTATCAGCATGCCCCCTGCACGTCCACTTGCACCCCGGCGAACGTGTCCAGTATCTGCGGCACGAGCACGTAGATGAGTATCCCAATAACAGCGCCGATCAGCATCGCGGTCGCCCAAACGGTCGCGCGTGAGCGGGTTTCCGCCCCGAACACCTGCCCTGCCGCATACACGACAGCGGCCATTATGATTAGCGCGAATATAACGGAGGCCATTATCGCGCGGGCAGTGTCCGCGAGCATGCAAATCCCTTCCTTTATGGAATTTCCATTGCTGAAGTCCGACTGTGCCGCAATGATGCCAATGAAAATTGCAAACAACGCAAGCTTGATGGCTGTACCCGACATAAGTATTACCCATATCCATTCCTGCACAATATCTTTTTAACCCATCCCGCGGCATTTAACCCGTGAAAGAGAAGGCAAAGGCGATAATACAGATATTATTCGGGCTGGCAATCGCAGCCGCAGTGATACTCCTAAATGACAGGATAGCCGCGCTGGGAAATTACGGATACGCCGGTGTCTTCATAATCTCCGCGCTCTCCTCCGCAACCCTCTTCATCCCGGCTCCGGGCTGGGCGGTGGTCGCGGCGATGGCCACCATCCTGGACCCCATATATGTAGGATTAGCTGCAGGAATCGGCTCCGCTTTCGGCGAATTGACCGGCTACATGGTCGGGGACGGGGCGCTAAGCCTCGCGCACCGTAAAAAATATGAGAAATTCCTCGCCCTCATAAAGAAGAACGACGCAGCCGCAATCTTGGTATTCTCCTTCCTCCCGAACCCATTCTTTGACATCGCTGGAATAGCGGCGGGCGCGGCAAAGGTGCCGGTCTGGAGATACGTGCTCTTCTGCGCGGCCGGGAGGAGCCTGCGCTATGTGCTGCTCGCGTGGCTTGCCGTGCAATTCTTCCCATAGAAGAAACGCGGGGAGGGCGCTCCCCCCATTTCTTTCTATTTTTCTGACCCCCTCCCACTGCACTCTGAGACTCCTTGAACGGCTCCTTACGCACCCCACCCTTTTTGTCCCCTGCCAGCACCCATTTTAAAGTTTCTCTGCCTTCCAATCCCATGCTTCCGGCGGAAATCGCATATCTGCTCGACCTGGCAACCGTCCTCATAGCATCCGTTGGCGTCATAATACTCATATACGGTGTCGCGCATGCGGTCTACCGCCTCGTGCGCGCGGAGCTCTTCCTGAAGCAGAAGTTCAGGGAATACGAGCACATAAAGCGCATCCTCATCCAGAAGATAATCTTCGCCCTGGACTTCTTCGTCGCCGCGGACCTGATAAGGCTCATGGTCGCCGTGACGCTGGACGAGCTGACGTCCATCGCCCTCATAGTCGCGATAAGGACCGTCCTCAGCTGGTCGCTGAGCAGGGAAGTGCAGTTGCACGAGGAATGAAACTCCTTCCCTTCCCGCGCGTTCTGTGCAATATTCGGTGGAGCGCGCCCTTCCCGGCACCAATTCTTACGTCGGAGCAAGAAAACCTTTTTAAATAGTTCAGCTCTTATAAGTAGACCTCCGTTAGGGGGAGTGCTCTTTTGAGCGCCCGCTTGCTTCGGCAATGGCGCGTTGACAAAAGCATTAGGCTTTTCCTTCTCTGAAGGAAGGCCGGACAATCCCGTTTCCGGTTTCGGGTTTCCCGTTTCCGGTACCGGTGGAAAAGGCCTCATCTACTCTGGTCTTGCCGCCGTTCGGGTGCCGTCCATCATGAGTACGAAAGGATAGCAAGGAAGTTTGAGTTAAAGCCGGATTCGTCCGGTGGAAACTCAAAGTGTGGATATTGCTGCAATCCATGTAGTGGATGGCTTGGCTAGTGCCCGCAAAGCTCCGCGGTAAGCTGCGATAAGTCCAGGGTAGGTGCACGCAACCTGTGATCCTGGAATTGAGCCGTGTACACCTCGGGCAACTGAGGCGTACAACAACCCCGGGAATTGAAATATCTTAGTACCGGGTGGAAGAGAAACCAATCGGGATCCGGTCAGTAAGGTGACTGAACGCCGGCCAGACCAAGCCGAATTCCCCACAGCAATGTGGGGTAGATGTGGCGGGGAGCATCCTCCGAGCGAGCAAAAGTCGGCTGGAAAGCCGCACCATAGCGGGTGACAGTCCCGTATGCGAAACGAGGGGGAGCGATCCAGGAAGAGTACCGTCCTCCGGATTGAGGGCGGGAACATGGGGCTACCAAGCTCCAAGTCTAAACATGTGGCGCTAGACCGATAGCGAATTAGTAACGCGAGTGAATGCTGAAAAGGACTCCGGAAGGAGAGTCAAAAGAACCTGAAACTACATGGAGACAGGCAGGCAAGGCATGAAAGGGTTCAGGTCCGCCGAAGTGAATTCCCGCAAGGGTTGGATCGAGGCGGATTAACCGGTGTCTTGTCTTTCTTCTCGAAGCAAGAGCCAGGGAGTTGAGATGTGTGGCGAAGCGAAAACTGAAGCGAAAGCGAGCGCCCGCAGGCAACCAGGGGCGACCTCGGAAACGGGGTTCAGTCACCCATCTCAGACCCGAATTCGAGTGATCTACACCTGGGCAGGGCGAAGCCAGCTTGATCGCTGGTGGAGGCCCGCAACCATTGATGGTATATCCTCTTGGGTGACCTAGGCGTAGGGGTGATAGTCCAGTCGAACTCGGCAATAGCGGGTTCCCTCCGAAATGTCTCTCAGGACAGCGTCGCTGGAGGACGGTGATGGGGTAGAGCACTGAATGGAAAGAGCGGCTCCGAAAGGAGTCACTTTCCTATCAAACTCCGAATCCATCCCCTCCGTAGAAGGCGGCAGTCGGGTTTCACAGGGTAAGCCGGTGAGCCCTTTCGGGAACGACCGTACGTGGGGTTAAGGGCCCTAAGTTCTAGCTAAGTGTCAATCTTAAAGGCGTCTCTATCCTTAGACAGCTGGAAGGTAGGCTTAGAAGCAGCCATCCTTCAAACAACGCGTAATAGCGGACCAGCCGAGGATGCGGATTCCGAAAATATACGGGGCTAAGCTAGATCCCGATACCCCACCCAAGCCACAAGCTTGTGGAGTAGGGGGGCGACCGGGGCGGGCAGAAGCGGGTGCGTAAGCTCCCGTGGACCGCTCTGGTATGAATATCCTGGCGCTAGTAGCAGCATATCTAGGTGAGAATCCTAGACACCTGATAGGGCACGGATTCCTCAGCCATGTTTGTCAGCTGAGGGTTAGGCGATCCTAAGTGCATAGGCAATTCCGAATGCACGAAAGGGAAACGGGTCAATATTCCCGTCCCGCGAAAGTAGACGCGGCAACGCAAGTTCCGTTCCTGACATCCTGGGATAGGCCGAGCAGGGGAGACCCTGCTTAACAGCCATAAATCAATGGAGTCTTATCATGAGGAGAAGTTGATTAAAGGCTGGAATGGGAGCAATCTTCGGCTAATTCCTGGGATCCATGAAAAGGGAACGGTTCCGATCTTTCGCGACCGTACCTAGAACTAATACAGGTGCCCCTAGCTGAAAAGGCTCAGGTGTGTCAGGATAACCCAGGCAAGGGAACTCGGCAAAATGGTCCCGTAACTTCGGAAGAAGGGATGCCTGCCTCTGCGAAGAGGCAGGTGGCACAGACCAGGGGAGAGCGACTGTTTACCAAAAACACAGATCTCCGCAAAGTCGAGAGGCTTAGTATGGAGGTCGACGCCTGCTCACTGCCAGCACCCGAACACCCCGTTCAAGGGGAAAAAGGACTGGTAAAGAGCGGGGGTAACTCTGACCCTCTTAAGGTAGCGTAATACCTCGCCGCTTAATTGGCGGCTTGCATGAATGGCGTAACGCCTCTCCCACTGTCCCTGCCTGGGACCTGGTGAAGTCACTTCCCGGTGAAGATGCCGGGGACTTCCAGAGGGAAACGAAGACCCCATGGAGCTTTACTATAGCCTGTTGTTGTGATATTGGTGCGGTTACCCAGCGTAAGTGGGAGCCGTCGAAGCCGTCCTTCCGGGGGCGGCTGAGGCAAAAGTGAAACACCACTTAATCGTACTAATATTGCTTACCCGCAAGGGGACAGCATCAGGTGGATAGTTTGGCTGGGGCGGTACGCCTTCGATAGGAAAACAAAGGCGCCCAATGCTCTGCTCAGTCCGGTCAGAAATCGGATGTAGAGGGTTAAAGACAAATGCAGGGCTGACTGTATCTCTAAAAGCGTGGGATGCAGAGGCGAAAGCCGGGCTTAACGAACATTAATAACCTATTGGTGAGGTTTTAATCTGTCAGACAAGCTACCCTGGGGGTAACAGGCTCGTCGCGGGCGAGAGTACACATCGACCTCGCGGCTTGGTACATCGCTGTCGGCTTGGGACATCCTGGCTGTGTAGGAGCAGCCAAGGGTTGGGTTGTACATCCATTAAAGTCCCACATGAGCTGGGTTCAGTACGTCGCGAGACAGTACGGTAGTATCTTCTGGAAGTGT
>JAQUBA010000017.1 GCA_028686985.1 Candidatus Iainarchaeum sp.
AAACAATCGGCGCATGGTGCATAGAGAAGGGCATAGACCTTGGCTTCGTCAGCCCGGACGGGCTCCTGGAGAAGGGCGTCTCCGACATGCTCGCCTCCGCAGGCGTGAAGGTCGCCTCCCCGCTCCGCGCCGCGGCCCGCATAGAATGGGACAAGGCGTACGCGCGCACGCTCCTGCACAAGCACGGCATCCCCGGCCTCCCCCGCTTTCTCCTCGTCAAAAATATCAACGAAGCATCCAAATTCCTCTCCGAGCTTGGCGAAGTGGTCGTGAAGCCGGTCGGCCTCACCGGGGGCAAGGGCGTACGCATAATGGGCGAGCACCTCGGGACTTCTGAAGACGCCCTTTCTTACGTTTCCGAACTCATAAAGAAGGACGGCCACGCCCTGCTTGAAGAGAAGTTGGATGGAGAGGAGTTCTCCCTCCAGGCGTTCTGCGACGGCACGCGCCTATGCGCGATGCCGCCCGTCCAGGACCATAAGAGGGCATTTGTAAACGATTCCGGCCCAAACACCGGGGGCATGGGATCCTATTCCTCAGGCCGCCTCCTCCCTTTCATGGAACTCAAGGACCTCGAAGAGGCAAAGTCCATAATGCAGCAGACCGTTGACGCGATGCGCGCCGATGAAAACCCTTTCAAGGGCATCCTCTACGGCGGCTTCATGGTGACCAGGGGCGGCGTGAAGCTGATAGAATACAACGCGCGCTTCGGCGACCCCGAAGCGATGAACGCGCTGATGCTCCTGCGCACGCCCCTCGCCGACATACTCAAGTCCATTTCCGAAGGCAGCCTTCAGGATGCCGCCTTCTCCACCAACTGCACCGTGGTGAAATACCTCGTTCCCGAGGGATATCCCGAAGCCGGCAAGAAGGATTCAAAGATAGATGTGGATCAGCGGGCGGTTTGGGACTGCGGCGCAAAGGCGTACTACGCATCCGTTTATGAGGGGGGCGGCTCCGTATACACGACCGCCTCCCGCGCAGTGGCCGTCGCGGCGCAGGACGCCTCGCTTGAGCGCGCCGAGGAAAAGGCGGAATGCGCCACGCGTGCAGTCCACGGCCAGCTCTGGCACCGCCCCGACATAGGCACATCCGCACTCGTCCGCAGGAGGGTGGAACACATGAGGAGGCTGAAATGATGCGCACCAGGGAAGCGCTCCTCTTATTCATTCTCCTCAACCTTTCATTCTCCGCATACTCCGGCCGCATGGTCGCTTCAGTTGAGAAAGAGTGGCTCATAGAGTCCAACGGCACGCTCGGCAATGTCCTCCTCAACAGCTCCTTCCTTTCCGAATCCCAGTACCAGCGCATGACCAGCATGAACGTGAGCGACGGCGAACTGGTGCGCTACGGAGACGAGGTGCGGCTCATATACCGCGCGGATTCCCTGAACACGCCCAAGCGCATAACCGCAACCGCCACCATTGAGGTTTCATACATGCCCGCGCTCCCGGCCAACCCGCCGCACGCCAACATTTCATACCCATCCACCGAATTCACCAATTACACCGCGGAGATGGCGCAGTTCGCCAGCTCCCAGACATCTTCCTCTTCCGGCCAACTCCATGCTGCAGCAATCCTCACGGACTGGGTAAGCAAAAACGTCAGGTACAGCATGGCGTTCTGGGGAAGGGACGCGCCGGCTCAGGATACTTATGCCGGCCGTGAGGCGGTGTGCGTCGGCTACACGCATCTCCTCCTCGCGCTCGCGCGTTCCATAGGGCTGGAATCCCGATATGTCTCAGGTTACGTCTTTTCAGACGCCTGGCAGGAGCACGCGTGGGCGGAGTTCAACATCGGCGGGCAGTGGGTGCCGGCAGACCCGACCTTCCGCGAGTTCGCATTCCTTGACGCAAGGCACGTCGCGTCCCGTTACTCGGACGACCAGTCCGGCGCGGTTGACCGCATGTCGGCGCGCGGCGGCGACTTCTCCTTCAGCTCCATAACCCACATCCTCATCACCGAGAGCGCCCCGTTCCCGGAGCAGGCGGCAGCATACGCCGCCTTTGACGGCACGGAATTCACGGTGGTCGTGACCAACACCGGGAGCACCTACTTCACGCCCACCCTCACCGCCACCTTCCCCCCATATATACACAGGGAGGAGCGCGGCATACTTTTCCTCGCCCCGGCGGAGAGGAAGACCATTTCATATTCCCTTGACACCAGCTCCCTAGGCGGCGGCGGCTACTACACGGTCCCCTACATCATATCCATGCAGGGAACCGAAATAAGCGACGACATAACCGTCTCCCGCTTCCAGCAGCCAGCCCCCGGCAGCGCCGCATCCTCCTCGGCCTGCCCGGTCGCGCTCGCGCTGCTCGCCTCGCTTTTCATAGCCATCGCGCGGTATAAACCGAATGTTTAAATATTCCCGCGCATGCAATTATACCATAAAGGTGTTATTATGGCAGGAACAGGCATGGCCCAAAGCAGGCAGCAGGATGTCCATTCGGTTTTTGAATCCGCAGCAGGCAGGATCATGTCCCATCCGTCCATTGCCTCGCTCGGGGCGAATGAAACCCTCGCACTCTCCAAAAAGATTGGCGAACTTACAAAGCAGTTCAACTATGAGTATTCAGCGGGTCCTGTGCCCAGCGAACAGACCACGCTCTTTTGGCTTGGCCTGAAACTGACCGGCACCCCAGCCGAGCAGGCAGTGCGCGAGCTCCTTTCTGGCGCAGGCACCGGGCCGGCATTCCAGCTTCCTCAGCCCGCCCTCCTTCGCGAGGAGCCGGCGCAGCGCCCTTCCGTGACGCCCGCGACCCGGCCGCACCGCACTTCTTCCGTACCCACCGTATCCGGCCTCCGCAGGCAGGGGTACACCAACATACTGGACGTGCGCTTCGGCGAGGAGGACAAGCTATACCGCTTCGCGTCCAACGACCCGAACCTTGACCTGGTGGGCATGACGCGCCAGCAGCTCATTGATTACGCGAAGAATAATCCCGGCGCAATGCGGATATTTGAGGTAAACGACCGCGGCTACGCCACAAGGGAAGTGCGCCCCTCAGCGCTGTGAGCTTTCAGTTTCCAAAGCACGCGCCTACGCACTCTCTATCCTAGGCGCGAGGTAATAGACGCTCTTCGCACCCATTATTTCGTATTCCACTTTCAGCGGCCTGTCCGTCTCCAGATGGAGCGTCACGGGGGTCCCGGCCTTGCTCGCCCTGACTATGTCTTCCAGGTACTGGAGCGGGAAGGTCGCCCTTGAGCCATCGTTCACCGTGAGCTCCTTTATCTCCTCAGCATCCTTCTCAAATTCCTCCTTCACCTCGCCTTCATCCCCCTTTATCTCAACCCGGAACTTCCCTTCCTCCAGGATTAGCCGTATGTGGCTGCTCACGAGCTTCGCGTCCCTGAGCATCTCCTTGAACGCCTCCGCATCCACCTTCACGTGGTTCTTGTACTCTATTTTCGGCTCCCTCTCCAGCCCGGAGCCGATGTCCATGAGCGGCAGCTTGAACGTCCTCTTCTTCTTCCCGCCCCCGAATACAATCCTCAGCTTGCCGTCCTCCAGCCCCAGCTCCGCGCTCTCGCCTTTTGCGCCCCTCGCCAGGACCTTGCTCAGGCGGTCCACGTCCAGCCCTATCTTCCTCTCCTCCCCTATCTCATAAGCGGAAAATGCCTCCTTCGGCATGAAGAAGGATATCATGGATATCTGGGACGGGTCCATCGCCTTGAGCCGCACCCCCTCGTTTGAGACCTCAAAAAGCCCCTCCTCAACCAGGTTCACTATGCTATCCACCGCGTCCTTGAGAGCCGTAGAATCATCTATCATTATTTTCATGCTTCCACCCGCGCGTAATATGCGATAATAATCTAATAAACCTTCGCACACCACCATTCTCGCTTCATGCCCCCGTTTTTGCGTTGTGGTGAGCCGTGTTCAATAATAGCATCCCTTTAAAAACATTTTTGGCGACATTATATGTTATGAGCACTACTACTAAAGGGATGCCGGAATCACTGGAAACCAAGTTCAATGCGGTCGCAGGTGCAGGCAACGCCCTGGGCTACAGCCCAGAAGTGATAGAACTTGCCAAAGACTTCACCACATTCGTGCCAGGCTCCAGCCTGACGGGGGAGCAGCTGCTCGGCTTCCTTACCCGTTCCAGGGAATGGCTTGATTCAAACCGTGGAAAAACCGTGCGCTTGCTTAGGAGGGCAGCCAGGAAGACGGACGCCCCCATCTCCGAATTTGACATCCGCAAGGCGGCCAACCTTTCCCTTTATTTCGGGGCGGTGCCGACCAATGTCCTGGAAGCGCTCACACTCCTCAGGATTGCCTCAGAGCCATCCGCATACGGGAAGAAACGTGAGGCCCTGGAAAACAGCGGCGTATTCGCAGGCAGGCTCTCGCTCACGCCCAAGGCACTGGACCGCCCCAGGGCGATGGTTGATTCCGAAAGAATCCTGAAGAAGGTGGCAAAAAAGTTTGACAAGAAAACGCATGAACGCGCCCTTGCGCTCTCCAGGCAGCATCTTTTCCTGACCCAGACCGAGGAAGATGCCTACGAACTCCTTCTCCAGGCGGATTGCGCCCTCAGGGGCGACATGAGCATGCACGTACTCCATGTTTCAAACGCACCCTCCGCGCGTTTCAGCGATTCCGTTGTTGCCGCGGTTGGGCAGCGCTACTCCGCAAACGGTGCACCGCTCACGCGCGCCGCGCTGATGCAGTGGTTCGTGGAGGAGAAGCAATACCAGAAGGACCCGTTCCTTTTCGTGATGAAAGCGCTCGCCGGCGAAGTCCAATCCACGGTTCCTGCCGGAGATGGCGCCGGGAGCCTGTCCCCCGATGAGCAGAGGGCACGCTCTGCCGCGGTCGCTACGCACAGGCTCTCTGCCGAGGGCAGCATGCCGGGAGAGCTCCTCCACCTGAGCCGGCCCGAGCAGGCCCGTGCGCTCTATGCAAATCCATCATATTCACATCTTCTCCAGAGGGCGCCCGCTTCCCTTCCCGATGACGATAAGGCCGCGGATGCTGATGCAGCCGACCACGGGCTTCCGGAAGACGAGGAGCTTGAGATTGACATCGAAGTTGAACCGATGCGGGAAGCCCCGAAGCCACCCGCCGCCTCTCGCGAAATTGAGCTGTCCAAAAAATACCTAAGCATGGCGGCGGAAGAATTCCAGAGGGCGCGCGGCGAAAAAATCAGGGGGGCAGAGGCGGCCGAGATTCTCCGCAGCTACCCCGCCCTCGCGCTGCTGCTCCGGAAGTCTCTCACGGCCGCGATGGAACGGGAGGTCTCAATTGAGGAGGCGACCCAGCTCATCGTGGACGGCCCGAAAAACGGCGGAGGCGTCCCCACCGGCAGGATTGGCCTGCTCAAGATGTTTGAGGGCTACCAGCCATCCGCCGCGTCCCGCATAGCGGGCTTGGAAACGTTCGTGGCAAAGGAAAAGGAGCACATGGACGCTGGCAACGCCAACGCATACTCCGAGTTGAAGGCGACGCTGGACGCCTGGCGGATGGTGGAGCAGATGCCAACCGTCCTGCGCGAGGTCATAAGCAAGTTCGGCGACTCAAACCCCAACCGCATGGACAGGAACAGCGCATATGCCCAGGTGGATGCCATCAGGCACGTCATCGCAACCGGCGAGGCCATAGACACCCCGGAGAAGGCGATGCGCCTTTTCATGGATATGCTCTGGAAGGTCCGCGTCACCGAACAGATCGGGCACCGCGTCTCGGAAGGCCTTATCCCGTACGAGCTTGCGGAGGAAGCGAAGACGGCGATACTCGGGGACGAAGCGCTCAGGGAGCAGGCGGGTTTCCCGTCCGTGGATGCAGAAATAGACTTCTATGTTTCGCTCTTCCAGAACCATGGTGCCGGCTTCCCTGCGAAGATGGTCACATACCTCCGCCACAAGGAGGGCCTGCTCACCTACAAGGTCTACAAGGACGTTGTGAGGCGCATTGGCGAAGAAAACCCGGCGATATCCAGCGAAGCGGAACTCCACGAATTCATAAAGAAGTCCTGGAACGTTTGGGCGGTTGAGCGCGTCTCGTTCCTTGTCACCAACGACCTGCTCAGTTCGCCAGCCGGCAAGAAGGCGTTTGGGGCGATGCTCGGAAACGAAGAGCTCGTGAAAAAGGGCGGCTTCTCCACCCCTCGCCAGGAGTTCATGATATACGTGACCGCGTGCCGCGAGCTGGGCGAGCCGTACCCAGCGAAGCTCGCGCTCCACCTTTTCCAGGAGGGCGGCTCCATAACGCAGGACGTGCACGGCGCGGCGCTCCTGAGAATCATTGAGGAAAAGCTCGTTTTCAAGGACGGTGACGATTTCGGCAGGTTCCTTGAGAAGGTCAGCGGGCATGTGGCTTCGGAAGACCTGGATGACCGGAAGGTGTATGCCCCGGGCCTGTTCGGCGCCACCGGCACTTTCGCAGCGGCCGACGGCTCCGGCCTTCTGGCAATAGCGAGGGGCAGGGGTTCGCATCCCTACCCGGCCCCGCCGTCCATAATCCCCCCTAAGCCGGTGGATTCGCCCGGAGCAAAACCGGGCCCCGCAGCCGAAGCGGTTGGCGGGGACATGGGGAAGACTACGGAGATAAAGCGCCCTCCCGAAGCCGAGGAGCCCATCCCGCTTCAGCCGGGAAGGATGAAGGTGGTTGGCACTCCGGCAGGCGCGCCCGCCGTAGCGGAAACAGGCAAACCACAGGCAGATTTGCCAACAGTGGCCACCCCCGTGCCGCGCGAACTTCTGGCAGCCAGCGCCATAGGCGCGCCCGGAACAGCTTCCAGTGGAGGGGCATCCGGCGCCAAGCCGGAGGAGGAAAGCGGGAGAGAGCCGGAAGCCAAACCTGAACCTGAGGCGGAACCGGCCAGGCCCGGGCCTGCGGCCCATCCGGCACAGCAGGTGGACGCATATGTGACAAAGCTCGCGGCCACCCTCTTTTCTGGCAAGCCGCTGGGCAGGAGGGAAGCCGCGGCAGAGATGCTCGTTGATTCGGCCGACCCCCATGATTACGTCCCGCTCCTGCTGGATGCGTATTGCAGGCAGCCGGACATACGGCAGAAGGCGATGCTGCTCCTTGGGGAAAATCCGGCGAGTGAAATTCTTTCGCATGCATTCGCCCACCGCGATTCGCTGGCCAAAGGGGGGGTGCTTGACCTCCCGCTCCATGCGCTCGCCGAGCACTACGGGGATTCGGCGCTCCTGCCGATTCTTGCTTACATCCGCAACCACAGGAATGCCAACACGCTTGGCGACAGCGACGTTGCCCTTGCGATGGGGCTGGCGCAATCTGGCGGGATAAAAGACCCGTTGCTCCTGTCCGCGCTCCTGCCGGCAATTGATTCCATAAGTGAGGAAGAGCAGAATGGGGTCGCGAACTTCGCCGGCAGCATCGGCGCCGCCGCGCTCCCCCTCATACTTTCGCATATGGATGCGAACCCCGGCATGAGCCCGGGCACCGCAATCTCGCTCGCGAAGGCGGCGCGCGGCGCCGCAGGCGCGGATGGCGCCCCCGTCCTCGCCCACATCCTCCCGAGGATGGGCGTGATGGAACAGGAGCAGAGGATCACCGTCGGCCTGCTGGTCGGCAAGTTCGGGGCCCAAGCCATAGGCGAGGTGCTCGCATACGGCGCCTCTGGAACCATGGACCTTGAATCGGCCGCAATTCTCTGCAACGTGCTGGAACAGATAGGGGACAAGCGCGCGAAGCAATTCCTCAGGCATGTCCTGCCCATGCTTGGATTCATGGGGGAGCTCCAGATGCGCCGCGTGGAGGACTTCGTCACAAGATACGGCGAGGGCACCATATCCGACGCCAGCGCATCCGCAGGGGAGGATGCCCCGGCCGCATACACAATACTTGAATACGCAGGCACCCTCGGGGATGGCATGACCGCCACGCAGGCGCTCGCCCTCGGCAGGCTGCTGGCCCAGATAAACGAGGTGCACGATACTGGGGACGGCGTCGCCTTGCTGCCGCGCATGCTCCGCCTTGCGGACAAGATGGACGCGGCGCAAGAGGATTTCGTCAGGGAATACGCGGCCCGCTTCGGAAAAGGTTCTGATGACGGCAAGGATTCGGTCGCCTCAATCCAGTCCTTCATAGCCGCGAGGGGCGGCGACCTTTCCGTGAAGGAGTCTGCGCTGGCCGCTTCTGCACTTGTGCGCATCCACACGGACAAATCTTTTGAGGCCCTCAGGGAAACCCTTGAGGGGAAAAACCTTCCCCCGGTGCTTATGGTCTACCGGGAGGTGAAAGATGAGCTCGCACGCGAATACCGCCGTGATGACAAGGCGGGCGAGATTGCGAGGGACGTCCTGCACCGCGCCGCGCTCCGCGAGAAGGGGCTGCTGCCGGTCCTTGATACAATCGCGTTTGAGGTAATCCTGGAAAACGAGGGTGCTGCACCTGCTGAAGGCGCGCCAGCAGCGCCGCCCAGGCCGGAGGTCATAATCGGCTGCATAGACCAGCACCTCACGGCCGAGGTGGATACCGGTGACAACATGGAAAGGGTGGGGCAGTCCAGGGAAATCCTGGTTAAGTTCGGCGACTATGCGATAGACAAGCTCTGGACAATTGCGCTTTCCCCGGACTTCTCCCAATACCCGGAACTGCACAGGATTAACGTGCTCCGCACGATAGCCTACATGGCCGAAGGGAGCTCTTCCGAAGCCACCAAGCAGAAGGCGCGCGAGTGCCTGATGGAGGCCGTGAGGAACAGGGACCTTTCCGAAGGAGTGGTCGGCTCCGCGATAAAGGTCATGAAAACCAACGTCATCGCGGCGCTCCGCAAGCTCATATACATAAACCAGTCCAAGGAATTCCAGAGAAGGGTCTGCGCCATACTGGCGAACATGGGCGAAGCCGGACACAAACAGATACTGGAGGCCCTCCTGTCCCGCGACATTGAAGAGAGGCTCGCTGGCGCGACCATGCAGGGGCTCATGCTGGTGGACAACCATCGCTCGTGGAGGCGCTCGCATC
>JAQUBA010000010.1 GCA_028686985.1 Candidatus Iainarchaeum sp.
CAGACGTGTGCTCTTCCGATCTCCGCCTGAGGGGCAGCCCTCTGCGTCGCCAGCGTCCGCGCCTGCTTCCGGGCCGGCCGCCGAGCCCAATGTGACCGTGCATGCCGAACCTGAGCCCCCGTCCGTCCTGCCATTCACCCCGGTAAAGCTCGTTTATGCCCTGCCCGCGGACATGGCGGGGGGTGAGGAGCTCACGCTTACGCTCTGGCTTGAAAAGAGGATGGACTGCGGCGGCCGCGAGGCGCTCGTGGGCGTGCAGAGCTTTGAGATGGGCGGAGATTTCGCATGGTCCAAGGTGGCCGTATACACGGATACGGGCGAAGCCGCAGTGAGCGAGTGGACGCAGGAACCCGGCCTGGCTTTCGACGACCTGGATTCTGTGGCCAGCGATTTTGACTTTTACCTCACGCTGAACGACATCTTCGTGCGCGGAGGGGAGAATTTCATGGCTGACCAGTCCTGGAACTCGACCGCGCCGACCATATTGCGAAACGTAGTGATGGGTTCCGGCATAAGCAACTATTCGGTTTTCAGGACCGGGAACCATTTCGCTGACAAGGCGCTGCCCTGCACCGAGTTCAGCCTGGTGGAGAGGGGGACGAGCGTGGACGGGACGTACTCCGTGTGCGTGGCTGACACCGGCGCAGACGTGCCGCTTCCGTTCGTGGTTTCAGTGGATTTCAACGGCGATAACGGGCCGCATTGGTCGCTCAGCTCCTTTTCGCATGAGCCATCCGGCGTCGTATCCGTTACCCAGTGCCTTGAGCCGGTCCGCTGCACGTATGTCCCGGGCCCAAGCTCCGCGCAAACTTCCGCATGTGAAGCTAGGGACGGGGCCATGGAGGCCATCCGCGACGATAGGAACTGCGTATCCAGGTACGAATGCTGGACGCTCTCCGACTTGACCCTTGACGCCCTTAAGAGCATGCAGAACCCCGCCTGCGCCGACCCCTCGGCCGCGCTCGTCAGCGCAGCAGTGAATTGCATATCGCAGGGCAAGGAGCCCAGCCTTGAGTACAACGATTCCGGGTGCATAAGCGGAGTAAGCGCCTGCATTGGCTGAGGGGCCTGGCTCATAGGGCCCCTTCGCCGCGCGCATAGAGCAGCGCCCATGCGAACACAAGGATTGCGGCAGCCGCAATTCCCGCCTCCAGGAACGGAACCGGCGCCTGTTCCGCGGCCGCAAGCTGCACGTCTCCGGCCCCTTCCATTGCAACATCATTTTCTGCGCCGTTCCCATCCTCTGCAGGGGCCGCGGCTGCGCGGGGCGCCTGCGCATCCGCGCTTCCAAGAGCGGCATCATCCGCGCTTGGCGCAATCCCCAAAGAACCGGTTTCGTCCGTTCCCGAAGCGGCTGCAGTTTCCATCGCCCCGAATCCCTGTGCCGCATATTGCGGCGCCTGGAGCGCATAAAATAAGTTAAAGATTGCCGCGCCCGCCGCGATTATGCTGAGCCCCAGCACAATCCACACCCTCAGCTCGTGCGGCTGCACGACGCTCCTCCCTTTTCGGGTGAGCTCGTAATATTTCCACTTCCTGCCCTCGTCCACCTGCACGGCGAGCTCGGAACCCACGAGCACATCCAGGTGCTCCTTCGTAGTGGATGCGGAGAGCCCAAGCTCGTGAGAAAGCTCGGTGAGGGTTTTCCTCCTTTTCAGGAGGGACTTCAGTATCCTCACCCTCGTCTGGCCGGCGAGCGCCTCAAAGCTCTTCCTGTCCAGCCGTATGGATTCGTCCATGGAAAAATAGGCGCTTCCGGCATTTATATTCCTTTCCGGTTTCCTTCGGGAGCCGCCGAATCAGCACACCTTCCCGTACTCCTCCAGGAAAATGAGCGCCTCCAGGTTGTCATATGCGTATGCGTCCCCTCCCTGGGATATGGAGCCATACAGCGGGGATGTGGCGTCGCCCACGAAATAGTCCAGCACCCTGTCCCTCATCTTCGCCGCGAACTCGCACCTGTTGAGCTTCACCGCAAGGAGCCCCATCGTCGCGTAGGTGCCCGGGTCCTCCTGCCTGTTGCCTATCCCGTTCAGGGGTATCGTGTATCCGTTGCTTATGATGTGCAGCTGGTTGTATTCATTTGATATCTTCGTGAAGGTTATCACCGCCGGCTCCAGCGCGTTCATGTCCGCGAACGCAATCGCAGACTGCAGGGAATCCACGGTCCTTGCCATGGAATTCCCCGAGCCGTAGTCGCAGGACGGGTTCGCCACGTTGAACTCCGGCCAGAAGAAGCCGCTTTCGGTGCAGCCGAGGGTGCGCGACCTTGTGGCGGTGGCCACGGCGTTCCAGCCCTGGCCCTCCAGTTTGAGCCTCTCCAGCACGGACCAGTCCGCGTCCGCGCTCCTCATCCTGGTCGCCGGCGAGCTGCCGCTTCCGGACCAGTAGGATTCCTTCACCAGTATGTTCCCGAACACGCTGTGCGAAAGCATGGACCTGCCCAGCCCCTGCGCGGCATCCGAATACTCCGTGCCGCCCCACCTATCGTGCGCGGCGAAAAGCGCCTTCGCAATCCGGAGGTTGTCCCCGGTCGCCGAGTAATAAAGGTTGTTTTTCTGTTCGGGGGCCTTCTGCGAGTCCAGGGCCGCATATGCGAGCCCGCAATCCCCATCAACGAATTTCCCGCTGAAGAACGCGTACTCCTTCTGGAAAAGCCCCTCGTCCCACGTGTCCAGGGCGTAATCCATGACCATCCATACCGATTGCGAGGAATATGAAGTGGAATTATACGAATACCTCACCGCGCCTTCCGAATCCATCAGCCTGTTCATCACGAACCAGCGGACGAGTTCCTGCTTGTTCGCGGTTTGCGGGGGCGGTTCCTGCGCCGGTACCTCCGGAGCCACGGTCGCTGGCGGCTGCTCCGCGGGACTGCCTTCTGTTGCCGGATGCGGGGTACCGGGCCCGGTGGCGCCCGTCCCGGTTTCCGGAAGCGAAGGGAGCGTGCATCCAAAAAGCAAAATCCCGAACAGGAGGAGCGCCATCATCTTTTTCATGCATGGATAACATTGAAAAGAAATAAAAACTCGCCCTCACGGGGATTTGAACCCCGGTTCCGAGCTCCGGAGGCTCGCGTCCTATCCAGGCTAGACTATGAGGGCTGGTTATCTACTATTCTCACATATTTTTAATCATTATTACACATATATCCTGGTTATGCAGAGGGACAGGCCGTTTTTTGTTCCCAAGCCGGGGCATAAGCCAACTGATGGAGAAAAGAATAAAAAGGGCAAAGCACCCGGTTCCAGATTGAATTGGAAATACCTGCGCGGCATGGACCCCCTCCCCGAACCGCGGGCGCAGGAAGTGAAGCCCCGGCCCCAGCCGCAAACCAAGCCAGAGCCACTGGGGAAAAAGGCATTGGAGGACGCGGTCGCAAAACTCATGGGTACCGGAAGATTGAAGCAGCATGAGGAGCACTATGCGCAAATGATTGTCGTCGGTTTGGCCGAAAGCATGGGCAGGATATTCGGGGCTCCCGACCTTGCCCGCCCCCATCTGGAAGAAACGCTCGGCTTGGTTGTTGACATATCCCTGCATTACAAGGACCCCCTGCGGGTGCTCACCAAGTTTACCGACACATATAGCACAATCGCGCTGTTGGGCGAAATTAACCGGACGGGCAGGAAACTTCCCGTGCGCCTTGGCGCGGAGAAGGACGCGGAAAAAATATTGTGGGCGTTTTCCCAATACACGCGGCGGATGAACCTGGCCGTTATCCTGGATTTGGTGAAAAGGGAAACAAAGGACGGGATAAGCGCGTACGAAATGAAATTCGTTTGCCCGGAGATGCTGCGGAGAATCTCAGGTGAGGCGCAGGGCGAAACATACTGGGGAAAGGTCCCGGATTCGCCATATTTCCACGAATGACGCGGATACAGCGTGCTATTTTGTCTTTGCCTTCCCGGAAATGCAGAAGTATCCGCCACCCAGCTTCTTCGTCTTGTAAACGGGGCATTGCATGCATATGCAGCCGTACCTCTCCAGAGTGCAGTTCGCCTTCCCTTCAAAGCAGAAGAAGGACTGTTTTGCGTTCCTCACGCATTCGCCATAGATGGGGCAGTTCTTGCACACGCAGCTGCTTTTCAGGTTCCCTATCGTGTCCTTTGGAGGCCTAAGTATAATCGAACCTGCCTTACAATTGAAGTGCAATGTTTAAATAGAATTAGGGTGCCCTCCCGGGCCGGCAAATGATGAAATAAAATAAAAAATTAAACGGGATTTCTTTCTCTTTAGTTGCCTAAAGATCAGAATTTCCTGTGCTTCTTGAAGCAGTCCCTGCAATAGATGGGCCTGCCCTCGGTCGGCTTAAACGGAACCTTGCACGGCTGGCCGCAATCGGAACAAACCGCGTCAAAGAATTCCCTGTCTCCTCTATCTCTGTTATCCATTTTTTCACTCTTTTTTCATTTTCTTCCCGCGGAGGGTGACATCACTGCCTCTCCCCGAAGGATGTTGTTATTACGCCCCGGTGGTATTTAAACCTATGCCCGGGGCTGTTCCGGAGGAAAAACAAAAATAAGGGGATACGGCATCACTGCCTTATCTCAAAGACGGCGCTGGAATAGACGGTGAGCGTAAGCTGCCCGGGCGAGAAGCTGGTCCCGCCATCGTACGACGCCTCCGCCGCACCCACCATGTTCCTCACGGACGTCTGCGGATAGTAATAGCTGTTTATGCTGGCGGAGGTGACCTTTCCCACCTGCACGCCCAACCCCGCCGCAATCCTTCCCGCCTTCGCCTTCGCATCGGCCATCGCTTCTGAGGCCAGCTCGTCCTCTATTGATTTCTGCGTCGCATCCTTCAGCGTGAATGTCACGGAATCCACCCTGTTGGAGCCTGCCCTCACGGACGCATCCACGAGCGTGCCCGCGGAATCCAGGCCCGTGCTCTCCACCGTGAGCATGTGCGTGGTCTTGTACCCCACGATCTCCTGCACCCACTGCGCCTCCCAGTCCGCGCATTCCGGGTCCGCGACCGGGCAGACCTTCCTGCTCGTGGTCACCGGGCTGACATCATATACCGAGGTCTGGATGTTGCTCTCCAGGACGCCGTTGGATATGAGCGCCGCCTTGACCGCGTTTATTCCCGCCGCGTTGGAGGACTGCGATTCGGACGCAGTCACTTCCTGCGTCTCAACGCCCAGGGAAATCCGCAGCAGGTCCGGCGACACCTTCCTCATCGCCATCCCGTTCGCGTAAAGCAGGTCCTGCTGCGTGCTTGTCAGCACGTTGCCCGAGACCTGCACCGGCTTCGGATTCACGAGCGAGAAGACCAGCGCCCCCACGAGGATTACCCCCAGGAAAAAGAGCGTCAGCTTCATTCCATCATCACAAAGCATTCCATGGCATCCTTCCTTGGCCATACCCATCACCGGGCATATGCTCGCCCCGCACTTATATAAATCCTGCCCTTTATTTTCGGCTCATTCCGGCCATGGATACTCTGCTGAATTGACATACACGAAATAGTATCTTCCTTCACACTCAAAACTAGCCGCATGCTTCCCGAATTTCTCATTGGAGATCATGTTGTTGTGTTGGTCATAAATCCTGTATGTTATGCCGTCGCTCGCCTTTATCTCCAGGAATTCCACCCTTCCGGCGGTCTCCTTTTTCTGTTGGCATCCGGCAATTCCCTTCGCGAGTTCCTGCAGGTTCAGGCCCCCGCCGAGGCGCCTCGCATGGAGGAGAAGGCTCTGGGCGTCGTCAATGGTTGTAGTGGGCCACCGGCCCCGGCTTGGCGCGGGCGCGTCTGGCAGGGGGGTGATGTCCAGCAATGCGGGAGCTGCAGGCGCGGCGTGCAACGGCGGCGTGCCCCTCAATGGATTCGGGGCAGCCCTCATGGATGGCAATCGCGGCGTTTGAATCTTGGGATGCGGGGGCGGCACCGGCGGGAGGCCCTTTCTGGTGGGTTTGTCGGACATGCCTATTATGTTGCAGAAAAGTGTTTTTAAACTACACCCATAACCAAGTCTGTCCCCCATTAAATCTCAGCGCGTGAATTCCCTTATGGTCCGCTGCAGCTCATCCGTCGTCCTTCCGTAAGACTCGTAGCTTTTCCATCCCCCTTCCGAGAACTGGTAAAGGTCGTCATCCGCTATTATGAGGACTATGTCGCCGATGTCCGTGCCGCAAAATTCGTCCCCGTCCCCGCACAGGTTATATTGCGAGCCGATGCTCCCGAGATATTGCCCGGTCTGCGGCTCAAACGTCTTCGCGCCATCCAGCGCCCGCAGCCCTTCCGCGCCGCCCACCTCGTCCCCGACCGCGACCACGCAGTGGCCCTGGAACTGCGAGCCCTGGAACCCGGTCACGAAACAAATCACATACGGCGTAAGGTCCTGGATGTTGCCCAGGGATTTCCCTTCCCCCGCGACATACCACATTGTACTTCCGTCGTCATAAATCACATACGTGCCTGGTTTGGATTCCCACGCCTGGACCTCCATGTCCCTGCCCGTTTGCCGGAAGGTGTTTATGAGCGCCTTCAGGAGGAGCGAATAATCCTCGCAGTCCCCTCCCCTCTTCCTGGCCATCTCGGATATGGAATAGAGCCTGTCCGGCATTTCGTCCCTATACTCAAACGGGATTTCCCTCTCCATTATGAAGACTGCGCACCCGAGATTCAGCACCCCGCCGCTCTCGCAGCTGGACCTCACGTCCACGTATATGCGGTTCATGGACACGGGCAGCGCCGCATTGCCCTTGAACCACTGGATTGAGGAGTCTATGGACTCGCTCAGCTCGCTGATTTCCTCGCCGAGCTGCTCAAACTCTGCCACCGTGCTCTCAAGCTCGGACTGCGTCGCCTCAAGCTCGCCCTGCGTGAGGTCAAGCGTTGCCATGGTCCTCGCCAGCTCGTGCTGCGTGAAGTTCAGCATGTTCTTCGTCTCGCTCAGCTCTTCCCGCGTGATTAGCAGGTTGATCCTCGTTTCCTGGAGCTCGCCCTCAAGCCAGTCCACCTGCCGGTTTGCCATCTGCAAATCCACCTTGGTTTGCCCAAGCTCGCTTTGCGTGGATGAGAGCTGTGATTCCAGCCCCTGGTTCATGTTGAACAGGACTACCGTCGCAACCATGAACACGAAGCAGCCGAAGGCCCATGCGTATTTGGATTGCATCCGCGAACCCTTCTCCTGCAAGGATTAAAAAGAATGTGAAAGCCGCGCATGCCCGCATGAACCGTTCCGGCCCGCTTCCGCACCATTAATAATTTTTGCAGGGCATCAATCCACCATGCCAGTGAAAAAATTCATAGACAGCAAGGTCGCCTTCATCTCAAGGCAGATTGACGTGGCGGCCAGCAAAATCCGGATAAACCCTGGAAGTTCCGCCTGCAGGGCGGGGGGGAAGGCCTCCGCAGCCATAACGCTTGAGCTGAAGAAGCCCGTCCGCGCCCGCTCGCTCTCCGCCCGCATCTATTGCGTTGAGGAGAAGAAGGTGGAGAGCACGAGGGAGATGGTGAGGGACGATTATAGGATGGACAAGGAGCTGGGCGTGCAGCGCTCCACCCACCTGCGCACCACCACTTCCGTGATGGAGACGGTCGCGTACGCGGAAACGAAGCAGGTCTCAGGGGAAAAGGAATACTGGAGCGGAAAATACGAGGTGGAATTCTCCATTCCGGATTCCGCACCCCGCAGCCAGCAGTGGAGCGGCGGCCGCAGGGTCACGTGGAGGATGGAGGCCAAGCTGGACATACCCATGTCCATGGACGTTTCCTCGTCCGTGGAGATTGAGGTCTGCTGAATTTGAGTGGCAAAAAGGTTTAAATAGTGTGTTATATAGTATGTAATTATGGAAGCGCCTGGAGCCGTGCATGCCCGAACCCCTGCCACCGCCAGGCCGGCTTTCCGGCACCGTGAAACCCAAATCAGCTCTTTCTCTTATGACAGGCGCGTCGCCGCAGCCTCGTTCGCTGCGCGCATCTTCGGGGCAGTGCCGTGCGAATTCCTGCCTCGCGTAGAAGTTCTCTATTCTCTGCCCAGGGGGGCCCCTCTCTCCGATGAATTAAAAAATGAAAAAAATCCGGAGGAGGCGTTCAGGAGGAACGGCCCGGTCTCGTGGCAGCACAAGGGCGTGGTATATTTCAACGGATGGAAGATGTCCCCGGATGAAAAGAAGAGGGCATCCGCCCTCGTGCATGAGATGGCGCACATCCTGGTTGCGGTCCACGCAGGCAGGAACTGGCAAGTGGTCCGCGACACGCAGGCATTCATGTGCGCCACGGAAGGGATGGCGACCTTCGCGGAAATTGAAAGCTGCCGCGCTTCGGGAATTGAATGGAAAGGTTTCCCCGAAGGAACGGGGGAGGAATACATCCTCGGATTCGCATTCTTCAATTCAATATGCAAGGCCGTTGGGGGCGCCGGGGCCGCATTCCACCTCATCACATCCAATCTTCCGAAGGATATGGGCGAGATAAGGAATCCGCAGCTCTACCTCGGGCGCGTTGATTCGGAACACGAATCTGCAGATGCAGTCGCCTGATTCTTCACAAATCACTTCTTGAATAACCCCTGCACGTTTATCCTCGTAATCGCTATGTTGCCGTTCTTCGTGACTTCATAATAATCCGTTCCTTCCTCCACCGGCCTTTCTCCCCCTCCGAGCCAATAATACGGGTGCCCGTACGGGTCCGTCCTCTTCTCTATCACGACCTTGTACCTTCTCCTCTGCACATCTTTGGAGAAAACCACCTTCGCACCATCCAGTTTCTCAGGCGAGGGCATGTTCACGATGAAGAAGCTCCATTCCTTCAGCTGCGGCCCTATCTCCTTCCACGCCCGCCCCATTGCCTCCTTTATCTTCTCAGGGTGCTTCCAGTTCTCCCTTTTCATCCAGCCCATCCGGTCATGGCCGTTGTACATGGAAAACGCAACCGCCGGCGTATCGTAGGTCGCCGCCTGCCAGCACGCCCCTATGGTCCCCGAGCCGAAGAGCGGCCCTATGCCCGCGTTGTCTCCCCAGTTTATCCCGGAAAATATTATGTCCGGCTTTTTGAATTCATCACAGGAGATGCAGAAGCTGGCGCAGTCCGCCGGCGTCCCGCTCAGGGCGTAGATGTCCTTCTCCACCTCGTAAATCCTCATCGGCTTGTGCAGCGTCAATGAAACCGAGACTGCGCTCCTCTGCCTGTCCGGTATTATAGCATACGCATCCCCCAGCCCCTTCGCGAAATCCAGGAGTATGCGTACGCCCTCGGTGTATCCGTCGTCGTTCGTGATTGCGATTGTGCGCATGAAGATGCCCCATGCATTTTTCTACTGCTGACCTATTATAGCTTTGCCATCAGCTTGGGCAGTTGATTGACGTAACGTCTATATGTTCATAACCTTCTATCGAGCTGTTATGTACCCTGTCTACTCTTATGCATGTGCCATTTGCATTTATTCCCAGGCCTTCCATCACCAGCATGTTATGCCGTGGCACCACGTCTCTGTCGCAATCCATGCAAAATAGTGCACTCAGGACTGTGTCGTTTTCCTCACTTAACGTCACTCCGTTAAAAGAGTAATTCCCAACGCGGTCTCCAAAATACATGGTATAATGCCCGGTTCCGTAGGAAGGCATTGCGCCGCCCTCCACCCTATCGCTCAACAGCAATGCCATGTGCAATAGAGTGCCCTCGTAATACTTGTCTGTAGGCGCGAATAGGACTGCAACGCCGCTCATTACGGACCCCTTTCTCAGTATTATGTTTTGGGATGGTATGTTGCCTATGCTCTTTGAATATCCGTATACATAATCCTCCATGCTCACAATCTTCTTTTGGGCGGAATCCCGGAAATAGTTCGTATCGCTTATCGTGCCAATCATCTCTTCCTTATTTTGCGAGGCAAAGCCAAGTCCGCTGTTGTAAAAAAGCAGGACTTTATCCCTTATGACCGCATCATTCATGTTAGTATACGTGCAGGAGCCCCCGCCGCCCACGGCCTTTTCGGGGCCCGATACGAAACCCGCTCCGAAATGTGCATGCACCTCATCCAGCATCTCGTCGCATATGGGATTTGAGTCCATCTCATCCGAGATGCAACCCGCAAGAACAATGGCCAGCAGCACGGCGCCCCACAAATATCGCATATGGTTTTTTCACAGGGCGGTATTTAATAGTTTTGTAAATTCCTACAATGTCCTGGAATTCCTATTTTTTCTCTTTCTGGAACTGCGCATAGGAATACCAGAAGAGGTAGATTACGGACACGAGCACCAGCCCGATGAGCACGTAGAAGGAGCCGCTCCCGAGGAATATGCTCAATATCAGGATTATCCCCATCATTATGAACAATTTTCCGCCCATCCTATGGGTTTTGTCCCAGACCTTGTCGCTGCTCATCGTCCAGGGCGTCCTTATGCCGACGAACCAGTTCCTCTTCGCCTTCGGAAGCACGTATCCCAGGTAAATGAAGAGGAGCCCCACGGCCACCGGCACGGTGAGCGCCGGGCTTATCAGCATCCCCATGTTCCAGAGCATCGTCTGCAAAAAGATGAGGAGGAAGAACGCCAGTATCACCAGAACCATTTCCTCGTACTTGTCCCGGAATTTCTCTATGTTTTTCTTCAGGGGGTCTATCTTCGGAATTATGAAGAAAAGGAGCACAAAAAATAGCATCATCCCGGGCAGCATAAAAGTCGCCCATCCCTTCTCCATGTATCCATCCACCTGGCCGTCCATGTTCCAGTGGGTTGCGAGCTGGTCCGGGAGCTGAGGATAGAACCAGCCGGCCATTAGTACTGATGCCAGCGCCATCATGAGCATGAGCCACTCTTTTTTCCGGTACGCCATGCCCAGATCTATGCATGCCAACCTTTAAATAATTCTAATGCATAATCATACCATGTCCGATGGCAAAGCACGGCACGGAAAAAAAGAGGAAATTTGCCCTGAGGAAAGGCCATTCCTCCACAGGAAGTCCAAAAAGGAGCGGATCTCCACCGAAAGGCCACTCCTACTCGGCCAGGACTTCTCCATCGTGAAGCTGGGCGGCTCCAACGTCCCCTCAAGCCACAGGACCGCCGCAAAGGAGGGCAAGGAGCGCGGCGAGAAGGTCTTCCAGGGCATGATGAAGCTCCTTAAGGAGTGCTTCCCGCCTTCGGAGATAGAGAGCGAATCCCAGTACCGGGAATATTTCTTCGATGAGAACAGCGAAAACTGGAAAGTCAATGTCGCAGTGGACAAATCCGGGAAGGCCATCGGCGTGAGCCTCTACAGCATTTCCCCGGAAATGGACCTCATCATGTACAACATCGTCGCCGTCTCCCCGGAGCACAGGCACAGGGGCGTCGCAAGGGAACTTGTATCCTCCATGCTGGATTCCAGCGGCAGTGCCGCCTATGTGATGGGCGAGATTGAGCAGCCGGACCCTTCGCTCTCAGGGGAGGAGGCCCGGATGAGGAACATCGTGAGGCCCGCCTTCCATGATTCCATCTCCAAATTGCGCGCCATCCGCCTTGAGGACGGTTCTCCACTCATTTATCTGCTTCCCATAATGGCATCCGAAGAGGAGAGGCAGGAAGCCGCGAACTCCGGCGAGCCCCTGGAGCCCGAGCCCTTGATGCTCTGCCTCCGGCCCCTCAAATCCCACGAGAGGAACGGCATTCCCTCCCAGGAGGCCGGAAAGATGCTCCTCTGGTTCTTCAAGGATTACCTGGAGGCGGAATGCAGCGATGTGCGGCCTTCTGAGGTGAACGAGCTCCTTTCCCAGAGCTTTGCAAAGCTCGCGCCGGGGACCGATGCGCAGGAGTTCAGGCGCCTCCTGGACGGAGGAAGGCAGAACGACGCGGCCATTCTTGGAATGATTCCTGGGACCCAGCTCCGTTTCATGAAAATAAGCGAATGCTCAAAATAGATTTGGAAATTCCTGAAATGTTTTGGATTGGGGCTTAACCGGCAGACGGGTTCGGGAACGTTTAGGAACCCGGAATCGGACTTCTTTCCGTGGAAAACATTAATTCGGATCCGGGTTGTAATACATGCAATACATTTTAAAATTGTAATACATGTAATACTAACATGACGGTTTATACTATTCGCGGAATGGATGAAAAGACCCGGGCTGCGATTCAGGCCTATGCGCAGGAGCACGACGTGAACGTGGCTGAGGCACTCACAGAACTGGTTTTCTTCGGACTCCAGCACATAAGGCACACCAAAAAAGAAAAGAAGTACTCCAGCATATTCGAGGTCCAGAAAAGGATAAGCTTCAAGGGCGGAAAGAACCTCTCCCAGGAAATAGATGACGTGCTCTACGGAGGTTGAGCCCATGATAGTCCTGGACACTTCCCTGATCATTTCTTTTTTTGATGAAGAGGACGTGCTTCACCAAAAAGCGGTCAAGGCGTTTGAAGAATTTGAAAAGGGAGGCGACCAGCTCCTGCTCACAGATTACGTGCTGAACGAAACGGTGAGCGTGACTCTAAGAAAGGGCAGTTTGGACAAATCCAAAGAACTTTTGGAATTTCTATTAGAATACAAGAACATGGAGATTTTTCATGTTGATGCGAACGGATTCAGGGAAGTCATAAAAGTTTTCAGAGAACAAAAAGACAATCTGAGTTTTATTGACTGCTCCTTGCTCTGGCTGGCCCATGCTTACGGGTTCAGGGTGGAGACTTTTGACAAAAATCTCCTTTCCGAGCTGGAGAAGATAAAAGAGACGAGGCGTTCACGTCGATAATTTTCTTCCATTCTTATTCTTTAAGGTATTTTTCCTTACTAACCCTACCTCCACGATACTTAAAATGCCTAAAAAGTTTTTGAGAAATTCTAGAAATCTCTTGTAAATTGTAATGAGTTACCATTACGGTGTGCTTAAACATATGCCAGTTACTGTGCTGGTAAACCAGAGGGGGAGGGAGTATGTTGATTTTGGCCTATTGGTTTCGCGTAGCGCTGTGGAGCGGGAAATGCGGATGGGGCAATACCGCTTGGACGCGGAAGAGTGCCTGAAAGATAAGAATGCGGGTGGAAAGAGAGGGGGAGAGTATACCGTGTGGATGTGTAACTTATGCAGGTTTATTTCTAGGGTGTAATCCTCGGAGGTGTCTTCCAACGGTCGAACTTGCGCAGTCAAATTTTTTTGCGATATCACCATAGGTTTCTCCCCTTTTCATTAGTTCTATCGCCTCTTTTGTGTGCTCATCAGTCCATTTAAACTTTGATTTTTCTTTTTTCTTAGTAAGCCAAATAGACACAAGCCCTGTAGCAAGCATCGGCATCATCACAATCAAACTTGAAATAAGATTCATAGTAAACCGCATCGGATCTCTAGCATAACCATATATTACAATAATGATAGATATCAGCATAAAAATTCCTAGAACAATCGCCCATAAGCCTGGAATAATAGAATTTAGTATTGCGGACTTAGAATCTTTGATTAGTTGGATTACTCCCACAACTAGAAGAGCAAATGTTAGATAGAATAGCAACCAAGTGAGATCTTCTATATTATTCTGTGAGTCAGAATTCGCATTTTGCCATTTTCCCAGTAAATTAACGAATTCTTTCTGATACACCGGGGCAGGTTGGATTAATGTAACAAAAGAGCCATCGATTGGGGAGAATCTACTCATGCAATCTTCACTGAATTTAACAAAAACGACCGATTTATTATCTAATTCAGAAGAAGAATTCAGTTCTATTATTAACTTATAGATTCCAGCTTCATCAAAATCCCAACTGGATGCTTGGGCACCCAACTGTTTGGATTCTGGGAATATAGAATCACTTGAGCCTAGACTGATATTAATTGTCTTTTGTTGTGAGTTCAGTGTTCTATTAGAAGGCGATATCAATGTGACATCAAAAGTATCAAATTTAGTAGAATTAGTAGCATTGTTGAGATTATTGATATAGATCTGATAAGAGAAATAATTGCCTAGATAAGCACCCTGATTTTGTTCGGTGATTATATTAACAGAAATCTCATAATATTCATATTGATCTAATAGGAATCTTTCGTTTACTACTGACCTACAAGTATCTGCTCCGTATATTGTAGGGAATGAAGCAGAAATCAATGTCAAAAAGAACAGTGCGCTAATAGCAAACCTCATACCATCACAGTCCAATACTATTTTTGAATTTCTAATATTTTCTCAGCATCCTTCTGAATGCCGTATTTTTCTAAGAATTCTTCTGCTTGTATCTCCTTGTCCTTTTTGATAACTCTCTTAATTCTCTTCTTAAGTACATCTTCGATACCATCTTCTTTGCTATGTTTTTCGAAATTTGATTCGGCTTTTGATATTATGTCTAACTTCTCTTTCTCCAACATTTCATAAACAACTTCATTTACTTCTAGTTCCCATAAAGCTTTGGCCTCATAGTCCAAACCCAAAAATGCATTTTTAGTTCCAAACCACCATTCATCCCATCTATCGAGTATCTTTAATAGTCCATAAATGATACAGATTAATGCAAGTAATATGTATACAATGATACTTATGACTGAGGCCTTTCCAGTAATAAAGATATGTACGTTTCGTATGTATGCGTTTTCGTTTCCATCATTTATGATATAGATCGTATTTATTGAGACGTTAGTAAACCCATAAACAGAATTTTGTGAATCAAATTCTGCTTGAAATCCATTTGATACTACATTTAGTTGTCCCCCAGTATGTTCTATCCTTATCTGAGTGTCAGGCTCTTCGATATAGTTTGTAACATTTATTCTAATTACGTGGTCGGGAAGAAGTTGTATGCAGTAATTATCCCCGCATCTAACAAGTTGGTCATCTGTGGACGAACCTACATTAAATGCGATAGTCTCGGTACTAGTTAATCTCAAGTTAATAATAATTATCATGCCGAAACATAAAACCACTAGGCCCCACGTAATTCTACTTATGTTATGGATATTTTTTCCTATGTAATCACTGACTTTAATCAAGTTTACTCTTAATGTTCCCCATCGCAGGATTAAATTTAAAAATAAAGACAAAAATCCTACTGTAATAGAAACGGTTTGCAAAATTTCTACATAGTCCATAACCTAATACGTTATTATGAAGTTTAATAGTTTTTTCGCTTTCAAGAAGTGGAATGGATTGTCTAATTTTACATTAATAATAATCAGCTGGTTAAAATAGTGAAGCATTTTGGTATACGCAAGGATTTAATATACTGTTTGAAAAATGTAGTCATGGTTGCGGAGATGGTACTTCAAGATTTTATTATTTATAGCTCTATTTTATTTGTCGTAGTTGCAGCCATTGTATACTATTTTGGAAAAATAGCTTCTTACGAATATAGAACAGAGCAGGACAAAACAGAAATTTATATGGAAGGCGTAATATTCCTAGGCCTGGTAATTATCGGTCCTGCAACAATATTTATTCTCGTAAGTCTATTATCTAACCCCATTTTTGTCACTCCTGAGATTAGCTTTGGCTTCTTTTTCAGCTTTCTTGTTATTCTATTTGTGGGGTTGCCTATAGTTGCCTGGGATCTATTAGAGATTTTTTATGATACTCATAAAATGCGTGTAGGCTTACTCAGTAAAATAATCGAAATTGGGTTTCTGCCCAAAGCTATTTTCTTTATTATTCTCGCTGTGTTAATGTTCCTTCCAACACTTTACTGGTTGAGTATTGAGCCATCGCTTATGTTAATTTGGTGGTTTGTTTCTTATTTTTTTATTCTAACAGCGATGGCAGGCATATTTGGTAGACTTAGAAGACTAAAGATCAAAAGTAGTAGAATAAAAACGACTCAACAAGAATTTGAGGGTTATATATTACATGAAACAAACGCCGAGGTAATTCTTAAAACAAAAATGGGAACTAGGATAACCCTCCCTAAAAGAGATATAATTCTAATAGAAGACGAACTAATTTGATAAAGCAGTGATTAAAACCCTTGGTTTGTATTATGGTTTTACTAATCAGTTATTAATCATTTCTTGCTCTCCGAAGCATTTAGAAGATGCATGAATAGTGTCTTAGTCAGTATAAACAGGTAAGATTCGGTATCATCAATAAATTTAAGCATAGGTAAATTGAAATTGATACTTGTTCGCTCTAAACACGGCGTACCTTTTTTACCTAGATAATAATTTATGGAAACACCTTCAAATCTTACATCTCGTATAATTATCCAAGTATTGTGCATCTTTGGTTTTGGTTCGCATAATTCAAAGGCATCTCTCAAATATTTATATGCCAGACCAAATTTTGTGTTTACCCGTTCATTTTCAAATGAGATAATTAACTCATTATTCCTTCTAGAAAGTATCCTTTTGGTTGAATGAACTACGGCATGCCGTAGAGAAAGCAAAATATGGCTATCCATAGTAAGAGTGAGAGAACCTAAGTATCCCGGTTCATTTTCATCCCACTCATCCAACAAATTCTCAAAATTATTCAGCCTAGTTTTTGATCCACTCTTCTGAAGAAAATACTGAACAATCAAAAGCGCAGTTTCCATTGCAAGTCGAATGTAATTTTCGACTTTGCATTCAATCCAACTATCAAGAAGCTCGATCTTGACAGGATCATATCTCTGAACAATATATTCTATTTCTTCGTGGCATTGTATCAAATATATCAGTCTTCGTTTGATCACATCTAACCTTTGTTCATCTTCGGGGAATTTTTTCTTTAGTTCTGTTATGAGATAATTGATTGGGCTAAATGATGCACCCATACGCGATTCTAGATGATGGCATGCAAAATTGACTAAGTGACCGTAATAGCTATCAAGAGTGCTTCCGTTTCCGATTATGCCTAAATTTTTTATGGTGAGATCAACTCGTTCGTTCAAAGAGATGTTCTCAGGTATGAGGCTTCGTTTTTTGACTAAATACACTTGATTCCAGAAATGTGCTCTGTTGAAACCTACTTTTTCTTGTAATGCATAAAAGAATTCATTCTCTTTTTTAAGGGCTTCTTTCAAGTCATTTTCTCTTTTGCCACATAAATTATCTAGTGTTTTCTTAAATGCATAAATGAATTTTGGTAATTTCATTCTACCATCCAATGTAAGTTAATACTCTACTCAAACTATTAAAATCCACTTCTCTTATAACATATATGAGTTATCCTAACTTACCGGTCTATGATTTGGTGTATAATATGAAACCAGAGAAAAAAAAGATTGAAGAACCTATCGAAGTAAAAATTGAAAAGCGTATAGTCTATAATTCGAAATTCCTCTTTTTCTTTGAGCCGTCTAATCCAGTCCAAAATGAAACCTTCTCTATAGAACTAAAGATAACAAATATGGATAAAAAAAGGACCTTGAGCATTCCTTTATTGCATGTTGATTGTGGTAGCCACGACCGTACTTTCAGTGACTGGCTAATTCCTTTTAAGAAAGGGCTTAGAAACATACCTCCAAGAGGTTCCATAACACTGGTTACAAAAGAATTCAAGACACCTACGTATGGAGTTCACAATATACATGTTATAATATACAAAGAACCAGATCCAAATAGAAGCAGGGCAAATTTAACGTACGTTCTTAATGATAAACCAATTGATTGGTTAGGAAATCCGTCAAATGCATGCTGGGCAGATACTTTTTGGGTTGATGGCTATTTCGAGAAAAATCAGATGGAGATGAATTATCTGCTTCTGGGCTTAACATTCATTTCTATAGCTAGCATCTTCATAGGCATGGTTACATATATCCTACAACAAGTCCCATTGCTTATGGAAAATCCATACTATAAGAGTATGAGTGGTGGATGGCTTGCAGATTATTTACTGGCAAGAGATGATTCTGAAAGGGTCGCTGCATTGCATGAGTTATTTGATGTGATTAATGGTTGTGGAGCATCGAGAATGATGAATGCTAGCATTAATTTAACAGCATGCAATCCATCAACTCCTTGATTTATTCCAATACTATGTTTTCTTTAGTCTATTAAGACCATCGACAGATTAGCCATTGTATAAGACTGCTCACTATTGGAATAACCATGATAATGGTTAGAACTACTAACACTACAGTAAGCCAAAACATTCTATTTCCTAAGACCGAACTTTCCTGCTTGAGCAATACGATTTCTTCTCTAAGCTTGCGATTCTCTTCCGTTAGCATTTTTATTGAATCGGATATGTGTTGAGTCCCGCTTCGAGTCCCAACAAGTGTATCTGTCAGTGACATGCTGTTAACCTAAGTACATAACATCCAATAAGAATTAAAGGTTGTGCAAAAATATCTGTGCATATCAATCACCCTAATCTTCTACGGCGGCGCCCAAGTTGTCCTATGCACCACATATTTCACGATGTGATTAATACTCGAAGGCCAATAATTAACATTTAAATAGAGTAATACTCTAAATGACCTAGGATGACTGCAGAAATTGCAATAATGAACCATGAGGCAGTTGCACTTGCTGCAGACAGTGCAGTGACTTTGAGTGAAGGTAAAATATTTCCCTCAGCCAACAAAATTTTTGCATTAACAAAATGTGCGCCAGTTGGGATTATGTTATATCAAAACCCTTCCTTGACAAAGATTCCTCTTGAAACACTTATCAAAACGTATCGAAAGAGATTAGGCAAAAAGAGATTTAATAAGTTGGATGATTATGCTTCTGATTTTTTAAAATTTTTAGGCAAGGAAACTAGGCATATTCCGGAAAAAGAACAAAAACAATTTTTTGTTTATGGTGTTCATTTTTTCTTTCACAAGTTAAGGGGCGATATAAAAGAAAGATTGGTAGATGAGTTATCTAACAAAAAAACAATTACATACAATGATATAGTAAAAATTTTTGTGGATGCTATTAATCAGGAACATAAAAGTTTCAGCAAATTGAAATCATCGAAATCGATCATTAGAGAGAAATATCTTTTTTATAAGAATAGGAACATTATAAGAAATATTCGTGACAAATTCTTTGGTAAAGCGAAGTTCTTACCAAAGCACGTTTGCAATAAGTTGGATGAGATGGGCTTACAAATATTTACTAGAAATAATGTTGTAACCCCATTCCATACGGGAATAGTTATCGCTGGTTTCGGAGAAAAAGAAGTGATGCCTGCCCTGACACAAATTATTGTAGATGGTGTTTTTGATAATAAAATAATTATAAGACACAGAGGTTCTGAATCCATCGATTTTGATGCGGGTGCGACAGTAATGGCGTTTGCACAAAAGGAGATGGTAACTAGATTTATGGATGGAATAGATCCTGAATTCAATGCGGATATTGATAAATTCATTTGGGACCTACTCATAAATTACCCAAGTGTGATATTAGATAATATACCCCGCTTGAATCAGAGACAGAAAATGTTGCTATTAAAAAAGACTAGAAAATTAGCTCCTGAGATCCTAAAAAAGTATCGAGCTAATCTAAAAGATTATAAAAGAAACAAATTCAGCGAACAAATAACCGAAATCGTATTGAATATGCCAAAGGCAGAACTTGCTGCCGCAGCAGAGTCCCTTGTTAGCTTAACTTCATTCAAGAGAAAGATTTCTAAACAAAGGGAGAGTGTTGGTGGACCAATTGATGTTGCTGTAATCTCAAAGGGAGATGGATTTGTTTGGATTAAGAAAAAACAATACTTCAAACAAGAATTAAATCCGGCTTTCATATTAAACTATAGTGGGGGCGATTAAAATGAGGGATAGTGCTAAAACTAAGAAGTATACATGTATAAAAGACATTGAGAGAGATTTTTTTCCACATAGTGAAGATTTAATTAATAAAAAAGAAAAGTCATACACATTAGATGAAGATATTTTCGAAATATTGCGAAAAAAATTATAGGATAGATAGCTATATTGACTTTTAACGGTTTTACCTAGCGAACAGATTGAGAATCATACTAAAACTATAAAAAATTATTTATGCCAATTATTTCCATGTCACTTTCCTTAACTTTCTATGGCGGCGCCGGAGAAATCGGCGGTAACAAAATCCTCCTCCAGGAAAAAGGTGCCAAAATCTACCTGGATTTCGGCGAAGAGTTCAACTTCGGGGAAGAATACTTTTGGGAATACCTCCAGCCGAGGAGCGCGAACGGGCTGGAGGTGTATTTTGAGTTTGGGCTGGTCCCGCAGGTGCCAAAACTCTATTCCAAGAGGATGCTGGAGAGGACCAAGCTGAAATACCGGAAGCCGGACGTGGACGGCGTCCTCATATCCCACATCCATTCCGACCATACCGGCCACCTGCCCTTCCTGGACGAGGGCATACCCATACACATGGGCCACGGGACGCACAAGATAGCGGAGATATACAGGAAGCTCTACCCCTCCTTCTTCACCCTGGGGGAGCACGAATCCATAAGGCACTTCAGGTCCGGGGAGAGGTTCGGGATAAGGCACCTGGAGGTGGAGCCGGTCCACGTGGAGCATTCGGTCCCCGGGGCCTACGGGTTCGTGATAGGGGCGGGCAGGGGGAACATCGCATACACGGGCGATTTCAGGATGCACGGCCCCAGGAGGGACATGAGCGAGGAGTTCGTGAGGAAGGCGGCGGACGCGCAGCCGGTGGCGCTCCTCTGCGAAGGGACGAGGATGGAAAGCGAGGAGGGGGCGCACAACTATACCGAGGAGGAGGTGGAGGGGAAGGTCTCGGAAATAATCTCCAAATCAAGGGGGATGGTGTTCGGGTACTTCTCAATGAGCAACATGGACAGGTTCATGAGCTTCTACAGGGCGGCGAAGGAGAACGGGAGGAGGCTGGCGATAGGCACCCGGCTCGCCTATATGGTGAAGGAGATGAGGGAGAAGGTGCCGGTGCTGCCGGACGTGGCGAAGGACGGGAACATAGCGGTCTATTTCAGGCTGAACAAGAGCTGCAGGTTCTGCGAGAAGGATTACAAGCCCTGGGAGAGGGAATTCATGGGAAATATGGCCACTTATGAAGAAATGGCGAAGAATCCGAAAGGATATGTGTTGCACCTGAACTTCAACCAGTTGATAGAATTGGTCTACCTCCAGCCCAAGAAGGCGGATTTCATCTATTCCTCGTCCGAGCACTTCCTGGAGGGGGAGGGGAATGAGGAGGAAAAGAAGAGGTGGGAGGCGTGGATGGGGCATTTCGGGATTAAGTTCCACAAGGCGCACTGCTCAGGGCATGCGTCAAGGGAGGATTTGCAGAGGGTAATAGAGGAAATCAATCCGGAGATATTGATTCCGGTGCATACTTCTAAACCGGAGGAATTCAGGAAATTCCACAGGAATGTAAAAATACCGGAGAAAGGGAAGACGATGAAGATTTGATTAGCGGCATTACCGGAAGGGAGGCCTCCCCTTATTTATAAACCAAAAGACGGAATACGGCGCATGGAAGCACGGCCAAAAGGATGGAAAGGCCTTGGGGAGGCGCATCATGAAAAGCCAGGTTTTAAAAAGATGCAAAGAGGAGCATACAACAGGTGAATGGACGATGGCAAAGCCGATAAGGGCAACCCCCACCTTAACCGGTGAGGATGCCGAAAGGTTCGTGAAAACCATGATCCGCGAGCAAAAGAACCCCTCGCCGAACAGGATTGCCACAATCCGGCGCGTGTTGAGGGACTTCGACTATTTCGAGAAGCAGCTCGCAAAGGCCTAGTGGGAAGCATGCAATTCGGCAAGGAGGACCTGTTCTTTGAGAGGCTGGATGCGAGGCATCTAGGGCTGATAAAATCCTTCCAATGCCAGGAAAGGGAACTGGTGGATTTCCTCCTTGAAGATGCTTATAACAACCAGGTCAACAAGATTTCGGTGACCTACCTGTTCTTTTCGCAGAAAACAAAAGAGATGGTGGGATACCTGACCGTCCTTACGGATGCGATAAACCTGAACGCGGAACTGAAGAGGTATTTCAGGGACAAAGATATCCATTACAAATCCCTGCCAGCCCTGAAAGTCGGAAGGATAGCGGTGGATGACAGGTTTGTGAGGAGAGGCATAGGGACCCGCATGATGGACATCGCCATTTTCCTCGCCATCAAAATCTACCGGGAAACGGCGGGGTGCCGCTTTATCACGCTGGATGCAAAAAGAGGCAGCACGGCAGAAACTGATTCAAGCCATTTCTACAAAAAGATAGGCTTCCATATATTGAAAGGGCGTGAAAAGGGCACAATACCGATGTATCTGGACATATTGGCAAAGGAATAGCTTATCTCTGCCTGTGGTGGCCCCTGTGCCATGCGGGCTTCTTTGGGCGGCTGTGCCTCCTTCCGCCCCTCCTGTGGCCGGAACCTCCATATCCCGGACTTTCCTGCCCGGAGCTCTCTGAGCTGCCGGAACCGTAAGAGCCGCCATGGCCGGAGCCGTGGGAGCCGGAATCGCTATGCCTGGAACCATGGGAGCCGCCCGGGCCGTGCCAGGAGCCCCCGTGCCCCCCGTAACTGCGGGAACGCCCGGAGCCGTGTGAATAGCTCCCGGAGCCATAGGATTGGCCCCTGCGCTGGCCCCCGTACTGCCGGGGCGGCGGGGCGTCGTCCGAAACAAAGGTAATCACTTTCCCCTCCGCGCCCATGCGGCCCGTGCGGCCGGCGCGGTGCAGGTGGGTCCGCATGTCCTCGGCCTCATCGTAGTTTATGATTAATCCAACATCATCTATGTGCAATCCGCGGGCGGCGACGTTGGTCGCGACGAGCACCCGTATCTCGTCCGTCTTGAACCTGTGGATCATGCGCGTCCTTTTCGGCTGCTCCATGTCGCCGTGGAGCATGCCTATATGCGGAATGTTCTCCTCCTCCAGCCTGCGCTTCAGGCGCATCACCCCGCGCCGGGTGCGCGCGAATATCAGCGTTTTCACGCCCGGGTGGAGCTTGATGGTTTCTAGCAGTTTGGCAACCTTCTGCGCATGGGGGACGTCTATCCTTTCCTCCTTTATGGAAGAGACCGTCCTCATCTCGCCCACCTCAATCAATTCGGAATCCGGGAGGTACATTGACGCAATTTCCCGTATTTCCGTATCGACGGTCGCGGAGAAGAGCAGGGTGAGCCGCTCGGGGGGCAGGCCGTCCAGTATCTTGAACACGTCCCACCTGAACCCTATGTCCAGCATGTGGTCCGCCTCGTCCAGGACGACGGCGTTGAACTTGGATAAATAGACCGTGCCGCGTTCGCACAAATCCAGGAGGCGGCCGGGCGTCGCGACAAGGATGTCATAACTCCTCTGGAGGTCCCTTATCTGGAATTCCAGCTTCTGGCCTCCGAAAGCCGCACGCACGTTCAGCCCGTGGGGAAGCCCAAGCCTGCGCAATTCCTCGCACACCTGCAAAGCAAGCTCGCGGGTGGGAACGAGGACGAGCGCCTTGGAAGTGGTTCCGGCGGCAATCCTCTCAATCAGCCCTATCCCGAAGGCGGCGGTCTTCCCCGTCCCGGTCTGGCTGCGCACAATCAGGTTCGTCCCGGAAATTATCTTCGGAATCGCCTTTGCCTGCACTTCAGTTGGCTCCTCGTACCCCAAATCGCTTACGGATTTCAGGGTTTTCGCTGAAAGGTTCAAATCTTCAAATCTCATCTTCATCACTTTTTTGGAAACCGCTTATCATAAAACCGGGGCAATTCTTTAACCCATTGCTTGCGCGAAGGAGTTGAAAGCCGGTTGCTTAGAGCAAGGGTTTTCTTTTCTTTATAGGATTAATTGTGTTTAAACCTGTTTAAAAGGGTATGTTTGTGGCGAGGGGCGAAAGGAAAACGGGGCCTATACCCCACATTATCAGTTCAGCACCATTATGGAATAGTTCAGTATCATGGCGAAGGTAACCCAGAGAAGGTAGGGGACGAGAAGGTAAGCGGCTGGCTTGGAAATCTTGTAGAAATACAAAATAGTGAGGATTATGGCCGCCCAAAGCAGCATTATCACAAGGAAGCCGTAGAATGAAGAAAACAAGCCGAAGAACGCGAAGGACCAGCACACATTGAGCACAAGCTGGATTGCGAAGATGGAGAGCGCATTGCGGGAAGCCGGGCTCTTTGAGCGGAAAATCAGATGTGCGGAAATGCCCATCAAAAGGTAAAGAAGAATCCATACGGGCGCAAACAGCCAGTCCGGGGGGCTGAAGGAGGGCTTCTCCAGGTAGGCGTACCAGTTGGCGATGCCCGGGAATGTGAATAAGGAGCCGATTGCGCCCGCAAGCTCGCAGAGAAGGATGAATCCAAGGAGAATTGCGATTTCCCTGGGTTGCATGTGCTTTTAGCCGCCCCCATACTTTCCCCGCAATTCCGCCTGCGCGAGGATGCGCCCGTGCATCGCGGCGTCCAATTGCTCCTTCGTGGCGCCGGAGGAAAGGTCAAGCGTCGCATCCAGCGCATAAACCGTGAAGCGGTAGCTGTGTGCAGGGCCGGGAGGAGGGCAGGGGGCGCCGTATCCGCCTCTTCCGAAGCTGTTCTTTCCCGAAGTTCCGGGGGAGGCGCCCTCCGGAATGGAGGTTGAATTTTTGGGGATATTCCATGCGACCCAATGCACGAACTTGTGCGAGGGGGAATCCGGGTCGTCCAATACGAGCGCAAAGGCCTTCGTCCCGTTGGGCGCGCCGCTTATTTCCAGGGGCGGGCTTATGCCCTCTCCGTTGCATCCGTATTTCTCTGGGAGGACTCCTCCATTCGCAAATGCCGGGCTTTCCAATTTCATATGCATAACCTCGGAAGAAGGGGTTCCCTGTTGCGCACATCCCGCAACCAATGCCAGCGGGAGCAGCAGCGGAATCCCTTTCATCGATTGGGGGTTCGGAAGCAAAACTTTAATATTGCACGCCTACTTCCTGGAAAGCGGCTTTCCTTTCGCCCCGGGTTTCTCCTCTTCTTCAGCGGGCCTTCCGCCCACGCGCCGCTCCACTTCCCGCTGTATGTGCTCCTCCCTCTGCTTGTGCGTCTCGGCCGCAGTCTCCATGGTGTGCTTCCCATAGAAGAAGCCGCTGAGGAACATCAGGACGGAAATCGCGAGCAGCGTTATCGGGAGGCCCAGGTAAAGCATCGGGAGGATGCTCGTGGCTATCTGGTCCCTTATCTCATTGAAGCCCTGCGGCACGAAAAGCCCGCAGGTGGTGATGCTGTCCACGCTGTTCGCGGAAAAGAAGGAAATCAGCAGGTTGCCGATATAGCCAAGGTAACTGAGCGCGTAATAAAGGCCGCCCACCAGCACGACCACGCCAAACACCCCAAACAGCAAGGCAAGCAGTTTGTTCTTCATATATATCCCAAGAATGGGTCAGCTCTAACATTTATAAAATATGCTGGGGGCACAGAATAAAAATGAAGAAAGGGGAGACTCACTGGGGCGCGGACGCGCCGGTGCCGCATTTCCATTCCACGCCCGCGGTCTCGGAGTTCACGTTGATTATGCAGTAGGGCGTGCAGCTCTCAGCCGGAAGCGCCGGGTTTATGCCGAACTGCCAGGTTCCGGTGTTGGTGTCGCAGATGTATTCGGCCGCGTTTATCGTGCCAAGGCTTTTGCAGACGATGCTGTCCCTGGTGGCAATGTTGAACGCGCGGGACTTGCTCAGGCTCTTGCCGGTTATTGCGGAAAAGCAGGCGTCGCCGCCAGCGTTCACCGCGGGCAGCCCGGGCATCACATACGCCCCCATATCCAGGTCGCCGGTGCAGCGGTAGTTCACTTCCGCCATGCCCGAATTGACATTCACCACGCATGCGGGCGCGCAGCCCTCCCTCGGGATGGTCGTGTCAAGCCCTATCCACCAGGTGCCCGTGTTCTCGTTGCACATGGTGTCCGCCATGTCCAGGATCCCTTCGTTCATGCACATGCTGGCCTCCGCTGCAGCATACGCCTCGGCCAAAGTCATGCTGGAGCCGAAACCTGCGTAAGAGCATTCCTGGCTCTCATCGGGCATTATGAGCCCGGTGCACATCCAGTTGATTTCCGCGGTGCTGGTGTCCTCGCTGACCACGCATGCCGGGGAACATCCCTGGCGCTCTATGTCCATCTCAAACCACCATGTTTTGGAGTTCTCGTTGTAAGTGGCCGGAGCCGCAGTGAGCGCGCCATCGTCCATGCAGGGGCTGGACTCCGCAACTGCGCGGGCCTGCGCCTCGGTGAGCGCCGGGCACGGGGTTTCCCATGACCTCACGCACTCCTGGCTTGACTCGCACCAGCTGTAGCCGGCGGAGGGTATGCAGCCATGCTCGTCCCTGTCGCTTCCCGGGGGCTGTGAGGGCTCCTCGGAGGGGGTTCCGGCCGGCGGCTGTGCCTCCTGCTGGGCGCATCCCGCAAGAAGCAGGAGCGCAACCAATCCAAATGCAAATAGGATCTGTTTCATGTTACCACGCATGAATAAGAAAGATGAAATATAAAAAATGGGCGGTTCGCACGGAATGCGGGTGGGGGGGCCTCAAAGCCCGGCCTCGCTCCTGAGCTTCTCCGCCATGTCGGTTTTCTCCCAGGTGAATTCCGGCTCCACCCTCCCGAAGTGCCCGTAGCACGCCGTCTTTTTGTAGATGGGGCGGAGCAAATCCAAATTCTTAATCATGTCCGCCGGCTTGAAGGAAAAGTGCTCCATTATCAATTGCTCTATCTTCTCCACCGGGATTTTTGCGGTGCCCCTCGTGTCCACGAAGACGGAGAGGGGCTTCGCAACGCCAATCACATAGGAAATCTGCACCTCGCAGATGTCAGCGAGCCCGGCGGCGACCACGTTCTTCGCCACCCAACGTGCGGCGTATGCGCCGGAGCGGTCCACCTTTGAGGGGTCCTTCCCCGAAAAGCATCCGCCCCCGTGGTGGCCCCTTCCGCCGTATGTATCCACTATTATTTTGCGGCCGGTGACGCCCGTGTCCGAGGTCGGGCCGCCTATTACGAACTTCCCGGTCCCGTTCACATGCACAATAGTATTTGAGTCAAAGTAATCCCCGCATACGGGCTTGACCACGTGCTCAACCACATCCTTCTTTATTTTATCCAGGGTGGCGTTCTCGTCGTGCTGGGCGGCGATGACTATGGTGTGCGCACGCTTCGGCTGGTGGTCGTTGTACTCCACCGTCACCTGCGTCTTTCCGTCCGGGCGCAGATAAGGAAGCGTCCCATCCCTGCGCACTTCGGCCAATTTCCGCGCCAACTTATGCGAGAGCATTATGGGAAGGGGCATCAGTTCCGGCGTCTCCCTGTTCGCGTACCCGAACATTATGCCCTGGTCGCCGGCGCCCTGCTCGCGCCCCGCGGCCGCATTCACGCCCTGCGCGATGTCCGGGGACTGCTCGTTTATGGAGGCGAGAACGCCGCACGTGCGGTAGTCAAAAAGATAATCCGGCTTCGTGTATCCGATGTCGCGTATGGTGTCGCGAACGACCTTTTGGAACTCCACGTATCCGGAGGTGGTTATCTCGCCCATCACCACCATCAGCCCCGAGGTCACGGCGGTCTCCACCGCTACGCGCGACTTCGGATCCTGCCTGAGCAGCTCGTCCAGTATCGCGTCGGAAACCTGGTCGCACATCTTGTCCGGGTGCCCCTCCGTCACGGACTCGGAGGTGAATAGGTAGTTCTTGCTTGACATTCAAACCACTTGGGAGAATGCTTATCGCAGGTATTTATAGCTTTGTGAAAAGGATGCCCATGCGGGGGTAAAATGAATCACTTGCGGCCCGCCACCCTGATGATGTGCCAGCCGAACTGCGTCTTCACCGGCTTGGAGAGCTCGCCCTCCTTGAGGGAGAATGCGGCGTCCTCAAACTCCTTCACCATCTGCCCCTTTCCGAAAAAGCCCAGGTCCCCGCCGCCCTTGCCGCTGGGGCAGGAGGAGTACCTCTTCGCCATTTCCGCGAAGTCCTTGCCATTTTTTATCTCCTCTATTATGCGGTTGGCCTCGCGTTCGCTTGAGACGAGGATGTGGCTCGCGCGGACCATCATTCGGAACCTTCCTCTTCCTCGGCGAACTTCTTTATGGCGTCAAAGTTCTCAACAATGAGCCGTGCCTTCCCCTTCCCGAAGCTGAACGGGTACTTGTCCTCTTCCGTCCTTTTGAGGATTATCAGCCGGTTCCCCTTGTATTCCCCATATTCCACGATAGACATCATATCACTGGAAGGTAGTGTGAGGGAAAATAATTTAATAGGGATGCCCGCCACTTATGGTTGGTTTTCAAATGGAAGGCAAGGTCAAATGCAAGTGCGGGAACGAGATAACGGTGTCCGGGGACACGCGCCTGGACGAATACAGCATAAAGGCGGACGGCGGAAGACTGGAGAAGGGGGAGGGGTTCCTGCGCGTCATCTGCGGGAAATGCGGCAAGGAAGCCGGGAAAATCAATTTCTATAAGCAGGTTGAGGAGAAGGATTAGCGGTTAGGCGCGGGGCAGTTCAGGGTTGTGCGCCCAGGCACATCCACTGCGCCTCCACGGTCCCGTCCTGGTCCACTATGCAGACGGCATTGCATGATGCCTGCATGCGTATCCACCACACGCCGCCCTCCTGGTCGTACCCCGCCTCATCGGTCAGGTTCGCGCCCTGGGTGCATTCGCTGTTGCGCGCCAGCTCGTAGGCACGCTCCCTGCTCATTTGGCCCGAAGCGCACCCTGCGAGCATGAGCAAGGACGCCAGGCAGAACGCAAACATTGCGGCTTTCATGTTTTCACACCCACCCATCTCCATGCCGATTTAATAACCCGATTATTTCTTCCTGAGCGTGTCCATGCCCAGAAATGAATAGAGCGCGCAGGTGCCCATCAGCCCGGTAAAGAGCAGGATTGCCGCCACTATTATCCCCGCATAAATGAGGGGCGGGAGAAGCGAGATGAATGAATAGTAGAGGAGCGCGAGCCCGAGCACAACCCTCACCGCCCTGTCCAGGTTCCCAACATTCTTTTCAAAGAACTTCATGCGACCACGGAAGCAATACGAACGATAAGATAAAAAAGAAGGCGGGTGGAATGGATGCGATGGGGCTGCTCGGAAGGCTGAGGGGCGTGCTGTTCTATGCAGGGATACCCTTGCTCATACCCGCAATTTATGGCTATTACATGGGGGAGGGGATATGGCGCGTGCTCGCGCTCACCGCGCTCATAATGATGCTTCCGGAGGTCCCGCAGCTGATTGCGGGAGGGTTCCGCTCCATGGCCGGGCTCTTCCACGGGATTTCCCGCTGGATTTTCAGGAGGGGCGAGAAGGCCTGGGGCGCCGGCGTGATGCTGGAGGGCGTGGGCAGGAAGCTGGACGAGCTCACGCTGGGCGAGGCGCTCGCGCTCACGTCCCTCGCATGGATAGTGATTCCCGCGATAGGGGCCATCCCGTATGCGTATGCGGGGCTGGGGCCCATGGATGCATTCTTTGAGAGCATGAGCGGATGGACCTCCACGGGGCTGAGCGTGGTGGATGCGCCGGAGAATTTCCCGCAGAGCCTCCTCCTCTTCCGCTCCATCACCCAGTGGATAGGCGGGTTGGGGATAATCATCCTGATGCTGGCAGTGCTGAGGGGCAGGGAGGCGAGGACGCTGCTCAAGGCGGAAGGGAGGGAGAGCCTCGGCACCAGCATATCCAAGACGGTGCGAACATACTGGAAAATCTACATTGTGCTGAGCGTGCTCGGGCTGGGGCTTCTCTATGCGGTTGGGCTGGACCCGTTCAATTCCGTAAATCTCATGATGTCCGGCATAAGCAACGGGGGGTTCTTCCCGTTCTCCCATTATGATTTCACGGATGCGCAGAAGTTCGCGCTTGCGGGGCTGATGTTCGCGGGGGCGACCAGCTTCGTGTTTTTTGACCGGGTGAGCAGGGGGCAGATATTCACCGCGGTCAAGGACGAGGAGCTCATCCTCTACGTGCTGCTCACGCTGGTTGCGGTTGCGCTCATCGCGCTCATAGGCCATGAAGAGCTGTACAACAGCATCCTCAACAGCGTATCCGCAATCGCATGCGGCGGGTTCGCGATAGGGGACGTCGCGGTGATGCACGAGTTCTCCAAATACATGATAATAATCCTAATGATTTGCGGGGGGATGTACGGGAGCACCACGGGCGCGGTGAAGCTGTGGAGGATACTGGTGGTGGGGAAGTCGGTCTCGCACAGGATACGGCAGGCCTTCCTTCCCGCGGGCGCGGTGCAGGCGGTCAAGGTGAACGGGGTTGCGGTGGGGATTGAAACGGTGATTGAGAGCGCGGTCTTCATATTCGCATACATGGCGCTCCTGCTGTTCGGGGCGGGGGTGTTCATAGCCGCGGGCGACGGGATGGTGGATTCCCTCTTCATTGCCGCATCCTCAATGGGCAACGTGGGGCTCTCCACATTCGCAATCTCCGCAATCCCGGCGGCCCACAAGGCATTTTTAATATTGCTGATGTATCTTGGAAGGATTGAGATATTCCCAAGCCTCGCCCTGGCGAGGTACGTGGTGGGGCTGGTGAAGAGGTGAACGCATGAAGGTTGTGATATTCGGCGCAGGAAGGGTGGGCAGGGGGCTGCTCAGGATTCTGGAGAAGCAGAGGCATACGGTAATAGTGGTGGAGGAGAATAAGGACGTCTGCGAGGAGATTGCGGTGGAGAGCAACGCGACGGTCATCAATGGGGATGCCACAACGCCTGAGCTGCTGGACGAGATAAAGATTGAGGGGATGGACCACGTGTTCGCGGTGACCGGAAACGAGGAGACCAACTTCCTGGCTTCCGTATATTCCAAGCAGGCGGGCGCGAAAAACGTTATCTCAAGGGTGAGCGAGGCGAAGCACTCCCTCCTTCTGCAGAGGCTAGGGGTGGAGACGGTGATTTCGGAATTCACGCTGGCGCGGGACCTTGCGAACAGGGTCTCCAGCCCCACGATATTCAAACTGCTCAACCCGATTGAAAGCAACGTGGAGCTGGCCGAGAAGAAGGTGGACGGGGGGATGGCCGGGAAGATGGTTGCGGACGTGAACAGGCAGCAGAAATACAACATTGTCGCGATATTCCACGAGGGCAAGTTCCATGTGCCTGGCGCCGATGCCATGCTTCAGGAAGGGATGAAGATAATAATTATCAGGGAGAAGTGAGGGAAACGGCCAGAGGCGGTTGGGCACGCCCGGCAATTGGGCGTTCTATGCACGTGGGGCTGCGCATCGCCGGGCGGAATTCAAACTTTTTTCCGGGGCCTCATTCATTGAAAAGGTGGCTGAAATCTGCCCCTTTCCTCTTTCCGGGGACCCTCTCCGCAACCGCATGCGCAATGAGCGGCAGCGCGATGGTCGCGTCGCAGTAGCACTGCGCCTTAAGCGCGTCCGCGGCCTCCTTCCCCCAGCTCGTCGCCTCCTCAAAGGTGCAGCCGGAAAGGCCGCCCCACTGCGGTGCGTCCGTGGTCACCTGCACGGCATATTTGTGCGGATAATACGTTTCAATCATGTCCTTGGTCCTGCCCCTCTTCGCCCGCTTCACGTCCGGCTTGCGCCCCGGGATTTCGCGGTCCTTATACAGGAGGTCCGGTGTCACCGCAAGGAGCTGGATGAAATCCTTGGGGACGCCGCCGCCTATGTAGAAGACTCCGGTGTCCTTTATCTTCTCACCGAGGCCCATGAACTCCACGTAATCCTTCATGTTGTCTATGACCAGGTTGAAGCCCCTGCTCTTTGCAATGAGCCCCGCATCCCCGTATGGGGAATCCACGATTGCAGGGCAGAACACCGGCACCTTGTGCTTCGCCGCGGTTGCGACTATGCTGTTTATGCCCCTCGCGCCGAGCCATTTCCCGAAAAGGTACAGGATTTCCCTGGAGGAGTATGGACGGCCGCCCTCCAGCCCACCCACATAAAAGTCGGCGATCATCTCGGTCATTTCCATATAGTCCATCTCGCTGCCGAGCACGTCGTAATACCTGTTCACGTCGGAATCAAGCAGCTTCACATCGTCCGCGATGTGGTGGCCCTGGTAATAGGAGAAGCCCATCGCCTCCACCAGGTCCTCGGAGATGTTCGCGCCGGTGGAAACCAGGATGTCTATGAAGCGGTTCTCAATCATCCAGTTGATAATCTTCCACTGCCCGGTCGTTGAGAGCGAGCCGGCGTAGCCGAGCACTATGGTCGCGTTCTCGTCCTTTATCATCCGTTCAAATATGGAGGCCGCCTCGGCCAGCTTCCTTCCCTGAAAGCCGGTCTTTTCCATGGCCGCAAGCAGTTGGGAAACGGATTTCCCCGTGACCTCTATGGCCTGGACCTTCTCTTTCAAAAACTCGTTTCCGTTCATGGGTAATTATTTGCATATTATTTTTTATTACTTTCACAATTTTTCTAAAATTACGGCGTATTTTTCCTAAAATCCGAAAATTTTCCGTAAATCTTTCAGGGCAAGCGCGTTGAGTATGTCCTTCTTTTCGCACCAGCCCTTCCTTGCATTGGAAATGCCGAATTCCATGTAACGGAGCTGGGGTGGCTGGTGGGAATCCGTCCCCAGAGTGAACCTCGCCTTCCCCCTTGCGGAGATGAGGTGCAGGAAATCAAGGTCCATCCTTTCCGGCTGGCAGTTTATCTCCAAAAAGGTGCCCGTCCCCTTCGCCTCATCCGCCACCTCCCCGAAATCCATCGCGATGGGCTGGCGGGAACTGATGAGCCTTCCGGTCGGGTGTGCGATTATGTCCACGTGCTCGTTTTCCATCGCGGAGATTATCCTTTTTGTCATGGTTGCGGACGGCTGGGAGAAATTGGAATGCACCGAAGCGAGCACAATGTCCAACTCCTTCAGCATGGAATTCGGGAGGTCTATTTTTCCGTCCTTGAGGATGTTGGTTTCCACGCCTTTAAGGAGGGTTATGCCGTCCAGTTTTTTGTTCAATCCGTCTATTTCAGCCATCTGCTTGCGCAGCTTTTTCTCATCCAGCCCGTTCACCACCCGCACTTCCGGCCCCCCATGGTCGGAGATGAGCAAATATTCATAGCCCATGGATTTCGCGGATTTCGCAAGCCCCTCCAAAGAGCCGGAGGCGTCGCCGCTCCATTCGGAATGGCAGTGCAGGTCCCCGCGCACATCGCCGGGCACAATGAGGCGGGGGAGCTTCCCTTCCTGCGCAGCCTCAATCTCGCCCATGTTCTCGCGGAGCTCCGGGGGAATAAAATCCATCCCCAGCCGCCTGTATAATTCCTCCTCCGTCCTGCCCGCCACTTTTTTAGTTCCGCTGAAAAGCCCGTACTCGCTCAGCTTCATCCGCTTGGAAATGGCAATCCTGCGCAACTCCACGTTGTGTTCCTTGGAGCCGGTGAAATACATCATTGCCGAGCCGAACTCCCCCTCGGAAAAGACGCGCAGGTCCACCTGCAGGCCCGAAGAAAGCCGTATGGAGGATTTCTTCTGCCCTTTTGAGATTATGGAGGAATCCCTGTACATGGAGGTGAAGAAATCCATTATTTTTTCAGGCTGGGTTGAGACCGCAAGCAGGTCCACGTCTCCCACGGTTTCCTTCCTCCTGCGGAAGGAGCCCACCACTTCCAGCCTGCGGAGCTCCTTCAGGGCGCGCAATTTTGCGCTGAGTTCCTCCACCATGGGGACCGAGCGCGCAAGGAGCATCCTCTCCCCGCTTGCCTTCGCGGGCCCAAGCCCGGAGAGCATCTTTTCCTCGCTCTTCGCGCCGAACCCTTCCACGCCCATTATCTTGTGCGCCTTCGCCGCCTTTTCAAGGTCCGCGAGGTTCCGGACGCCCAGCTCCCTGTATAATTTCATCGCCTTCTTCGGGCCGAGCCCCCCCACTTTCCCCAGCGCCTCCAGGTCTATGGGAAACTCCTTCTTCAGCTTCCCATAATACCTCAGTTTTCCGGTCTTTATGAGCTCCTCTATCTTAGTGGAGATATGCTCGCCCACGCCGGGGATTTCGCGGAGCGCCTTCAGCCCGCCCTTCTTGTACATCTCTTCTATCCCTTCTGATACTTCCTCAACCGAGCGGGCGGCGCGCCTGTACGCGCGCGGCTTGAACTCCACGCCCTGCAATTCCAGCATGTCCGCAATCTCGTAAAGGATGCGGGCGATTTCCAGGTTCTTCACGTGGATGGATGCGGAGGGAAGGTTAAAATAGATTGGTGCAGGAGGCAAAAGCATGAGGAATGCAATAATCCTGATTTCATTTGCGCTATTGCTTTTTGCGGGGTGCGCACAGCAGGCTGGGAACGGGGGGCAGGCAAGTGTCCCTGGAAGTGTGGTGGGCAGCACGCCCGGGGCCGGAAGTGGAGAACCTGCGGCCGGAAACGAAGCGCCCGCGGCCCCTCCCGCAGTGGAGAATGATTCTGCCGACCCGGTGGAAATGGGGCAATGGAACCTCACCACCGAAAGTGTGGATGCCGTGAATGAGGACGGGCAGAATGCCACGGAAAAGAATTATTCCGGCATAAGGTTCGGCGGTTATACTCTGTTGCTTGAGGATTTGGCGCCGCAGGGCCGCGAATACTGCGCCCTCGTGCGGATTGTGGGCATAGAAGGGGCTGACATAATGGAGTATGAAAGGGCGCAAATATGCCCTGGGGACAGCTACTATTGGGTTTCGCCGGAGGGGCACGAGTACAGGATTTACGTGGTTGAAACTGCGGCGGGGTATTCACAGGGGAAAATCTGGGCAAACATAATAATTTACGGATAAATTTGGCCGGCAGCCTGATGGTGTAGAAGTCAAGGGCTGGAGGGCAAATAATAAGATGCCGAAAGGCCCTTCCGATTTAGGCGGAAAAGCCTTTCAGCGACAAGCATTTGGAGGTCTTGTCCGACGCCCGATATATGGGCGGAGGGCAAGGAATGCTCGGCAAACCCTCCAATTTTATTTGCAGGGTTGCATTCTTATTACTGCGTTAGGGTTTATAAATATACACTATTACCCACTTACTTCGACTTTGCCACGAAGTACGCCACCGCGGCGAAAAGTGCGGAGAGCATGTTTGCGGCCGCAGGGAACGCCGAATTTGAGAGGTATGCGTCCAATCCCAGAATCAATGCTCCCAGCGCATAAAGGGAAATGAAGCCGATGTGGAAGCCGGGCAATTTCCCTTTTTTGGAAACGAATGCGGAATATGCCTGGATTATCCAGGCGAGCACTATGAACCCAAGGCCGACCGCAATGAGCTGTTCTGCCATGCACGGATGGGGATTGCAAGGTTTATATTTGCTATTCTATGCCCAGCAGGCGCCGCATTATGGCCTCGTTGTCCAGCCCCATCGTCATGTTGATGAGTCTTCCCTCGGATGTTATGTAGATGCCCTCAAGCCCGTTCGGGCCGAAAAGGTAAATCACAAAGTTGGGGACCCCCTTATGTTCCCCGTAATCCCTTATGACCTCATCTATGTCCCTGCCCGTATAGGTATCGCCGTAGTCAAAGAGCATCACCTCGCTCCCGTACCGCAACAGCGTCACAACGTGCGGCCCGTTCGGGGTGTTTATCCCCCCCGCAACCAGCGCATCCATGCCGTTGGAACGGAAGAATTCGGCGATGAACCAGTGGATGCCCGCGCAAACCGCTATCCCGCCCCTCAAATCGTCGGGAAGCGGCTCGTCCCCGTGGGTGGAGCGCCAGTCTATGAATTGCTGCATCCACAAAAAGATGTCATCAAGGCCCGCGCCCGCCACCCTCTGCAGCTCGGAGTCAAATATCCTTGAGTTCATCAGGGCATCCTGCACACCGTTTGCATATGCCTCGTCGCCGAGGAACGCACCCAGGAAGCGTGCGGTATTTATCAGTTCCTGCGGGCTTGTCCCGCTGTATGAGTCTGCGAAATCCCGGAATGAGGATGAGTTGCTTATCCTGCTCTTAGCGCGGTTCACGATGACGTCCCAGGTGGCGTCGCCGGAGGAGCCGAAGCCATGTATCCCGGCGTGCCCGTACGCGGAATCCAGCGCTGAGGGCCGCCTGGAGGCGTCCTGCTGGTGGTCATAGCTGGAGGTGTTGGTGGAGTCCATGTGTTCCCCCCCATAAGTTACGCTGGCGCCGAGGGTTATGTACGGGCCTATGCGGCCGGCGAATGGCTCAATCCACTGGGTTATGCCACCCGCAATCCAGAGCCTTCCGGAAACCTGGTCGCTTATCACCCATTCCCATATCCCGCGCAGGCCGTACTGGTTGTTCAGCCCTCCGATGTCGGCAAATGCGCCGATGAGGTAATCCTGGAAAATGCGCGCCTGGAAACCGACCTCCGCGCGCTGGAACTTGAGCGTGTATCTTCCTATGTATGCGGTCTCCTGGGGATTGTCCGTCCCTGCATAGAAAACCGGGAATGCATAGATGGAATAGCTGAACCCGGAATCCGGGTAGCCGCGCAGCCGCATGGAAACCCCTGCGAGGAAATTGAAATAGATGTCCATGAACGTCGGCCAGGAAAAGTTCCCGCCGCCCACCGCCGCCGCGGTTACGTCCAGTATTTTCGCGGGGTCCAGGGAATTAAGGGGAATGGGATAGCTGAAGGAAAGGGCACCGGTGTGCGCGGAGAAAAGGGAGCCCGTACCCTCCGTGGGGAGGTTCCCCACCCCGGTAAGCGTGCCCAGATATGCGAGCTTGAATCTCCAGAGGTTCAGTTCCGGGCTGACCAGGAGGCCGCCGAACGGAAGCGCCTGTTCGTGCATCCAGATGTTCCCGCCGCGCAGGGCGAGGATGTCCCTCCAGCTCACGTGCGCAACCAGCCCGGTGCCGGCTTCGTTCCCGACTATGCCGCCTCCCATGTTCCAATCGTTCGCATGCATCTGCCTCCGCAACATTGCCAGGTCCAACAGTGGGCTTGGGGAAGCGGGGTCGCCATCATAGGTGCTGCGCGGCTGGCCGACCGCACGCTGCAGGTCAAGGAAATTGGCGTAGAAGAGGCGGTCGCCCGGAAGGATGAGCGGGGACGGCTCCCGCATGCATTCGCCCTGCGGGGTGCGCTCGCATTCGGCGGGAGGGACTTCCGCGGGTGCGGCTGGGGCTGCTGGAGCAGGTCGTGGCGGCGTTGCATCCTGTGCGTGGGCAATCCTTGAAGCCAAAACCGCGGATGTCGCAAGCCCTGCGGTCACGAGTAAAGATGAGAATTTGCGCACGAGCCAGGACCGCCTCCTGCCGCGCATTCTTTGTTCAAATCCCCCCTGGGAGGGGCGTGCTCCATCAGCCGAAGGGCGAACGCCGGTTTCACCATGTTGCAGTTGCATCCCTATCCCGGCACATATTATGCCGGAGAGAGTATTTAAAAGTAGCGAATGGTGAATTGCGGGAGAGGCAAATTGGAATCAGACGACCCTCTTGTCTTCACAGCCGGAGCTCAGAAATACCTCTTATCATCACGTGAGAATAGTACGCTTAGGCAGTTAATAAACCTGCGCTCAAGCCATCTCGGAAAACGCAAGCGACACGAACTCCGGCTTCTCTATCCCCAGCTTTTTGAGGATGGGCCTGGTTTCTGAAAGCTTCCCTTCTATTATGAGGAAATCGCCTATCGCGGGAAGGGAATGGATGCTGATGGAGGAGCCCCGGTAGGAATAGGAATGCACCCTCTTCTCAATCACCCCCGTCACTCCGAACTTTTCCGAGAGCTCCTTCTCCTTCCTGTCCGCATCCTTCAGCGGCTTTGCGTCCTTCTTCAGCCCCCACTGGCCCTCCCGGCACATCCTCACAAGGAATGCGGCGCCCTTCATGCGCTTTATCTTGAGGAAGCACTCGGCCGGCTGGAGGAAGTAAGTGTCCTTCTCGGTCCAGGAACCCAGGAACTGCGCGCCCATGAGCTTGAGGCGGTTGCGCACAGCGGACTGCTGGAAAATCCTTACCTTGACCTGTTGCATCTATTCCGCCTTCCCCTTCTTTCTTGTAAGCCACATCCTATGGGCCACATAGGCTAGCAGCACGACCGCAACCACGCCCAGCGGTGGCGCCCAGCCGGGCAGTTCCGCGGCAACAAGCAGCCCGGTGCCGCCTTCCCCGGCGGCAGGGGACGAACTCTCGTTTGCCCCTCCTGCAGGAGTTTCGGGCACCCTCACGCACGAGCCGTCGCTTGCGCACGTGAAGCCGGGCCCGCAGTCCGCATTTGTAATGCACCCGGGCTGGCTTGGAGTGCCGGGAGCCTCGTCCTCATGAGTTGCGGGCGGCTGCGCAGGTTCCTGCGGCTGCCCCGCCCCTTCCGTGGGCTGCTCCTGCGGCCCGGAAACGCACACACCAGCCGTGCACACTTTCCCTGCCGCGCAATCCGCGCTCACGTTGCACCCCGCGATTTCCGGCAATAGCCCCGCAGGGCAGGTGGTGTATGCAAAAACCAGCGGATTGCCATAGGTATAGCTGGAAAGCTCAAGGTACGCATTGTATGTTCCATTCATTGAGGCGTTGAAAAGGATGGAGCCGTCGGCGCCGGTACTGCCGCTGGCGATCTCCCCCGCGTTCGGTTCCCTGAGGACAAGCCGGACGTCCACGCCCTCAAGCGGCTCACCCCCATCAGATGCGGATATTACGATCAGATTGCCGGGGCATCCCCTTTCCCATTCCACGTCCATATCCCCATCGCTGGCGGCAGGGGGGGCGGATGAGGGCACATGCACAGAGAACGTGACGTTTGAGGAATTCACATTGCCCGCGGTGTCGTTCGCGAACAATTCAAGGTAATGCCCTCCGTTCGCCAGGCTGGTGGTGGAATTCAGGCAACCGGGCAGGGGCACGGAGGACGCACCGTCCAGCTCGTACCAGCAGGAATCAAGGTGGAGGTCGTATGCCGTGTAGTTTAGGCCTATCGTGGCATAACGGTAGATGCCGCCGGTTGGGGACTGGATTGCAACGGATGGGGCAGTTATGTCCACCGTGAAGGAAACGTTTGATGAGTTGGTGTTCCCTGCGGTGTCGTTTGCATAGAGGAATATGGAGTTCTGCCCCTCAATTGCCGTAATGGTGTTGTTCGCGCATCCTGGCAACGGGACGGCCGCGCCTCCGTTCAGTGCATACCAGCAGGAATCAAGATGCAGGTCCGAAGCTGTGAAGTTGAGGTCCAATCCCGTATAATTGTATGTAGTATTGGACGGGGATTGGATTGCAACGGATGGGGCGGTTATGTCCACGGTAAAGGAGACGTTTGTGGAGTTTGTGTTCCCTGCGGTGTCGTTTGCATAGAGGAATATGGAGTTCTGCCCCTCAATTGCCGTGATGGTGTTGTTCGCGCATCCTGGCAACGGGACGGCCGCGCCTCCGTTCAGTGCATACCAGCAGGAATCAAGGTGGAGGTCGGATGCAGTATAGTTCAGGTCCAGCCCGGTATAATTGTATGTGGAGTTTGCCGGGCTCTGGATGGCGGTTGAGGGGGGGATTGTGTCCACCGTGAAGGAAACGTTTGATGAGTTGGTGTTCCCTGCGGTGTCGTTTGCATAGAGGAATATGGAGTTCTGCCCCTCAACCGCGTTTAGGGCCGTGTTCGTGCATCCCGGAAGCGGCACATCAGCCCCCCCATTGAGCACGTACCAGCAGGAGTCCAGGTGAAGGTCGGATGCAGTATAGTTCAGGTCAAACGTTGTGAAATTGTATGTAGTATTGGACGG
>JAQUBA010000018.1 GCA_028686985.1 Candidatus Iainarchaeum sp.
GAAGAGCTTTAAGCAGGTTTTTAAATTGTTTTTCCGAAGGTTTCCCGCTCAATACCACGAGAGGCAGGCGGCATGTTCACGATTTCCGAAATAAAGATGCGGGGCTTCAAATCCTTCAAGAAGGCCGACCTGCAGCTTGTGCCCGGCTTCAACTGCCTCGCGGGCCCGAATGGCTCCGGGAAAAGTAACGTATTAGACAGCATAAGGTTCGTCCTCGGCGAGCAGTCCCTCAAGTCCCTCCGCGCGAAAAAAGTGAAGGACCTCATCTGCCAGGACTCCAAGTTCGCGGACGTCGCCCTTTTCCTGAACGAAGAGGGCAAAAAGCACGAGATAAGGCGCGCGATACGGGCGGACGGGAAGGTGATGTACCGCCTCAACGGAAAGCGCGTCACCCGCAGCGCGGTTTTGGAATTCCTCAAGAAATTCTCTGTGGACGACACCGGCAGGAACATCATCGCCCAGGGCCAGGTGCAGCGCATCATAGACATGGGCGGCAAGAGCCGAAGGGAAATCATTGACGGCGTGGCTGGCATCTCGGAATTTGAAGATAAAAAGAAGGAAGCTATGGGCGAGCTGGACGTCGTGGACGGAAGGATGCGCGAGGCGAACCTCGTGCTCGGCGAGAGGGAGGCGTTCCTCCGCGACCTGGAGAAGGAGAAGAACCGCGCCCTGTCTTACACGTCCTCGCGCGACCGGCTCAAGCAGGTAAAGGCCACCATGATACACCAGGAGCTTGCCTCCAACACCGGGCGCGTGGAAAAGATAAACGATAAGCTCTCCACGATGGAGGAGAAGGGCGCCGCGCTCAGGAAGGACATGGATTCCGCGGACGCGGAGCTCGCGGAGCTGGAAAAGAACCGCGCAGGCGTCCTTGAGGAGATAGGGAAGAAGAGGAAGCGCGAGGAGCTTTTCCGGGAGATGGAGGACGCCCGCGCCGAGCTCGGCTCGCACACGCAGGCCCTTTCGGACGGTGCGGACAACCGCTCGCATATAGAGAATGACCTTTCATCCGTTTCAAAGGAAATAGAGGAGGAAGAGAAGGAAATACGTTCCATAGAATCCAAAGCCGCCCCCCTGAAGAAGGAGGTGGAGGCGCTGGAAAAGAAGAAGGTGAGCTACTCCGAGGACCCCGCGGTTTCCGCAGTCCGGTCCCAGCTCTCCGCGCTGGAGAAAGATGCTGCACGCGTGCGCGAGGAGCGCATCCAGCTTGAAGGGGAGATAAGCCGCCTCTCCTCGCTTGCGGAGGAGAAGAAGCGCATAGCGGATGCGTACATGGAAGGCGGAACCGAGGAGGCGAAATCCGAAAAATCCATCCCAGCCCTCACCGCAAGGCGCACCGAAGCCGTGCAGATGATTGACCGGCTCTTCCAGAAGGAGAAGGACCTGAACGGGGAGAGCGCCGAGCTGGACCGGGGCATACTGGAAGCGCGAGAAAAGTTGGCGGTCCTCCGCGTGCAGTCCTCGCCCATGGCGATGAACCCCGCGCTCCGCTTCCTGGCGGGGCTCAAGGACAAGGTCCGCGGCATGCACGGCACGGTGGCGGAACTCATAGAGTTTGACCCCAAGTTCTCCGAGGCGGTTGATGCGGCCGCGGGGCAGCGGCTCCTCTACATGGTGGTTGACGATTCCTCCGTGGCCGTTGAATGCATAAAGCAGCTCAAGTCCGCGGGCGTGGGCCGCGCAACGTTCATACCCCTGAAGGAAATACGCTCCTCCGAGGCCTCCGGGAAGGGCGGCATGGGGCTCCTCATGGACTTCCTCCGGTTCAAGCCGGAGCACAGGAAGGCGGTGGAATTCCTCTTCGGCTCCACGATTCTGGTTTCAAATTCAACTGAGGCGCGAAAGATTGGAATAGGGAACGCGAGGATGGTAACGCTTGAAGGGGAGCTGTTCGAGCGCTCCGGCGCGATAACCGGCGGAAAAACAAGGGGCGGGATAGCTGTCTCCGCCCAGCTCTCAAAGGCGGAGAAGGAGGCGGACGCGCTGCGCGAGCGCAAGAACGGCATCCTCTCGGACCTCAAGGCGCTGCGCGAGGAGATGTCCGCCCTGCGCAGGGAAAAATCCGAATTGGACGTGGAGATAAGGAAGTGCGAGCTCGAGGCGGAGAGCGCCAAGAAGGCGGAGGCGGAGTCCAAAAAGAGGAGGAAAATAGCGGAGGAGGCGGCCAAGGAGATAGGGGCCCTCCACAAGTCCGTTTCGCACTCGCAGGAGAAGCTTGCTGCCTACGATTCAAAACTAAAGGAGCTGGGGAAGGGAATCTCGGAGAAGTCCGAAGAGCTCGCCGAAGCTGAAAAGAAGAGTTCCGAGGCGATGCGCAGCGTGGAGAAGGAGCAGCAGGAGCTCACAAAACTGTTCTCATCCAAGAAGGCGGAGCTGGACTCCATGCTCAGGGAGGCGGAGATGCGCTCCAGGAGCATAAAGGAGAGGGAAGCGCGGCTCAAGACGCTGAAATCCGGGCTTTCCGCCCTCCAGAAAAAGCTGGGCGGCCATTCAAAGCGCGCGGACGAGCTGAAATCCTTTATCTCTTCCCTGGAAAAGAGGATAGGCGAGTCCAACAAGGCGCTGGAAGGGCTCCTCCAGAAGTCCAGGGAATTTGAGGAGCGCCTGCAGGGGATAGGGAAGAGGAAGGGCTCCGTGGCCGCGGAAACGGCGAAGCTTGACAAGCAGCGCTACCAGCTGGACCTGGAGCTCGCCTCCCTGAACACGCGCATCGCAGACCTTAAGGCCGAGCTGGCCTCCTATGAGGGCGTGCAGCCGCTGGAGGAAAAGGACAAGGAGAAGCTCGTGGAAGGCATGCGCAGCCTTGAGCAGCAGCTCAGCGAGCTGGGCGACGTGAATCTCGCCGCACCGGAGCAGTACGATAAAAAGTCCGTGGAAATAACGGAGATGAAGGAGAAGATTGAGAAGCTCAGGGTGGAGCGCAACGCCATAATAGACATGGTCAATTCCATAGAGGAACGGAAGAAGGCCGCGTTCTTTGAGGCGTTCAACGCCGTGAACGAGAATTTCAAGGAGATGTTCAGGCACATAAACCTGGGGGAGGGCTACCTCAACCTGGACAACCCGGCCGACCTGTTCAACAGCGGGATGCAGATACGCGTGAAGAGGAACAACCGGGAAAGCTCGCTGGACGCGTTCTCCGGGGGCGAGAAAACCCTGCTCGCGCTCATGTTCATATTCGCATTGCAATTCTACAAGCCCTCGCCCTTCTACATACTTGACGAGGTGGACCAGTCGCTGGACAAGGCGAACGCACAGCAGCTTGCGAAGCTCCTGCGCACCATATCTTCCCAGTCCCAGTTCATAGTGGTCACGCACGACGATTCAATCATGGGGATGGCCGAGGCGATACTCGGCGTTTCCCGCGTGGACGGGGTATCAAGAATAGTTGGAGTGAAGATGCCGGGCGCGGCCTAGCCCTGCTCCACAACGCGGATTCCGTTTATTTCCTCTATTGTCTCCCCAAGCACGCTTGCATTCATCACTACCGGGATTTCCCCCTCAAGGCCCGCAGCGTATTCAAGCGAATAGCTCTCCTCATAAAGGTTGTAGCCGCCCACCTTCTCCGGCAGCGCCAGCGTATAGAAAGTCCTCTCTTCATGCGGGAAAGCGAGCCCGGGGTCCTCCCCGGACCTTATGATGAGGGATGAATCGTGATACGTCACGTTCCCGAAATCCTGCGCAATCCTCCCCTTGTCCGTGAAATCCCCGGCCACCGTTATGGACCTCTCGCTTATCGTGGCCACATAATCGTATTTCTTTGCCAGCATCTCCTGAGGCGTGAGCGCAACCGCAAGCAGTATGTTGTCGTTCCTCACATATTCCACGTTGCCTGTGCCGAATTGCGCCGTGAGGTTCGCCACGTCCAGGCCCCTGCTCTCCCACGGGACAGCGTAATAGAATGTCCTCCCCGAGCCGTTTTCCACGCTCGCGTTGAACTCAAGGTCCATGAACTGCACCATGGGCATGACGTTGCCAATTCCGTCCAGCCTGCCGTCAATCGCCTGCACGCTCATGCGCATCATTATCTTTCCGCCCACACTGGTGACCGGCTCCATAAGGTAGTCAAACCTGCTTCCCGAGACGCCGCGCGTGCTGCCGTTCTGGAGCGTAACCTCAAAATATGCGGGCGTTGAGACGGATGAGAGGGTGTAAGTGAGCACCCCCATCCTCCTGAGCTGCCCGTACACCGCCGGGGCGTCCCTTGGGCTGGAAAGCGATATCACAGTCCTGCCGCCGTCGTCCAGTATCTCATCCACCCCTTCCAGGCCTGCGGCCGATTCCCTGAGGCTGCCATTAAGCCCGTCGTCCACGTAAAGGTAGGGCCGGTAATCCACCACGGTCATCTGCACTATTGCCACGCCGGAGTATATGTCGCCCTGCTGGCTTCCGGCCGGTGCGGAGCCCGCCCTGTTCCCGAACGCGAAAGTTTCAAGGATGAAGCCCAGGCATATCACAATCACGAGCGCCTGCAATGCGAGCTTCTTCGTGTTGTCGTCAAATTTAAGAGCCATTTGGACTTGGGGGGAATCGCACCCCCGGCCTCTCGCATGCCAAGCGAGCGCTCTGCTGCTGAGCTACAAGCCCGGTCAAAAACGCGGGGGAAGCGTCCCCGCCATTTTCCCAACCGGGAAAATGCGCGCAGTTTCGCTACGGCGAAACCAGCGCCCCGTTTTTAGACGTCATTCTGGCCCCCATCCACTTCGCTTAGGGGACCCTTTGCATCAGCTTCATTCAGGACGGGGAAATGTAAATGACGCTGTCCCCCCTGAGGAGGACCGTGCCCATCCCCTTTTTCACTTCGTCGTTCACGAGCATTTCCGCCTTGTCCAGCACGATGTTCATGTGGACGTCGTATGCCGCCATTGTGCCCCTAAAGGCAACCCCACCCTTCAACCCGATTACCACGGTGTTGTTCAAAGCCGCGTTCAAAACATCAAAAGGCCTTCTCTCTGTCATCAAATACACCTGCTGTTCAGAATTGGACGAAACCATTTATATCTATTTCGGCGGCGGAGGCATCTCCAGCTCGTCGTAAAGCTCGCCCACCACCTCTTCCAGTATGTCCTCAGTGGTCACGACGCCCACGACCTTGCCCGTATCGTTCCTCACTATCGCTATGTGCTGCCGCTTCTCCTGGAGCTCCCTGAACAGGTCGTCTATCCTCTTTTTCTCCATGACGAACTTTATTGAGCGCTTCATCTTCTTGAGCGGCCTCGCCGTGTCCCCGCGAAGCACGTAGTCCAAAAGGTCCTTTATGTACACCTTTCCGGTTATGTTGTCAAGGTCCCCGCTGTATACGGGTATCCTTGCATGCGTCTTTTTCAGCCTCCCCATCTCGTCTATGAGGTCCCTGATGGTTGCTTCCTCGGGCATCGCGAACAGCTTCTTGCGCGGCACCATCACTTCCTTTGCGGTCTTGTGCCCGAACTTGAACACGTTCGTGGCGAAATCCCTTTCCACCTTGCTCACCGTGCCTTCCTTGGCGCCCAAATCCACAAGCGAGAGCAGCTCGCTCTCGGTTATCTTGGGGTATTTTGATGCGAGCGCGAGCCTTTCCCTCGCAATGACGCTTATGCCTTTGAGCACCCATACCACCGGGTACAATGCAATCCTGAGGCAATACAGGACGCCCGAGAAAAGCAGCATGAACCTCTCCGCCATCCCGACCACGATGATCTTGGGCAGTATGTCCCCGAACGTGAGGAGCACGAATGTCATCACGCCCGTGGCTATCGCGACGCCCGCGTCCCCGAACACCTGGAGCGCCACTTCGGTGGCGACCGCTGCGGCGGCCACGTTCACGAAATTGGTCCCTATTATTATCGCGGTGAGCGTGGAATCCTGGTGCTCCTTGAGGTACTTCAGCCGCTCCGCCGCCGCCTTGCCCTTCTCCATCTCCCAGATGGCGTGCACCCGCGCCTTGGAAAGGCTTACGAGCGCTATTTCAGAAGCCGCGAAGAACGCCGAGAAAAACACGAGAAAGGCGGTTATGAGTAAATCTAATTCCAATCCCATCGCATTCGTTTCTTTCCCAAGGGTTTAAACACTTTCCCCGAAGGCACAACGATGCCACATTTTCCTCCGAGCACCCTCCCCTGCCGCAAAAGTTCTTATTGCTTTTCTTCGCACCATCCGCATGGCAAAGGAAAAAGGAACCTGCAGCCTCCTGCGCATGGCGGGCATAGCCGTCCTTCTTGCGGCAATCTCGTTCGTGCTCAGGATGGCGGAAGCGATATTCACCATGGATTATTACATGAACCCCGCTTATTTCGGCGTCTGGAGCAAGCTCATGATGCCCGTTGCAGGCCCTCCGCCCATTGAGTTCTCCGTGCTCTCGCTCGCATTTGCGTTCGTAACCGCGTTTATCTTCACGTGGTTCTTCCAGTACTTAAAGCCCGTTCTGGCAAACGGCAATTGGATGAAGAAAGGCGCGTGCTTCGGGCTCATCCTCTTCTTCATCTGCACTGTCCCGTCAACCCTGGCGCTGATATTGATGATTAACCTGCCCGTCCCCCTGCTTCTGGCCTGGGCATTCACCGGGCTTGTAATCAGCATAATGTACGGGCTCGTGCTGGCGAAGCTCTGCTGACTAGAGTTTTTTCGTTATTTCTTCCAACCGCTTCAGCGATTCCGCCGGCTTTTCCACCGTGTTCAGGATGTAGACGGGCATCTTTGAGAGCATGCCCTTGAAGAAAGCCGCGCGCACGTCCCTCTTCGTGCGGTCCCTCACCAGCTGGTGCGGGTTGCAGAAGTCGTTCTTCTGCAGGAATGCGAGCGCCTCCCCAGGCTTCACCTCCCTGAAGGGCGGCTTTCCCGGCTCCCTCGTCAAAATCACGGCGGCGCGCATCACCGAGTTCTCCTTTATCTTCTCCTCGCCGAAAAGCATTTTCACATCCGCGACCGCCCTTTCCTTGTTGTCATACCTGAGGGGCACCTTCGCAAATATGCCCTTGTATTCTTTCCAGTCCTCCTCTATATTCCCCCTGATGTAGGAATTCTTCTCCGCGGAGAACACGCTCACGTCGTTCCCAACGCGGACGAAGAACCAGTCGTCCGTAAGGAACGAGGCATCCTTGTCCAGCAACAGCCCGTATGTGAGGGTGGTCTTCCCGCTTCCGGGCGGCCCCATTATCCCCACCCCCCTACCGCTGAAATCCACGTAGCTCCCGTGCACGGAATACCTCCTGTGCTCGGACGAGAAGTCCTCAAGGAATTCGGCGACGAGGGCCAGCGCGATGCTCTTCACCCATCCGTAATAGTCGCATCCCTTCACAATCACGGTCTTGGAGCTCCACTCATACAGGATTTCCAATTTTTCCCCGGAAACCGCAATCACCCTTCCGTGCGGCCTTACCTCCTCCGCCATGGGGCTGAAGCTCTCGCACCACATCCGGTAGTAGTCCTCATTGTCCGTGAACAATTTTATGCAGGTCCCGTAGATGTCCGCCTTCTTCTCAAAAAGCGGCTTCGCATAGATGCGGGAAACTTCCTTCTCCTTCTCTTCCGGGGTTATGAGCCTGACTTCGTACATGCGCACAAATGGGATGGATGAGTATATAATTTTGTGCCTGCGCCGTGTCCAGCCCGCCTTTAGGCCGCAAGCCCGGTCCTGATGAAATCAACTCCCCACGCGATGGTTATGATGCCCATCATGGTGGAGAGCACCTTTATCCCGGTCCTCCCCAGCCGGCCGTGTATCAAGCTGGCGAACCTGAGCACGAGCCACATCCCGAAAAGCGCGGCGAGCCCGGCGAGCGCGGTGGTCTCCCTCCCGAACTTGTCCGCAAGCAGGATGGAGGTCGCAATCACCGCCGGCCCGGTTATGAGCGGCGTCCCTATGACCACGGCTATCGCGCTCCTGTCGTTGTCCTCATGTTCCCTGGGGAACGTTATGCCGAGAGCCATCTGCACGCCCAACAGGATGAGTATTATGCCGCCCGCGACCTCAAAGCTGCCCATGGAGACGCTGAGCACGGTGAGTATGCCGTTGCCGATGTAGATGAAGAGGAAAAGCGGGACTGCCGCAATGAGGACCGCCTGCGTCGCTATCTTCCTGCATTCGCCCTTCGGGATTCCCTTGGTGAGCGAAAAGAAGGCCGCCAGCGAGAGCAGCGGGTCCATAATCACGTAAAGCAGTATGAACGCCTGCACGAACTCAAGGAGCATGCGCCAGTATTCAGGGGGAGGGATTTTAAATTATCCGGGAGATTCCCAACCCGTGTGATGATATGGAACACCTCCATGCGATATGTGGTCTGCTTGTTGTTTTCCTGCTGGTCTTCGGGTGCGCGGGGCCTACCCCGCCTGAGGGGCAGCCCTCTGCGCCGCCAGCGTCCGCGCCTGCTTCCGGGCCGGCCGCCGAGCCCAATGTGACCGTGCATGCCGAACCTGAGCCCCCGTCCGTCCTGCCATTCACCCCGGTAAAGCTCGTTTATGCCCTGCCCGCGGACA
>JAQUBA010000001.1 GCA_028686985.1 Candidatus Iainarchaeum sp.
TCGAATTTTTCTGCAATCTTATCGTTGCTATTCAGGTCCACTACGAAGGGGGTGGCATAGAGCGAGTTGTTGGTCATGTTGGTCATGTTGGCAATCGTGACGTTGAGCTGGGGCGCCGGGAAGATGAGGATGAACGCGGGGTAGAACAGGTAGATGCCGATGGAGAGCGCGATGAGGAAGCCGCCGAGCTTGCGCGTGGAGAAGAAGGAGCGGAATATGAGGCCGAGCGGGAGGAAGAACGTGAGCAGCTGCGGGGCGAAGAAGGCGAGTATTTGTACCTGGAGCTGCGCGAGCGTGAGGAGCGCCTGGAGGGTGAGTATCTGCCCTCCGAGGATGGACTGGATGGATGAGAGGTGCGACATCGGCTGGATGGAAAAGGTGGCGAACTCCAGCGTTATGGACTGGTAGTAGGAGACTATCTGGTGGAGGTTGATTACCTGCGTCAGCAGGGAGAAGGTGTCGGCGGAGATGGTGGAGAAGATGCACTGGAGGTTCTCAATCGCGTCGCCGGCAACGCAGGTCTGGCCTTCGGCTATGCCCTTGCTGACTTCGCTGGCGATTGAGATGATGGCGGCGTACGCGCCCACGAGGGCGGCGTTTATCGCGGACTGCACCAGCTCCTCCTCTCCGAAGTGCTCAACGCGCTTGGAGCCGATTGTCTTGCCGAGGCCTATGAGCAGGCCTGAGAGTATTATGGATAAGCTGACGACGATGCCAGCAAGCGTCAGGTCCGCGGCCATCTGTTCACTCCCTCACGTGAGGAGGTTGGAGGACACTACCTGTATGAGCTCTGCGGCCCCAATTATGGCAGCAATCACGACACCGCCCACAAAAATGCCGATTGCCATGTTCTGCCATTTGCCCCTTGTGTCGCCGGGCTGCAGCTGCGCAAGCCCGTAGACCAGGCCCCCCACTATTATCAGGAGGAGAGAGACTGTCACGCCAACGGACTTGAGCGTAACCAGGATGTCTGAGAGGAGAGTTTCTATGTACGCCATGGGCTCCTAATCGGAAGGAAGCTATATAAAGCTTTTTCGGGGCCTTTTCAATTGGGAATTTTGTGAAAGTAAGTATTGAATTGGGAAAGGGCATACATGAGAACGCCGCGCGCTACTACGAGGAGGCGAAAAGGGCGCGGGAGAAGGCGGAAGGTGTGCGGAAGGCGATGGAGGAATCGCGAAAGAGGATGGGCGAGGCCGCGAAGAGAAAGGCGAAGGCGGTCAAGGTCGCCAGGAAGCGGGAGTGGTTTGAGGAGTTCCACTGGAGCTTCACGAATGCGGGAAAGCTCATTTTGGCTGGGAAGACGGCGCAGCAGAACGACAAGCTGTTCGGAAAGATGGAGGATGGGGACTTGTTCTTCCACGCGGACATAAAGGGCGCGGCTGCGACGATTCTGAAGGATGGGGCCGGGGCTTCGGAAGAGGAGAAAAAGGCGGCGGCGGCGATTGCGGCTTCATATTCAAAGGCGTGGGGAAGGAGGATGGCGAGCGTTGACGTTTATGCCGTGAAAAAGGGGCAGTTGTCAAAGCATGCTACTGGAGGGTTCGTGGGGGCGGGGGGGTTCGCGATTTCGGGGGAGAGGGAGTGGTTCAAAAATACGAAATTGATGCTTGCTATCGGACTGGAGGAGAACGGCAGGGTTTCGGCGGGAAGCGAGGATGCGAAATGGATAAGGAAAAAAGTGCTGATTGTGCCGGGCAAGATGGAGAAGAAGGAAGCGGCGGAGAAGATTGGGGAACTGCTTGGAGTGCCTGGTTCGGAAATCATGCCTTGCCTGCCTTCGGGGAAGGCAAGTATTGTTCGGGCATAGGCGGGGGGCCCGGGTCGGGGCAGTGTGCGGGGTCCAGCTCGTGGAGAATCATCCTTTCAGTCCAATCCCTCTGCGCCGCATGAAACCCCCGCGGCGGATGGATGACGGTGGGCCCGCCAGGGGTGACGATCGGGGCATTGCCGCCGGGCATGACGATTATCCTCCTGTTTGCAGAGTTGCCCTTCCGGGCAGGGGCTTGCGCGGCGTAGTCATACTCCCACACGAACACCGCGCGCTCATTGGAGGGGCCGCCATGGGCATGGACGTACTTCTCTTCCGAGTTCCCGTAGTTTGTGGCACGGGCCAGGGCGCCGAACCAGGGGCCGTCGATGCCCTGGAAAAAGCGGCCTGGGTGCATCCCTGCATCATCCTCCACGCCGTCCCTTAGCACCGGAAGTTTTCTGCAAAGGTGGTATTTGTACCATCCAGGCGCCTGGGGGAACGAATCCAGCACTGCAGGCGCCGTATGCGGGATGAACTGTATTTTCTTGCCGTTGAACTGGAGGCTGAAGTCGCCTTCGGACACCACCGCTATCCCGGACCTGCCGCTGCAGAACCTCGTGTCCAGGCACAGCCATAGCCCGGTGTGGGGGTCCTTGTATTCAAAGAGCCCTGGGAATGGGCGCCCCCTGCCCGGATAGGCAAGGAACGTGCCCGTGTGGATGAGGGATGTGACGGCATTTGAGGTGAGCGTGGGCGGCATCTGCGACGCGGTCAGGCATAGCATCTCGTCAAATTCGGCGTGCAGCGGAATCCTGCCGTGGAACCGCTTCACCGCCTGCAGGATGCTCATCTTCCCCTTGAAAACCAACCTGCGCTGCACTCCGGGGGCGGGTTTGAATAGCGTTGGCTGGAATTGGGGTTCCATGCCTTTATTATGCCTGATAAACTTAATAAAACCCCATTTCACACACCATGTAACCATAGTTACAATTCCCCGGCATAATAAATAAGTGTTATATATTTTGCCCAACAAATCCGAGCATGGGGGGAGACGCATGCCGCATAGAGGTAAGGCCAACGGGGAACCTGCGCGACCCGGAAGCGGCATCCCTCGCCAGGCAGATATCCGAGCTGGCCGGGGTGAGGCCATCGGATGTTGCGATAGTGCGCGCATACAACATTTACGGCGGGCTCTCGGATGAGGAGATGGAGCGCCTCGGCAGGGAGCTTTTCGCCGACGCAGTTTCTGAGGAATTCTCATTCAAGGAGCCGTTTTATCCTGATTATTGGCGCATAGAGGTGGGTTTCCTCCCAGGCATGACCGACAACGAGGGCAACACCGCAAGGGAGGGCATAAGGGACGTCCTCGGGAAGGAGGTGGAGGCATACGCATCCAGAGTGTATGCGATAAAGGCGGATTTTGAGGACGACGCGGTGCTCGCGGAAATCGCGAAGAAGCTGCTCGCGAACGAAGTGATACAGGCGTGGAAGGTCTATGAGCCGGAAAGCGGGGGCTTTGAGCCGTACGTTCCAAGGGTGGAACTGGACCATGCGCCCGTAGCCAAGGAGATAGAACTGCAGGTGCCGGACGAAGAGCTGATGAAGATAAGCAGGGAGCGGACGCTCGCCCTTTCCCTTGAAGAGATGCGCGAGATAAAGGCGCACTTCGCGAAGGCGGCGGTGCGCAAGGAACGGGAAGGTGTCGGGTTGGGCAGGGGAGCAACTGATGTTGAGCTGGAGGCGCTCGCGCAGTCCTGGAGCGAGCACTGCAAGCACAAGATATTCAACGCGAGGATAGACTATTCGGAAGAAGGGGATGGGGTGGAGGGGAAGGAGGAGAAGGTAGACTCCATATTCAAGACCTACATCCGGTCCGCGACTGATGAGGTGCGGAAGCCCTACGTGGTCTCGGTGTTCAAGGACAATGGCGGCATAATCCGGTTTGACCACGAGAACGACATCGCGGTGAAGGTTGAGACGCATAATGCGCCCTCGGCGCTCGACCCGTATGGCGGCGCGCTCACTGGCATATTGGGCGTGAACCGGGACGTGCTCGGGACCGGGATGGGCGCGAAGCCGATTGCGAACGTGAACATGCTGTGCTTCGGGTTCCTTGACGGGAAGGACGTGCCAAAGGGGTGCCTGCACCCACGCAGGATTGCGAAGGGCGTGGTGCGCGGCATAGAGCACGGGGGGAACATGGTCGGGATTCCGACCGTCAACGGGTCCGTAGTTTTTGAGCAGTGCTACACCACGAGACCGCTTGTTTATGCGGGCACGGTGGGGCTCATGCCGCACGCGATCGGAGGGCGGGAAACGGCGAGGAAGGAGATAAAGCCGGGACACCTTGCGGTCATGGTGGGCGGCAGGATAGGGAAGGATGGCATACACGGCGCGACTTTCTCATCGCAGCAGCTCACGACCGGAATCGTGGGGAGCGTAGTGCAGATAGGCGACCCGATAACCCAGAAAAAGGTCATAGACATGGTCCTTGAGGCGAGGGACCTCGGGCTGTTTGAGGCGGTAACGGACAACGGCGCGGGCGGGCTCTCATCAAGCATCGGGGAGCTTGCGCAGCTGAGCGGGGGTTGCGAGGTGCATTTGGAAAAGTGCCCGCTCAAGTATCCGGGGCTAGACCCGTGGGAGATCCTGCTTTCGGAGTCGCAGGAGAGGATGACGTTGGCGGTGCCGGCTGAGAAGATGCCGGAGATTGAGAAGCTGGCCAGGAAGCATGGGGTGGAGGCGAGCGTCGTAGGCACATTTACAGACAGCGGCAGGTTCCACATACTTTTCGGGAAGAGCACGGTCGCGTACATTGACATGCAGTTCCTCCACGAGGGCGTGCCGCAGATGCACCTGAAGGCAGTCTGGAAAGACAGGATGCCGATTCCACCCAACAAGCCGCTCATGCAGCACGGGGACGCGCTCAGGGCGCTGCTTGCGTCGCCGAACATCGCGTCAAAGGAGTGGGTGATAAGGCAGTACGACCACGAGGTGCAGGGGGGGAGCGCGCTGAAGCCGCTCATGGAAGGAAACGCCCCATCGGACGGCGGCGTGATAAGGCCGCTTCTCGGGAGGAACGAGGGGCTGGCGGTCGCGCACGGGCTGTGCCCGAGGTACATGGAGGACGCGTACCACATGGCGATGAACGCCGTGGATGAGGGGGTGCGGAACGCGGTTGCATGCGGCGCGAAGTTCGGCTACCTCGCCTGCCTGGACAACTTTTGCTGGCCCGACCCGATAAAGGGGCCGCGCAATCCTGACGGGGATTTCAAGCTCGCGCAGCTCGTGAGGGCGGCGAGGGGCATGCATGATGCTGTGGTGGGGTACGGAATCCCGATAATTTCCGGAAAGGACAGCATGAAAAACGACTATCATGCGGGGGACAGCAAGCACTCCATAAACCCGACGCTGCTCGTCACTGTTGTCGGAAAGGTTGAAGATGTTACGAAAATCGCGAGCTCGGACTTCAAGGAGGTCGGGGATGCGATTTACGTGCTCGGGACGACGCGTCACGAGATGGGCGGGAGCGAATATTTCAAGCTGCATGGCGGCACCGGCGCGGGGATGCCGAGGGTGAGGGTGAAGGAGAACTCCGAACTGTATGCCGCGCTCTCAAAGGCGATTGAAAGGGGCATGGTAAGGAGCGTGCACGATGTATCGGACGGCGGGCTAGCCTGCGCGTTCGCGGAATGTGCGATGGGCGGCGAGGTTGGCGCGGAGATGGACCTTTCGCTGATTAGCAAGGATACGGACGAGGACGCGGCGCTACTCTTCTCGGAAAGCGCCGGCAGGTTCGTGGTTAGCGTGCGCGAGAAGGACGCGTTCAAGTTTGAGAAGATGATGTTCGGGACAAAAACCAAGAAAGCGGGGAGGGTGCGCGGGGACAAGCGCGTGGTGCTCAGGAACGGGAACAACGCACTGGTGAACGAGGACGTCTTTGACCTGCGGGAGGCGTGGGCGGGGGGATTGAAATGGTGAAGGCGAAGGCAATCGTACTTGATGGGTATGGAATAAATTGCCCCCACGAGACCGCGTACGCGGTCCGCGCCGTTGGCGGTGAGGCGGACGTACGGCACGTCAGCGAAGTCACGGATTCGCCGGCGCTGCTCAGCGATTACAACATGCTCGTGCTGCCGGGCGGGTTCTCGTTCGGGGACGACCTCGGCTCCGCGAGGGTTCTGGCGAACCGGCTCAAGCACAGGGTTGGGGGGGAAATGACCGAGTTCGTTAATGCGGGAAAGCTCGTGCTCGGGATATGCAACGGCTTCCAGGCGCTCGTGAAGATGGGTCTGCTGCCCGTGCCGGATTTCACGCAGCGGGTGACGCTGACCTACAACGCGTCCGGGAAGTTTGAGGATAGGTGGGTGCGGCTGGCGATGAACCAAAAGAGCCCATGCGTTTTCACGAAAGGGATTGCATACCTGGACCTGCCTGTGAGGCATGGGGAGGGGAGGTTCATACCTTCCGGCCGGGAGGTGCTGGAAGAGATGCTTGGGAAGAACATGATTGCATGCCAGTACATAAGCCCGAGCGGCAAGGTGGACGAATACCCGTATAACCCGAACGGCTCGGTCGGCGGGGTGGCGGGCGTATGTGATGCGAGCGGGAGGATATTCGGGCTGATGCCCCATCCGGAGGCGTACAACCATTTCACAAACCACCCTGCGTGGACCAGGGGTGTGAACAAGGTGGGTGAGGGATTGAAGATTTTCAGGAACGCGGTGGAGCACATCGAGGCTAACCTTTAGGTGGAACATTGAGGCGGCTCCAGTCATCCAGGGTTTCCGGGAAGAACTCGCTGAACCACTGGACTCGTTTTAGGAACCCGCTCAGGGTCGTGTATAACTTCGTGGTGATAACGCTTTCCAGGTATGCCCCTTCCCTTGCGCTGAAGAGGGCGCTGCTGCGCATGACGGGGATGAATGTGGGGAAGGACGCGGCGGTCGGGCTCATGGCGATGTTTGACGTGTTTTATCCGGAACTGATTGAGCTTGGTGAGAACTGCATAATCGGCTACAACACGACAATATTGGCGCACGAGTTCCTGAGGGGCGAGATCAGGACTGGAAAAACCATTGTCGGGAAGGACGCCATGGTCGGCGCGAACGCCACTGTGCTCGCTGGGGTGGAGATTGGCGCGGGTGGGGTCGTCTCGGCCGCATGCCTTGTTGATGGGGACGTGCCGGCGCACGCGTTTGCTAAGGGAAACCCTATGCGGGTGCATAAACGGGCGGAATAATGTTTTATAAGTGGAGTGTGTTGTTGCACACGAACGGCATGGTGGTATGATGAAAGTTGAGTTCATAAGGAAGGATTTTGGCTCCGTTTCCGCGGATTTGCTGGTGGTGCCCTGTTTCAAGGCGAAGATACCTGCATGGGTGCACGCGGAGCTGGTGAAAGCGGGTGTGGGAAAGGATTTCATCGGGGAGAAGGGGAGGTATTACCTGCTGCCAGTTAAGGGAAAGCCATACAAGAGGCTCATGTTAATCGGGCTGGGCAAGGAAAAGAATGTGGGGTTGGATGATTTCAGGCTGGCCGCCGCAAAGGCGATACGTGGCGCAAAGGGCCCGCGCCTGGCGAATGTGGCGTTCCTTCTGGATTTCAACGGTGCCACAAGGCATTCGGAAAAAGACGTTGCCGCTGCGATGGTTGAGGGGGCATTGCTTTCTGACCTAAAACTTGAGCCGTACAAGAAAAAGAAGGAGGGGGGGAGGAAAATAGAAAAACTATTGCTTGTTTCAAAAATGGACCTCGCTTCCATGGTGGAGGAAGGACGAATACTCGCCGAGTCGCAGAATTACGCAAGGCTCGTCGCGGTGGAGCCCGCGAACATAATGACCCCAAGAAAGCTCGCGGGGGTTGCACGGGAACTCGCAAAGGCGTATGGTTTTGGGTTCAGGGTTATGGGCAGGAGCGAGCTGGAAAAGAAAGGGATGGCCGGCATCCTCGCGGTGTCGCGGGGCAGCGTGCAGGAGCCCGTCCTTGTAGAGCTGAAATTCAATGACGGCAAAAAACTGCCGCATGTGGTGCTTGTGGGCAAGGGGATAACTTTTGACAGTGGTGGCATAAGCATAAAGCCATCCAAGGGGATGGAGATGATGAAATTCGACAAATGCGGCGCGGTTGTGGTGTTGGGCGTCATGCGGGCGGCCGCTGAGATGAAGTTTCCCTTGAGGATAACTGCGCTTCTTCCCGCCACGGAAAACATGCCTGGTGGAAGCGCGTCAAAGCCTGGGGATATCATACGGATGTATAATGGGAAAACTGTGGAGATAGTAAATACTGATGCTGAGGGGCGGATGATATTGGGGGATGCGCTCGCATATGCGAACGAAGCGAAACCAGAATTGATTATAGATGCCGCTACGCTGACCGGAGCGATGATGGTGGTGCTTGGCAAGCAAGGTATAGGTATGTTGGGGACAGACCATGGGGCCATGAAGGAGATGTATGATTGCGGCCTTGAGACTAACGAACGGGTCTGGGAACTCCCATTATGGAAGGAATATAGTGAGATGGTGAAGGGTGATTACGCGGATTTGAAGAATGTGGGGAGCGAGAGCGGCGAAGCGGGCACGATTACCGCGGCCGCGTTCCTTAGGGAGTTTGTGGGCAGCACGCCCTGGGTACATCTAGATATCGCCAGTGTGGAATGGAATGATGGCAGTTCTGGCTATTTTTGCAGGGGCCCGAGTGGGAAGGGGGTCCGGCTGCTTGCCACCTTCCTTAAAAAATGGTCAAAAAACAAGAAGAAATGAATGGGGGACACCCCCCATTTCCACTATTTCAACTCTTTTATTTCGTGGCATTTTATTTTGTAAACTATGAGGAATTTTGAATATTCCTTGAAAAAAGAGTCAACCACATGCCCCATATTGTCAGGTGTGACTAGGACTGATTTTGTTTTCCAGTAATATTTGTTCAGGCCCCTGCGATTAAGGTTGTAGTAGAAGACGCGCTTTACGCGGTTATAATTCCTTAAAGTTGTTTTTATATCGTATAGATAAACTAACACATAAACACCATGTAACCATGGTTACAATTAGTTTAAATTCATATCATTTATCATATCATATGAAGCCATATTAGTGGAAACACGCCCTCCCCTCACCTTATATTTCCTTCTCACAATTTATTTTTATATGGAGTTAGACCTGCGGCCGTACCAAAGACAGATTGTTGAATCGGTGAAAATGAAGGGCAGCACACTGGTTGTTCTCCCGACTGGCCTTGGAAAGACGCACGTTGCGCTTGCGTTGATAAAAGAAAACATAGTTTCTGGGGGGAAATCATTATTCCTAACCCCAACCAAACCCCTGGCCAGGCAGCACTATCTCACCATGCAAAAAACCCTGGATTTGGGCCCGGAACAAATCTCCCTGGTGACTGGGGAAGTGGGTGGGATGAAGCGCAAAGCGCTTTACACGGCAAAAATCTTTGTTTCAACCCCACAAACAATCAAAAACGACATGAAAAAAGGGATTTATCCAGCAAAGGACACCACCCTGGCCATTTTTGACGAAGCGCATCGTGCGGTGGGGGATTATGCATATGTTCCAATTGCAGGGAACCTTCCAGAAAACTGCGTTTCGCTCGCGCTCACAGCCTCACCCGGCGGGGACCGGGCAAGGATAAAGGAGGTTCTGTCCAACCTGAACATAAAAAACATTGAGATTATGGTGGAGACCGACGCAGCAATCCGACCATACACAAAAAACCTGGCCGCATCATGGATTCCAGTGGATTTGTCCCAAGAATTGAAGGAAGCGGACAGCCATCTGGCCGCCCTGATCAGGGAATATTCCCAGAAGCTGGGCAACAGCTACCAGAAACCACCCATAACTTCAAAGAAGCAATTCATGCTGTACGGCCACAGGTTGCAGGCGATGCGCCACCCGGCGAAATACACACTTCTCTCTCACTATTATGCGCTTCTTCACCTCATCCATCTACAAGAGCTGCTGCAAAACCAGGGGCCGCACCCCGCGCTAAACTATATCACAAAACTAAAATCTTCCGCCTCCAGGACGTCTGCCGCGCTTGTGGCGCGCCCCGAAATGGTGGGGGCGTTCAAAATCCTCTCGTCCGCCGGCGACCACCCCAAGACCATAAAACTGCTATCATTACTATCCTCGATGAAAAACAGCAAGGTAATCCTATTCGTGCAGTACCGCGATCAGATAAATCGGATAAAGGAGGTGCTGGACGCGAATGGATTCTCCTCCAGGATATTCGTTGGCAAGCGGGATGGGTTCACAAAGAGGATGCAAGAGGAGACGATGGACGCGTTCCGCAGGGATGAGTTCAAGATATTGGTTGCAAGCTCTATCGGGGAGGAGGGCCTTGACATCCCAGCGGTGGATTCTGTGATATTCTTTGAGCCCATACCTAGTGAAATACGCTCAATACAGCGCAGGGGCAGGGCAGGTCGGTTCAAGGACGGCTCGGTTCATGTGCTGATGACGCGTGCCACAAGAGATGAATATTATTTCTGGGCATCGCGGAAACGGGAGCAGAAGATGAAGGAGATACTTCTCTCTTTACAGAAGGAAATGGAAAGGAAGCGGTTCTCACCGGAAAGCAAAATACAAAAGGACGCTCCAATGCGGGTGGGCGGGCAGTCTAACCTCAACGACTTCTGACCTTAATCAAATTCATCAACATCCGCCTTCTTTAGCTTCCTCAAGGCTGGCCCCGTTCTTTTGCCCCCACTCGGCCAAGCACCCCCCTTCCTAAACAACAACAGAGCCACTGCCCCAATGACCAGAAGTGCTGTGGCGGCAAGCACCAACAACCCACTATCCGAACGTTTCGTGTTGGCCAGCGCACGAACTGCGTTCTCACTCGCCAGGATGGATTTTACATATCTGCCGCCATCAAGGTATTCCTGGGCCATTTCCAAGGAGTTTTCCACATCCTGTTTCTCTTCTTCCCCCATGGCGCCTTTTGATTCGGTGTAAAGGTCGCTGGCGGAAGCGATCACCCGAAGACTTTCCCCATTGAGGAAACTGAGCACGCTCTCCATATCGGCCTTGAGCCGCGCCGCTTCCGCCACCGCGGCATCGGTGTTGGCGCTGCGGTTCAGCGCGGTCAGGCGCGTCTTTATCTCATTCGGCTTTTTTTCAAAGAGCGAGAGCAAGCTGCTCCCAGAGGGCAAGTCGGAATATTCACCCTCATACTCAGAAAGCACGTCGTTGGCCCCAGCTATGAGACTGGACAATGCTGAACGCTCTTCCGCATCCCTTACCTCCTCCCTCACCTTGAGGGCGTCCAAAGCAACCTGGGCATCTTCCAGCGCGGCAAGTGCGAACATCCCATCCTCCAGCGTCATGGTGCCAGAGAACACCGCATCCTGCGCCTCGAGCATTGAAATGGCGCTGCTCAGGTTTGCGTCGTCAACACCAAGCACCATCCAATCCTTTTTTATCTTCACTTCGTTGTCTTTGAGGTATTTTTGTATCTTGGTTATCTCTTTTCCTTCCCATCCCAAATCCACATCCTCCAATGGGCCTGTTGTTGCGCCCGGGCTCAGGTTCTGCGCGAGGGCGCCATCCAACGAGCTGAGCCTCGCACGCATCTCAGGCAGGTACTGGCTGCCAACGTCATTTTCCTCACCGACGTTGATCGCGCCCCGCAGCTCTGCCGCCTTTTCCGAAATTTTTGCCCTCAATCCATTGTCCTTCTCAGCCACCTTTGCGGCGGCTTTCGCGTCCTTTTCCAACTGGGTTTCGGCATTTTGCAGGGCGGCCAGGGCGCCGGCGTAATCACCCGCGGCATAACTGCTTGACGCATTGCCAAGGAACGCCCTTGCCTCGCTGCCCATATACACGCCTTCCAATTCATCAATCCTATCTCCAACGTAGCTGCTCATGTTGGAGAATTCATACCTGACCCGCACTTTGGCCAGTTTGTCTGCTTCCAGGCCGTTTATCTCAAAATACACAATTCCAGTACCATCCTTTTTCACATTTTTTATCTGCTCCCCGGTATAGCCAAAAACATCTATGGATTTCGGGCTTTTGCCACTTTCATCCACCCATATCGGAACCATGTCCAGGTCTATTTTTGGGGAGAAATCTATCATGTATGCCACTGTTGTCGTAGTTCCGGCTGTAGTCACAAGCTCAGTGTTCTTGCCCACCACATATGCATCTGCAACATACTCAATAATAGTTAGGGAATGTGCACCCTTGGTTATCCTCACATTGAGCATCCCATCCGTGACCGCATGCGTGGTGCCATCCAACACCGCGGAATCAAACTCCGAACCAACACTGATTGAGTTCACGCGCATTGAGCATGACAGGCTCATCTGCCTGCTCACTTTTGCGCCGCCGATTGAATCCCCAATTGCGCTGGCGCGGATGCCCGAAGCAACACATGGGCGGTACTCTTTCCTGAATTCGAGCATCACATCTTCGCCAGCCGAAACCCGCACGAGCTGTATTGTCGCAATCCCATCCTGGTACGCGACTGTCCTCACACGTTCGGCGCCGTCAGTCAAATCCATCTTCCCTATTTCCGCGCCAGCCGGAACCGATATGACCACATTCTCTGCATCCATTGGCAAGGTGTTCCTTGCCCGCACCACCAGGGCGTATTCGCTATCTTCATCAAGGCTGGCGGAAGTCGTAGTTTCATAATAATCAACCACCATTGAATTGCCCACCGCCTCGCCGGCCCTTGCGGCCGTAGCATTGGTTATACTCATGTATCCGTTGTGCATCATTTTCAGGCTACCTATTGCACAGCCATAATCCAACTCATCGCCGGAATAGCATTCCTCCTTTTCCAACCATGATTTCATGAAGGCGAAGCCGCTGCCCCCGCCTTCTATGAGCGCCATTGCCTTTTCGCGCTCTTCAGGGAGGTTTCCATACTGGACCTCCGCCTTCCCGAGTATGCTGGTTTTTATTCTTGAAAGGATTTCCACCGCGTCGGTCGGCTTCCGGTCCTTTACAATTGTGAAAAGCGCCACCTCACCAATGGTGTTTATATCATCCTTCTCCGCATTTGCGATAAGCCCCTCCACTTCCGCCAGCGCGGATTCGTACTCCGCCGCCTGCTCTATATCCGTGCCGTCCAGCACACGCCGCGCGTGCATCCTGCACGAGCCGTATTGTTCAAACTGCACACCAAGCTTCGTATCCGCATCCGCAATGTTGCACGCCGTTTCCGCTTCAGCCAGGTGGGCCCGCCCGGCCTCGGTCATCCTCGTGCTGCGCTGCGCCGCCGCCAGCGCGGCGTGTGCCTCATCCCGGATATCCGCTACAACTTCCTCCGCGTCCTCAAGCAGCAAAGCGCCATTCGCAACTATGTCATCATAATATGTGGCTGCTTCAAAATAAGCGTCATAATTTGTTTTATACCAGTTCAGTTCGCCGTCCCGTTTGCTTGCCCGCTCCATCGCGGCCTTTCCATACTTGTACTCCCCCAACATTATCACATATTCATCCCTTATGCTCGCAACCCCACCGATGTCGCTGGTTTCAGCGCTCACGGTGATTGAGCCAAGCCCCGTTTCCTCCATCAACCCCATGATAATGTCCGCCTGTGCGTTGGAGTCCAGGGAATACGCCTCCAGTTCGGATAGTTTTGCCTTCGCTTCGGCCCAGCTCTCCATCATATTGTCATTTTTCTCACTCAGCACGGCCGCGGTTTCCCAGTGCGCCCTCATGCATGCCGGGTACCAGGTCATGTCCGGGATGGAATCCTCCAGGCCCGAACTGTCGCACCTCACATCATCAATGCTCGCATGGCATATCCAGTTCGCGGGGCCGGCATACCCCAGTTCACATATTCCAGACCGGTTCACTTCCTCCATCGCTGCTTCCACAGCCAGCCGCCGACCATTCACTTCCGCAGCTTCCCTTTCCACCGCTCGCAGCGAATAATCCATAGCATTTTTCCAGTTCCCCACATATCGGCTGAGATACCATTGGTAGATTGACCTATATATGGAATCAATAGATTCGGGGGCGACGCTTTCAAGGCGCACTAACATTAACGTCTCATCGGCGTATCCTTTGTACCTGAGTGCATTGCCCAGTTCTGAACTTGAATTACAGCCTATCCTATGGCATTCCGGCACAAGCTGCTCCAAACCAGCTTCTTCCAAGCTTTCATGAAACGGAAGCATGAGCCCCAGCGCATCCATCCTGCTGATATCGCCCGTCCGCTCTACGACATACCAAATCTCAAAGAATCCCAAGTCCATTATGTGCTCGTTGTTTGCAACCCACCGATCATCTTCCCATGTGCGGGGATAGCTCGTCTGGGCATCAGCAAAGGCCACCGGGATGGCCGCGGCTGCAAAAACAGCGATAAACAGGATTAGGCGCGTGTTCATGGTATTATTATGTGGTGAAATGATTATATATTTTGATGTGGGCGGTTTACCATGGAATTCCAAAAACTCATAAGGGAAAGGGCGAGCGTCCGCTCATTCAAGCCATCGCCACTCACGCAAAAGCAACTGGGCGCGATACGGGATGCGGCAAACCTCGCCCCCTCGGCCGGAAACATGCAGGGCTACTATTTCTATTTGGTTACCGGAAAGGAAACCAAGGAAAAGCTGGCGAAGGCTGCGTTCAACCAGGGTTTCATAGCAGAGGCACCGGCAGTTTTCGTGTTTTTCGCGGATGCAGCGGCTTCCTCCAAAAAATACGGGGAACGGGGGAACCTCTTTTGCATAATAGACGCCTCCCTCGCTGCGGGCTATGCCCAACTCGCGGCAGCTGACTTGGGGCTCGGTGCAGTATGGGTGGGCGCGTTCAAAGATGGGGAGGTGAAAGAAACGTTCGGGGGGGAGGGCAGGCCCGTGTGCATCCTGCCGGTCGGAATCCCGGCGGAAATCCCGCGGGGAAATCCACGCAAGGACCGCCTCAAGAAGGCAATCTAAACCATTATCTCACAGGCCGCGACCGGGTATTCCAGTTCAAATTCACCAAGCACTTTGGGAGATACCTCACCCATCACGCCCGCTTCCTTGCCATCCATATGGATTGAGTAACACCTTCCGCTTATGAACCTCCCATCCTCGGCCGGCTTCAAGGAAAGCTCCGCCCCCCATTCCTTTGCGAACGTCTGGAGGGCCGACTGTATCCTGGAGAACTTCGCATCCTGCCCTATCATCACGAATGCCAGGCGTTTCTCTTCACCCCCGTTCCACACCCCGCCCAATTCGTAAAACCTTTGCGGAAGCCCCCGCGTCTTGTTTGTTTTGCAGGTGCCCAGCAGCCCTGGTATGAGCGACGTGCGCACTGTCCCGAACTCCTCGCTCGTTGAGTTGGCTATCCTCACCCTGCCCCTGTCAGGCGTATCCGCCAATAGCTTATCATTGGACAACACATATGTCTTTGCCTCAAGGAAGCCCATGCCGCACATTATTTCATGGATGTCTGATTCGCCGGGTATCCACGAGCCGATGGTCGGCAGCTGTGGAAGCTCAGGCATGAAGTTCGTGTAGCCATGGCCTACGGCTATGTCCTCTATCACGTCTATGAATGAGATGATGTCCACCCGGTAGGGCGGCGCATAAATGGCATCCGCCTTCACTTTGTAACCCATCCTCCGCAGCGCGGTTTTCGCCTCTTTCTTCCCCACCGAGTTCCCGAGCACGCGCCGCACTTCATCCTCATCGTACCCTATTTTCCTGTAATCCAGCTTGGGGTAGCGCTCACCGCCGATTTCAACGGAATAAATTTCCGCGCCAGCGTCCGCGAACGCGGTTGCTATTATGTTCAGGACGCCTTCAACCGCTTCCCCAGAGGTTCCGGTCACGTCTATCAGCAGGTTCTTCGTATCCCCGTTGACCTTGGTCCTCTCGCTGTTTATTATCGGGGGATAAGAGATTACCCCTTCCGCGTCCTTTATCACGACCTTCGCATCCCTGGAAAGATGTGCATACGCAATGCCCTTTGGGTGTTTGTCCAGCACCTCACCCAACCCCATCTCTTCGCTCGTCTCAAGGGGCACGAACCTCTCGCCACTGCCCACAACATACTCAAGCGGGAATTTTATTGCGTCAAGGTTGTGCAGCCCGACCGCAACCTTCTTCCTTTTCCTGCCCACTGTTTCGTGGAGCTTCTCCTGCATCTGCATGGCGTCCCTGACCGATTCGTCGTCAAAGCGCACACCCTTTACTACCGCGCACCGCACGAACGGCCGGGCGGATTCCACACCCTTCCCCACCTTCATCTTGTACCCGCCGTCCAGCACCTTGTATTCCGGCACCTTTCCGCCCTTGTAGGCGAGCAGCGTCCGCACCATCCCCTCCATCGGGAAAAGGTCCGGCCGGTTCGGTGTAATCTCCACGACAAGGTTCCCATCCTTGCGCTCGGTGGGCATCCCGATTTCAGTGAGGATGCGGATTATTTCCGCCTCCTTCATCCCGGTTTTCTTTTCCATTGCCTTCGGGTCAACCGCAGCCACAGCCATGAGAATCCTTCCCCTCTTTTCCGCAACCTTTCTTTTCCTTCGCGAGCTTCGCCCCGTATGCCGTGGGGTAGTCCCCATCCAGGCACCCCGTGCAGAGCCCGAGCCCCATCGCCTTTTTCAGCCCGTCCAGCGAAACGTAATAAAGAGTGTCCGCCCCTATGAATTTCCTTGTCTCCTCTATGCTTTTTTTGTTCGCTATCAGCTCCTCGTAAGTGGACATGTCCACCCCGTAGAAGCATGGATGCAGTATGGGCGGGCAGGTGACGCGCATGTGTATCTCCTTCGCGCCCGCGTCCCGTATCATCTTCAGTATTTCCCGCGTGGTCGTGCCCCTCACTATGCTGTCATCCACTACAATCACACTCTTCCCTTCCATTACCGAGCGTATCGGGTTGAGCTTCGCCTTCACCGCCGCCACCCGCGTGTTCTGGTCGGGCATTATGAACGTGCGGGCGACGTACCTGTTCTTGATTATTCCTTCCTCATATGGGATTCCGAGCGCCATTGAAATCGCCAGCGCCGCGGTCCTCGCAGTGTCCGGGATGGGGACGACCACGTCCGCCTTGACCGGCGCCTCCTTGGCCAGCGCCTCACCCAGCTTCCTCCTCGCCTCGTGCACGCCCACCCCATTTATCACGGAGTCCGGCCTTGAGAAATATACGTATTCAAACATGCAGTGCCTGTGGTCGGATGGCGCGACCATCTTCTTCTGGAACCCTTTCGTGGGGCTTATGATCGCCATCTCCCCGCCGCCCAGCGTCCCGACGTGCCTCGCGCCGTTTATGTCAAAGGCGACGGTTTCGGAGGCGGCGAAATATGCACAATCGCTCTCGCCCAGCTCAAAGGGCCTTATCGCGTGCGGGTCCCTGAATGCGAAGAGCACGCCGTCCTTTATCGCGACCACGGAATAGGAACCATCAAGCTTGTCCATAGCATGCCTCACCGCGCCCTCAATGTCCTTCCCTGCCGCAAACGCCTCTGCTAGCACGTGCGCTATAACCTCTGAATCCACAGTTCCCTCAAATTTAGCGCCCCTTTTCTCGAATCCACCCCTCAGTTCAGTATAATTCGCTATGTGACCGTTGTGCGAGACGGCGAGCCCAATCTTTTGCAGCACCGAGGGCTGCACGTCCTCAATCCCGAACCCTTCCGTGGTCGGGTACCTGGTATGGGCAATTCCGATGCCGCCCTCCATTGCGATGTCCTTTTCCGAAAATATGCGGGAGACCAATCCGAGCCCCTTCTTCTCGTTAAGCTTCTTTCCGTCGTAGATGACCATGCCTGCGGCATCCTGGCCCCTGTGCTGGAGCGCAAGCATGCCGTTGTAAACATAATTAGCCACGGGCTTGCTGTTTTTGGATACGACAGCGACTATGCCGCAGCTTTCTCTCTTTTGCTCTCCAGCCCATATATCGGGCTGTCGATCAAACTTTTCCATATCATCCCTTTGCCGTTGATGTTTTAAAAGCATGTTTTTCTGTCCTTTATTGTAACCATGGTTACATACAATCCTAGAAAAATTCATCCAGCCTTCTCTGCGTCAGGATTTTGCTCCTCTCCGCATACGCCGAAATCCCCTTCCTCAGCCTGCTCCCCATGGAAGCAAGCGCCTCTCCCAGTGTTGAGTATTTCCTCACGCTCAGCGTCGCATCCCGCACGTTCTCCCGCACCTGGAACACCCCCACCGGCACCTGATACCCCTCATAAATCTCACGAATGGACATCACCCGCGCCTGCTTCCTTATCCTGTCCAGGAACTCCAGCACCCCTATGCGCACCGCATAATACCCGCCCGCCTGCGCATCCGCATACTTCGTCCTGCCTTCAAACGGCTCGTGCTCCTCGCTCACGCGGAAATCCGAACCACCCATGGTCCAAATCGTGCCCGGCGACCACGCCTCAAAATTCTCAAACTCCCATTTGCCGGGCATCACGAGAATCTCAAAGTGATTAGATAATGACTCATGGCTCAGCACATAGAAGTCCGAAACCTCCGCATACCCGCGCACCCTCCCCATCAGGTATTTCCCCAGCATGTCGTCCGTGGCCGTGATGCTCCACCTTGTGGGCACCATCTTCCTGTCCGCCTTCATCCCCAGCAATCCAGCCGACAAAACCTTAGTAATGTAATAGTTGTCCAGCCCGGTCTCAAACATCTCCGTTACAATCTCCCGCGCCCGTGCCTTCTCCTGCAATAGTTCATCCGCTTTCTTAGGAATCTTCGGATTCTCGCACAGCCGCACGTCCTTCATCGTCCCCGAAGCGCCGATGGGCTGCGCCACTGAAGAAAACTTCAGGCTGAACACGGGCTCCTTTGAGAACAGCATCTCCACATCCACGGGCCGCACGCTCATCGCCACGTCCTGCGTTTCTTCCGCCATTCTTCCAGCTGGCCTTATTCCCCCGTACCTCTTCCCGCGCACCACATTCACGCGGTGCTCAATAATCTTCTCATACCCCATCTCATAGATGTCCCGCTCTCCCGCATACTCCTGCAGGGGCACCACCGGCCCCCACGAGACCGAAGGATACCCAAAACTCCCGACAAAAACTTCTGCGCTCTCCCCGAAGACCGTTTTCTTCCCCAAGCTCTCCGCACCCCTTCTCATTGCGGCAATCTTGCTGAGGAGGGGGCAGTAGTCCAGCCCGCACATCTTCCGGGTGCCCTTGCATATGTGGCAATAGTGGTCCGGCCTCATCGCACGGACATCTCTTCCGGCGCTAAAAAGCTTATGCCTGCCCCGATTCCGGTTTCCGCCGCCCACCCCGGTACGCTGGCATCGGCAGCCGCCGCCCACCGTCGGTCCCCAGATAGCTTTAAATACAACTTCAGCGTAGGTATAGAAGTGATAAGATGGCAGTAAGGGCCACGCGTCCTTCTAAAGGAAAAAAGACCCCCAGCAGAAGGAATTCCCGCAAGGTTTCTAAACCCAAAACATCCGTTTCCAGCCGCAAGGCCGCGGCAAGGCCAAAATCTGGAGCAAGGTTCCTAAGGGCGAAGGCAAGGTCCTCAAAAATAAAGGCAAGCTCTTCAAAGGCAAGGCAGGTAAAATCCTGGTCCAAGCCCAAGCTGGGGAAGCTTAAGGCGCGGCTAAAGAAGCCATCTCCCGCCCCGAAGCTTCCAAGGAAGGCGCCCGAGCCGAAGCTCAATGCTGAGCTGGACGCGGTGCTCTCCAACTCCCGCGTGCGCCAGTTGCTCGTTGATTCGGGGGGAGAGAGCGCCCTTGACATAATGCGCGCGTTCACCAAGGAACTCTCGGACGACGACCTAGCCAAAAAGCTCAAGATAAAGATAAGCGACGTGCGCGCCACGCTCAACCGCCTGCACAACCTGGGCATAGTCCAGTACAACCGCTACAAGGACGCGGAGACCGGCTGGTTCTCCTACTATTGGTCCCTCAACCTGGAGAAGACCAAGGGCTGGGTGGATGAGCAGCTCATGAAGGAGTCCGCACCCGGCGATATCTCAAGCTCAGAATACTATTTCTGCCCCAAATGCGGCACCGAGAGCGTGTACGAGTTCGCGGCCGCCTCGGACTATTCCTTCCGCTGCCCGCTCTGCAACAAGGCGCTTGAATTCGTTGACGAGGATGCGGCCAAGGATTTGTTCCCCCGCATGCCCAAGAGGCCCATCTGATTCGCCATTGGGCGCCGCGCTCCGATTACCTCATTCTTTTATCCCTTTCCTTCCAATCCATAGCTATGGGAAAGGAGAAGCAGGGGAAGCGCATCCAGGAGCTTAACGCTTATCTGGTCCCGTCTTTCCAGGGCAAATTCCTCGTCCTGCGCCGCAGGGGCTCCAGCATATGGGAATTCCCCGGAGGCGGCGTGGACTGGGGAGAGGACCCCTACACCGCCGCAATACGCGAATGCAGGGAGGAGATACGGCTTTCCCCCCATTCCGTCAAATTGGTGGGCATAACTTCCGCCACCTACGACAAGGACGGAATTGAAAAGCACTCCATTTACATCGTCTATAAGGGCGAAATCAGCTCGGACAAATACGAGCTTGGATTGGAGCATGAGGAGGGCAGGTGGGTCTCCCTAACCGAACTGCAGTTCATGCACCTTGGATTGAACGCGCAGGACGTTGCGCAGATGCTCTAGTTTCGCTTCTTTTTCTTAAGGAAAAATATGTATTTCTCCGCCCGTTCCAATTGCCCCCTCAATCTCCTCACTTCCGAATCCCTCGCCACCTCCCCAACCCTTGCGTTCTTCGCCCTCTTCAGTTCCGCTTCCAGCCCGTCCGCCCTCACCTTCTCCAGTTCATACGCCTTCCTTATGTTAACGTTCTCTTCCGCCAGCCGCGCAACCCTCTCATCCCTCTTCTGCGCCCCGCCCCCTCTCTTAACTTCCTTCTCCTCGTCCGCACCTACCCTCTCCCCTTCTTTCCTCGTCAGCATCAGCTCCGCATTATGCAGCGAGTACCCCTGCACCACCATGTGCTTGAGCAAATCCTTGTCCAGTGCCGTGTCCATCCTTTCAATCTGCCTGAGCCGGTTCTCATAAATATGATAAGCTTTCATGGCGGCACCGTACGCATCCCGTATGTGCACGTCGTCAATGAACCCGCCCATCTGCTTCTTTTCCTCCTGCGTGAGGCTCCGCACAGGGTAGGACAGCCGCACGTTGAACCGTGCCGCCACCTTCTGCACGAAGCTCGGAGGAGGATTCACGTCGCTCGCAATAAGGGATGGCACGCCCACATGCCTTATGATTTCCACCACGCGCTCGTCGCTCGCCTCCTTCTCGCATCCAGAGGCGACCAGTTCGCCTTTCAGGTTAAGTGCCGCAAAAGCAGTGTATACGCCCGGGTCCACTCCAACGATAAGATGCTGTATTCAATCGCCTTCCTATTCCGTAGTCACGTGCTCCTGCTTCAGGAACAGCTTCTGCCCGCTTCTCAAATTTCTGTTCACGACCACCCCGCTTCCAATCCAGCATCCATTCCCAATCATCTTTCCGGGCATGGTGCAGGAGAGCACCCCGAACTTCGTCTCATCCCCCACGATTACACCCAGCTTCTTCCTTCCGGAATTTACCCATCCCTTTTCCGTGAGAACGTTCACGTGGCCGGCATCAAACCTGTAATTCGCCACCTGGGTCCCGGAGCCGAAATTCACACCCTCCCCAACCACGCTGTCCCCTATGTAGGTAAGGTGCTTTGCTTTCACCCCATCAAACAAAATGCTGTTCTTCACAGTAGTGGATTCCCCAATCTCGCAATTCCGGCCAATGGAGTTAAATCCCCTCAAAAGTGCATGAGGCCCTATTTTGGTCCCGGCCCCGATGTATGAGGCCCCCTCCACGAAACTATCCACGACCTCCGCGCCCTCCTCCATTATGAGCTTGCCTTTCACAGTGGAGTTCTCCACCAGCCCGGTGTTTGCCTCCATTTTTCCAAGGAGATACTCATTCAGCGTAAATAGGTGCCACGGATACCCAACGTCCATCCAGAAGTCTTCCGTCTCCACAACGTGCGCCCCCTTCAGCACGTCCGTAATCTCGTATTCCCCGCGAGGGGAGGGCGCCAATTTCCTAATCTCGTCAAATACGCTCTTATTGAACGCATAAACAGAAATGTTCGCCAGATTCCCTTTAGGATGCTCCGGCTTCTCCACCATGCCCGTGAGCACGCCGTCCTCCACTTCCGCAATCCCGAACCCATGCGGGTTATCCACCTTCTTCAGCCCGACCGTCTTGCTTCCCCTGTGCTTCTCCACCACATCCCGGTAAATCTCCGAATCACAAACATTGTTCCCATCCACGACCAGGAAGTCCTCTCCTGTTTTTCCCAGTGCCGCCTCAATCGCCGCGGCGGTCCCGTGCTTCTCGCCCTGAACCGCGAATTCTATGCCCATCCCCAATTTCTCTTTAGCCAAATAATCTATGATTTGCTCCTTCCTGTACTTTACCACGACCACAGCTTCCTTTATGCCCGCCTTCTTCAGATTAGAGAGCACGTGCCAGATTAGCGGCTTCCCTGCCACCTGCAGCATCGCCTTTGGCCGCGTATATGTAAGGGGGCGCATCCTTTCGCCCTCCCCCCCTGCGAGTACGACTGCTTTCAACCATTCCACCCGTATTTATTCCTGCGCAAGAGAATAAGAAATTAACTAACGCCTAAACCGCCTTCCTAATGGCTTCCCTCGCCTTGCCCGCAACCTTATCCCCGAACCGCGGAGGGGGGCGCCCCTCCCCCATCAAACTGCGTTCCGTATGGCTTCTCTTGCTTTACTACAAACCTTATCCAGCAATTCCTTCGTCTTCGCTTCCGCCGTCAGCCTGATGATGCTCTCGGTCCCGGAAGCCCTGACCAGAACCCAGTATCCATCCCCGTCTATGCGTATCCCGTCCCCGGTTTCCCGTTTCCCTTCCAATTTGAGCGTCCCGGCTATCTTCTCCATTGCCCTCACCCGGTCAGCCGTCTTGAACTTCTCCCTGGCCATGGGATTGGTCTTGAATCTGGAGGCAAGAACGCTCAATTTTCCCTTCCCACAAAACAGCTCGACATACTTTGCCGCAGCCATAACCCCATCCGGCACGAGCACCCCTCCCCTAAAAACATATTCCCCTGCAGGTTCCCCGCCGAAGACCGCCCCGCTCTTCTCCATCTCCTCGCTCACATGCACGCTTCCCACAGGGGTCAGGACAAACCGCCCTCCATTCCCCTCAACAGTCTCCTTCACAATGAGCGAGCTCTCCACCGAGCTGATGATTTTCCCCTTCTTCCGCGCAAGCTCCTCCCCAACCATGAGCGCAAGCTGCACGTCCGCATTCAAGAGCTCGCCGCGCTCATCCACAATAGCGCACCTGTCCGCGTCCCCGTCATGCGCAATCCCGAAATCAGCCCCGCAGCTCCGCACAGCCGAGCTCAGCCACGACAAATTCTCCTTATTCGGCTCAGAAGGCCGGTTGAACCCGCGCGTTTCGCAGTTCAGGGACACAACCTTGCAACCAAGCTCACGCAATAAATACGGCGTAACCAGCGCCCCGGCCCCGTTGCAGTCCACCACCACCTTCGGCTTCTTTTTCGCAATCAGTTCAGTATCCACATTCTTTTTCACAAGTTCCATATATTCCGGGATGACATCCTCCCTCCTTCTTTCGCCAGGGGAGGCCCCATATCCCATCCCGCCCCCATGCCTTTCCAACACCCTCTTCTCCTCGGCGCGGCTTATCTCCCGCCCCTTTCGCATGAACTTCAATCCATTATACTCCGCCGGATTATGTGAGGCGGTCACCATCAGGCCCCCACATCCGTATTTCATGCTCGCAAACGCCACAAGGGGCGTAGGGGCTATCCCAAGCCCAATCCCATCGTGTCCTGAAGAAAGAACCCCGCTCATGGCCGCAAAAGCCAGCGGAACCCCGCTCCCGCGCGTATCCCTCCCTATGCAAACATCCGTTTCAGCAAAGGCATTCGCCAGGCGCAGCGCAAGCTCAGGCGTAATATCCTTTCCATAGATGCCCCTGATACCGGAAGTGCCGAACATCCATTCCATTTCCCCAGAAGCCCATTTAAACGTAGTTGTGTGCATTTAAGTGTTAAAGCGTGTATTTTAAAAGCTTTACGCCCCATTATATACATATGGCAGACCAGAATGGGAGACCCAGCGGCCCCCATACAAGAGAAGAGCACTACAGAAGGCTCAGCGCGCAGTACAGGGCGGTGCACGAAAGGATGCGCAGGCATACCATGAGTTTCACCCCGTCCCAGCCGGCGGCAGCCCCATTGGTCGCGCCCCCAGCCCCGGGCCGCAGCACTACGCCAACGCTCAAGGGCACTGGTCTCGCCGTGAATCCGGCACCGGTTGCACCTGCCGAAGACTACTGGGCTGCATTGAAACAAGCCGCGGGGGAGGTTGCGGAGCAGACACAGGCCGAGGACATGCGGGCCACCCTGATGAAGTCCCCCTTCGGCGAACACGCAGAGTCTTATAGGGACTTCATAGCCAGCGTGGAGAGCGAGTTGGCGCCTGTCCTTAGGGCAATCCGGGCAAGGCCCGCGGAGGTAAAGGCATACGAAGAGGCCAAGAAGGCGGCCGAGGAAAAGGCCAAGGGGGAGGGGAAGAAAGCCGAGGCCGTGCCGTACCCCCAGCCAATCGGGCTGGAGGTGGTCTCCTCCGGAGGCAGGGCATACCGCAACGAGGAGGAACAGGTTGGCGTACCGGCAGGCAAGGTCGCCGACACCATAATCTCAAATCTCGGGGCAAGGCCGGATGGAAAGATGCTCCTCTGCATGATTGTTGATGCAATCCTCTCCAGCGCGCCGCTAACCGAAACAGAAGGCAAGGGCGAAACCGATATGAGGAACGGGTTCTACCGTGCGGTTGCCTGGTGCATATGCGCCCAGACCAATCTGCCGCAGCTTAGGGAATACCTGGCAAGGAACCACCTGGCGCTCATAGACGCCGTGGGGATCGCTACGGGCGTCTCCGCCAGCGAGCGCCTTGCCCCGGCGGAATCAATGCGCCTTGTCTACGACCTCATGTCCCACAAATGGGCCTCCTCGGGCTTCAACCACATGCAAACCATCCTTAGGAAGGCTGGCATGGGCGGGGATGTTGACTTATACCTGGCGTCCCTCTTCATAACCGTGCTGCTGGGCGAAGCCGAGAGATACCAGCGCATTTCACAGACCACCTTCTTCGTTTCCACCGAGGCAAGGAATCTATCGGAGAGGTCAAATGAAAGGGTTAGGCTCCTTAGTGAACGGGACTTCTACGCGCTCCTCAATTCCAGGGGCATGCTTTCGGTTGCCCAGCAGGAGATGGTCGGCAACCTACATATGGCAATCGCAGAAAAATTCTCAGGTTATGCCCATGCGCAGGGCGATGACAGGGCCGCCCCCTATTTCGTGGGCTTCAGGCCGAGGGAGATAGCGCATATGTTCACAACCCTCATAGAGGGCATCAACTTCATCCTTGACAATCCGCGGATAAAGGAAGCGACGCTGACGCTTCTTGACATAGTCGTGGCCAAGGGCGAGAACCCGCTCCTGCTCACCGCAGATGCGAGGCTGCAGCTGAACCTCGTTGATTTCAAAAGGATACTGCTGCTGAACCTTTTCACTTCGCAGGCGGACATGCAGAAATATGCGAACCTTTACGGCCTGCTCTCAGGGATGCACATAACGTCGGAGCCGAACCTCGCGGACATCCATGCTGAGTTCATCAAAACGCATGAGGGCGGGCAGTCCCAGGTGAACCTCTTCCCGGAGGACGACTCTCCGTTCTAACGTTCCACCCTGGCGGTGTAATTCCTTCCGTCCCACACCACCTTCACGCTCGTGCCCCTGTAATTCTCCAGCACGGGTATGTTCCTTACGGTCCCCAGTTGCGCCGCACTTATCAGCGACTGTCTGGAATCCGTCCAGTCCGTGGCGCTCCCGCTTATCACTATGACCTCCGGCTCCGTGTTGTCTATGAAATAGTTTATCTCAGTGAGCCCCGCGCCTATCCCATGGTTGGGCCATTGCACAATCCGGCACGGCCCGCTCAGCTGCGCAACGGTCTGCTGCGCACTCAGGATGCCGCCGGTCAGCAGCACGCAGAACCCGCGGTCCTCTATCTTGACCACAACCCCGTCATTATTTACGTCAAAGAACCTTCCCGGCCCTTTTATGGGGTTGAGCACGGTTATGTTCATGCCGTTTATCTGCTTCGTGTCCCCCACGCCCACGACCCTGACGCTCTCGGCGCCAAGCGAATCCAAGTATGCGGTATAATTATCGCTCCCCTCCTCCGGCCTCCAGAGCTCCCCGAACTTGAACCTGTTTGATACATACTGCAGCCCGCCGGTTTCCGCGGGGTTGTCGTGGGTTGAGACGACCAGCTCAAAATCGTCAACGCCCGCCTCAAGGAGCATCGTCACCAGGCCCTGCCTCTTCTCCACAGGCCCGGCATCCACGAGTATGTCCGCATCCCCCTTCTTCACCAGGATGGCGTCTCCCTGCCCATCCCCGTATCCTACGTTGAAGAAATACACATACAAATCAGAATTCGGGGTTTCCGTATATCTTACCACCGGCACGGTTTCCCCAGCGTTGCCCTCGCTAACGACCGTCCCCTCACCCTCCCCGATTACCAGGTGCCCGGAGGCGTTCTGGCTTCCGGTTGCCGGCTGCCCGCCGTTTCCAGCGCCCCCATCACCGGTTCCCGGCAGCGCGCAGCAGCCGAAGATGAGCAAAAGAACCATCCCAAATGCAATCCGCTTCATAAATAACACCTCCCCATCTTTCCGTAGCCCTTATTTTATTAGTTTCCCCCGCGCATCCTCCAATTGAGCGCGTCCGACGTCTTGTTTTCTCCGTAACTCCGGCATCAGCGCGCCGGAGAAGTGCAGGGGCCCGACCTCCGCAAAAATCCTTTCCATGAATTCAAAAGTATTTTCCGCTTCCTTCCTTTCCCCCCTTCGCAGATGGTCAAGCATCCTCCTCTTCAGCTCGCCCATGCAGTCCAGAAGCCCGTCCAGGTAGGATTCATCCCCAACCCCGACCTCCGCCTGCGTAAGCATCTTTCCATCCTTCGCTATTCCGAGATACAGCTTTCCCTCAGCGTATTCCGCGTTCGGATGGGACATCCTCTTCTCCAGCCCCGAGGATTCCCTTTCCATTACATCCAGCACCCGCTTCGCCTCGCCCAGCAGTTTTTCCGCCTCCCCGAAATTCCCCAGATGGGTTTCCTTTATGGACTTTGAGCAGAAGCGCACCGCCTCCCTCTCCTTCACGATTAGCGAATCCAGCCGCCTTTCCTTCCCCAGCAGCCGCTCTTCTATGTCATTTACAAGCCCCATAAAGTAATCTCCGCCGTTTCGTTTATTAACCTGTTCCATATAATTACTGCACACGGGTGTCCATATGATAGTCCTTAATCTGAAAAATTACTCCGCGTCCTTTTCCCGCTGCCTCTCGCTCACTGACGCGGCGGCGAAGGTTTCCCACGACACGGGCGTGCGCATAATAGTGTGCCCGCCGCCCACGCACCTCAACTGCTCGGCCTCCATGTACAAGGACGTGTTCGCCCAACACACGGATGCGTTTGAGCAGGGGGCGCACACGGGTTTCATACTTCCCGAGGCCCTCAAATCCATTAATGTAAAGGGCTCGCTGGTAAACCATTCCGAGCACCGCATCGGCGCGGAGAACGTGGGCAAAACAGTCCAGCTCCTCAAGCAGCACGGATTGGAGACAATAGTTTGCGGGGAGAATGCGGCCGAATGCGCGGAACTGGCCAAATCCACTCCCGATTATATCGCAGTAGAACCCCCGGAACTCATCGGCTCCGGCATTTCCGTCTCCACAGCAAAGCCGGAGGTAATCTCCTCCACAGTAGAGGCAGTAAAGGCCTCAAATTCCGCAGTAAGGGTCCTGTGCGGCGCAGGAGTCTCCACCAAGGAAGATGTAATCAAATCACGGGAACTGGGCGCAAAAGGGGTGCTTCTCGCCTCCGCGTACGTAAAGGCAAAGGACCCGGTCAAGTTCCTTCAGGAGTTCGCCGGGGCATTCTAGCCGTAGAATATCGGCCTCAATGAAAGCTCTTTTGGCAAGCTCAATTGTTCAAACGGCTTCCCTTCCGTTTTCTTCCTAATCTCCGCAGCCAATTCCTCAGCCGCCATCTCCTTCTTCGCCCCAGTCTCACGAATAGTAACGGATAATTTCCCGGCCTCCATCTCCTTGTCCCCAACCACAGCTACATAGGGAACCCAGTCCTTCTCCACCTGCCTTATCTTCTTCCCAAGCGATTCTTCCCTGTCATCTATGTCCGCCCGCACGCCATCAAAAGAGGAAAACAGTTTCCCCGCATATTCCATATGCTTCTCAGAGATGGGAATAATTCTAACCTGCGTCGGAGAAAGCCAAAGAGGAAGAAGGGCCTTCTCCCCCTTCTCCATCCGCATTCCCTCCTTCTCCAGCAGCGCATACACGACCCTTTCCAAACTCCCGGAAATGGATGCATGCGTAATCACGGGCTTCTTCTTGCTCCCGTCCTCATCCACATAATTTATCCCGTAGGTGTCCGCGTTCTCAACGTCAATCTGCACCGTAGTAAGTGCAGAGGCCTTGTCCATGGAGTCTATAAAATTGAACTCAAATTTGGTGATAAAGTACGCATACCTCTCGTCAAACATCTCCACGAGCACCGGCTTCCCAATCTTCTTCACCATCCGCGCATACCACTCCTTGTTCTTCTCGTAGAAGGCGGTTTCAATCCTAAATCCGACCTCCGCCTCATCATACAGCCCGACAGAAGAGAGCCAGGAAATCCCCAATCCCAACTGCCTCTCAAACTCCTCCTGTGACTGCGGAATGTCCCTGCAGAAGGCATGCATATCCGGCATCGTGAACGCGCGCAATCTTTTCAGCCCTGCGAGCTCCCCGCCCTGTTCGCGCCTAAATGAATACCGGGTAAGCTCATACATTTTCAGGGGAAGGTGCCTGTGTGAAATCACCATACCGGTAGCCATAAGGAACTGCCCGAAGCACGCAGCAAACCGCAAAAACAATTTCTTCTCATCAGAGAGCACCACATACTGCCTCGCAGGGAAGCGGTCCAGGTACTTCTTCAAAGTAGGGTGCTCAAAATCGTACATCACCGGGGTCTCCACTTCCATCGCCCCGTAATCCACGCAAAAGTCGGTGATGCTCTTCTCAAGGATTTTCTTTATGAGCCGCCCGTTCGGATACCAGCGGAAGTTTCCCTGGTCCGTCCCTGGCTCGTAATCCACAAACTCATGCTCCTTCATTATCTTTATGTGCGGCGGCTCCTTCTCATAAGCCCGGACCTTCTTCGTCTCGTATTCCATGAACTTATGCAACCCTTCATGCCCCGTGTAGTTGAACTTCCCGTGTTCAACCAGTTTCCCGTCCGGTGTAAGGACATAGAACCTGCTCTTCAGGCCCGCTTCCTTCTTCAGCGAATCGGAAACCCGCTCTCCCGCATCAACGCTCTTTACCTCCGTCTCCTTCTTCTCGGCCTTCCCGCTTGTTGAAAACACGCGCGAAAGCTCGCTCAAAGGATGCCCCTTCGCATAAACCGTGAATTTCTTGTAATACCCGAAAGGCGCCCTGACCACGTTGAACCCGTTCTCCTTCAGCGCCCCCTCCATGTCCTTCAGCACCTGGAGGGCGGCTTCCGGGGAAGCAGGCGTGCTCCCAAAAAGCAAATGCGCATACGGGTAGAGCATAACATTCTTGCACTTCACCTGCTCGGAAACCGAAATCAAATCCTCAACCGCCTGCTGCGCAATCCCGTTCAAATCCTCTTCATCCGACTTCTCCGCCGCAATCCGAACCCAGATTACGTCCTTCATCTCGCCTCTTTCCATCTCCTTGGAAATCTCTTCGGCGACCTTCGTCTTCCTGGTCGTCTCGTAGGAAACCTTGTCCGCGTGGATAATGAGCTCCTTCATGTTTCACACCACATATGTAACCATAGTTACATCTAGTCTCCAATCCCCTCCACTATGGCGGCATACGCCGGCCTGGAAAGCAAAAGCCCCAGCAGCGCCCCCAATATTGTGGAAATCGAGAACCCGATAATCTCAACCATTCCCGAAAACAGCAAAGGCACCATCGCAAACACGGCCACCGTTACAGTGGTGGTCACGATGTCAAACGCCTTCGCCAGCTTCTCGTCCCTTGAGCCCTCCTTCTTGAGCAGCTCGTCCGTAATCACAATCTGCGAGTCAACACCCACCCCGATCGCCGCTATTATGCCCGCCATCGCCGCCAAATCAATGGTAAAGGACCCGATGACCGAAAGCAGTATTATCATCTCGGAGAAGCTTATCGCTATGATGGGCAGCAGTATGCTCATCTTCCTGTACCTCAGCGAAACCAGCGCGGAAATCGCCACCAGGGAAAGCCCAAGCCCGATGATGCTCATCTTCAGGAACTCCTCCCCCAGGGGGGCAGGGATGACTGTCTTTGAACCTATGGAAATCTGTATGGGCAGCGCCCCCCCCTTGAGTATGGATTCTATCTTCCTCGCGCTCTCATATGCCGAAAGCGCCTTCTCGTTCCCGGCCCCCTGCGCAACCCCGCCAATCCTGAAGTTGTACGCCGGTATCCCGGTGGTTATGTCCGGGGAAAGGCTTGGGGAAGAAAGCAGCCCGACCGCGGACCATTCCTCCACAATGTATTCCTGGGTGTCCTCCCCATACATCAGCACGGGCGCAATCCCGTCCTCCGCCACCACGACCTGGAACCCCCTCCCCCTGAGCTCCCCCCGGATGCTCGCGTTCATCTCCGCCGATATTATCGCCTTTGTCTGGTTCGTTCTCGGCTCAATCCCGCTAAGGTTCCCGTCATAAACATAAAGCCCGATATCATTCCCTTCCAGCGCGAGCGCCTTCCCCATTGCCGTGAGCATGCCCGCCCTGTCTACGACCTGCCCCGTGCCCTTCAGCTCGTCCCACGAGGCCACGATGACCGCATCGTTCGGCCTGTCCAAGAACATGTATACGGGATAATATGCCTTTCCATCCACAGTCCTCGCGAACAGCTCCGCGCCCTCCCTATTCACCGAGAAGCTCACGCCCCAGTCCTCCCCCTGCAATTGTGACGCTGAAAGCCGGTAGATGGTGCCCGGAAGTATGTACTCGCCCTTCATCGCGGCCTTCCCATCAACGACGCCCGTATAAACTCCCTGCTGGGACAGCACGTCTTCCACGGATTTGATGAACTCCGGGTCCGAACTGGGCACCTCCACGTTTATCTGCGTGTCGCCGACTGCCCTCACCTTCACCTCCGTGAGCCCGAAGGCCGACGCCCTCTTCTTTATGGAATTCACCATTTCGTCCATCACTGTTCCCTGCGCTGGCTGCTCAAGCACCACGGGAATTCTGGTCCCCCCGCTGAAATCTATCCCGAACTTCATCCCGTGCAGCACGATGTTGAAGCCCGCGAGGAGTATTATCGCGCCCAGGCACATGAGCTTGAGCTCCCTGCCCTCCCAGAAGTGGGAGAGCGCGCCGAACAGTATGAGCGCGCATATCAGCACCAGCCCGGCGAACACCGGGTATGCGTATATGCCCGCCGCGAACAGCAGCACGAGCGCCGCGAGTATCTTCCTATTGTCCATCAGGCGCCACCCCCCTTGTGCTCCCTATAATACAGCACTATGACCGCGTTCAGCCCCCACGTCGCGAAAACGTCCCCCACGAGCCCCGCCAGCGCGACCGCGGAAATCTCATAATACGTAGCCACGTGCGTGAGCATGGATACCGCGAACAGCACAAGGAACGCCACCATCGCGGAGAAGCTCATCGTCATCCCGGTCTTCATGGCGTCCCATGCGTTCTCCCTCGGGTCGCCCCTGCGCTTCACCAGCCTCGTCGTGAGCAGCACGTCCGTGTCCAACGAGAACCCAATCAGCATCAGCAGCGCGGCAAATGAGGGCAGCGTGAGCGGTATCCCGAAGAAGCTCATCGCGCCCAGCGCTATTATGATGTCGCTCGCGGCGCCCGTGAGCACAGCTATGCTGGGCACCACCGCCCTGAAGAAGAAGAACACGAGCGCCACGCTGAGCAGCGCGGACATGAGGACCACGCCACCCGCCTTCTCAAGGAAGTGCGCGCTGAGCGCCGGGCTCACCGTAGTCGCGGATTTGCTGCTGTACTGCGCATACTGGTCTATTGTCTCCATCACCTGCTCAGTCTGTATGTCATTAACCCGCATGTATGCCTCATTGAGCTTGTCCTGCAGCCGGTTCAGGTTGTCATACATGCCAGCCTCCGTGTTCAGCCCGCCCAGCCCAAACATCTCGTCCGCTATGGCATCCAGTTTCGCCCTCTCCGTGCGGTATTCCGCCTCCTTGGACGCATTCGTGTTCGCCTCCGCCTCCAGGAAGGCGACCTCGTCCAGCTGGGCCGCGAACTCCTTCTTCAGTGCCTCAGCCCGCACCATTTGGTCCGTTTGCGACACCTCCACCTCCGCAACCCTGCCCAGCTCGCTCTCATACACCTTGACATTGGCATCAAATCCGTTCGCCAGCAGCTCGCCCTGCAGTGCCGCAGCATCCGGCTGGTTCGTCAGGTGCAGGGTGATTAGCGTCCCTCCCCTGAAATCCACGCCCATTTTCAGGTCCGGCAAATAGTATATTGATAAAGCCACGAGTATGAGCGGGAAGATTATCAATAGGCGGTAATCCCCCTTATAGATGTTAGAAATCATCCATTCTACCCCAAAACCTGTTTCTATTGGCTGATAATCTTTATAAAATGCGGCCGCCGGGATTTGAACCCGGGTCGTTGGCTTGGAAGGCCAAAATCCTACCGCTAGACTACGGCCGCTCAAAGAGGAAGGGGGGAGCGTCCCCCCTCTTCGTTCTCCGCCCCTCTTCCATTGCAACTCCTTGCAACGGGGCGTCGAACGAATCTCTTTATGGTAATCATAACCCCCTTCAACTTCGCCCCATCACTCTTCGCTCGTGCTCCTTACGCCGGGCGGGGTATTCCTAATATGCCCACAGAAGAAAATAAAAACCCTCATTTGCGGTCCGCCCGCCTCATGTACTTGGATACATCCGGCTTCTCCTCCTTCTCCCCGCGAATCTTGCTCATCAGCCCGCGCAACTTCGGGTCAAATGCGGCCTCCCGGTACATCGAAATGGTATATATGAGGTAGAACCCTATTGAAATGCCCACCCAGCTGAAGGCCACAGTCATCAGCTTTCCAATGTCCGTGTGCGGCACCACGTCCCCGTATCCGACCGTTGTGATGGTCGCGGTCATGAAATACACGGAATTTATCCAGTCCCAGCCCTCAACGTTCTCGTAGAGCAGCACCCTGACCGCATAGATTATCAGCACCAGCAATACGGAGAAGAAAAGCCTCTTTCTCAATTCATCCATATGCACGTTTTTCTGTGCGTGTTTTTTAATCCTAACCCCGGAAATCCATCCATGGATTCCTTCCGGGTGCGGACCTCCAGGAAAGTGGAAATCCTTGACATCACTTCCGAGGTGTCCCGCCGCCTGAAGCCAGGCTCCCTCCGCGCCCTCTTCACGCCGCACACAACCGCCGCCATCACGATAAACGAGTTCGGGCCGGGCATGAAGGCGGACTACGAGCGATTTCACTCTTCCATAGTGAAGGAAAAGGGCTGGAGGCACAAATCCGTTGAATCTAACGCGGAGGCGCACCTGCTCTCATCCCTTATTAAGCCCTCCATCTCAATTCCAATTGAGGGCGGCTCCCTTGCTCTGGGAACGTGGCAGAAAATCCTCTTAGTAGAGCTGGACGGCCCGCGCACGCGCACCGTCGGCATGCAAGTGATAAAATGAAAGCAAAAATACTCCACAACAAAACCAAGGATTGGGCGGCCAAAACCGCGAAGGAGGTTTCCGCGTTCCTCAAATCCACGAAGGTGCAGGAGGTTGAAAATGGCGCTGACCTCACGATAACCGTTGGCGGCGACGGCACCATACTCTATTACAAGAACGAATTGGAGGGCGCGGTCTTCGGAATCGGAGGCGAGAAGAGCCACATGTGCCGTTCCATGCAGCACAACTGGAAAGAGGGGCTTTCCGCATTCCTGAAGAACCCGATTGCTGAGGAGCGCATGATGCTCTCCGTGCGCATGGGCGGGAAGGAGGCAGGCTTCGCGATAAACGACGCCGTAATAATCTCCAGGGACCATGGCATCCTTGAGGTTTCCGTCTCCATAGACGGCAGGCAGGCCTCGTTTGAGGGCGATGGCGTAATCGTGTCCACGCCCACCGGCTCCACCGCCTACTGCTATTCCGCTGGCGGCGCCCCCATGGACGAATCCCTGGATGCGTTTGAAATAGTCCCCATTGCCCCCTTCCGCCGCGCCTTTGACCCCATGGTGGTGGATGCGCGCAGGGAAGTCATAATCTACTCGCCGCAGCCCTCGCACCTGCTCATAGACGGCCAGCAGCTCGTTCAGCTTAGGGAGGGCGTCCGCGTCTCCGTAAATAAGCACAAGAGCAAAATAAGGTTCGCGATGGTCCCATGAACACCGAACTCGTAAAAAAGGGGAGGGCAGAGGCCCACATCCGCATAGCCGGGCTCCTCCAGCTCCACCCCTTCATCGTAGTGAGGGAAAAGACCGCATTCGGCGAAATCCCCGTCCTTGTCCCGGAAAAGAAGGTCATCCTTCCCCTCACCGAGGCCATAAAGGTGGCGAACGAGCTGGACCTGCCGGTCCGCTGTGCCTCGGGGTTGGTTTTCCCAACCGGAAAGTTTGCAAGGGATTTCGCGATGAAGTGATTCCATGCCGGAAATGCGCATATACCCGCTCACAGGCATTACAGAGGAAGTCGCAGCCGTCGCCTTCGCCAAGACCAGCCGCTCCCCGGAGCCGTTTGACAAGATAGCGGCAGAACTCAGCGCGGAATCCTCCTCCAAATTCCACGAGAAGTGGGTGGTGGGCTACGGCCACTCCAGCGTAGCCGAGCACGCGGTCGCCCACCTAGCGGCTGAGGACATCTCCCGCCTCGCGGTGGAATCCATAGAGTCCAACCGCCTCGGCTCCTATACCGAAAAGTCCACCCGCTACCAGCGGTTGGACAGGTCGCACACCCACCTTCCTGAGGAGGTAAAGGGCACCCCCCTCCAGCGCGATTATGAAGACGCCATTGGCGCTCTTTTCTCCACATACGAACGCTCCATCTCCGCACTCACGGATTTCTATTCCTCCCAATCCAAGCCAGAACCCGGAAAGGAAAAGGCGCACGAAATAAAAATGAAGACGATGGCGATGGACTCCGCCCGCTTCCTCCTGCCCAACTCCACGCTCGCCAACGTAGGCATGACCATGAATGCCCGCGTCCTTGAATACGCGCTCATAAAGATGCTCTCCAGCCCCCTTGCGGAGGTGCGGAAGGCGGGCACAATGCTCCGCAGCGCAGGCGCACAGGTGTTCCCCACGCTCCTGAAGAGGGCCGAAGAAAACACCGCCCTTGCCCGGTTCCAGGGCGAATCCAGGAAGGAATTCAGCCGTTTCTCTTCTCCGGTAGGCAGCAAGCATGCCCGCCTAATCCACTATGATAAGAATGCGCTGGAAAACCTCTCCGCGTCCATCCTGTACCGGTGGAGCGGCCTCTCCTTTGGGGATGCACTCGCCCACATTAAATCCCCCGACCCCTCAGGCGCGATGGAGCTGTTCAAATCAATCTCCTCCCGCTTCCCGGAAGGGCTGAAGCCCGTGCGCGAACTGGAGCACGTCACTTACACTTTTGACCTCCTTATGGACCAGGGCGCCTATTACGAATTCAAGCGCCACCGCATGATGACCATAAGCGCGCAGGAGCCCACGGTTTCCCTGGGCCATAGGATTCCCGAAGACATGGGAAAATGCGGAATGAAAAATGAATTCCAGGAAGCGATGAAGGAGAGCGCGGAATGCTTCCAGAAAATAGAAGAAGCCCATCCCTTTGCCTCCGGCTACATCGCCACCAACGCGCACTACCGCCGCGTCCTCGCGACCATGAACCTGCGCGAGCTATCCACATTCATAAAATTGAGGAGCGCCCCCTTCGCCCACTTCACCATACGCGAACTGGCTTTGGAAATGCTGGAAGAATTGAGGAAAGTGCACCCGGAATTCGCCGAGTTCATCAAGCCAGGTGCCTGATGCATGGAAACCATCTCGTTCCGCAACAACGCCCTCTTTCTCCTTGACCAGAGGAAGCTCCCCCACAAGGAGGAGCGGGTGAAGTGCAAGACCTACGCGGAAGTCTCCTCAGCCATAAAGAACATGGTGGTGCGCGGCGCCCCCGCAATCTCCGTGGCCGCGGCATATGGCTGCGCATTGGGCGCAATCGCCGGAAAGGAAACCCAAGCGTACCGCTCCCTGATATCCTCCCGCCCCACCGCGGTGGACCTCGCCAACGCAATAGGTTTCATGCGTGCCAACCGCACCCGCAAAAGCCCCCTCACGCTCGCGGGGGAATGGGAAAAAACCGTCTATGACAAATGCAGGCGGCTCCGCCTGCACGGGGCAAGGCTCATCCCCAGGAACCCAAAAATCCTTACCCATTGCAACACCGGCCCGCTGGCGGCCGGGAAATACGGCACCGCCCTCGGCGTAATCGCCGCCGCGCACAAATCCGGAAAAAGGCCCTTCGTATGGGTAAAGGAGACCCGCCCCCGCTTCCAGGGCGCCCTCACTTCCTGGGAACTGGGGAGGATGCGTATCCCACACAGGGTAATCGTTGATTCCGCCGCCGCTTCACTCATGGCGGGTGGGGAAGTGGACCTGGTAATCCTCGGCGCGGACCGCATATGCAGGAACGGCGACTTCGCGAACAAGGTTGGCACCTACGACCTCGCCGTGCTCGCGCACGCGCACAAGATTCCCTTTTACGTAACCGCCCCGTCCTCCACCCTGGATTCCCGCCTCAAGTCCGGAAACTCAATCCAGATAGAGCGCAGGGACGAAAAAGAGGTGCTGGAATTCTCCGGGAAGAGGATTTATGCTAAAGGCACGAGGGCGCTCAATCCCGCCTTCGACGTCACTCCGCACAAGCTTGTAACCGCTTACATAACCGAAGACGGAATATTCCGGAGCCCGGATGCGCTATGGAAAGGTACGAAGGCGTGAAATTCAGGGCAATAAAAGTCCCAGGTGAAATCCCGGCCTCCTGCGCCTTCCGCCTCCTGTCCATGGACGCAGCCCTCAAGGGGCTCATCTCCACATCCGCTAATGAGGGCAACCTCAGCGTACGCTGCGGAGGAGGGTTTGTGATAAAGGGCGCCGGTTCCAGGCTCACCCTCATGAAGAGGGATGACATCTCCCACGTCCTTTCCGCAAATGAAAACGATTTCTCCCTTTCCTATTCCGGAGCCCTCCCCTCCTCCGAGTCCTTCATGCACCACCTCATCTACCGCGTAGTCCCAGCCTCCGCAATCCTGCATTTCCACGACGCTCCCCTGCTCTCCAAAAAGCTTTCCTTCCCTTCGGTCCCCAAGCTCCCCTACGGCTCCCCGGAGCTTGCAAAGGCGGTCTCCTCAAAGGCAAAGGCAGGCAAAATAGTCCTTATGGAAGGCCACGGGTCCGTAATATGGGCCGAAAAAGAAGGCGAACTAATCCCGCTCCTCAAATCTATCCTATGATTACCGTGCCGTGCGAATTGCTTATGCTTATCCCCCCGGAATGTTCCCCGCCGCACTCCACTCCGCAGCCAGGCACCCCCGCAGAGGCGGTTTCATTTCCCACACTTACTGAAATAGTATTCCCGGTGCATTCCAGCACCGCGCTTTCCATAGAATAAGCCCTGCTATTCCCGTCGCCCAGCGCGCAAACCTCGCTTGCAATGGAAGACAAATCCCCGGCAACCATCCTTGCCTTCTCCCTCGCATAGACCGTCCCCTCCGCGCCTTTTATCGTGGATAGCGCGGCAAGGGAAATCCCAAGCAGAGAAATCCCTACCGCAACCAAAAGTAGATACTCTGCGGTAACCTGGCCCTTCATCGTGGCTACCTGCAACATCCGCTGCTGCACTGCTCTCCATAGCTGCAATCAGAAGCGTCTGCACAGTGGTTGCAGTTTGCGACGTCGTTTGTGCTCGCCAGCACGTCGTTGGTCCTGCTCTCCACTGCGTCCCTGCTATCATACGCAGTGTTCATCAGGGCCGACGCAGCCAGCGCGACAATCGCAATCACGACCGCGAGCAATATCAGCATTTCAGCGGAAACCTGTCCTTTCATAACATCACCTTATGTACGTAATGTCTTTATTGCCTCCTGCAGTCTGCTTCTCTATCTCGTTCTCTATCTTCTTTATCATCTTTTCCCTCTCCTTCGCCTCTGCCTCAAGCTGCTCCATGTCTATTTTGAAGGAAAAGAGCTTCGCGAGCTTCTCCAGCACCGCCTTGGCCGAAGAGGGGTCCACATAGCTCCCGTGCGTCTCGCCCATCACGCACATGCCGTTTATCCCGCGGATGAGGGCAAGCGCGGGCAGCAGCCCCGCCACCCCCACTATGGAGCCCTTCGTCTCCCCGAACACGAACATGCCCTTATACCTCTCCATCGTCCTCTGGTTGTTGGAGGCGGCGAACACCTTCTTCTCCCCGCTCATCTTTCCGGAGCTGTACCCCCCTATAGTTATTATCGTCTTGACCTTGTGCTTCTGCGCGTAATCCAGCATCTTTCCAGCGACCTCATACTGCCCGTTGCCGGTTATCGCCTGCACGTCCCCCACAACCATGATGAGGTCCCTGTCCTTTAGCCTTATGAGGTAGAATTTGTTCTTCAGCAGCCTGATGCCGCCCTTGCTGGTCATCATGACCTGGTGCGGGAAATGCGGCGAGTACAAATCCGCTATTTTCTTGCCCCTCAGCTTCTTTATCATGTACTTTGCGACGACTTGGCCCACAAGCCCGATGCCAGGCAGCCCGGTGACCATCACAGGGTTCCGCAGCTTGCCCACGCCCTGCTTCTCTAATATCATCGTCTCAATCATAATATTCCCCCCGCTGCCCTTCTGTACTTTGCATAACGGTCGTTAGGATTATAAGGCGGAGGGTGCGCCATCTTCGGTTTTTTGCCGCAGTGCGCGGCCTTCATGGTGTATCCGCCGCACACAACGCACTTCGCCATCCGCTTCATTTCGCTTCCTCTACAGAAAATGTGCAATCCTTGCCCTTCATGCTCTTCTCTATCGCCGCGATCCTCTTCCCCATCTCCTTCTCCCCTGCCTTCGGGTCCTCGGTCTCCAGCCTGAGCATGTACCTCCCAGCCCCGAGATAGTGCGCGTCCGCGCCCTCCAGCACCGTTTTCACCACGTGCATCCCATCCGGCTCGTAGCACGTTATCTTCAGCACCTTGGCGATTTCCGTCACTGGCTTCTTCACGTACTTTACGACCATGCCCTCCAGTTCCTTCTTCAGGGCCTTGTCAATGTCGAGCCCTTCAAATGCGGCGTCGCCCTCGTCCCTCACCGACTCCAGGAAGTCGTACAGGTTCCCGTACTCGGCGGTTATCTCAGTTTTTAGTGCGTCAAAGGTTTTTTTGCTTTTTGAATTCTTGAGCGCGACCTGGAGCAGCTTCACCGCCCTGGTCTCCTTCTTCACGCCCTCCACCTTGCGCTTCCGCTCGTCCTCATTCACCCTTTTGAGGGAAACGTCCACCTGGCCCTTCGCCGCGTCAACCCTGTGCACTTTGACAACGAGCTTTTGCTTCTCCGACAAGAATTCGTGTATGTTCTTTATCCAGCGCGGGGCGACCTCGGAGACGTGCATGAATGCCTCCATGTCCCCATATTCGGAAAGGGTGCAGAACGCGCCGTAGGGCATTATCTTCTTGACTACCGCAATTGCAAGTTCCCCTTCACGCGGAAGCTGCGCCATCACTCCATCTCCGCCACGATGGTGCCGCCGACCACCACCGCCTTCCCGCCTTTCGGCTCTATGAGGGGCTTGTTGCACACCTTGCACTTCACCCTCGTCGCGGCGTTCTCGGAGGTCACCTGTTCGTTCCCGCACTCACATTTTACCTTCATGAATTTGCCCATAACAATCATCTCTTGAGCTCCACCTTCTTCTTCGTCCTTCCGCGGAGCACCTTCTCCACGCTCTTGTTGCACACCTTGCACGTGAGCATTAGCTTCTGCCTCTTTCCCTGCTTCTTCACGGTCTTCTTACCCTTCCTCTTTCCGCCGTGCCCGTGCAGGCTCCTCTCGTGCTTCCTGGTGCCCTCCGCGAGGCCCCTCGCCCTCCCCCTGCTGGCGATCTTCACCTTCATGACGGAGTGCTTCCTGCATGAGGGGCAGTATGTCCTAATCTCCTTTGGAAATTCCATTCAAAATCACCGTTTATCTTTCTACTGGAGCAACTCGGCCATCTTTTCCTTGAGAAGCCATTGCGCCTCTTCGCCCGGAAGCTCCGCCTCCTCCCCGTTCTTGTAGGGGCCATAGATTTTCTCGTTCAGCCCCTTGTACGGGCTTATATCCTTTACGAACTTAATTCTTTTAATATTATCCGTCTTGGGCCCGCAGGCCCTTTCCTCCACCATGCCGAGCATGGCAGCCTCGTTTTCCGACACCGCGCTCCTCAGCCGTGCGAGGAATTCCCTCTCCTCTTCCGTCAGGCCGGGCACTTCGTCCCTGCCCCTTATGGAGACGAGCACTATTTTCTCCATCCTCTTGTTTATGACGGCGCGGGCAATCCTTTTTACATTCTCGCATTCCTTCATCACGAGGAGGTTTTGCGTTGACTTTGCCTCGCCTTCCCTCGCGCCCAGGAACGCCTTCAGCTCGGTGTAGAACCCATCCTCAAGCCGTGAGAGCTCCGCGTTCTGCATCTCGGCGCGTTGCAGCTCCCTGAGCTTAGAGTATGTGAGCATGAGTCCCCCTTCCAGTTTTGCCACTTAAGCAATAAAAACCGATGCGTTCCGCAAGGAATAATAATTTTCCAGCAGGTTGTTTCCCGGGGTCCCCATGAAAACAAACGCAATTCTCCCGCTTCTGCTCCTGGCCGTTTTGGCCGGCTGCCTGCAGCAGCGCATAACCTACATATGCCCCGACGGCTCGGTGGCCAACAGCACCTACCTGTGCCCTCCGGTGCAGCATCCGGAACCGCCCACAGAGGCGCCCGCGCAGGAGGCGCCGACCGCCGTGAATGAAACGCCCGCCCCGGAGCCGCCCCCCGAGGCCCCGCCGAACATTTCATGCTACAAACAGGGCGGCGACGACAGGTTTTCCCAGTCCATCGCAGTGCTCCGCTCTGATTCCACGGTCCTGCAACAGGGGGAGGACGTTTGCCTCAGCCCTTCCGACCTGAAGGAATTCTACTGTGACGGCGATGAAATGGCCTACACGACCTATGCGTGCGGCAACGGATGCGAGGGCGGACGGTGCAACCGCGAGCTCGTGCGCAGCGAATGCAATGACACGGACGGAGGGGGCGCGGACCACCTTTACCTGAGGGGGCAGATAATCTACCGCGACTATTATTCGGACGGGAGCACGGAGGAAAGGACTTTGGTGGAGGACTACTGCGACGGCACCACGCTGAACGAGTATTCGTGCCCAAGCCCTGGATCCACAGTCCACTTCGGCCATTCCGAGCTCGCGTGCCTAGGATGTGCCGATGGCGCGTGCCCTCACCCATATGATTAGGAAAGCCCCGGAGGGGGATTGAACCCCCGACCTCTCGCTTACGAGGCGAGCGCTCTACCGCTGAGCTACCGAGGCGCCAAGAAGAAGAGGGGGCGCGCCCCCTCCCCTCTTTAGGGTAATCATCCCTCCCCCCGACTTCAACTAAGGGGACGCTTTGCACGTACTCCTTACGCACTATCTTATTTTATACAGTTTCCGGAAACCCGAAACGGGAAACCGAGAACTGATACGCCGAGGGCAGGATTTGAACCTGCAATTCCTTGCGGAATCGGTTTTCGAGACCGACGCACTGCCGGGTTATGCGACCTCGGCTAAGAGATTGCAAGTAATTATACTCCACTCATTTTCTTAAACCTAATGAAAAGCAGAATGCGGCCGCCGGGATTTGAACCCGGGTCGCTAGATTGGCAACCTAGAATCCTACCGCTAGACTACGGCCGCGCCAAGAGGAAGATGGGGCGCACCCCCTCCTCTCTTTAGGGTAATCATACCTCCCCCCGACTTCACTGAGGGAATTCTTTGCACGCACTCCTTACGCACTTCCGAAAGAAGCGTGCATCTCCTCTAACCGAAGAGCATTCCTATTTTTCCATAAAGCATTTATAAACCATTTCACTGCCACCCATTTTTCTTATTAAGCCTTCTGCACAAATCCATGCGATGGCTTCTGTTCATGTAATCGGCGCAGGCCCGGCCGGCTCAGTCGCCGCAATATCAGCCCTGCATGAAGGGCACAACGTAGAGATAAGCGAGGAGCATCTGGTCCCCGGCCTCCCCACGGACTGTTCAGGCCTCATCTCGAGGGACGGCCTCAAATCACTCTCGGACATGATAGATTACAGGAGGCACGCAATCCGCCCGATGCACGGTGCAATCCTTGATTTTGCCGGCCACAAACTGACCGTAGATGCAAAAAAGCCGGTGGCTTACGTAATTGACCGCGCTTCCTTTGACTCCGCCCTCGCAAAAAAGGCGGAATCCGAAGGGGCGAAGCTCAACTGCGGGGAAAGGATTTCCTCAAAATTCCGCGGCAAATGCATAATCGGCGCTGACGGCCCGAACTCTTCCGTCGCCAGGCGCTTCCGTTTCCCGAAGATAAAAAGGTTCGCCATAACCGCCCGCTGCACCGTAAGGTATGATGGCGAAAACCCGGATTTCATACGCGCCTGGCTCTCCAATAAAATATCCTCCGGATTTTTCAGCTGGCTCATCCCCCACGACGAAGAAATGGCGGAGATGGGCACCGGCCTCGTGCTCCCCGGCAACCCGCGCCCCTCCATCCAGGCGCTCTCCAGGCTCACCGGCTTCCAGCCGGAAGGAAGGATCCATTTCGCATTGATCCCACTGGAGTGCAGAAAGAAAACCTCCCTCCGCGCAGGCGGCAGGACAGTTCTCCTGGCAGGCGACGCCGCGGGCCAGGTGAAGTCCACCACCGGAGGCGGCGTATATTTCGGAACCTCCTGCGCCCGCCTCGCGGGCAGGCACGCAACAAACCCGGAAAATTACGAAAAGGAGTGGCGCTCCCTCTACCACAGGGACCTGCGCATGCACCGCCTCGCCAATCTCGCGTACGGAATGCTTCCGGATTCCGGCATAAGGCACGCCGGCGGCCTCCTCTCTTTTTTCAGGATGGACGAATACCTCGCCAGGAAGCAGCAGATGGACAAGCCGAGCCATATACTGGACAGTTCCCTGCTAATGCACGCCGTATCCGCCCCGTTCTCCAGACAGAAAACTATTTAAACAACATAAGTTAGACCTTTAACTGCACTGTGGCGACATGATACTGAGGTATGAGAAGACCCGTTCGCAGGAGGAGAGCCAGAAGGAACAAACAGGCTTCCCCTCCACACCGCAATTCCCAGTGCCCATGCTGCCCCACCACTACCAGGCGCTCCCGCAGAACCACCGGGAGCAGATAATCTGGACCTACGTCCCCCACATACGCTCCCAGCACAACGGAGATTTCTCGCAGATTTTCACCTTAAACCTAAGGGACAGGATGAGAGCATACGAGAAGATGGTTGTCCTTGGGCACGACCTTATCAGCGCGATAAACAACGGCGGCTCGTCCGGAAGGGCAAAGCCCGCAGGCATCCAGTTCCCCCTTTCCGGCATCCCGTCCCCCAGCACCCCGTCCTATCCAATGAAAAAGAGCCGTGCCCCGTCCAAGGACATGCAGAAGGTAATCAGCTTCGTGGAGGAGAACGCCGGAGTGAAGGCCGAGGACCTCGTGGACTTCGTACCCCCCCGCGTATTCAGCCGCCTCATGCTCTACACCAAGTTCGCAGGCAACAGCCAGGCATCGCTACTCGCATTTTTCAAGAACCTTTCCAAGGAATAGGGAGATTTTTAATCCAATTCGCACCATATCCAAAAGAAGTGCATTTATGGAATACATCATCCTTTCACCATGCGTGACCGCAAAGACCTGCGAGCTGCGCATGCGCGGCACCATAGAGCTGAAGAAGGCGGAGCAGGCCCTCCCCCCAGAGGCGGAAGTCCTTGCCCTAACAGAAGTCTTCCTTTCCGCCGCATACAAGGGAAAGCCCTTCTCCCTTTACCAGAGCGGAAAAATAGTCGTGAAGGAGGCGGAATCTGCCGAGGCAAAAGTCCTCCTCAAGGAAATGCTCTCTTTGCTTGAGAAAAAGGGGTGCCTGGTTGCTAAGGATTGATTTCCACGTCCATACGTCCCATTCTTTTGACGGAAGGATCAGCCCCGAACAGCTCGCCGCCCTTTCCAAGAAAACAGGCGTAATCCCGGCAATCACCGACCACGATGGCATAGGCGCGCATTCTGAATTCCGCAAGTTCGGCGTTCCGTTCATTCCAGGGGAAGAAATAGAAACCGCGCAGGGGGATTTCATAGGCCTTTTCGTGAACGAGCCGGTGAAGCGAGGGGTGGACTTCTACGAAGCGCTGGACTCCTTCCGCTCCCAGGGCGCCATCCCATACGCCCCCCACATGTTTGATTCCCTCCGCCCCGGCCTGGCAAAGGAGGAGTACGGGAGGGCCTCGGACATAATAGAGGTGTTCAACGCCCGCTCCCTGGAAAGGTTTGACAAAAAGGCAGAGGAGTTCGCCAAAAGGGAAGGAAAGCCCATGGCCGCAGGAAGCGATTCCCATTATCCTTACGAATTTGGGACCACTTACACGGAATTGAACCTCTCCGAAGACCAACTCCAGCCAAAGCCCCTGCTCAAAGCCCTGAAGAATGCAAAAATAGTCGGAAAGCGCACTTCTTTGCTCAAGAGAAAAATAGCAAAATATACGGGAATATACCTTTAGCTAAAACCACTTGTCCAGCGTCCGCTGCGTCCTCGTCTCCTTCACCTGTTTTATCATCCCTTCCAGCGCCTTGTCAATTCTCTCCAGCGAGAAGTCGTGCTCATCCACCAATAATTCTATAACCCCCTCCCGCGTGGGCTTTCCCCAGGTTATATCTCCCACTTCTTTATGCGGAGCGTTCAGGAAGAAGTCATAAACCTCCTCCACATCCTCCGGGAACTCGTATTCCTTCTCTTTTTTCAGGTACGCCTTCACCTTCCCCAGCGTGTCCTGCTCCTTCACAATTTTCAGCCCGGTCTTCGGCCCAATCCCCCGCACCCCCTCGTTGAAGTCCGTTCCCACCATTATTCCAATCAAAATCAATTGTTCCCTCGTAACCCCAAGGTGCTTAAGCGTCTCTTCCAATTCCACCAGTTCTATTTCAATGTCTATGTACCTGTTCTGCTTCGGCACCTTCCTTTTTCCCGTAATGGACAAGTTCCTCAGGAAAATCGGAGAGCCGAAAAGAAGCGAATCATAATCCTGCGATGCCGAAGCATAGCAGAGCCCCTCCCTTACCATGTACGCACCCTGTGCCTCCCCTTCTGAGGGCGCCTGCACCCACGGAATCCCCATAAGCGAAAGCAGCCTCTTGCTCTCATCCACCATCTCTTTCGTGAGCCGCGAGCTTCCCTGCGCGTACCTCTTCGCCTCCTCCATCTTCTCCTCAGCCAGCGCCTTCTTCCACTTGTGCTCCGCCTCCCTCCGCACCTCAATCCTCCCTTCTATGGTTTTCCTCTTGAACTCAGGCGGAGGCCCGTCAAACACATACACCGGCTTTATCCCCGCATTCACAAGCCTGATGCTCCGGTAAAACAATCCGGAAAGATGCCCGGTAACCCGTCCCTTCATATCCATGAGCGGCATCCCGTCCTCCTGCCGTATGGACGCAAGGAACTGGTAGAGGATATTCATCCCATCTATCGCTACGCACTTCCCTGCAAGCTCCTCCAGCTCGACCTTGTGCTTCACCGCAAGGTCGCCCAAATCAACTCCCATTATTTCTCCTTCTTTTTCTTCTGCATCTCCATCATGTCAAAGAGGGTAAGCTCGGTCTTCCCCCCACCACTTTTAGGGGTAGGAGTGACCGAAACCTCAACCTTCTCCACCAATTTTATCCCAAGCGCCTTCTCCAGCTTCTTCGCCTCTTCCAGGGTGGGCTCCATCCTCTCGTTCTCCACCCTGTCCAGCCAGGAGGCCTTCTCATTCACTTTCCTCGCCAGTTCGTCAATCGTCATCACGCGCGCCTTCTTCTCCTTCTTCCCATACTCATTGACCTCTTCATAAGCAATCTTCACCGCCTCCCGCGCCCTCCGGATTTTCCTCCCGTACCCATCAACAATCTCGTCTTCCACGCGGAACTGCCTGGGGGTGGAGTAATCAATCTTCGCAGGCGCCTCCTGTTCGGCCTCCCCACCTTCCAGGGAATGCAGTATCTTCCCGTGGTAGGCGCAGCGGGGGCACACCGCCATCTTGGCGCCCTCCACCGCTATTATGAAGGCAACCCCCTTCCTGCCGCAGATGTCGCAATCAACCATAAGTAGGTTTCTCAGTTATTCTTATAATTCCTATAGGGAGGGCAAAACCCAAACCAAAACATAAAGGGTTTTAATCCCCCGTGCCCCAATCCCCCCAATGAAGAATGTGAAGCTATTCGCAGTCATACTTCTCACGGCAGTTACCATCTGGGCAATAGTGCAAACGGAGCTTCCGCCCATGCTCAAATTCTTCGCATCCATCGCAATCCTCGCACTCTCCGGGGAGATAATCTCAAGGATAGCAAAGCTCCACAGCGACTGGGGCCTGATGCTCCTGCGCACGCAGAAGGGGATAGACATCGCAAAACAACTGGCAAAACACGAAAAATTCTGGAATTTATTCGCCGATTTCGGGCTGGCCCTTGCCTACGGAATCCTCTCCTATTTCGTAATCAAAAGGAGCGTGAAGCAGAGAATTACAATAATAATCTCAGCATTAATCACCATCACGGTTCTCCTCATATTTGTCTACCCTACCATCCTCCCCTTCCTTTCATACACATTGGGTATGCCGATAGGGGGCGGAAAGGCAGCGACAGCGGACGCCGGCGACAACACGCTCGCATACATGGTCCTCGCAATCGTCTATCTAGGCGGCTTCGCCTCCTTCATAACCGCGTCCCTGCTCATCTACGCCTTTACCGTGATAAGCGCGGTCGCATCCACCCTTGTCTTCGGCACCACCGCGATAGATGAAACAGCGCCCGGCCTCACGCTCATCCTTCCAGGCATAAACATCCCGCTTTTTGAGGGCTTGGCCGCGCTCATAATCATCCTGGTGGTGCATGAGGGCGCCCACGCGGTCCTTTCCGTAATCGGGAAAATCCCAATCCTCTCCTCCGGAATTGCATTCTTCGGCATAATACCCATAGGCGCCTTTGTGGAACCGGACGAGAAGCGCCTCTCCACCAAATCCAGAGAGGTGCAGAAGCGGGTGGTGGTCGCCGGCTCCGCCGCCAACCTAATGTTTTCCATAGTCTTTTTTGTGCTCCTCCTCGCCTTCCTCGGAGTTACCGGCCCGTTCAAGCAGGATGGATGGTACGTGCTGGATGGGATGGACAACGGCACAATCATCTATGCGATAAACGGAATCCATGTGGAGGACCTCCCGGAAAATTACACCGCCCCCACCTCCACGCTCAACCTCACCACAAACTACGGGGAGGTGCAGCGCACCATGAACGCAACCGGAGGCTTCGGCATCGCCTATCTTCCCATGGATTACGCGCCCTTTACCATATACAATAACCCCGCATTGTCATTCATCTTCAAAACATTAGTGTTGGTGTTCTCCCTCAACTTCATAATCGGGGTGGTGAATCTGCTCCCACTTCCCTTCTTTGACGGGATGCGCCTCCTGGAGTTATCCGTTAATAACAAGAAATACACGGACTTCGTGATGTACCTCATCTTGGCAGCGTTCCTATCCAATCTATTGCCGTGGTTTTTCAAGTAGTTTTTCCGAATAGAAACCATCACCGGCATCACCGGCACCGAGGTCTCCTTTCCTTTAAATATTGCCCCCCATATAAATACATGTTAGAACAGAACATATATGGGTTCTGAAAAAAGGTGGGGAAAATGGAAGAGAAATTGGAGGAGTTTGAAGAAATAGAGGAGAATCCCAAGAAAGGGAAGCCCGCTTCGGGCGATTCGGAATCAGCGCCAACCGAAAGCGTGGGCGCACGCCCGGATTTCCGCATAGTGCAAACGGAAATGGACAAGGAAGGGAAGACAATCTACAAGAACGTGGGCGGGATGTGGAAGCGCACAAGCAAGAACGGAAACGTGTATTACAGCATGGGCATAGGCAAGCTCAGGCTGCTCGTATTCCCTAACGACAGAGATGGTGGTTCCTATGGCAGAGAAGACAGAGAAGAAATATGAGCTCCCCAAGGATTTGGAGGACCTTCCAGGAATAGGGGAGGCGACCGCGGAGAGGCTCCGCAGGGCGGGCTATACTTCCATCGATCAGATTGCGGCGGCAATGCCCCATGAGCTCGCGGAGGCTGGCGAATTCGGGGCGGAAGCTGCAAAAAAGGCAATTGCAGTCGCACAGGAAGCGGTTGAAACAGGCTACGAAACAGCGGACTTGATATTTGAGCGCAGGAAGGAAATCAAGAGGATTACAACCGGCTCCAAGAACCTGGATGACCTTATCGGAGGAGGGGTGGAATCCCAGGCCATAACCGAATGCTTCGGAAAATTCTCATCCGGCAAAACGCAGGTTGGCTTCCAGCTTGCGGTGAATGCGCAAAAAGCCCTTTCCGTGGAAGGGGCCCCGGCAAGGGTCCTCTTCATAGACACGGAGAGCACCTTCCGCCCGGAAAGGATAATCCAGATTGCCGAGGCGCAGGGCCTGGACCCGCAGGAAGTCCTGAAGAACATACTCGTCGCCAAGGCCGAGAACTCGGACCACCAGCTGATTCTCGTGGAAAAGGCCGGCAACGTGATAGAGAAGGAGAACATCAAGCTGATAATAGTGGACTCCCTCACCTCCCACTTCCGCGCCGATTACGTCGGCAGGGGCGCCCTGAGCGAAAGGCAGCAGAAGCTGAACAAGCACATCCACACCCTGCAGAAGTATGCGGACAAGTACAACATCGCAATCTATGTGACCAACCAGGTCATGGACAACCCGGGAATCCTCTTCGGTGACCCGACCATGCCGATTGGGGGGCACATCCTGGCGCACGCCGCCACCTACCGCATCTACCTTCGCAAGAGCAAGGAGGAGAAGAGGATTGCGAGGCTCGTGGATTCGCCCAACATGCCCGAAGGCGAGACGGTCTTCAAGGTCACCAAAGGCGGGCTTATAGACTGACCATTCTTTTAATTTTTCTTTTCTTTTCTTACCATGGCGAATGTATTTGAGAGGAAAGCCGGGGCATTCCTCTTCCTTGGGGCAGCCCAGTTCCTCATCCTCCTCATCGTGGCGGAAGCCCTTTATCCTGGCTACAGCACATCCTCCAACTTCATAAGCGACCTCGGCGTCGGGCCGTCCTCCTACATATTCAACCCATCCGTTTTCTTCCTGGGCCTGTGCATGGCCCTCGCATCCCATTTCATCTCAAAGGCATCCGGCGGCCGCATCCTACCGGCCCTGCTCCTCCTCTCCGGGATAGGCGCGATGGGAGTTGGAATCTTCCACGAGACAGACTTTACCCCCCATTACGCGAGCGCCTTCCTGGCGTTCTCCTGCGGCGCGCTCTCCGCCCTATATTGCTTCCGCATCCTGCGCCCCCCGTTCTCCTATTTCTCGGCCTTTTTGGGCATCTTCTCCCTCGCAGCCCTGTGCCTGTCCATGGCCCATGTGGACCTCGGCCTCGGGCCGGGCGGAATTGAGCGGATGATTGTCTATCCAATCCTCGCATGGGCGCTCTCCTTCTCGGGGATGCTCCTTTCCAGGGAATGACCGGCAGCCAGCCCCCGTCTTCTTTTTATATCTCATTCGCCCATCCATAAACATGGAAACAGATTTCTCTCCATTTCTGGAAGCGTGCGCCGAAGCCAGGCGCATTGCCTTTTCTTTTTCCAATCCCTTAATCGTCCATCATCTTGATGCGGACGGAGTATCCAGCGGCGCAATAGTTGAATCCGCCTTCCGTACTGATTGGAAAAAGCACCGAAGAATCTGCATAAAGAAATTGGGCGACACGGAACTGGATTCCCTGAAGGATGAAAAGGAAATCATATTCGTTGATTTGGGCGGAGGAAACCCAAGGGTCAATGAGTTGCAGGACGTCCTCATCATAGACCACCACCAGACCAAGGATGTCACCAAGCACCAGATCAACCCCCTATTGTATGGAATAGATGGAGGGGACGAACTGAGTGCAGCCGGAACCGCCGCCCTCGTCTTTGATACGCACTATGATTTGGGGGTAGTGGGTGCGGTAGGCGACATGCAGTACCCGCTCCGCGGAGCCAACCGCCTCCTCATAAAAAAGGGAAAAGACCGCGGCGAAATAGAACTCGCCAACGAGCTGCGCATGTTCGGGCGCTACTCCCGCCCCATAGTCCAGTTCCTCGCATACTCCGACGAGCCTTACCTCCCAGGCCTCTCCTTCAACGAGCTGAATACGGAAAAATTCCTATCGGATTTGCAGATTCCGGTCCGGAAAGGGGAGAAATGGAGGACCTATTCAGACCTCACCACCCCGGAAAAGAAGCGCCTTGTTTCCGCACTCGCCGATTTGCTAGTTGAGAAAGGGAGGGCATACGCCTCCCAGAACCTCGTAGGCGAATCCTACCTGCTCACCAAGAGGGAAAGAACCAGCGAAACATACGACGCCTCCGAATTCTCCACCATGCTCAACGCATGCGGGAGGCACGGAAGGCCGGACATAGGCGTAGCGGTATGCTTGGGGGAAAAATGGGCGGAAAAGGAGGCGTCCGACCTCCTGCGCCTCCACAAGACCAGAATCCGGGAGGGAATCCTCTTCGCCCGGGAATCTATTGTTGATTTCGGCCCCTTCCTCTTCCTGGACGCGAGGGACAAGATAGAGGATTCAATAGTCGGGATAGTCTGCGGGATGGCAATCGGCGGCTCGCCCAAGCCAATAATCGGAATCGCATCCTCGGAGGACGGCAAAGCGATAAAGGTTTCCTCAAGGGGAACCCGCGCCCAGATAAATGCAGGATTAAACCTGGGAAATGCGATGGCCTACGCGGTGAAGGCATCCGGAGGGGTAGGGGGCGGTCACAAGATAGCTGCGGGCGCAAACATCCCCGCCGAGAACCTAAACCTTTTTCTTACGTCACTTGCTGATTTTTTACGTCAAAAGCCGTAGAGTTATGCGGCGCATAATAAGCTTTTTATATCCATCCGAGACAATACACCCATGGCGGTTTCTGCAAGGGTTCTGCATCCCAGCCAAGCCACTACGCGTCAGGAGGCAAGGCCCGCTGCAAAAATCATCCCGTTCCAGGGCAGGAGAAGGGAGCCTCTGGAGGAGCCGATTGCAGGGCGCGCGAACGCGCAGGTAATAGTGCTCCTCCCAACTCTTAATTCGCCTAAGGAGCAGCCATCCGTGCGCCCAAGCGCCCAGATTATCGCATTCCCTGCCCAGGATGCAAGGCCCATCTCCAAGCCGACGAAATCCCACGAGGCAGAGATTTGCCAGGCCATAAAGATAGAGTCTGTTCGCGAAGCTAAGGCAAAGGGCCAGTTTACCAGGAAATCCGAAGAAGCCTTGAATATCAATTACCAACTTGCCTGGCTGGTGTGGTTTAGGTATGTAGAGATAATGCTCTCCATGGGCATAAGGGTCAGCGAGTTCCTCAAGCGCGTGGAATTCCACGACCAGATAAAGCGGGGCCGTTGATGCCAGCAATAAGGAAAAGCAAGAGGCTCGGCCAGCATTTCCTGAACAGCCCCCATCTTCTTGAGTTTGAGGCGGATGCCGCAAAAATAGAAGGAAAAGATGTAATAGAAATAGGCGGAGGCGACGGCCGCCTCACTGAAAAACTATTGGAAAAGAATCCCAAAAGGCTCACAGTAATAGAAAAGGATTCCCGATGGGCGCATTTCCTCAGGGAAAGGTTCGGAAATAAAATCAACCTGATCGAGGGGGATTTCCTTGAATCCGGGGAGGACGCGGACGTAATCGTGGGAAACATCCCCTACTACATTTCCTCCCCGATCATCTTCTCAATCGCAAAAAAGAAATGCAAGCGCTCCCTGCTCATGGTGCAGCTGGAGTTCGCGGAGCGAATGGTCGCGAAGCCCAAATCCTCAAAGTACGGCCGCCTCAGCGTGACATCCCAGCTCCTATTCCATGTGAAGCTGCTGAAGAAGGTAAGCAAGGGCGCGTTCTCGCCCCCTCCGGAAGTGGATTCCGCCATAATGCTCCTGGAAAAGAAGGCGGATTCAATAGACCCGTGGGTGGAAAAAATAATCATGGCATTATTCCAGCACAAGAACCAGATGCTTTCCAAGGCATTGTCCCACGCGGGCATAATCGCGAAAAATCTCCCTAGGAAAAGGGCGAGGGAACTCTCCCCCGAAGAAATAGTAGATATTGCTGAATCAATCAGGCCCGCAGCTTCTCTTCCATAGTGAAGTTCTCGTCCCCTTCCACGGTGAGCTTCACCACGTTCTCGGAGAGCGGATAAACGAATTCCAATTTCTCGCCTGGCTTGACGTTCTCGCGCACTATGACCATCGGCTCGCCGTCCACCATGTCCTCTATCGTAGCGCGGGCAATGGGTATGAACGTCTGCACAATGACCCTGCTCTTGCCCTCATGCGCGACCTTCTCCAGCCGCACCTGGGAGCGGAACCTCCTGAAGAACAGGAACAGAAGGAGAATCCCCACTATGAGCGCAAGGAATACGAACGCACCTATGAGTATCAGGCCGATGTCCATCAGACCACACCGAGCCGCGCGCGGGAGCGCAGCGCAATCATCTTCACACCCGCCTTTTTTAACCTATTCCTGAGCAGCATGTCGTTTGTCGCCACTACCGCCCCTTCCTTTGCCGCATATTCCACAATCCAGTCGTCCACGTTCCCGGTGCTCGGCACATGCCTCGCCTTTATGGAATCAAGCAGCTTCAGCGCGAACCTCGCAGCAGAGCCGTCCCTCCCCCTTCCGCGCGCAATTACCTTCAGCTCGCCCACAACTCCGCTTGGGACTACGAATTCATGGGGCGCCTCCATGAGCCCCTCCACCTGCTTGAATATATTCACCCCGAACTGTAAGGGGAGGAGAAGGAAATTCGTGTCAAGCACCACCTGCCTCAAGATAGAATCTCCCCTATTATCTTCTCAGCGTCAAACATCTCTATGTCCGAGTAGCCCTGCCCCGTGCCGACGTATATTATCGGGACGCCCGTCATTTTAGTAATGGAAACCACGGTCCCGCCCTTCGGGTCGCAGTCCAGCTTCGTGAGCACCACGCCATCCAGCCCTATCTCCTTGTTGAACGCCCTCGCCTGCTCCGCAATCGCGTTCCCGGCTATGCTCTCGCCCACGTAGATCTTCATGTCCGGCGCAATCACCCGGTTCATTTTCCTGAGCTGGTTTATGAGGTTTATGTTCGTGTCCTGCCTGCCCGCGGTGTCTATGAGCACTACATCTATCTTGTGCGCCTTTGCATATTCCACTGCGTCAAACGCGAGCGCGGTCGGGTCCGAGCCGTAGGCCCCGGATATGACCTTCACACCCAATTTGTCCCCGTGGTGGATGAGCTGCTCCGCGGCCGCGGCCCTGAACGTGTCCGCTGCCGCAATCGCCACGGTGAATCCCGCGTCCTGCAGCATTTTCGTGATTTTCGCTATCGTGGTGGTCTTGCCCGCCCCGTTCGGCCCGAGCACCATCATCTTCACGGGCTTCGGCAAGCCGCGCACCCTTTCTATGATTGAAAACGCTTTCGGGCTCTTCACCAGCGAAACCAGCACCCCCCTCAGCTGCTCCCGTATGAATTCAGCCGTCTTTCCCTTCGGGACCTTCGCGCCCACCACCCTTCTCTTCAATTCCTCTTTTATGGAATCCGCGACCTCCAGCGCAACGTCGCTCTCCAGCAGCCCCAGCTCCAATTCTTCCAGCAGCTCCCCAATCTCCCCCTCCCTTATTTCGGCCGTGCCGGAAACCGTTTCCCGCACCGCCTCAAAAATGCCTTTCCTCACCTTTTTCTCCAGCTTTTCCGTCTCCTTTACCGCAACCTGCCCCACTTCAAGATCGGGCTTCCTTCTCTGCTCAGGAGGCTTCTCCACCACCGGCGGCTTGGGCCCTTCCCGCGCCTTCTCCACTTTTTCTGGTGCCGTTTTTTTTGTTTCAACAACGGCAGTAGGCTTCGGCACCTCCCTTGCCACCGGCTTCTTCTCATGTTTCTGTTTCTCAGCAGCAACAGCAGGTTCCGGCTTCTCAACAGATTTAGGTTTCTCAGCCTTTTCCAAAATAACCGGTGCGGGCTTCCGCCCCTCCTTGATTTCCGGGGCTTCCCGCCCCTCAAAAACAGGCTCCGGCCCCTTCGCCGGCTCTTCCTTCTCCTTCCTGCCGGTTATCTTTCCGACAAAACCCGAAATGCTTCTCTTGAGCAGGTCAAACACTCAGGACCCCCCACCTTCTTCTTCGGAGTGGGAATGCCCGGCATGGCCGTGCTTTGAATAGAGCTGCTCCAGCTTCATGAACTCGTCATCCATCTTCTTCAGCTCGCTGCGGAGGCTCTGCACCGCCTTCTCCGTCATCTTTATCCTCTTGTCTATCTCGGCCTTCGCCGCCTCCACGCCGAATTCGGTTATGTAGCCGGCGCCTATGGGCACCAGCACGTTGTCCGGATCCAGCCTCGCCCTTATGAAGGCTCCGCCGCCTATGGGCACCAGCCCGGTCTCGTCCTTCATGCTCTGTATCGTGGTGAGCGAGTTGTTCAGGTCCATCATGGAGAGCATCATCCTCTCTATCTCCCTCTCCACGTAGTTCCTCTGCTGCCCGACCATCCTTGCGCGCGCCACTATCTCTTCCCGTTCCATCATGCCACCTTCTCAACCTTCTCAATGCTTATCTTGCTGCGCGGCACGCCGTTCGCGGCGCCCAGGAGCATATATGTCTTCTCAACCGCATAGTTCTCGGTCTCGGCTTCAAGCTCCTTGCCGAACTTCCTGGTTTCCCGCCCAACCCTCATGGTCCCGCTTATCTTAAATCTCATAATTCCACCTTTTTTATCCATCAGTTCACCCTATCCTACTCCCTTCCTTCATTTCCCTGTCGAGCGTGAGCAGCACGACGTTGCCTTCGTCCCACGCAGCAAGCAGCATTCCCTGCGATTCCAGCCCCTTTATTTTCCTAGCCTCAAGGTTCGCGAGCACCACTATCTGCTTCCCCACAACCTCATCCGGGGCATAGTGCTTCCCTATCCCGGCGACAAGCTGCCTTTTTTCCACGCCCAAATCCACCTCCAGCCTCAGGAGCTTGTCCGAGCCCTCCACCCTTTCCGCGGAGAGCACCCTGGCGGCGCGCAGGTCCAGCTTCTCAAATTCTTCGTACGCAACCATCGCATCACCCCAGGAACCCGAGCGCGTCCTCCACGCGCCCCATCTCGTACGCGGTCGTGGTCTCCCCCACGACGTATCCCTTGTCGTTGGCGAGCATGCACACCGCCACGAACCCGGTCCCGGTGTTCGCCGAGCCCTTCGCCCCGCCGACCTTGAATATCCCTTCCAATTGCTCCATTTCGTCCTCGCTCGTCGCATAATGCGCGAGGAAGCCCTTGTTGTTCGCCACGCACAGCGCGCCCACGGCCTTGTACCTGCCGATTCCCATCGGCACCAGCTCAACGCCGAGGCAGTCTTCCATCTCCTTCCTCTCCCTTGCCCCTATTATTTCGCTTATGATTCCGCCCTTGTCATTCACCGCGACGTTGTTCCTGTGCGCATTCCATCTCTCAGCGCTTACGAGCACTTCCAGCCCCGTGGCCTCGCGCACAGCCTTCGCGGCGCCCCCGTCAAATTTCGGGAGCACTATCCCGCGCGAGTTCATCACGCAGTATATCCCGTCCAGGTTGGTGCCGCTCACGTTGCACATGACCGCTTCCGTCCCTAGCGCCGCGCACGCCTTCTCCACGAACTTCCCGGATGCGTCCTCAGGGATTAGGGTGTGCTTGTTGTTGGTAGAGGCGAATATCCCGAGGAACGGGTTGCCGTGGTACGTTGCCTTCCGTGCTTCGGATGCCATGTTCAGCCTTTCTTGACTTCCCCCTTCTTTTCGGGCTTGCCCGGCGCCACCGCGGGCTCCTTTTTCTGTTCCGCCGGGGCCTCTTTCTTGGGCTCTTCCTTTTTGGCCGCGGGCTCCTCCCCCTCCTTAGGGGCGGCTTCCGGCTTCTTGCCGGCCTCAGGGGCCTTCTTCCCCCCCTTCTTTTCTTCCTTCACCTCCCCAGCCTTCTCGTCCATGAGGAACGCCAAAACCCTGCCCGCATCCTTCACCGCCCTTATCTTAATCTTTCTTGGCGGCTTCTGGATGCCCCTGGCCCACACGAGCTCGTTTATGCCCATGCTAACCCTCACGTCATCCTCCCCGGCCTTCATGTGCCTCGCGAGGAACGAGCGGATCATCTTCACAGCGGTCCGCGCCCTCCTCACCCGGGTGTAGTCGTAAGACTTTCCCAACGGTATAGTGTAAACCCTTTCAAGCTCTGCCATGCCCTCAGTCCTCCTTTATCCTAAGCTTGCCTGTCCGCCATTCCCTCCTCCTGTTGTTGGAGGCGACCTTCCTCTTGGTCCTCACGGTCACGAACACCGGCATGCGCCTGTTCTGCTTGCACGCCTTCGCGAGCCTTCTCTTCTTAGTTTCGCTCTTTTTTCCCATATGAACACCTTTTCACTTGAATGTTATCTTCGTCTCCCGTTCCCCGCCGCGCATCGCCCTCAGGAGCGCGAGCACCTGGGCATCGCCCAGTTTTTTGCCCCCCTTCCCCGCGTATGCGAGTATCTGCCTCACGGCCGCCGCATACAGGTCCGGGTTGGCCATCCGCACGTTCGCCATGCGCTCGCATGCTTCCGGAGTCAGGCACATCCTGAGCGCCGCCTTCAGCTTCGCCTCGGCGCGCCTGGCCTCAAGGAGTTCAGCCTCCCTGTCCTGCGGGGCCCCTTCCCCTTCCAATCCCACCATCTCCGTTTCCCGTTGCCGGTTTCCAGCCCTCAGGCCTTCACCGAACCGGCGGACTTGTCCAGGAGCGCCCTCCCCTTAGGGGTGAGCTTCCTTCCCTTCTGCGCCTTCTGCATCAGGCCCGCCTTCTCCAGCGCCTGCATGGCCTTCCTTATGGTGGAGCCGCCGGCGGGCACATGGTGTTCCGGCTTCGCGCCGAAGTTCTTCCTTCCGCCATAGTGCCTCCTGAGCCTGTGCACGCCAACGCCCTCGTTGACGTATGCCTGCCTAAGCACGGATGCGCACCGCACATACCAGAAGTCCGGGTCCTCCGGGGGCCTCTCCGCATGCGCCCCGCTCTTCACGAGCCCGACGAACGCCGGCTTGTCTATGCCAATCTCCTTGAGCCTTCCGGCTACCTCCTTCACGAGCCTGTTTGGCTCTACGTCATAAGCCCTAACCATCAATTCACCTTCTGCTTATAGCTTGCAACTCTAATAAGCTGGAATTGTAAGTCAATATATTCTTTGGTTTCCTATTTAAACCTTATTGATTAGTCAGATGAACTCGGATAGCCCCTCTATGGTGGTCACCACCACCTTCCCGTTCTCCATCTTGAGCTCTATCTCCGCCCTGGAGAATGGCTCCATCGCCTCAAGGAACCCGTCCTTCTCCTCCTCGTTCTCAAACACCAGTATGAGCTTCTTGGCGGTGTTGAAATACTCCGTTGAGACGATGCGCCTGCCCATCTCGAACCCGCCCCACGCGTCCTTGAACTTCTCCCCAGCCAGCACAAGTGCGTCCCTCATCCTCCTCCTGATCACGTTCTTCTTCGCGTCGCCCCACCCGTGCAGCTGGTAATAGTCCCCATACCTCTGGACAACGCCCCTCTCCTCCATCTTCTTCATCAGCCCCTCCACGTCGCCGTCGTACATGTCCATGCCGTCAGTTATGTTCTTCTTGAAGCTCTGGGTGATCTCCTTGAGGGAGATGGGCACCTCCTTCCACCCATAGCTCTTCTCAACGTCCATCATGGCGTCGGTTATCTGCCCCGGCGAAACCTTCAGCCGCGTCGCCTGCTTCTTTCCCATCCTCTCCACGCGCAGGCGGTAGGTCGGCTTCCTCCTCGCGCTCGCCACGACATAAACGCCTGCGACCAGCAGCACGCCCGGTATGAGCCATTTCGCATACACGTCCAACAGGCTTTCTTCGGTCTGGTTGTAGCTGATTATTGTCACATACTCCAGGTATTTCACGCGGATGCTGTTCGCCCCGGAGGTGAGCCGCACCGGCACCGACATCCTCCCGTCGCTTATGGAGAACTCCCTTTCCTCATCCGCGTTCAGGGAGACGGCCGCCTTCCCGCTCTTCACCGGCATCCCGTCCACCGTCACGTTGAACTCCATCCGCACGTCCCGCACTTCGGAGACGCTGATGTCTATCGCCTTCACGTGCATGTGCGATGAGCCGAGCGTGCCGGAGCCGTCATACACCCAGAACAGGTAGTCTCCCGGCTCTTCAAACTCAAAAGTGTAGAAGAACGCCTTTTCCGCGCCCACGTACCCGAGCTCCTCCGCCGCAATCTGCCCACCGTCCTTCTCAAGCGTGTAAAGCACCCTGCCGGTGCTCTGGTTCATCGTGAAATACAGCTCTGCCTTGTCCCAGGGATAGATCTCCGGGGTTGCCTTCACATCCAGCTTATCGGCCGGAAGGCTGCCCGAGTCCACGAACCCCCTATCCCCTCCCGCGTCGTAAATGAACCTGTAATATCCTCCATCGCTCACCGGCACGAATAGCGTCTTCCTCCCCGAGAATCCGCTGAACGGGAAAAGGGCGTCCCCTTCCTGCGCCCACCTGTTCCTCAATATCTGCCCATTGAGCTCCGCCGCAGCCCCTGGCGTGTCCAAAAAGTCCCCGAGCCGCATCTCCTTTATGACCAGCTTATCGGCGCTTCCGTTCTCCAGCTGCGCGAGCCAGTAATCCCGCCTCAGCTCGGCCCGGTTCAGCGTGAAATCAGTCTTGCCTATGTAGATTATCCTGTTGCCGCGCGCATGAAGCGTCGCGAGGTCGTCCAGCACGTACCTGGGCATCGCGCCGTTCACTATCACTATCACGGAGTCCCGCACCGTGCGTATGTCCGCGGGGCCGATGACCTCCACGTTCATCCCGTACTCCTCAAGCGTGCCCAGCTTCCCGACGAACTCGTCAAACCTGTCCGTGGTCTCATCGTCTATTCCGGTCTCGCTGAGCACGACCACGGTTGTCTTCGGCTTTTCAGAAAGGGAGATGAGCTCCGCGCTCCCGCTCCCGTTCCCCCCGAAAAGGAAATATGCGTCCGTGCCCGCCCTGCCGCCCTTTATCGGCTCTATCCAGCCCGAGGCCGCCTGGGCCTCCTTCTTCGGCACGACGCTCAGCACGACCACTGCCACTAGGAAAAGCACCACTACCCCGACTGCGATTACCTTTTTGTTCACCATCCTAATAGTCCCTTCCAATCCTGCTTCCTTTCAGCCACTCCAGGTCATTCTTATAAAATGTTCTGATGTCGTCCAGCCCTTCCATTAGCATCATCGGCCTCTCCAGGCTGAGCCCCCACGCGAGCACAGGATAAACGCCGCAGAGCGGCTTCGTCATCTCCGGCCTGAATATCCCCGCGCCGCCCAGCTCCATCCACTCGCCCCCCCCGCTGCCCCTGCCTTTCCGCTCAAAGAAGACCTCAATCTCCAAACTCGGCTCGGTGTATGGGAAATAGCTCGGCCTGAACCTCACCTTCTCAAACCCCAATCTCCTGTAGAACTCCTTCAGCAGCCCGAGCAGGTGCGTGAAGTTCGCGCCGTCCCACGCCACAATCCCCTCCACCTGGTGGAACTCGGCGAGGTGCTTGAAGTCCGTGGCCTCGTTCCTGAAAACCCTCCCAACGCAGAAATATTTCTTTCCCTTGCCCCCGCCATTCTTCAGCGCGTCATCCAGTTTTGCAAGGTATCTCGCGCTCACCGCGGTCGTGTGCGTCCTGAGCACGCTCCTCTTCGCCTCCTCCGCGCTCCAGGCGTACTTCCATCCCTTCTCGTGGCTGCCCTTCACCCTCTCCACCAATTTTTTTTCTGGCAGCCCGGTTTTGCCCTCCATGTAGAACGTGTCCGCCAAATCCCGCGCCGGGTGGTCCTGCGGCTGGAACAGGGCGTCAAAGTTCCAGAACGAGCTCTCAAGCATGGGCCCCTCCATCTCCTCAAAGCCCATCTCCAGGAATATCCTCCTTATCTTCTCGGTCATCCTCGTGAGCGGGTGCATCTTCCCAATCGGCTCGTCCGCGGCGGGCGCGACCGCATACGGGCTGAAGGCCGCGCCCTTCCATTTCCCGCCCGTAATCATCTCGTGCGTCAGCTCGCCGATTTCCTCCTTTATCTCGCCGATGCCACGCGCCACCTCCTCGCCCCTTTTTGTTAGTGAGATGAAGGTGCTCCTGTGCCCGCTCTGCACGAGCAGCCCCCTCGCCACGAGCGCATCCAACTCGTTCTTCCCGGCCCCCCCCGGGTTCCGCGCCGCCTTCTCCAGCGCGTACTCCCCGGGCTTCTTCACGGCCTTTATGCTCCCGTTCTCAATCACAATCCACCCATTCTTCTTCGCCCACATTACCCCTATCCGCTTCTCCTCATCGCCCAGCTCCGCTATGGGCTTCCCGCCCCTGCCCGCCACGCGGACCTCCGGGAACCCCTCCTCCAGGAACCTTTCACACTCCCTGCTCCGCCTATACGCATTCTCTGCCCGCTCCTCCACCTCCGCGAGCCCCTTCTCCTGCAGCCAGAGCGCAGCCCTCCTGAACGCGTCCCTCTCGCCCGCATCCTGCGAAAGCTCGTCCACATTTTTAGTCTTGCCAGCGCCCCGCAGCTTCTTGAGCAAAATCTTCTCCTGCCTGTGCAATATCATAAGAGTCACGCCGCCTTCTTCTGCTTGGATTGCAGGTAGAGGTACGAGCCCGCGAGTATCAGCACCAGCGCGGCCGCAGGAAGCCCCTCCGGCCCGCTCAAAAATTCATAAAGCTTGCTCCTCGCGCCCATGAAGAAGCCTATCACTTCCTGGTCAAGGCCCTCCTCCTTCTCAAAGACGATGGAGAAGTGCGCCAGCACCTCGTTCTCCCAGCTCAGCTGCTGCCTGCCGTCCCCGGTCTGCTCCGTGTTGCTGGGCAGGGGATTCACATACGCGACCTTCGCGCCCCTCGGCAGCAGGAAGGAGAGCCGCTCGTCCTCCCCGAGCACCACGTCCCCCAGCTCGCTTGTCTGGAACTGGAGCGCGCCCTCGTTCAGCGTATACCTCGTGGTGCGCGGCTTGTACTGCTCCACAGTTAGCAGCCCGGTGCCAGGGACCGTGCTCCCGTCCGCCCTCAGGTACGGCTCCGCCTCGTATGTCACCGTGAGGTCGCCGTGGCAAAGCTCGGCCAGCGGGTTGCACCTTGAGGTGGGGCTTGCCCTGACAATCACGTTTTCCACGCTCACCACCCTGTTGTCGAGGTGGGACCTCACCTCGTCCGAGCCCACCAGCCCGCCCCAGGAGCCGATGTCGGTCTTGACAATGTTTGATTCGTAAAGCGAGATATGGTATGAGCTGGTTATGATGTAATGCAGCTTCTCGGTCACATGTGCGCCCCCCTGCACGTCCACATCTACCAGCACGTCCATCGCGGTCAGCGTGAATTCCGCGTATGAGGCCGCAAGCAGCAGGAGGACAAAGAAGGCCTTTCGCATGCGTCCCTTTCTTCCCCAACCTTTATTATATTTGCCGTCTTTATTCCCGTGATGCTTCCGCATGAGGAAAGCCTCGGGAAGAGCCTGGAGGGCAAATCCTGGGCAGAGATAGCGGCGCTCGCCCGCTCGCTCCAGATTAAGCTGGAAAGGGAGGACGACGAGGCGAAGAACCTTGAAGCCCGCCTCCGCGTCATAAAACAATCCCTCATAGAGCACATGGAGCACCCGGGGATGGACTCACGCACCCAGGGCCTTTACACCTCCCTCTCGGCGCTCATGGATTCCATGGAGGAGGAGCTCATGAAGCACGACATAGAGCGCCACGAGTTCGTGGAATTCCTGCGCGCGCTCCTGTCCAAGCTGAAGACCGACAAGATGAAATCCGGAATCCCGCGGAAGGCGGCATTCACCCGCCACAAGAAGTGACCCCCCATGATTCTATACGAAAAACCGTTCAGACTAGAGCTTCTTGGCCGCACCCTCATCAAGGACGGCGAGGAATGGCCCTTCACCGCCAGGAAGGTTTCCGAATTGAAGGAGGTGATGATGGAGCCGCACCTGATGGGCCCGGACGGAATAGCATACTATATGTTCCGCGGCGTCCACCAGTGGGAGAACCTCCGCTACGACATCACCCTCATAGAGCCCCGCTTCTACGGGGACGAGTACGCAAAAACCCTGGGCCATTACCACCCGCCCTCCAAGGCAAGCCAGGCATATCCCGAAGTTTACCAGGTTTTGAAGGGGAAGGCATCCTTCGTGCTCCAGCGCAAGCACAAGGACGAGAGCGTGGACTGCATCATGGTGGAGGCGAACGAGAAGGAGTCTTTCATCGTTCCCCCGGGTTACGGCCACGTATCCTACAACACCGGCGATTCCCCGCTCGTGCTCGCCAACATAGTTGCCGGCTTTGATTCCCGCTACGACGAATACCTGGAGAACCACGGCCCGGCCTTCTTCTGCACGCGCTTCGGCTACAAGCAGAACACCTATTACATCATAAAGGGGCAGGAGAAGCTCTCCCCCCGCCAGATAAACAAGAGGTACGGCGTGATCCTGGGCGATTTGCTGGGGATGTTCTACAACAAGCCGCAGAAGTTTGACTTCCTATCAGACCCCACAAAACTCACTCCGGTCCTATAGCTTCCCGGAAACAATCCTCTCGTTCCCGCCGCCCTTCGCGCCCTTCTTCTTCAATTCCTCAAACAGCTGAAGCGCATTCCTCTTCGCCCCCTTCCCGGCCGCGCAAACGAAATTCCCCTGGGAATTGGTAAGGACAACCATTGCGCCCCCGCTCTCCGAAACCAACGCACCTATTTTCGCGAGCACCTTCGCATCCTCTTCTATTCTCTCCCCCACCACGCCTTCCTTCGCGCTCCTCTCCGCAATCTCCTCGGCCCGCGCGGAAATGAACTCCCCCTTCAATTTCTCTATTTCCTTGCGCTGCGCCTTCCATTCCTCGAAGAACCTCTCCATCGCGGAGGGGAGCTGGTGCTCGGAGACGCTCACCACCCCAGCCGCTTTTTTGAGCAGCGCCTCGCGCTCCTGCGCATATCTCACCGCGGCCTCGCCCACCTTGTAATATATCCTCTCCACGCCGTCCTGCACGCTCTCCCTTTTCACAATCCTGAAATATCCCAGCTCGCCGGTGGTGGAATTCATCTGGTGCGTCCCCCCGCACGCCTCCGCGTCAATGAGCTTCGCCCCCTCCCCGATCTTCACGACGCGCAATTCCTTCCCAGGGACCGCCCCCCCCTGGTATAATGAAAATCCATATTTCTGCTCTGCAACGGTCCGCGGCAGCACTTCCACTTCTATTTTCAAATCCTCCATGATGTACCCGTTCACTTTCGCCTCAATCTCGTTCAACTGCCCGTCCGTAATCCTCTTGTAATGAGTGACGTCCAGGTGCGCCTCCTCCTCCTTTTTGCCGCTGCCGCCCTGCCAGATGTGCGTTCCCAGGATTTCCCTGCACGCCGCGTTCAAAAGGTGCGCGGCGGTATGATGCTTTGAAACCCCCTTCCTCCTCCCAACATTTGCCTTGCCTTCCACAGAAGCCCCCTCCCTGAATTTGCCTGCGTCTTCAACATGATGCAGCACCACGCCCGCCTGTTTAGCAGTATTCGTTACCTTCACTCCGCCCAGCTCGCCGTTGTCCCCGACCTGCCCCCCTCCTTCCGGGTAGAATGCACTCTTGTCCAGCACCACAAATTTTCCTATTATCCGCAAAACCTTTGCCTTGAACGTCCCGTTCGTGGAATACCAGAGCCCCTCTGTTTTCGGTATCCCCTCCACATCTATTTTCTTCTCCCCGCCCCCTTCCTTGTCCACGTCCTCCTCTTTCCCGCGCACCTTGTCGTAGAAGTTCATCGGAACCTTCACTTCCACGCCCTTCGCCTTCGCAATCTCCGCCACCATTTCCGGAGGAACCCCATGGCTCTCATAGAGCACGACCAGCTCCTTTTCCCCGATGCCCCGCCCAAGCATGTTCGTGACCTTCCCGGCAGCCCCGTCTTTCGTCGCCTTATATTTCCTCTTCTCCTCCGCAATCACGTTAGAAGTGCTCTCCACCCCGTCCGCCAGTTCCGGGAATATTCCCTTCAATTCCTTCGCATGCCCCTCCAATATCTCCGCATAATCCACGTCCCAGCCGAACTCCTCGGCAATCCCGAACGTGCGCCTCAAAACCATGCGCAGGTTGTACCCGCCCCCAGCATTTGATGGGAGCATCCCATCCTTCACCGTAAATAGAAGAGTAAGCAAATGGTCAAGGGATGCATACAATCCCTGCAGCGGCGCAAGCGCCTTCTCAAAGCCAGGATACCCAATCTCCTGCTCAATCCTGCGCACCTCTGCCTCCGGGTCCGCGACCTCGTCCACATCCAGCCCGCCAACCCTCTTGGCGAATTCCAGATATTTCTTCTCATCCACCTTTATGCCGAATTTCTTCTTATATTTCGGCACCATCTTCCCGAACACCACTGAATAGGAGTCCGGGGTCCCGTGCGTAATCCAGCACAGCCGCGAAAGCCCGGCCCCCATATCAATCGTCTTCGTGCTCAATTCCCTGCTGCCCCCATCGGGCAAAACCTCATACTGCATGAACACGCAGTTCCCCAGCTCCAGCCCCCCGGAGAAATACTCTATGCACGGGCCGTAGTTGCCGCCGCCCATCCAAACATCCTCCTGGAAGACCAGATCCTCCGGCTGCACCCCCAGCCTTTTCAAATATTCTATATCGTGCCTCAGCGCCTCATCTTTCCAATAGAATAACCCCGTCTTCTTCGTATTGAAGGCGTGCTGCCCCACCATCACGAAATTCGTATAATGCCTTCCTGTAACCCCCACATTTGCAATATCCGGAAACCTTATGCACACCTGCGGGATTATGAGCGGATTTGCCGGCGCCTCCAGCTCCCCATTAACCACATACGGCTGGAACCCGTTAATTGATGCAATCGTAAAATACAAATCATCCCTCCACCTTGCGACAGACGGATAGGATTTTATGCTCCCGTGCCCGTGCTCCACGAAATACTTCTCTATGGTTTTCCATGTGTCCACATACGAGAGCTTCCTGTTGCTGGGCGCGTTCCCTATGAACGTGTATCCGGTGCAGGACGCGTCCCCGCAAAGCTCCCTCTCTTCTATGCTCCAGAAGTTCTTGCCGCACTTCGCGCACTTGCCGCGCCTGAAGCCGCGCTCCTCCAGCGCCTTCGTCTTGTAATGCTTCTCCCATTCCTTGGAGAACTGCGCGCGGAGCTCATCCTTGCTAAGCATGCTCCTGAAATTATAGAATAAGGTATTTTAACCCACTTCCCGTCACGAATAAATCTTGACCAGCCGCCCAATCCCCTCTTCCAGCGAAACCTGCGCCTCAAACCCTACCTTCTCCTTCGCCTTGCTGGTGTCCGCCTGGGTGAAATCCACATAATTCTTGATTGGATTCGCCACATATTTTGGCTTTATGTCCTTCCCAAGCGCCTTGTTCAGCATCCCCACCATATCGTTGATGGTATATGTCTTCCCTGTCCCCACGTTCAATGCCTCAAACCCCTTGACCTTCTGCGAAGCCAGCAGGTTCGCCCTCACCACATCCTCCACATAGGTCAAATCCCTCGTCTGGCTCCCGTCCCCGTAAATCACGGGCGCCTCATCCTTCTGCATGGCCCAGAGGAACTGCGAAACAAGGTTCGCGTACTGCTTCTTCGCCTTCTCCCCAGGCCCATAAACACTAAAGTACCGAAGCCCGGCAATCCTCATCCCGTACAATTTCACGTACAGCGTGGAAATCCTCTCCATGTACAATCTCGTCTCGGAGTAAAGGTCCATCGGCTTTATCTCCGCATCCTCCCTTTGCGGCGGCTTCACTCCGTTATACACGGAGGAGGTGGAAGCAAACACGAGCGGGCAGTCGTTCTTCCTGCAGAAGTCCAGCATTTTCAAAAAGTCGTCCAGCGCCTTCGCCAATCTTGCGGGGTCCTCCTTGTACATGGGCGCCGAGGAATAAATCCCCTGGTGGAACACCGCCTCCATCTTGGGCAGCTGCAATTCCGAAACCTTCCCGCTCACGCCTTCGGTCACAACCGCGCCCTCCGGCTTATTTTCATACGAGCCGGTGTGCAGGTTGTCAATTATCCAAACCCTGTTCCCGTCCGCAATCAGCTTCTTCGCTATGTTTGAGCCGATGAACCCTAGCCCGCCAGTCACAAGACAGTTCATGCAAATCCCATGTCATTTCCGCTCGTATATTAAAAATATGTTCTGCCCGCCCACCTGCACCGCCTTCACAGGGCGGAACTCCTGCATGAGCACCGGGCTTATGGGCCCGCCCCCCTCCATGTAAGGAAGCGCGACAATCAGGTCATAAAGCGGCACGTTTGTGGGAGGCGCCGGGTCCATGCTCATCGTCACGGATATGTACGACACCCCGTTCGCATCCCAATAAGCCCTGTTCGTGGGATTGTCAGGCACGTCCAGCGGGTCAAAGAAGCCCAGCAGCTCCCCCTCCTCGGATACCCGGAACTCGTTGCTTACCCAGTTGTACGTCACAAGCAGGTATTTCACGCCATACTTGTCCAGCAGTTCCTTGGTCTTCGCCGCATTCGTCCCGTACACCATCACCGCCTGGTCCGCCATGCGCGCATGCATGTCCGTGTACGGGCTGGAGTGCGCCCTCCTGTAGGAAACCACCTTCCTTCCAGTGAGCGCGTTCATCATGAACCCATCTTCATTTGTGGTAAGGAAAACATCATTCACGTTTGTATTCTCCTTTATCCATCCCCCAAGCTCCGCATAGTACCCCGGCAGGGGCCCCGCCTTCGCCATAATGCTCCACTGGCCGGCGCCCTTTGACGCGATTATGTCGCCCACAGCCATCCCAGCCAGCAGGATGCATGAAGCCATAACCGCCACCTGCACTTTCCCGTCCTTCAGCATGCCCAGCAGGTTGACCAGCCCCACCGCAACCAGCAGCGCCGCGGAGAGTGTCGCCACCCTTCCGTACATCATCGTGCTCATCAGCTGCGTATTCAGCAGCGGTTCGGTGATTGCAGGGTGCAGAATCCCTATGACCGCAGCCACGAACACCACGAGCACGATTCCATATTTCCCGGGGTCCTTGGCCATGAAATAAATCCCCGCCACGTTCAGCGCCGAGAGCGCGATTCCGGGGGAGCCCAGCCCGAACGGAAGCAACAGCTCCTTTAGCAGGCTGTACGACATGTCAATGAAAACTGAAAGCCTCGTCACGTCGGGGTAGGTGATGTTCTGGATGTCGTTCGGCGTGTATCCATGGAAAACGAATATCGGCCTGAACCAGAACAGGAGTGAAATCGCAAACCCCACCAGGAAAAGTACGGCCAGCACCTTCAGCAGTTCCTTCTCCGCCTTCAGGGTGTCCAGCTTCCACCCGTTCTCCTTGAATTTCGGATAAAGCATATGGATTGCGGCAAGCCCCAGAAGGATTATGCCGACGAAGAACGCCTGGGTGTTGCTCAGCGCCATGAGCCCCATGAGCACGCCTGCAATCGCCGCGCTTTTCAGGTCCCTCTTTTCCATGAACAAATAGAGCCCAAGCGCGAACGCGGGCACGGTCAGCACGTTCGCGAAATCCGAATACTTGAATATCGGGAAGTCGCGCAGGAACAATATGGCCGCTATTATCCCGGCATACCTGTTCCCCGAAACCTTGCCCACGAACACGTATGCGACTATGAGCGAAAGCACCTGCACCACCAGTGAGAAATAGATGAGCGCGTGCTCCGTGTCCAGCCCGCTTGCCCATGAGAATCCCGCTATTGAAAGATGGTAAAGCCACGGCACCCAGGGCGCCTCCCCGGCCATCTGCGCGCTGTCCAGCACGTTGCCTCCGCTGGCTATGTGGTTCACTCCCCCCAGCCCGTTGTAATAATCCCCGCCGTAAAGGGGGCTGGGAAGCTGCTGCAGCTGGCCAAGGTAATCGTTCTGCATGACCAGGCTTGCAATCAGTACGAGTGCAAAGACAAAATCCGCATTCCCAACCTCTTTTCCCAGGATTTTCATTCACTTCCCCGATTCGCCTTTATCCACGCGAAGGTCTTCTCCAGCCCATCCTCCATCTCCACCTTCGCCTTCCACCCGAGCGCCTCAATTTTATCCGTGCTGGGCACCCTCTTCTTCACGTCGTCCTTGAAAACCGGCAGGTGCTTTGTCTGGAGGGGCCTTCCGTCCCCGCACATCTTCCAAATCTTCTGCGCCAGTTCCATCACGGTATAAGCCCTTGGGTTCGCCACATTGTAGTCGTTGTTGTCCGTCCTCGCGTCAAACGCGAGCGTCCCTATGGCATCCGCCAAATCCTCCACATATGTATAGGCCCTCACCTGGCTCCCGTCCCCAAGCAGTTCCAGCGGGTACTGCTTGTCATAATATATCTTCTTTATAAGGTCCGGAATCACGTGCGCAATCCCCACTTCGTTTTCGGGCACCTCCCCGGGCCCGTATGCGTTGAACGGCCTGAAGATGGTGTATTTCATCCCGTACTGCTCCATGAACGCGGTGCAGTAGTATTCCCCAATCAATTTGGAAAACCCGTAATGCGTAATGGGGGGAGGAGAGGTGAATATGTCCTCCTCTTTTGATGGGAAGCTGTTCGTCCTCTCAAATACCATGGAGGATGAGAGGTAAATCATCTTCTTGAAGCCCTTGCTCTTCCTCGCGGAGTCCAGCAGGTTGGAAAACATCAGCGTATTGTCCCGGATGATTTCCGCGGGATACTTGTGGAAGTACCCGATTCCGCCAATCTTCGCCGCGAAATGGAAGCAATACTCAAAATCCGCCAGCAAATCCGCCGTTGCCGCTGCATCGCACAAATCAATCCTTGCCAGTTCCACCTTGCCCAAGTCTATATTCTTCACTTGCCCCTTGCTCAGGTTGTCAGCCACCGTAACGTCGTGCCCGTCCAGCACAAGCTTCGCGACAACCCTGCTCCCTATGAACCCCGCTCCTCCCGTAACAAGAACCTTAGCCATCCTAACACCTGAAAATCACGGAACCCTTCCCGAAAACGTTCCACACATCTATTACCACGCACCCCGGCTTCACGCGCTCTCTGTACCATTCAAGGGGTTTCCGGTATTCATCATGCGGCGTCGCCATCACAAGGAATTCCGCATCCTTCACCGCCGCCTCAAAGTCCGGCCCGTCCCTATACACGTCGTGCGTGACCACGTCCGCGGATTCCCTCTTGAGTATCTTCTTTATCTTATGCGAGAGGGACAGCCTATCATCGTCCGAGTTCGCCTTGAACGCCATCCCAAGGACGACGCTCTTCGCGCCCTTCAGCGGTTTTATTTTTTTCGCCTTGTTTATGAGATGCCCCGGAAGGTTCTCGTTTATCTTCCAGGCCGTTGAAATCAAATCCGAAAAAGGAATCGTGCTCGTCAAAAAGAACCCGTCCTTGAACAGGCACGGCCCCGCGGTGAACCCGGGAATCTTCGGCCCCCCCCTCGGATAATTCCTGTTTGACAATGCCACTATCTCATGTATGTTCGCATCCCACTCGTCCGCAATCACGAGGAATTCGTTCCCCACCGCGAAATTTATGTACCTGTACATGTTCGTGAAGAGCTTCAGCAGTTCCGCATTGATTGCGCTCGTCCTGTACACTTCCTTCCCCATGCCCCTGAAGAGCTCCTCCGCCTTCTTCCCGCTCCCCTCGTCCAGCGACCCAACTATTTCCGGGAGCACCTCAAGCTCCTCCATCGCCTTGCCCTCCGCAATCCTTTCCGGGCAGAAAACGAGGTAGAAGTCCTGCCCCACCCTGAACGCGGTTTTCTCCTCAATGAAATTCTTCAGGTATTCCGTGCTTCCGGGCGAGACCGTGCTTCTCAAAATGAGCGTCTGCCCCTTCCGGAAATGCTGCTTCATGGAGCCCAGCGCCGCCTCCAGCTGCGTGTAATCCGGGTTCATGTGCTCGTCAACCGGCGTCCCCAGCGTGAGCACGACATAATCCGCGTCCGCTATCTTGGAGAAGTCCATGGTCGCCTTGAAGTCCTTTCCATTCACCTTCGCGAGGGCCTCCTCCATCCCCCTTTCCCTGAACGGAACCTTCCCTTCCCTGAGCATGTCTACCTTCTTCGCGTCCACGTCCACCCCGTAGGTATAAACCCCTTTTGAGGCGAAGAATATCGCGAGCGGCAGGCCGACCCTGCCTATTCCAACAACAGCAGCCTTCATTTTTTTCCACCCAAATAAGCCAGCTTGAACATCTTAAGGAATAGCACAAAATAACTAATAAAGGTATTGCCCAGCCTGAACTTCGCCTCGCCCGCGCTCCTGTCCTCCCAGCTCGCGGGGATTTCGCATATCCTGGCCCCGGCCAGCTTCATCCGTATGAGGATTTCGGCGCTCACCTGGAACCCGCGGGATTCCACCGGCAATCCCTTTGCCTTCCCCACCCTGAAGCACTTGTATGCATTTGATGCATCGCCCGTGCCAAGGTTGAACGCAATCCCGACCGTCCAGTTGAACAACCTGTTTGAGGCCATCTTGAGGAAGGGGTACCTCCTCACCTCCGAGCCCTTCATGAACCGCGAACAGACCACGGCGTCGCACCCCTTGTCCATCCTTTCCTTTATTTTCGGAAGCAGCCCCGGGTCGTCCGAAAGGTCCGCCATCATTATTGCCGCATATTTTCCGGAGGCCATCCTTATGCCATCGCGTATGGAATACCCGAACCCATACGGCTCGCTCCGGTTTATGAGCCGCACATTGCCGTTCTTTGCCGCAATCCCCGCGACAATGTCCTTCGTCCCGTCCTTGCTCCCGTCGTCCATGACAAGTATTTCATAATCAATGCGTGCCTTTTCGCAGGCCCGTGCAATCTTCCCAAGGGTCCCCTCCACGCACTCCGCCTCGTTCCGCGTCGGGACGATTACCGTCATCTCAGCCATCAATCATCAACCCGCAACAGCGCCCTCCACAAACCAAAAGGCACCGCCCGCTCCAACCGCAGCTTATAGCCGTATTAGCATTTTTAATCATTCTCAAGCAAATTAACACCAATGCAAAGAGGCGAGGCGGTGCTATCCGTCATAATCCCTGCCCATAACGAGGAGAAGCGCCTGGAGCCCACCGTAAGGGCGCTGGAAAAGGAACTCGGCAGGATGGGGAAGGATTACGAAATCATAATCGCGGAGGACGGGAGCAGCGACCACACCCTTTCCATCGCGAGGCATCTGGAGAACGAACGCATAAGGGTCCTGCATTCGGACGCCCGCTTGGGGAAGGGGAAGGCAGTCCAGGACGCCGCGCTCTCCGCAAGGGGCGGCATAATCGCGTTCATGGACGCCGACCTGGCGGCGGACCTCTCCGGCCTGCCCGCACTCGTCGGGAGCGTGGAAAATGGCGCACCAATAGCCATCGGCTCCCGCTACGTGCCCGGCTCGGCCACGAGGAGGAAATTCCTGCGGGGCCTTTACAGCAGGGCGTTCAACCTCGCCGTCTCACTCCTCTGGAATTCCAGGGTGAAGGACCACCAGTGCGGCTTCAAGGCGTTCAGGGGGAGCGCGGTGCTGCCCTGGATAAGGGAGGTGCAGTCCAAATCCTGGTTCTGGGACGCGGAATTCCTCGTCCGGGCGCAGGAGAAGGGCATCCCCATCGCGGAAATCCCAATCCGCTGGAACGAGGCCGCCTCCTCCGAATTCCGCTTCCTGGACATCCTTGGCATGATGGGGAGCATAATGGGGTTCAGGCTCTTCAGGAAATGAGTTCTTCCGTATCAGTTAGATATTTATTTAGGACCATACCAATGGAGGGTTGAAGGGTGTTTAGCTGGCATTAAGGGTTGCAATCCTGCAGGCAAGGATGACATCTTCCCGGCTTCCGGGCAAGGTGCTCAAGGAGATTTCAGGCAGGCCGATGCTCTGGCACGTCCTGCAGAGGCTCAGGAAATGCAAGAGAATAGACAAGATTGTAATCGCCACTACGGTCAACGGGAGCGACGACGCGGTCGCGAAACTCGCGGATGAATCCGGCGTTTCCTGCTTCCGCGGCAGCGAGGAGGACGTGCTGGAGAGATATGCCGGCGCGGTGGAAAAGTTCGGGGGCGACATAATCGTGAGGGTGACCGCGGACTGCCCCCTCCTGGATCCGGAGATAGTGGACCGCGCCGTAGGGGAATACGAAAAAGGCGGATATGGATACGTTTCCAACGTCCATCCATCCACTTTCCCGGACGGCCTGGACGTTGAGGTGTTCTCAAGGGAAGCCCTCATGGCTGCAAACACGGAAGCCCGTCCCGGCCCCGAACGGGAGCACGTAACCCCTTTCATAGTCCGGAACAAGGGAAGGTTCAGGCAGCTCAATGTCGCCAACAAAAAGGACCTTTCCTCCATGCGCTGGACCGTGGACGAGCCGCAGGACCTGGAATTTGTCCGGGAAATCTACCGTTTGCTCGGCAAAAAGGGGGAAACGCACGATTTCAGCATGGAAGACGTATTGGCACTGGTGGAGGGGCACCCGCAGCTTTCCGGCATTAACAGCGGGATAAGGCGCAACGAGAAATACGCCGAGCAGGCAAAAAAGGAGGGATGGTGATGGCAGGCAAAGGCACTGAACTTTGGAAGAGGGCGAAGAGGATTATCCCGGGCGGGAGCCAGCTGCTTTCAAAGCGCTCGGAGATGTTCCTGCCGGACCAGTGGCCCTCATACTACTCAAGGGCAAAGGGGATCGCGGTATGGGACCTGGACGGAAAGGAGTACAGGGACATGACGATAATGGGCGTGGGCGCGTGCATACTCGGCTACGCGGACGATGACGTCAATGCCGCGGTCATCAAGGCAGTGGAGGGCGGCTCCATGTGCACGCTCAACTGCCCCGAAGAGGTGGACCTTGCGGAAAAGCTCCTGAAGCTGAACCCGTGGGCGCAGATGGTGAGGTACACCAGGACTGCGGGTGAAGCCCTGGCTGCGGCAATCCGCATCGCGAGGGCCCACACCGGGAATGAGAAGGTCGCGTTCTGCGGCTACCACGGCTGGCACGACTGGTACCTGGCGGCGAACCTTGCAAGCGACAGGAACCTGGAAGGGCACCTGCTTCCCGGCCTCAGCCCGGCAGGGGTTCCAAGGGGGCTGACCGGCACGTCCATCCCATTTGAGTTCAACCGCGACGACCAGCTTGCGGAGATAATGGGGAAGCACAAGGACGTGGGCGCGATTGTCGTGGAGCCGATGAGGCACCACTTCCCCAAGGATGGTTTCCTGAAGAACGTGCGCAGGATTGCCGATGAGGCCGGCGCGGTCCTCCTGTTTGACGAGACCACCTCCGGGTGGAGGATGAACGTTGGCGGCATACACGCCCTGCTCGGCACCAACCCGGACATGGCGGTCTATGGGAAGGCGATGAGCAACGGCTACCCGATGGCGGCCATCGTGGGAAAAGAGGATGTGATGAACGCCGCCCAAGGCTCGTTCATAAGCAGCACCTACTGGACCGAGAGGGTCGGCCCGGCGGCCGCGCTCGCGACCATAGAAAAGCTTGAGAAAAAAGATGTTCCGTCCCACCTGAAGAAGATTGGCACGGAAATAGGGGCAGGGTGGGATAAGATAGCAAAAGAAAAGGGCCTGGACATAACGCTGATGCCCGAGTTCTCCCCGCTGATTGCGTTCAACCTCAATTACGGGGAAAAATCCCAGGCCATCTCCACCCTGTTCACGCAGGAGATGCTGGAGAGGGGCTACCTCGCCTCAAAAAGCGTCTATGTATCCTACGCCCACAAGCACGAGGACGTGGCCGCATACATGCAGCATGTGGACGAGGTCTTCGGGCTGCTGAAGAAAGCGATAGATGAAGGGAGCGTTGAAAAGAGGCTCAAGGGCCCGGTGGCCCACACGGGGTTCAGGCGGCTGACCAGCTAGCTATTCCTGCCCCGTCCCGAAGCCCATTATCCTTTCAACAGCCCTGATGAAGCCTGCCGGCGCATTCATCCTCCGCAGGCCGGACGAAAGCAGGGAAACATCCTCCTTCTTTATCGCCCCCAGAGCCATCAACAGGGAGAAGTATAACGCACCGCTGGCCGCAAAAAGCGCCCCCAGCACCGCCAGCTTGACCGCCTTCTGCGCAACCGCCGCCCAAATCCCCTCCAGCGGCAGTTCTGGGGAGAACCCGGTGAGCGCTCCGGTCCATCCCCTTAGCGCGAGCATCAGCGCAACCGCAATCACAACTGCGGCAAGGGGGGCGTACAATTTCTTCGGGAATCCGAGGCCGAACCTTTTCCAGCAATAATAGACCAATAGGACTGTAACTATTGTGAAGGAAATCGCGGACGCGGCCGCAGCCCCGTCAATCCCATAGACGGGAATCAGCATCCAGTTGAGGGTTATATTTGCGGCTGCCGCCCCCCCCGCCGCATAAAGCTCTATGCGCACGAGCCGCGACGCGGCGATTATTGAGCTCTGCACCTGGCTGAGCGAGCGCACGAACATCCCGATGCTGAATATGGCAAGGACCAGTGCGCCGGCAGCATAGCTTGCCCCGTAGAACATCTGCAATATCTCCTCCGGGTAGGCCACGAACACAATGGTCAGGGGCGCGGTGAGGAATATTATCCACCGCGCCGCTGAAACGGAGAGCTTAAGCATCTCGTCCTTTTTCCCCTTTCCGTGCAGTTCGGATATCACCGGGAAGAATATGGAGACAACCGCGCCAGGGAATATCGCTATCACGCCCGCGAGGGCGGTCGCAATCGCATATACCGCAACCGCAGCCGCGGCTTCCGGCAGCAGGTAGGCGAGCATCACCTTGTCCGTGTATGAAACGAAAATCCAGAAGGAGAGCACGAGGGAAAGCACGAGCCCGAACGGCAGCACCTCCTTCAGCATGGCAAACTGTTCCGCGAAGGTTATCCTCAGCCCGCCAATCCCGAGCTTGCCGACATCCCGCCCCACGTAAAGGAAGGATGCAAGCGCCACTATGACGAAGGAGGCGGCGAATGCAACCGCAAGCGCCTCAATGGTCCCCCCCAGCGCCACGAACAGCAGCAGCGTTATCACGAGCTTCAGCACGTTCTGGCCGGTGTTGAGGATGTTGTTCTCCTTCACCAGCTTTCTTCCGGAAAGGAAGCACGCGTTGAGCGAGAAGAAGGTGTTCGCCAGGAAATAGATGGATAATATCCGCAATGGCAATGCGAGGCCCGGATTCCTGAAAAAATCGCCTATCTGCCCTGCAAGCAGGAACACGGCCACGGTTGCGATTATGGTCAGCAGCCCGGAAAACAGGTATCCTGTCCTGAGGAGCGCATATGCCTTGCCGTTCTGCCCCTTCCCCACGTAAAAAGGCACATAGCGCAGGAATGCCGAGCCGAAGCCCATGTCGCTGAACACGGCCATCATGCCCAAAACGCTAAGCGCCAGGTAGAACGTGCCCACATCATTCTGCGAGAACAGCCGTGCCACTATTATAACATAAATGAAGGAAACCAGCTTCAGGGCTATGCTCCCCGCCAGCCCCCAGAACGTCCCCTTCACGACGCTTTTCTGTTCTTCCTCTATCCCGTCCATCTTCAGACCTTCCCTGCCGCCAGTTCCTCCGCCTTCTTCCCGAACCTCTCCATGAAATGCGACCACGTGAAATCCTTAACGACCTTTCTCCTCCCCGCCTTCCCCATCTCCTCGGCCATTTCCGGCCTTTCGGCCAGCTCCCCCATCCTCTGCGCCATCTCCCCCGCGCTGCCCACAAGGAACCCGTCCTTCCCGCTTTCTATTGTTTCCTTTGGCCCGCCCTCGTTCCTCGCTATGCAGGGCTTTGAAGAGGCCATCGCCTCAATAGGCACCAGCCCGAAATCCTCGTTCACCGGGGTGTAGAGCACCGAAAAGCATTTCGCATACAGCCCCTTCAGCTCGCCATCGCCCACGTTCGTCCTTATGCTCACGCCCTCCACGCCCATGCCCCTTATCTTCTCAAGGTATTTCCTGTGCTCCGGCCTTTCCGAAGCCGCCCCGGCAATGACCAGTTTCCAGCCCTTGCTCCTTACCGAGAATCTCCTGAATGCCTCAATCGCATATTCCATCTCCTTCTCCGGCACTATCCTTGACGGATAGAAGAAGAATTTCCCGTATCCCTCGCACCTGAATTCCTTCGGCTCAACGCCCGGATGGAGTATCTCCGCGTCCCTTTTCAGGTATTTTTTTATGCGGCCCCTGCTGTTCATGCTGTTTGTGAATATGTGCTCTATTTTCGGCACTATCCCCGCTTCCACGGACCTGAACGCCTTCACCGCGCCCCAGAATGCGGCCTTCTGCACTGGGCCGCGCCTTTGCATCCTCCATTCGTACAGGTCGTATGCCTCCCTGTTGGGGCTGTGGCAGTACCATATCATCGGCGCATTCCTGTTGCGCGCCCATTCCGAGGGGCTCTGGTGGGCATTCACCACGTCGTAATCGTGCAGCTTCAGCGAATGGAAGGCAAGCCCTGCGCCAGCCCCGGAGGCGAGGCGCTCCCCCCCGGGCATCTTCCCAAGCCCTCCCCCGACCACCCGCACGTCCATCTCCTTAAATTCCGGATATGTCCTTTCCGGCTTGTAGCTGGCGGCATAGATGGTTGAATCAAAATTCTGCGCTATCTTCATCACTACCTTCTCCACCCCGCCGTATGCCTCAAGGAACGGGGTGACCATCGCAAGGCGCATGCCGAAATTTGGTGTGGTATGGATTAAAGGTTATGCCTCCGCCCCCACGCCGGATGGGAAAGAGTTTTATATTGTTGTTGTGAACTAAAAATCAACGGGAGAGCGGAGGTTTCTGCTTCAGGAACGCCCATCCGTCCCCGCAGGGTTTTTGCGATGGCAGAAGACATGCCGGTGCTCATACTTGCCGGGGGCAAGGGAATGAGGATGCGGGACTACAGCGACACCATCCCCAAGGCCCTTGTCCCCATAGGCCCATACCCGGTCATCGTCCACGTGATGAAGATATACTCCTTCTACGGGTTCAGGAAATTCGTCATCGCGATAGGCCACAAGGGAAGCATGATAAGGGATTTCTTCACAAATCCGGATTCAAAGGAAGCGAAGGAATGGCGCGATTTTGAGATAATCTTCTCCGAAACCGGGGAGGACACGAACACCGGTGGCAGGGTCAAGCGCTCCGAGAAGCACCTCGGGGACAGCTTTTTCGCCACCTACTGCGACGGGCTCGCGGACGTCAACATAAGGAAGCTGCTCGCATACCACATGGCGCACGGCAAGGCCGGCACCCTGACCGCGGTGCACACGATGTCCCCGTTCGGGATGGTGGAGATAGGCAAAGACGGCGCGGTCACCGCATTCAAGGAAAAGCCGTTCCTGCCCGGCTACATAAACGGCGGCTTCTTCGCGTTCAACAAGAAGGTTCTTGATTATCTTGACGACGGCTGCGTGCTGGAAGAGGCCCCCCTCAGGAAAATGACGGCAGACGGGGAACTGGCCGCCTACCGCCATGAGGGTTTCTGGACCGCGATGGACACTGCGAAGGACGTGGACCGGCTGAATGCCCTGTGGCGCACCGGAGTCATGCCGCACACAGATTTCCGCGGCAGGCCGCCCTGGACGCATCTGGAGGAATGATTGCATGAAGATATTTCTGGCGGGCAACCTTGGCTACATAGGGACGACGATGTCGCACGTGCTGCACTCCGCGGGCCATACGATTGTTGGCTGCGACTGCGGCTATTACAAGGGCGGTTTCATACGCGGCGATGCGGAAACCACGATAAGGGAAAGCGTCTCCAGGCAGATATTCAAGGACGTGCGGGACATTTCCAGGGAGGACATCTCCGGGTGCGACGCGGTTGTGGATTACTCCGGGCTTGCGAACGACCCTGCCTCGGACCTGAACCCAGGATGGACCGACCAGATAAACCACCTCTCCCCCGCGCGGCTCGCGAAGCTTGCCAAGGAATCCGGCATACGCCGCTTCGTTTTCGCCTCCTCATGTTCCATATACGGCGCCCAGAAAGGCGACAATCTCGTGGAGGAGGGCTCCCCTCTCGCCCCGGTCTCCGCCTACGCTAAGGCGAAGATAGGCGTGGAGCAGGAAGTGGGGAAGATGAAGGGACCCGATTTTTCGCCGACATTCATGCGGAATTCCACGGTTTTTGGCCTTTCCTACAGGATGCGCTTTGACCTCGTGGTGAACAACCTCACCGGCTGGGCCTACACCACCGGGAAGGTGAAGCTCCTGAGCGCGGGCACCTCATGGAGGCCGAGCGTGCACGTGGAGGACTGCTCCAAGGCGGTGCTTGCCGTGCTTGAGTCCCCCGAAGACGCGGTGAGCGGCCAATCCTTCAACGTGGGGATGGATTCCGAGAATTACAAGGTAATTGACATCGCAAACATGGTGAAGGAAATCGTGCCCGACTGCGAGCTGGAAGCGGGGAAAGACGCGCCCATAGACCCGCGCTCCTACCGCGTCTCCTTCAGGAAGATACGCGACACGCTGAAGAATTTCACTCCGTCCTGGACCGTGCGCAAGGGGATAAAACAACTCTACGATTTCTTCGCCGAGTCCAAGCTTGACTACGATACGTTCTCGGACAAGAGATTTTACGACGTGGAGAGCATAAAGCGGCTCATCTCGGAGGGCAAGGTGGACGGCGACCTCAGGATGCTGGGCATGAAGGTTTAGGCCTATGGAACAGCTAGCCCTCCTTATCCTGTTCCTTGTTTCCGGATACCTTGTGGCACGCTCCGGGCTCGCGAAAAGCCAGGACTACAAGGTGCTTGCGAACATCGTTTTCTACATATGCCTGCCGGCATCAATCCTTTCCTCGTTCGCAGGCGTGGAAATCCCCCCCGCCATCTACCTGCTCATCGCGTTGCTCATCGCGAGCTTCCTCCTTTCCATCCTCCTCAGCTTCATCATCTCCCGCGCCCTCCGCCTTGAGAGGCACGTTTTCTACTGCCTTCTCATCTGCGGATTTTTCGGCAACATAGTGTATTTCGGCTTCCCGTTCGTCCAGATGGTCCTTGGGGAAGCGGCACTCCCGCTCGCGGGCATCTATGTTTCCATCTACAACCTGTTCGTTTTTGCATTGCTCCTTCCGGCGATTTACATCCTCCTCGGAACAGAAGGGAAGAAGGCAGGGATTGGGAAGGCATTCTGCAATCCCGTGATAATATTCACGCTAGCCGGGGCACTCGCCCTCGCCTTACAGATAAACCTCTCCGCCCTCATGCCTTACCTGGAAGGATTCTCCTCGCTCACCACGCCCCTCTCCCTTCTGGCGATGGGGCTTTTCCTCTCGGACAAGTCCAGCATATCACTGGGCCGGAACCTGCTCTCCATCGTGGCGGCGAAATGCCTCATATTCCCGCTGATAACCTTCGCCCTCCTCCTCTACACGGGGCTGCTCTCTTCCGGAAAGGAAATCCTCCTCCTCTCCCTCATGCCGGTCGCCATCTCCAATTTTGTGATAGTGGATTCGCTGGGCCTGAAATTGGAAAAATTGGTGATGGATTCCATAGTGCTGACCAGCGTGGTTTCCATCCTTGCCGTCTTCGCCCTGGATGCCATCGGCATATTCTGACCGGGCAGGCGCGGCCTTCCCGCTCGTATTTTAATATTTGGGCAGCATTCATACCTCTGGTGGAGCAAACATGCGCTTTGGAAAAATCAACAATTATATACTCATGGGGCAGGGGGAGGTGCTGTTCCGGCTGGCTAAAATGGTGAAGCAGCGCGGGCACGGCCTTCTTGTCGTGATAAGCCCGAGGGACAGGGGCGACAAGGTGCCAGTGGACGGGGGTTTCCGCAGCCTGGAGGACCTGCTGAAGTCCGAGTCAATTGAGTTCATGGTTTCCCAGGACATAAACAACGAGGCCGCGCTGAAATTCAGGATAACGAAGAATACGCTGGGCATTTCAAGCGGCGCCGCCTGGCTGTTCAAGGGGGCCTTCATAAAATTGTTTGAGGGCAGGCTCATAAACCTGCACGGCACCCGCCTGCCACAGGACCGCGGCGGGGGCGGCTTCTCCTGGCGCATACTCCGGGGCGAGAGGGTCGGCTACAGCATAGTGCACAGGATTGACGAGGGCGTGGACACCGGCTCCATACTCAAATGCAGGGAATACGTCTATCCGCATTCGTGCCGCGTGCCCGCGGATTACCAGAAATACTCGGCATCCAAATACATTGAGATGCTGGAGGAATTCTTGGGCGAGGTGGAAAAGGAGAAGGACTTCCAAGAGGCCAGCCAGCAGGAGTATTTCAGCGCCTACTGGCCCAGGCTTGCCACGGACATCCATGGCTACATAAACTGGGGCTGGAAGCTTGAGGACATTGACCGCTTCATCTGCGCCTTTGACGACCCGTACAAGGGGGCCGCGACGTTCATAAACGGCACGAAGGCCAGGCTGAAGAAGAGCGGCACCTGGGTGAACGACGGGCCGTTCCACCCGTTCCAGAAGGGGATGGTGTACAGGATTTCCGGAGGGAACGTGTTCGTGGCCACGGAATCCGGGACCCTCATACTCGGCAGCGTGGAGGACGACAACGGCGCCAGCATGATCCAGAAGATAAAGGTGGGCGACAGGTTCTACACCCCGGCCGAGCACCTTGAGAAGGCGATGCAGTTCCGGGCGGTCTATACGTCCACCGGCCTCAAGCCCTAGGCGCGCTCAGGCAATAGCCGCTATGCACTCTTCCAGCGCGGCCGCCATCTTCTCCGCGTCCGCATCGGTGAGGTCCGTTCTGTTCATCCCGAACCCCCCCTCTAGGAAAATCAGGTGCTTGTAGTATCTCGCGACCAGCTCCTTCGCCTTTTTCTCGTCCAGCCGCACCTCGCCGTTCGCGAGCCTCATCACGAGCCCCGGCAGTTCGGTCATGTCGTGCACGGTTATCACGGGCTCCCTGCCCGCGAAGAGCAGGTCGTGCCCGAACGTGACCACGGGCTTGCCGAGCACGAGCGCCTCGTACCCCGGAGTGGAGTTTATTATGAACACGCCCTTTGAGCCGTTTATCAGGTCTATGGTGCTCACGTCCGGGGAAACCATGCGCACGTTCGGGAGCGACGCCACCTCCCTCATCTTCGCCAGGGGGATGTCCCTGCTCTTCCAGTGGGGGTGCGGCTTTATGATGAGGTAATGGCCCATCGGCAGGCTCATGGAAATGCTCTTTATGACGTAAAACTGGCTAAGGAACGCCTCCTGGTAGGACGCGTTCGCCTCGTCGTCAAACTGCATGGGGAAGAGGAAATAGTTCATGTTCGCGTAGTCCACCTCTCTGCACAGCCGCATTGAATAGTATTGCCGCACCTGCCCCTCCAGGTATTTGTAGAAGAGCCTGAACGGGCTGATGGTCCGCAGCCTGTCAATCCTTGGCATCGCATAATAGTTTTTCCAGTACGATGCGAGCCTCCCCAGCTTGTACATTATGTTCCCTGGGGAATAATCGGTGTACCTCCTGACGTCCTTCGCGATGTTCGCATTCTCCGCGGTTTTCCTCGCGTTGTAGCGCTCCCTGAGCATGCTGTATATCTCGCCCTTCTCCTTCTCGGTCATCTTCTTCCAGTAAATCGGGCCGCAGTTCTCGTCGCACAGCATCAGCGCCCCGCCCACCCGGCCCCCGTAGATGTAGATGACCTTCACGCCCATGTCCCTCGCCACCTGCACGCTAACGATTTCGGGGAACGTGCTCTCGTAAGTGGTGACGAACACCCGCGTCTTGTTCTCGGAGAAGAACCTCTTCCAGTAGAGGAAATACTGCGTAATCGCCGCATAGTGCTCCAGCATCTTCGCGCGGTTCCGCTCGTTCCTCCTGTCCCAGTTGTACCAATACCTGAGCAGGAGCGTGAACGGGATGCCCAGCGAGCGCTCCGCCGCGGTCATCTCCTTCCTCGTCGGCTTCCTTGAGAAGACCGGGTTGGAGTGGATGTGCTCCTCCCTCGCGTTCGCAAGCCCCAGGGGCTTCAGGAAACGCTTCACGACTACGATTTCGTTAGCCGGGCCCATCTTGCCGATTATCTTCGCCTTGTAGTCCTCCAGGTCAAAGCTGGTCCCGATATAGAACGCGATGTTCATCCCTTCCTTCCCCCCGCCTTCATGGATTCGTATGCCTCCACGAAGTGCCCAACTATTGTTTTTATGTCGTCGTCCCGGTATATCTCCGCGGTGGAGAACACGGAGCTGTCTATCTGGAAGGAGTGGGCGCGCACGTTGGCCACGAACCTCTCCACAACCGCCCGGGGCGCCTGCCTCTTTGCCGCATCAAATATCTCGGTCACGTGCCTCACCCGCGGAATCACGTCCGGCGGGTAATCCTTGCCGAAGGCGACCACGGGCATTCCCGCGAGGAGGGCCTCCATGCCCACCGCGGAATTTATTATGACGGTCAGTTTGGCTTCCCTCACCAGCCGCTTCGTGTCCGCCTTGTAGGTCAGCATCCTTATCTTCGGGTTCATCGCCATCCGCTTCATCACGCCCACGGGCACGTCGCACGCCTTCCAGTGGGGATGCGGCTTCACGTACAGGTAGGTGTCATGCGGCAGCAGTTTCGCTATCTTCTCTATTATCTCAAACTGGCTGTCTATGGCGAACTTCGCGGTGAAGGCCGCATCGTCCGTGAAATGCAGGGGGAAGAAGACGAATTTCTCGCCCTTCGGGATGCTCTTCAGCATGTACCTCCCGTAAAGGCTGGACCTTGTGAAATACTTCATCTGCCTGACCACAAGTTCCTCGGTGGAATTCCACAGCTTCCTGTCCGGGGCAGGTATCTTCACGTGGTAGTAGTAGAAGTTCTTGGGCACCGCAAGCAGGAGCTGCAGCAGCGTCCTCACCTTGGTCAGGTCAAAGGTGTTCGTGGCTATCTTTGACACGTGGGCGTTGATTATCTTCTCGCCCAGTATCTCCCGCTTCGCCTCCGCATACTGCGCCGCCACCTCCTCCTTGCCCAGCTTCTTCCAGAATATCGGGGCATAATCCCCGTCGCATATGAAGAATGCGTTCGTGAAGCGGCTCGGGTGCAGCATGAGCACGGGGATTCCCCTCTTTTTCGCGACCTCCAGCCCCACTATGCCCGACGTCTCGTCAATCAGCCCCGCCAGATAAGCGTCTATCTTCCGCGTGGTGAAGAACTTGTCCCACGCCAGGGCGCAGTTCGCGAGGAATTTGTCGTCCGGGAGGTTCCTCATGTCCGGGTAGCGCATGAAGGCGGTCTTTGCCATTAGGCGCATCAGCGAAAACGGCGTATTGACCAGCTTCTCGGCCCCAGTTATCTCCGCCTCGGTCAGGTCCCTGAAATGGTCGTAAAGGTAGAACTTGCCTGCCCCCGCCATGTCCGGGTCGTCAAGCCCGGCGTACTTGTACCTGAAGAGCACATGCAGCTTCCAGTCCTTCGGCAACAGTTTCGGTAGCCGGAGAAGGTAGTTCCCTTTCTCCTCCCTGAACGTGCTGTAATACATCGAGCAGTTTACCATGCGATACCCCGATTATGTATCATAATCCGCCGTGAATCTTAATAAACGCTAGCCCCGGCGTCCAATCCGCATCATTCCCTCCCGAAATTGATTTAAATGGTTCCATGGCTAAATCCTATAGGTGGCCCAGCAGAAGGCATCATTCGTGGTTATCATGGCAGAAGAGCAGAAAACGCGCAAGGATTCATCCTTCTTCCTCAGCGACATTCAGTGCATACCGAACGGCGACAGGGACCTCCCGCCTGAATACCACGCTTACAGGAAGAAATGGAACGAGGTGAACGAGAAGCTCATAGTCACGGACTACCCCATGCACATGGACGTGGAGCTGAACATGACCTGCAACTACGCCTGCGTCATGTGCCCCAGGACCGCGATGAACATCAAGAACGAGGGCCAGGTCATGGAGCCGGAGCTTTACAAGAAGATAATAGACGAGGGGAAGCGGGAGGGCCTCCTCTCCGTGGATTTCGGGGATTTGGGCGAGGCGCTCCTCAGGCCCGACCTTGTTGAACTGATAAGATATGCGACAGATGCCGGCATACCGGACCGCATCCTGCACACAAACGCCTCACTCCTCACGGAGGAGATGTCCCAGCGCCTCCTTGACGCGGGCATAACCAAGTTCACAGTTTCGCTGGACGCGTTCTCAAAGGAGAGCTACGATAAGATACGCATAGGCGGGGATTACGACAAGGTCGTTGCCAACGTGCTGAAGTTCCTGGAATTGAAGAAGAAGCGGGGGCTCAGCTACCCGATTGTGAGATTGAGCTTCATCCGCATGAGCCTTAACGAGCATGAGGTGGAACCCTTCGTCAACTTTTGGAAGGACAAGGTGAACCACATAGCCATCCAGGAATACATAAACCCCGGAAAGCTCCAGGACAACTCCCTCAAATCCAGTTCAAGCGAATTCAAGGAGAAGCCGAAGAAATTCGTGTGCACGCAGCTCTTCCAGCGCCTCGTGATACGCTGGGACGGGACGATAATGCCCTGCTGCGTGGATTACGAGAACGCCCTGGCGCTCGGGAACGCCCACACGATGACGCTCAAGGAGGCTTGGCGCTCAAAGAAGCTGCAGGCGCTGAGGGACATCCACCTCGCCGGAAAATTCGAGACCATACCCGCGTGCAAGCTCTGCATAGAGAGCAAGCTCTGACCTTAATCATCATTCGTACCTATCGTCTTCCTCTTTCCTTCCCTTCATATCCTCTACTGCCCCCTCCACGGTCCGCATCCTTATCCCCAGTTTCGTTATCTTGTCTATCCTGAAGCCCGCCTTCATCGGCCTCGGCGCAGCGGACTTGAATTCCGAAGTCGGCTTCCCCACAATTAATTTCTCATCAAACCCGAACCCCTTCGCAAACTTCTGCGCCAGCTCCACCCTGTTCATGGACTGCGGGCCCACCACGTTGAACGTCCCCTTCTGCCCCTTCCCAAGGAGCGCCATCGCTGCCTCCACTATATCTTTTACATAAGTTGGCGTTGCATACTGGTCGTTGGGGACCTCTATGGGCTTCCCTTTGCCGAGCGTGTCAAAAATCCTGTACAGGAAATTCTTCCCCTGTTTCTCCCAGCCGAATATGCCTGTCGTCCTGAGTATGATGTAATCCAGCCCCGAGTGCTCCAGCATCCGCTCGCACTCCAGCTTTATCCTCCCATACACGTTCAGCGGGTTGGGCTCCGCGTCCTCGGAATACGGCCCGCCCTTCCCGTCAAAAAGGTAATCCGTGGAAAAGAAGACAATCCTCCTCCCCCCATGCCTCTTCATCGCATTTATAACGTTCTGGAGCAGCTCCACGTTGTTCTTCCTCGCGAGCTCCGGCTCCCTCTCGCACTTGTCCACCCACGCCATCGCAGCTGGAAGGATGACAGTGTCCGGCTTCAATTCCGAAAAGAGCTTCTCCACCTGCCCAGCGTCGCTCGCGTCCAATTGCAGAAAATTATCCACCTTCACCGAGCGGTAGGTGAAAAACCAATCCTTCTTTCCCTTGTTCTGCCGGTAGAACTCGTACCCTACCAGCCCGGATGCGCCTATGACCAGCGTAGGCAAGCCCTCACCTGTATTTTATGCCCCAGTCGTATGGGATGTCCTTGCTGAAGGCGTCCTTCCTCATTATCTCGTCCGGGTCGTGGGGCATGTCCGGGCAGTTCGCCAGCATCGCCTCCTTGGTCCCGATTGCCTTGTACCCGTTCCACACCATGGGCGGTATCTTCACGAGGCAGTAGTTGTCCTCCCCGATGAATAGCTCCATGAGCTGGCCCTTCGTCTTTGAGCCCCCCCTATCGTCGTAAAGGACCAGCTTTATCATCCCGCTTATCACCGCATAGTTCTGCGTCATCCTCTTGTGGATGTGCCAGCCCTTTATGACGCCCGGATACGCGGTGGAGAAATAGACCTCCCCGAACTCCGTGAAATACGGCGAGTCCGAGCGCATCATATGCATTATCCTGCCCCTCTCGTCGCATATCTTTTTCAGCGGTATCACTTCCACCCCGTCTATCATTCAAATCAGCCCGAATAAATCTACCTGCAAGAGTTTAAAACCATGGCGCAGCCCACCTCGGAAGGAATTTAAAAAGAAGTATGGATATCTAACGAGGGAGTGGCTCATTACGCTGCCCTGGATTTGGGGGTTTTTGATGAAGATACTGGTAACCGGCGCTAGCGGCCTTCTGGGGGCCAACATCGCCTATATGGCGGCCCAGCGCGGGGCGGACGTGCTTGCCGCCTACAACGAGCACCCCGTTTCCATAAGGGGCTGCCGCATGCAGCGCCTTGACATCCTTTCGCAGGATTTTTCAGCCATCAGGCAGTTCAGGCCCGACTGCGTGGTGCACTGCGCCGCGTTCACGAACGTGGACGGGTGCGAGGCGGACCCGGGGAAGGCGCGCCTCCTCAACGTGGAGGCCACCTCTAGGCTGCTGAAGGCATGCGAAGGGCTCGGCAACAGGTTCATCTTCATGTCAACGGATTCGGTTTTCGGAGGCGACAAGCCCTTCCACAGCGAGGGCGAGCCAGTCCGCCCCCTCAATGCGTATTCCAGGACCAAAGTGGAGGCTGAGAGGCTAGTCGCGGGCTTCCCGAACCATGCGGTGGTGAGGACCAACTTCTACGGCTTCAACATCCAGGAAAAGCTGAGCTTCTCGGAATGGCTGCACTCAAGATTCCTGGATGGGGAGAAGATAAATGCCTTCACCGACTTCTTCTTTTCGCCAATACTCGCGAACAACCTCTCGGATGCGATACTTGAGCTGGCCGCAGGCAGCTTCACCGGCACCATGCACGTGGCCGGGGACGGAAGGATTTCCAAGTATGAGTTCGCCCTTCTCTTTGCGGAGAAGTTCGGGTTCGACAAGTCCCTGGTGCTGCCCAAAAAGATGGCCGAGGTGGAGGCGCTCAAGGCAAGGCGCCCCAGCGACTGCTCCCTTGACATCTCAAAGGCGAAAAGCCTGCTCAGGACAAGGATTTTGAATATAGATTCCGGAATAGAAAAATACAAGGAGCTCTATGATTCAGGCTACCAGAAGGGCCTGAGGGGTGGATGATTATGAAACCGATAGCAATCGCCGGCCGCACCATCGGCCCGGGCCACCCGGCGTTCATCATTGCGGAGGTCGGCTCCAACTTCGACGGGAGCCTTGAAAAGGCGAAAAAGCTCGTGGACCTCGCGAAGGAATGCGGCGCGGACGCGATAAAGTTCCAGACGTTCGCCGCAGGCAAGATAATCAACAAGGCGTCCTTTGAGAAGGGCTCGGAGGCAGAATTCCAGAAGAAATGGAAGAAATCCGTCTGGCAGATATACAAGGACGCGGAGTTCCCGCGGGAGTGGCACGCCAAGATAATGGACTACTGCAGAAAGAAGGGGATAATCTTCCTCTCCTCCCCATACGATAGGGAGGCGGTGGACCTCATGGAGAAGATAGGCGCCCCTGCCTACAAGATAGGCTCCGGGGACATCACCTTCCTCCAGCTCGTGGAGTACATAGCCAAGAAGGGCAAGCCCATCCTCCTGGGCACCGGCGCCTCCACGATGGAGGAGATAAAGGATGCGGTCGGCGTGATAAAGAAGCACAACGACCAGCTTGTCCTCCTGCAATGCGTCACCGACTACCCGTCCACCTTCGCGGATGCGAACGTGAGGGCGATGGAAACGCTCCAGAAGGCATTTGATGTACCGGTCGGCTATTCCGACCACACGCCGGGCAGCGTGGTCCCGGTGCTCAGCGTCGCCTTCGGATGCTGCGTGATTGAGAAGCACTTCACGGACGACAAGTCCCTCCCCGGGCCGGACCATCCCTTCGCCCTTGACCCCGCGGAGCTGAAGCAGCTCGTGCGCGACGTGAGGGACGCGGAAGCCGCGCTCGGCTCCCCGGTGAAGGAGGTGTATCCCGGCGAGCAGAAGACCAGGATGGTGCAGAGGCGCAGCCTCTTCGCAAAAAAGGACATCCCCTGCGGCACCGCAATCACCGAGGAAATGGTGGACATCCTCAGGCCGTTTGAGGGCATACCCCCAAAGGACCTGGGCAAGGTCGTGGGCAGGAAGGCCCGCGCCGACATAAAGGCAGGCGAAGCGATAACATGGGAAAAAACATAGTCGTCATACCCGCGCACAACGAGGAGAAGACGATCGCCTCGGTCGTTCGGGATGCGAAAAAATACTGCGACGTCCTTGTCGTTGATGACTTCTCCACCGACCGGACCGGCGAGCTTGCCTCAGCGGGCGGAGCGGCGGTGCTGAAGAACGACCTGAACATAGGCTACACCGCCTCCCTCAACATCGGCGTGGCAGAGGCGGCCAGGCGCGCGGACAACGTGATAATAATGGATGCGGACGGCCAGCACGACCCCGCACAAATCCCTGAGATGATATCGCTCCTCAACAACGGAACGGATTTCGTGCTCGGGGTGAGGCACAGGAAGGCCCGCCTCGCGGAGAGGTTGTTCGGGCTGCTGGCCAGGTGGAGGGTCGGGGTCAGCGACCCGCTCTGCGGCTTCAGGGGCTTCAGTTCCATGGTATTCCAGAAGGTCGGGTTTTATGACAACATAGGCAGCATAGGCACGCAGTTCGTCTTCGCGGCGAAGAAGAACGGCTTCAAGATAACGGAGATAGACGTAAGCATAAGGGAGCGAAAGGATGCGCCGAGGCTTTTCGGCGGCAGGGCGATAAGGTCCGAACTGATGATGCTCAAGGCATTCGCGAAGCTTTTCGCTTATGACATTTTCGGAATCAGGCTGGTGAACCCGAAATGGAAGTGAGCGCAATAATCCAGGCCCGCATCAGCTCAAGGCGGCTGCCCAACAAGATATTCGCATTGATTAGCGGGAAGCCGCTCATCTGGCACGTGGTGGACAGGCTCAGGCGGAGCAGGAAGGTAAGCAGGATTGCCGTCGCCACCACCACCAACCCAGCGGACGACGTGCTTGAGGAATGGTGCCGCGAGAACAAAATAGAGGTGTTCCGCGGGAGCGAGGAGGACGTGCTCTCCCGCTATTTCCACGCGGCGAAGGCGATGGGGGCGGAAACAATCGTCCGCGTCACCGCCGACGACCCCTTCAAGGACCCGGCCATACTGGATGAAGTGGTGGAACTCTTCCAGAAGAACAAGCTGGATTTCGCCTACAACAACAAGCCCCCGACGTTCCCGGAGGGCCTGGACGTGGAGGTCTTCTCCATGGCCGCGCTGGAGAAGGCGCAGGCCGAATCCCGGGACCAGTACGAGCGCGAGCACGTCACCCAGTACTTCTACCGCCACCCGGAAAAATTCAGGCAGATGAACCTCGCGAACAGGGAGGACCTCTCCCGCCTGAGGTGGACCATAGACACGGAGGAGGACCTCGGGATGGCGAGGGCGGTGTACAAGGAGCTTTACATGGAGGGGGGAGTATTCCTCACCGCCGACATACTGCGGCTTATAAAAGAACATCCGGAAATAGCATTGATGAACTCCGGCGTGAAAAGGAGCGCGATGTACGAAAGGAAGTGATGCGCAATGGAAAGGATTTCGGATCTTGAAAGGAAGTACGTCCTGGAGGCGCTCTCCAATGGCTTCAGGACCTCGCTCAACAGCGTCTTCAACAGCAGGCTTGAGCAGAAGTTCGCCCAGGCGTTCAGGTCCAAGTACGCAATAGGGCATGTGAACGGCACCGCGACCATGCACACCGCGCTGGTCGCACTCGGCGTGAAGCCCGGCGACGAGGTCATCGTTCCCCCCCTCACCATGTCCAGCACCTCGCTCTGCGTCCTCCAGAACGGCTCAATCCCCGTGTTCGCAGATGTAGACCGCGATACATTCACGATAAGCCCGGACTCCATAAGGAAATGCATCACCAAGAAGACGAGGGCAATCATCACCGTCTCCCTCTACGGGCTTTCCCCGGACTATGACGAGATAGTGAAAATCTGCAAGGAGCACAACCTCTTCCTCATAGAGGACAACGCCGAATGCTTCCTTGGGGAATACAAGGGGAAGCTGGCCGGGGAGTTCGGAGATTTTTCCAGCTACAGCTTCCAGGCGAGCAAGCACATGACCTGCGGCGAGGGCGGGATGCTCACCACGAACAGCGAGGAGCTCGCGGACAGGGCGAGGAAGTTCAGCAGCCTCGGCTATGCCGGCGTGAGCGCAAATAAGGGCAAGATAACAAAGAACGACATCCAGGATCCCAGGTATTCCAGGCACGTAACGCTCGGCTTCAACTACCGCATGTCCGAGGTCGCGGCCGCGGTCGCGCTCGGGCAGCTTGAGAGGCTTGGCGAGCTGGTCGGGCAGAGGGTAAAGGTTGCGAAGATGTTCGCGGACGCGGTGGAAGGCTCCGAGGGCGTGCTGCTGCCGCAGGCAGAGCCCGCAGGCTACAAGAATTCCTTCTGGGCGTACAGCGCGGTGCTGCAGACCGAAAGGCCGGAAACCGACTGGTACAAGTTCAGGGAAATCTTCCAGAAGAACGGCGGGGACGGATACTACTCGGCGTGGAAGCTCACTTACCAGGAGCCCCTCTTCTCCGGAACCATCCAGAAGCAGGAGGGAATATGGCAGAAATATTTGCCCGGCCTCTGCCCGGTTGCGGAATACCTCCAGCTGAGGATGCTGCAGTTCAAGACAAACTACTGGGAGCTGGAGGAAGCCGGGAAACAGGCGGAGATACTCCGGAAATCCATAAAGGAGTTCAGGGCAGGGAAATGAGGTGTTGATACGGACTTTCTCGTGATAGGGTGCGGTTCCATAGGGAGGAGGCACATCAAGAACCTCCTGTCGCTCGGCGCGAATGTGGTGGCGAGCGACGTGATGGCAGAGAACAGGGAATGGGTCAAGCAGAACCTTGGCGTGCGCGTGTTTGAGAAAACGGAGGATGCGCTCGCGGAGAAGCCGGACGCGGCCCTGGTCTGCACCCCGCCAAGCACCCACCTGCCGCTCGCGAAGCTGGCGCTGGAAGCCGGCTGCCACGTTTTCGTGGAGAAGCCCCTGTCCCACAACCTTTCCGGCATAAAGGACATTGCAAAGCTTGCATCGCGCAAAAAGCTCATCGTCGCTGTCGGCTACAACATGAGGTTCAACAGGAGCCTCGCGAAGGTTAAGGAGATGGTTGCGCAAGGCGCGATAGGCAAGCCCCTCTCCGCGCGCCTAATATTCGGCCAGTACCTTCCCGCCTGGAGGCCGTGGCAGGACTACAGGAAGAGCTACACCGCGAGCAAGAGCCTGGGCGGCGGAATAATCCTGGACGGCTCGCACGAGATAGACTACGCCCGCTGGCTTTTCGGGGAGGCGAGCGAGATAGAATGCATGGCCAAGAAGGTCAGCAGCCTTGAAGTGGAAACCGAGGACGTCGCAGAGATGAACATAATGTTCGGGGGCGGCGCAATCGTGAATATCCACCTGGACTTCATAAGGCAGGATTATGCGAGGAAGTGCGAAATCGTAGGCGAGAAGGGCACCATCTCCTGGGACTATTCAAAGGGTTCGGTCGTGCTTTACGATGCGGATAAGAAGGCAACCGAAGTTTTAGACTTAAGCGACGACCCGAACGCGATGTACGTGGATGAGATGAAGCACTTCATGGAATGCGTAAAAGGAGGCAAGAAGCCCCTCGTCAGCCTTGAAGAGGGGGAAAAATCCCTCGCCCTCGCGCTGAAGGCAAAGGAATCCGCGGAGAGCGGCAGGACAATCAGGGTTTAGTTGCCCACTCCCAGATCAGGATTTGGCCAGGATGATGGTTGCCGTATTCACTATGCTGCCATACTGTGAAGACTCCATGCCAATAATCTCAAATCCGGCCTGCTGCAGCTTCTCCTTTATGCTGCTCGGGTATTTGCCGAGCCGGTTGTGCGCCTTGGCGAAGATGTCCTGGTATTCATAGACCGGCTCCATTATCACGATGTGCTTCGCAACTCGGCGCAGCTCCCTAATCATCTTGACCAGCGATTCCCCGTCCCCGAACCGCTCCATCACGTGCACGGTCATCGCCAGGTCAAAGGACTTGTCCCCGAAGGGCAGGTTCATCCCGTCCCCGCAGCAAACCGGTATGTTTCCATCTATTATTGCCCTGCCAGCCCTGAGCCTGTTTATGTTGTAGTCCAGCCCCATGAGCGATGCAGCAGGATATTCCTTCTTCATGAGTGAAAGGTTGGATAAAAAGCCGCAGCCGACCTCCAGGATTGAGCCCGGATTTATGCCCTGCTTCCGCAGCATGCCCGCAACCACCCCGATTACAATTCCACGGTATGTCCAGTCGTCCATGGACATTGGCTTGCCGTGGATGATGCGGACGGAGTTCTGCTTCAGGGAGAGTATTTCCTCGTCCGTGCCGCCCAGCCCGCCATATGCTTCCCGCTCATGGCTCTTGACCTGGCTTTCGGAGGCCTTGAAGCTGCCCGGCCTTCCCACATTCAGCAGGAAGGGTGGGCGGATGCTCAGCGCGAGCCCGATGCTGTTTATGCCGACATAATTCATGGCGTTGAGCATCTTCAGCCCATAGACATTCTTTGCCCACTCCTTGGCGCTGAGTTTCCTCGGAGCGCCGGCTGGAGGAATGCCCTCGTACTGTTTTTTCAGTTTTTCAATCTCTGATGCGGGCAGCGCCAGCACGTCTTTCCGGGCTGCCGCGAACTCCTCGTCCGTGAGAAACACCGGAATGCCGTCCAGCTCATGCTTTGCTTTCAATTCCACTACCGCACCCCCTCTTCCAGGAACCTCATCGTCTTGTTGTGGTAATTCCAATAATGGAGGACCTTCCCTTTCCGCGGCTTTTTCGCGTACCTCCCCTCTACCGGCCTCAGCCTGAACGCGCCTGGCTGCTCCCCAAGCCGTTTCGCAACCACCAGAATCACGAAATCCATCGTAAGAAGTTCCATGCCTGACTTTTCCCTGAACCTTTCCGCCATTTCCCTGAGCTGCGGATACGCCTTTCCGAACAGGTCCGCCCGCATCGCGTTGAAGCCGGGGCAGAACTGCGGAATGGAAACGCCAAGGAACCTTTTGCTCTCGTTTTTGCCAACGAACTCGTTAAAGAGCCTGGCGGCGATTCCGTTCCCCCCGCCCGACGGTAGGTAGCCCACCGTCACCTTCCTTTTTCCATCCATTATCGGCTTCACCAGCATTCCGATGTCCTCGGGCTGGTGCTCCAAATCCGAATCCATCCTAATCATAATCGTCCTTTCCGGGGGGAGGCCCTTCTCCTTAAGGATTTTCACAGCTTCCTCCATGCCCCTGAAGAGCGCCTTCACGGGCCCGCCGTTCTCCCCCATGTCAATAACATGGAGGAAGCCCGCCTCCTTGCCGAGCCGACCCAGCGCAGCCATCGTCCCGTCCCTGCTCCCGTCATTTACTATTATCATTGAATCTATCGATGCGCCAATCCTGCCCAGCCCATCCCCCGCCTTCTTCGTCCTGCGGACCAGTTCCTCCACTGTCGCTTCCGCATTGAACGCAGGCACGTAGATTATGATGTGCCATCCAGCTTCTTTTCCGCCCTTTTTACCCTTCATTCAGCTTCCCCATCAGCACGTGGTCCACGTATTTCCCGCCGCAAAGGAATTTCCTCTTCAGCAGGCCCTCGCGGGCGTACCCCGCCTTTTCGAACGCCCTGAGGGATGCGACATTGTTGTCGTAGAGCCCCGCAACCATCTTGTGCACGCCAAGTTTCTTGAACGCATAATCCGTCGCCAGCGTTATCGCCTCGCTCCCGTATCCCTTTCCCCACACGCCCCTCTCGCCTATCATTATACCGACTTCTGCGAACTTGTGGTGCCCGTTCACGGGGCCGACCTTTATGTTGCCTATGTGCTTCCCGCCCTCCAGCAGCATTATCGCGAACAGGTGGTTGGCAGGGTCGCCGTGCATCTTCCCCACGTACTCCCTAACCTTCTCCACGGTGTGCGGCACGTCAAACCTTGCTTCCATGTATTTGTTTATCTCCGGGTCGTTGAGCCACCCGACATAAGCCGCGCCCACCATCTCCGGCTTCAGGTAAGCGAGATAAACGTTTTTTCCCTCCGCGACCTTCCCTTCCTGTTTCATGCGATTACCTCAGCTCCATGGAGCGCACGTCCAATCCTGCCTCCTTCATATATGTGCGCGCCTTTATTATGCTCTGGTCAGTAAAATGGAAAATGCTTGCGGCAGAGACCGCGGACGCATGCCCCCTCACTATCCCATCCACTAGGTCCTGCAGCGAGCCGACGCCCCCTGACGCTATGACCGGCACCTCCACAGTATCCGCGACCATCCTTATCAGCCCGAGGTCGTATCCCTTCCTCGTGCCCTCCTGGTCTATTGATGTGAGGAGGATTTCTCCCGCCCCCTGCGCCACCGCCTCCTTCGCCCATTCCACCGGCCCGATGCCCCGCGCCTTGGTCCCGCAGTCGCTGAACACCTCGTATTCCCCATCCACGCGCTTCCTAACATCTATTGATGCCACGATGCACTGGTTGCCGAAGACCTCCGCCGCCTCGTTTATGAATTCCGGCCTGTCCAGCGCCGCGGTGTTTATGGAGACCTTGTCCGCGCCAACCAGCAGGAGCTTCCTTATGTCCTCTATGCTCCTTATCCCTCCCCCAACGCAGAGGGGCATGAAGCATGCCTCCGCCGTTTTTGAGACGATGTCAAAGAGTATGCTCCTCTTCTCCGTTGATGCGGTTATGTCTAGGAAGAGCAGCTCGTCCGCGCCCTGCGCGTCGTATATCTTCGCGGCTGTGACGGGGTTACCGGTGTCCCGGAAATCCCTGAATTTCACCCCCTTGACGCACCTGCCCTCCCGCAGGAGCAAGGACGGTATTATCCTGACCTTCAGCATAAGCCCCACATCACAGTTGCATATCCATATAATTCTCCAGCACCCGCAGCCCCGCCTCCTGGCTCTTTTCAGGGTGGAACTGCGTTCCGAAGATGTTCCCGCGCCTCACCGCCGCGGCGAACTCATGCCCATAATCGCACACCGCGGAAACGTCCTTCTTGTCATCGCAAACCATATGATAACTATGCACGAAATAAAAGCAGGTCCCGTCCTTCAGCCCCTTGAACAGCGGGTTCTCACCGATGAACCGCACCTCGTTCCACCCCACGTGCGGGACCTTCAGCCCCTGCGCCTCCAGCTCAAATTTCGCCACCTTCCCGCCTATGAAGCCCAGCCCCGTGTTCCTGCCGCGCTCAAAACCCTCCCGCGCCAGCAGCTGCATCCCAAGGCATATTCCCAGCAGCGGCTTTTTCTTCCCGAGCACTTCCCCCTCCAAGAACTTGTCCAGCTCTATCCTCCTGAGGTTGGCCATCCCGTCCCCGAAAGCGCCCACCCCGGGCAGGACAAGCTTCTCCGCGGCCCGGAGTTCCTCCGGCTTCCCGCTCACAATAACTTCCGCTCCCAGGAGCTCAAACGCCTTGGCCACAGAGCGCAGGTTCCCCATCCCGTAATCCACTATGCCTATCATTTTGTCCTATCCCACTTTCCCATGTCGGGGAGCGGCTCGCCCCCCTTCACCTTTGACGGGTCGTGCTTGTGTGGGGCGACCACGTGGCTCAGCGCAATCTCCATGAACTCCCCCTCCGTTATCCCAAGGTATTCCAGGAACACGTCAAGGCTCGCCGGGCGCTTCCCATCGTATTTCGCAATAAGCTCGCGCGCCTTCTCCTGGCTTATCCTGCCGTTGCGCAGGTCCAGGCTCATGAGGTGTGCGGTCCTGCCGAAGCCGCGCTTTATGTACTTCAGGTAGTCCCTCACCCCCTCAAACATGCACTCCACCTTCTCGTAATAGTATTCCGGGGGCACGCCCTCCACAGTGTTGCCCATCCACCCCAATTCCTTCTTGATCAGCTCGGAGTTCTTCTTCGGGTCCCAGGGGATGTAGCTCCCCAGGCACACGGAGCGGTATTTTATCGCCTTCAGCTCTTTCAATGATGGATACGTGAAGGGTTTTAGGTCCCGCATCGTCACCCCCTTCACCATGCCTACCATGTCCTCGGCGGTTATGCCAAGGTTTACGAAGCGGTTGAACCTCTTCTCGTCCACCTCTTCCTTTTCATCATATCCGTAATAGCTCGTGTATTCCGCGCTCGGCTCGCCCCAAAAGACCAGGGGCACGTTGAACTTTATCGCCACGTGCATGGGGTATGCGAAAATCCCGGTGTGGCAATGCCAGCAGAAATCGCCCTTGCGCTTCAGCGACTCAAGCATCACCTTCTTCACCACCTTCCAGCTGGGGGTAAAGGAATGGTAGTCCACGCCGAGCGTCTTCATCGTCCTTTTCGTGTTCTCCAGCGTCTGCGGCCTGAGGAACCCATGGTCAAAGGTGACCACCAGCGGCTTCACGCCGTAATCCTTAACCAGCTTGTAAACAGTATATGTGCTGTCCTTCCCGCCGCTGTACGGGATTATGCAGTCATAATCGTACTTTCCCCTATACCCATCAATGAGCGCCCGAAGCTCCTCCTCCCTAGCCGCCCAATCAATTTTAGTCTTCTTGAACTCCACCTGCCTGCAGACGTTGCACACCCCCTCCTTGTCATATGTGATGGTCTCCTGCGTCTCAGGAAGGAGGCATCTTGAGCAGTGCCTCACGCTGCATGTGGAGCAATCTGATTGAACCGCCATATTATCTTCTTTTTACTTCCCAGCAATAGTATAAAAGCTTTTAGCCGCCGTTTTAAACCAGGGCATTCAAAGCAAAGTGTTTCCATGGACTTCAAATGGGATGAGATACGAAAAAGGACGCTCGCGGTCTTCTCCGGGCCCCACTGGGTGCACGAGAGGTTCGCATCCGTGGTCGCGGAGAGCAGCATGGTTGTCCCCTCCCGCGCCTCCAAAAGGCAGTCCGCACCCTCCAAGGCCCTTAACCTTCTAAGATCCGCCTCTTCAATCCCTGGCGGCTACGACATCTATTTCTGCGAAGCATGTTATTATTACCCGGCAATCGCCAAGCGGCTCCATAGGATAAACGGCAAAATTATCAACCTCTGCGGCTCCCCGCTCTTCTACAACATATGGAAGGGCATAATGGGCAAGGCGGAGTCCCGCGTGCTCCTGGAGCTGTTCAAGTCCGTGGACGGCATGGTGCTGGAGGGGAATTACACAAAGGAGGCCCTTTCCGCCCTCCACCTCAGGGTCCCGACCGTGACCTCCTACACCTACATAAAGCCAGGCAGGTATGAGGCGCTCGCAGGGATGAAGGCGGACCTCGGCACGAAGAACATCGCGATAACCGCCACCAACGACATAGAATACAAGGGCGTGGACCTGCTCCTGAAGGCGATGCCCCTCATAAACGAGCAGGACCCCGCCATAAAACTAAGGATAATCCACCGCAACCTGGACATGGATAAGATAAGGCACCTCCTCACCCCGAACGTGGGCCTGGAGGAGGACGTGGAGAAGGCGTTCCGCACCACTTCCCTCTACGTGCATCCCTCCCGTGGCGACGTTTTCCCCATAGCCCCGCTTGAGGCGATGCTCGCGGGCATCCCCACCATGGTCTCCACGGACACGGGCACGAAGGAGTTCGTGGAAAAGGTGGACAAAAAGCATGTGCTCCCGCTTGAGCCAGAAGCAATCGCAGGCGCCGTTCTCAATTATTTTTCCTCCACCGAAAAACAGAGGAGGGGGCTCTCCGCGGAATTCCGGGAGCAGGCTCTCCAGTTCAACGAAAAGGAGCAGCTCGGCAGGCTGGAGCGGGAATACAAGGAACTCCTCAGGTCCATCTAGGCCTCCCGTCCGAAGAAGCATGGTTTTTAAATTTGCGATGCATACAATAAAACAAGGATTTGTGGGCAGGTGTATTGTAGATGCAGGATTCTGTCACTGATACGTTCAACGGCAAGCTCGTGCTGATAACGGGCGGGACCGGCTCATTCGGCCAGAAATTCACCGAGTTGGTGCTGAAGAAGGCGCAGCCGAAGGCGGTCAGGATATACTCAAGGAACGAGCTCAAGCAGGTTGAGATGGAGCGCAAGCTGAGCCAGGAGGACTGGCTGAGGGCAAGGTTCTTCATAGGCGACGTGCGCGATTCAAGGAGATTGTACCGCGCGATGGAGGGCGCCGACATAGTCATCCACGCAGCGGCCCTGAAGCACGTCCCGGTCTGCGAATACAACCCGCTTGAGGCGGTAGACACCAACATAAACGGGGCGAGGAACGTCATAGACGCCGCCCTGGACACGGGCGTAGGCAAGGTGCTCGCACTTAGCACGGACAAGGCGGTGCAGCCCGTAAACCTTTACGGCGCAACCAAGCTCGTCGCGGAGAAGCTTTTCGTCCAGGCGAACGCATATTCCGGGCAGAAGAAGACCCGGTTCGCCTGCGTCCGTTACGGAAACGTCATGGGGAGCAGCGGGAGCGTCGTGCCCCTCTTCTTCAGGCAGAAGGAGTCCGGCGAGGTCACCATAACAGATGAGAGGATGACCCGCTTCTGGATAACCCTTGAGCAGGGCGTTGATTTCGTGATGAAATCCATAAGCCGCATGAAGGGAGGCGAGATATTCGTGCCCAAGATACCGAGCACGAAGGTCACCGACCTCGCGGACGTGATTGCCCCAGGCGCCCGCAGGAAGGTGATAGGGATAAGGCCGGGCGAGAAGCTCCACGAGATACTCCTGACCGCGGACGAGGCGAGGCACGCGAGGGAGTTTCCGGATCACTTCGTCATAGAGCCTGAGCACCGCTTCTGGAAGTCGGAAAACCACATGGAGGGCAAGAAGCTCAGCGGGGATTTCAGCTATTCCAGCGACAACAATCCCGTCTGGCTCAGCAACGAGCAGATAGCGGGCATGCTTAAGGCGCAGGGCTTCCTGTGAGGGGCCGCGGTGTGATGATGCCGAACGAAAAAATACCCTACGGCAAGCAGGACATCTCAGAAGAGGACGTGGAAGCCGTGGTGGAGGTGCTCAGGAGCGACCGCCTGACCACCGGGCCGAAGGTGGAACTTTTTGAGAAGGGCCTCTGCGATTACGTGGGCGCATCCCACGCGGTGGCCGTGAATTCCGGCACATCCGCCCTTGACATCGCGGCCGGCGCCTTGGAACTCACCCCCGGCAGCGAGATTATCACCACCCCCTTCACGTTCGCAGCCAGCTCCAACTGCATCCTCTACAATAATTGCAAACCGGTTTTCGCTGACATAGACCCGAAGACCTACAACATTGACCCTGCACAGATAAGGAAGAAAATCACCAGGAAGACGAAGGCGATTATATATGTGGATTATGCGGGGCAGCCCTGCGACATAAAGGAGATAAAGGAAATAGCAGATGAGCACGATTTGTCCCTCATAGAGGACGCCTGCCACGCCCTCGGGGCGGAGTACGGCGGGAAGAGGGTGGGCTCGTTCGCGGACATGACTGTGTTCAGCTTCCATCCGGTAAAGCACATAACCACCGGAGAGGGGGGCGCGGTCGCCACCGATGACGAAGGGCTCCACCACAAGCTAAAGCTCCTCCGCAACCACGGCATAGACAAGGCGCCGGGCGAGCGCACGGGCTACACATACGACATGAAGATGCTCGGCAGGAATTACAGGATTACCGATTTCCAGTGCGCGCTTGGACTCTCGCAGCTGAAGCGCATAGAAGGGTTCCTCAGCAACAGGAACCGGATAGCGAAAATTTACGGCGAGGAATTCGGCAAGCTGAAGGAGCTGACGGTCCCATACGTGAAGAAGGGCGTAAGGCACGCCTGGCACCTTTACACAATTCTATTGGATAAAAGGATAAGCCGCGACAGGTTCTTTGAATGCATGAGGGGCCGCGGCATAGGCGTGAACGTCCATTACATCCCAATTTACAGGTTCAGCTATTACAAGCAGTTCGGAATCCGGCCCGAGGGCTACCCGGTGACCGAGGACGTCTATTCAAGGACGGTGACCCTGCCCCTATTCCCGAAAATGGGCGACGGGGACGCGGAGATGGTAATCTCCGCGGTCAAGGGCTGCCTCGGGGGGCATTGAGATGGAAAAATTAAGGATAGGGAAGCGCGCGGTCGGGGAGGGCGAGCCATGCTTCGTGATTGCGGAGGCCGGCTCCAACCACAACGGGAAACTGGACCAGGCGAAAAAGCTCATAGACGAAGCGGCGAAGGCCGGCGCGGACGCGGTGAAGTTCCAGCTGTTCAAGGCGGAAAAGCTCTACGTGAAGACGGCGGGCAGCGCGGATTACCTGAAGGACGGCAAATCCATATTCCAGATAATTAAGGACATGGAGCTTCCCGAGGAATGGCTCGGCACCCTCTCGTCCTATTGCGACAAGCACGGCATAGTTTTCCTCTCCAGCGTATTTGACGAGGAGAGCGCGGACCTCCTGGACAAGTACGTCCCCGCGCACAAGATTGCCTCGTATGAATGCAATCACATCCCGCTGATAAGGCACGTCGCCAGGAAGGGCAAGCCCGTAATCATTTCCACGGGCGCAAGCACGATGGAGGAAATCAAGGACGCAGTCGATGCCGTCCATTCCGAAGGCGGCAAGCTCGCGCTGCTGCAGTGCACCGCCAAATACCCCGCCCCGCTCACCGCGGTGAACGTGAAGGTCGTGCAGACGCTTAGGGAGAGGTTCAACGTCCCCACCGGCTTCTCGGACCACAGCAGGGAGCCCTTCATAGCCCCGCTCGCGGCTGTCGCGCTCGGCGCCAGCATCATAGAGAAGCACTTCACGCTTGACAACAATCTCCCGGGCCCGGACCACAAGTTCGCTCTTGAGCCGGGCGAGCTGAAACTCCTCGTGGAGCACATCCGCGGGACCGAGAAGGCGCTCGGCACCGGGGAAAAATTCGTTCTGCCCGAAGAGAAGGAACTATACGAGTTTGCGAAGCGCTCCATACACGCGATAAAAGACATACATAAAGGGGAGAGATTCACGAACGAAAACATCGCCGCCCTCCGCCCAGGCAAGGCGGGCAGGGGCCTGCCCCCCAAGCACCTTGAGCAGATAATAGGGAAAAAAGCAAAGAGGGACATACCTGTGTGGAAGGGCATAGTTGCGGGGGATTTTGAATGAACGTTTCCCTGAAGAAAGTGGACAAATCCGAAGTGAAGCTCATATTCGGATGGATAAACGAGCCCCTCGCGCGCGAGCAGAGCTTCCATCCCAAGCCGATTTCCTGGGAGGAGCACTCCACGTACTGGGACTCCCGCCTGAGGGACGGCAGGAAGCACTCCTTCATAATCAGTTCCGGCGGTGAGCCGGTTGGCCTCCTCAGATTGGACCCTGTGGAGGGCGCATACGAAGTCAGCATCCTCATATCCGAGGGCCACCGTGGCAAGGGGTTCGCAACCGAGGCGCTGCAGGCCGCGGTAGGCCTGTGCAAGGGGCTGGGCATAAGGAAACTCGTGGCAAGGGTGAAGCCATCCAACAAGGCGTCCATGAAACTTTTTGAGGCATGTGGCTTCCAGCCCGCATACGTCCTTTTTGAACGCGGCGCCTAGCCGGTTTTAAATGTTTCAGGGCCAATCCAAGGCGGGAATGCACGATGGGAAAAACAAAATCCAATTTCTTTCTCCAGGGCCGCAATGCGCTCGCCATCTGCATCGCCATTTATGCGATCCTCCTCATCCGTGCTTTCAGCGTTTCCTACTTTCCGGGCGGCGTTGACACCGCAACCCACCTCTTCCAGATAGGGCTCATCGCAGAGGAAGGGCTCACCCCCTGGAACCACTGGTGGTATGCCGGGCACCCCCTCCTTGAGCAGTATCCGCCCCTTTCCCATCTCGCCGGGGCCGCGATATCCGGCATTGTGGGTGTGGAAAACGCATACAAGCTCATATTTTCCATAGCATTCATCCTCATCCCCATCTCCTTCTTCCTCCTGCTCAAGGAATTTGATTTCACCGAGGAACAGAGGGCTCTTGCATTATATCTATTCTCCCTCTCCCCCGTCTTCGCTTACGACCTCAACGGAGGCCTCCTCTCCGCAATGCTAGCCCTTCCCTTCTGCTTCCTTTTCCTGAAATACATGATTCGCGCCTTCAATGCTAAAGAATGGATAAAGCCCGCCGCCCTTTCCGCGGTGTTCCTCGCAATCGCGGCCCTCGCCCACCTTTTCATGCCTTTCGCCGCAGCCATGTTCGGCTTCATCTATCTGGTTTCCTACAGCCCCTCCGCCCCTTCCCTGAAGCGCTTCGCATCCATAATGATTTTCACGGCAGCGCTCGCCGGCTTCTTCTGGTTCCCACTCGCATTGAACTATTCCATCGGCGACACGCCCATCAACTTTTCCGAATCCTCGCTTGCGCAGGTCGCTACAATCGCACTCGCGCCTTTCGGTAGGGCGTTCGCCGTATACATAAACCTCGTTTCCGTCCTCTCCGCCCTCATCCTCTCGCTGCTTTCCATTTTCTCCCTGCTCTCTACATACCGTGCCAAAGATTCTCCTTCTCTCCGCTTCTTCCTGCTCAGCATTTCCGCAATCATCCTCTGGTCCACCTTCCTTCCGCACAGCGACCAGGCTGGGGTGAAGCTCCCGCTGTTCATACCAATGGTTTTCGCCATCCTAATCCCGAAATACATCAGCCCCGTAAATATCCTCTTCCCCCTCTCCGCCCTATTTCTCGCCCTCCTGCTCGTTTCCTCATTTCTGGCAGAGCCCTCGTACGTCTCACCTGAGACATTTGGCATGGCGGAGTGGGCGGCAAGCCAAACCCAGCACCGCGCGCTCCTCATCCCGCCGGGGATGGGCCTGCTTGCGCAATACGAGGGCAGGCCGAACATGGGCGCCTTCCTCTATGATGCATACATGCTCCCGCACTATTTCCACAAGGAAATATACAACGGCTGGTTCGCGGAGGCCAGCCCGCGCAGCCTTGCGGATGTATCATTCACCTGCTCCGGGAAAAAGTCCTTTTCCGAAATCATGGGCGGGTTCGGCATCCTCAGCACCATAAACCTCGGAAAGATGAAGGAATGTGAAGTGCCGGCTTCACCGGAGGAATTCTGCAATGCGCTTCAGTCTGGAAGCGTGGATACCATCATCGCCAATTCCAATTTCCCCGAAGTGGTTTCATTTGCGGATTCCGCTCCCTGCCTCTCCCGCTCCAGTGTTCATAGTCCGCTCGTCGCCTACAAGGTGGTGGGGAGCAAGCCCTACCTCAGCCAGAACTGGAGCTATGAAAAGAAATCCGGAACCATCTCCATACATTTCAACGGCCCATTTTCCGGGACGCTCTCAATCTCCGAGAGCCATTATCCATACTGGAAGGCATACCTCGATTCCAATCAGGTCCCAGTGGAAAAAAGCAGCGACGGCTTCCTCAGCATTCCCATACAGGTTTCCGGAGGCCCCCACGAGCTGGAGCTTTCCTATTCCCCCAACAACTATTTCGGCGCATTCTCCCTCATTTCCGCGATTGCATGGCTTGCAGCCCTGTTGCTGCTGAACGCATCCCCGCGCAAAAAATGCCTGCAACCCGCACGAGATTAACTTTAAATGTTTATTCGGACACTCTAAACCCATGAAAATCCTCGTCACCGGCGGGGCGGGCTTCATCGGCTCACACATCGCTGAGGAGCTGGTGAGGCAGAAACATGACGTCCGCATCCTGGACAATTTCTCCGCCGGAAAAATGGACAACATACGGGGCTTCGCCAAAAAGGTCGAGCTCATTGAAGGCACCGTCACCAGCAAGCCCACCGTGGACGACGCGGTGAAGGGCTGCGACTACGTGTTCCACGAGGCCGCCTTCGTTTCGGTGGCGGAATCCATAAAGAACCCTGTGAAGACCTGGGACATAAACATACGCGGCACCCTCCTTGTGCTGGGCGCGGCATACAGGTCCAGGGTGAAGCGCGTTGTGCTCGCCTCCTCAGCCTCGGTGTATGGGGACACGCTCGCGCTCCCGAAGAGGGAGGATGGCTCTCTGGCCCCCAAGTCCCCGTACGGGGAGAGCAAGCACATAAACGAGATGAACGCGGAGAAGTATTTCAGGGACTACAAGCTGGAGACCGTGTGCCTCCGCTACTTCAACGTCTATGGCCCGCGCCAGCCGCCCTCATCCCCCTATTCCAGCGTGATTTCCAAATTCATCTCCGCCGCCCTGAAGAATGAGAAGCCCGTGATTTACGGGGACGGCGAGCAGACGAGGGATTTTATCTATGTGAAGGACGTGGTGGGGGCCAACCTCCTCGCAATGGGCGAAAAAAAAGCGGCGGGCGAAATATTCAACGTGGGCAGCGGCACAGAGGTCAGCATAAACCAGCTCTGGAAGCAGATTGCGAAGATGGCGAAATCCAAATCCGTCCCGCTCCACGAGCCGCCGAGGCAGGGCGACATACGCCGCTCCTTCGCCTCCATGGTCAAGGCGGAGAATGTGCTCGGCTTCAAACCGCAATGTTCTTTAGAAGAAGGCCTCAAAGAGACCATGGAATGGATAGTGAAAAACTCATCCTAAGGTAATACGATGGCAAAATACTTCGGGACAAACGGAATCCGCGGGACGCTGGAGGATGTAGGCCCCGCGTTCGCGCTGCAGGCGGCCCAGGCGATAGGCGCCCATTTCAAATGCGGGAGGATGCTCGTCGCACGGGACCACCGCCTCACCGGTGAGCTGCTTAGGAACGCCGTGGTCGCAGGATTGCAGAGCGCCGGCTGCGAAGTGATTGACCTCGGCATAACGACCAGCCCCACCGCCGAGTTCATGTTGGGGAAAATGAAGGCCGACGGCTTAATCATAATCACAGCATCCCACAACCCTCCGGAATACAACGGGCTCAAGGTGGTGGACGGGAAGGGAATTTCCGTTTCCAAGGAGAGGGGGGAGGAAATAGAGAAATTATTTGGCAATGTTAAGCTTGCGGATTTTGGTTCAATAAAGCCCGTCCAGGGACACGGAACTTCCGCACGGGAGCATATGGACGCCATGAAGGCGCTTTTGCATCCCGACAGGATTGCAAAAAGAAAACCATTCATAATCCTGGATTTGGGCAACGGGACAACAGCCACAATCGCGCCCCAGCTCCTCAAGGAGCTCGGCTGCAAAATACTCACGATAAATTCGCACATGGACGGCCATTTCCCGGGCCGCCCCTCGGAACCGCTTGAGCAGAACATCCAGGAGCTCATAAGGATGGTTAAGGAAACCAAGGCGGACTGCGGAATCGCCTGGGACGGCGACGGGGACCGCATCGTCTTCGTTGATGAGAAGGGGAATTTCGTCGTGGGCGACAAGGTTTGTGCCTTATCAGTGCTGCTGAAGCTGAAGGAAAAGAACGGGGACGTGGTGACCACGGTCGCAACCAGCAAAGCCGTGGAGGATGTCGCCTCCAAGTTCGGATGCAAAACCATCTACACGAGGGTTGGCGCTCCATACATGAGCGATGTGATGGCAAACGGAAAGGCGGTTATCGGCGGGGAAGAGGTGGGCGGCGTCATCTGGCCAGAACTCTCCCTCGCAAAGGATGGCATATTCACTGCCGCAAAAATAGTTGAAGCGATATGCGAAAAACCGCTCTCCGCATGGCTGAAGGAGATTCCAGCCTACTATAATGTGAAAACCCGGGTTGAATGCAGTGAAAAGAGGAAGAAAGCAGTCCTTGACGGCGTATGGGATCACGCGACTTCAAAGGGCGGTCGGGTAATCAGACACGGTGATGACGCAATTCGCATCGACCAAGTTGATTCCTGGGTCATAATCCGTGCCTCTGGCACCGAGCCCTGCATCCGCATCTTTGGGGAAGCCAAATCCAAAGACAAGGCTGAAGCTCTCGTGAAGGAATATGAAAAATTAGCGAGAAGCCTTGCCTAAAGCTCGCCGACCCTTCTCTTCATCTTCTTCTTGAGCCTGCGCCTTTTCTTCTTTACCCATTTCCAGCGCATGCGGCCCTTCTTTTTCCATTTCCTCGGTCTTGCTCCCAATAACTCACCATCTAAAAGAGTAGAACAATTTGCTGGGAAACAGTATAAAAAGGTATTCTTCCCCATTCATTTTGATGAAGGCCTGCATATTCTTTGATGTGGACAACACCCTCTTCCCCACCTCCGAGTTCGCGGAGCTGGCGCGGAGGAACGCGATACGCGCCATGGTGGAGACCGGGCTGGACGCCAGCGAGCGGGAGCTGTACAAGGGACTGCAGAGGCTCATAAGAGAGAAGGGCTCCAATTATTCAAACCATTTTGACATCCTCCTGAAGAGGATGGGCGTGGAGAGGCCCGCCCGCTACGTCGCGGCCGCGGTCGCCGCCTACCACAACACGAAATCCTCAATCCAGCCCTATCCCGAAGTCCCAAAAACCCTCATGGAGCTGAAGAAGCGGGGATACCGGCTCTACGTGGCCACGAACGGTGACGCGGTCAAGCAGTGGGACAAGCTCATACGGATGGGAATACACCTCTTCTTTGAGGACGTCTTCGTCTCCGGGGAAATCGGGGAGGAGAAAGGCCCCTCCTTCTTCCAAAAGGTCCTCGCCCGCGCGAGGGCCCGCCCCTCCGAATGCATAATGGTGGGCGATAGGATGGATTCGGACATCCTGCCTGCAAAAAAGCTCGGCATATACACCGTGCGCGTCATGCAGGGCCCCTATTCCAAAGGGAAGGGGAAGGCGGATGCGCAGATAAGGAAGTTCTCCGAGCTTCTCGGCATTGTGAAAAAACTCTAGTTTTTAATGTTTTTGCGGCTAATAGATGCAAAAGGTGTGTATATGCGTTATATTCTCCTGGCAGGGCTGGTTGCAACGATGCTTCTTTTGTTCGGGTGCGCGGGCGGCGAAGGCCCGGTTTCGTGCTCCTCGGATTCCAACTGCCAATCGTGGCAGCAGTGCGCGGACGGCGTGTGCGCAGCGAAGGAGGGATACTGCGGGCAGGCGTCCGACTGCGGCGCCGGGCAGTCCTGCAATTCCACGACGCACCTCTGCAGCCTTGCGTCCGGCACATGCACACAGAACTCGGACTGCGACGTGCGCTGGCAGGCGTGTTCCCAGGGCTCATGCACGCCTCTCGCCGGCTTTTGCGGCTCCAACGCAGACTGCCGTGCCGACATAGAGACGTGCGGCGCGACAACGCACAGGTGCTCCGTGGTGCCCGGCAGGTGCGAGAACGATTACGATTGCGACTCATGGGAGGGATGCGACACCGTGAACAAGGTCTGCATACCCTTTGAGGGCAGGTGCAACGATAACGTGGACTGCGTCTCCTGGCAGGGCTGCGACGTGGAATCCCATTTCTGCAGGCCCAGGTCCGGCTTCTGCATAAACACCGCCAACTGCGCAGGCTGGCAGACGTGCAACCTTGACACGAACCGCTGCATGACCGCCCCGGGCTACTGCGGCCACGATGCGGACTGCAACTCCTGGCAGTATTGCGAGGCTACGAACAGCCACAGGTGCATCGCCAAGCCGGGATACTGCGATTCCAACTCAAACTGCAATTCCTGGGAGGTCTGCTACACAGCAACGCACAGGTGCACCCCGAAGGCGGGGTATTGCAACACAAATGCGGACTGCGATTCCGGAACCTATTGCAACATGGGTAGCCACAGGTGCGAGGGCTGAACTGGCCATTAGTCCCGTTCCCGCCACATCCTCCTTTTCTTGTTCAGCAGTTCCTTCGCTATGGTCAGGATCTGGTTGCTTAGGCGCAGCCCCTCGTCCGGGCTCAGCTTCATCGCAGCCGTCCCCGTGGTGTTCGCCACCCTTATGGTGATTACTCCATCCCTGGGGAACCCGTTTGAACTCTGGGGTCCATCGCTCTCTATGCGGAGGATGGTCCGGTGCTGCTCGCCCTTGTCATCCTTCCACCAATGTATTATCTCATCCTCTACGGGCATTCAGCCCACCTCCGACCCCTTGCCAAGGGCCGCCTGGTCGCGATAAGGGAAGATTTTTCCGCACTTATAAAGGAGGGGACACCTGCGTGCCGGTGATGCCAGTAATAGATTTTGTGTAGATGTGGAGCCTCCCGCCTACTTTATAAGATTTATTGCAGTTTTGGTCGCGAGTGGGCATTATGGCTGAAGTGCTACCTGGTTACCAGAATAGAAGTGGCGGCGGCGGGAAGGGCCTGTTTTTCATAGTGGGCATTCTCCTCGGCGCCCTGGCCCTGTTCCTCCTGTTCTACTTTTTCGGGCAGCAATGCTGCGGAACGCAACAGGCAACCGGCGTGTTCCAGGGAGGCGACACCACGATAATCCGCGATTCCGGCGGCAACATCATCACCTACAATCCGCGCGACCAGGGTACGAGCACAACCTACACGGACCCGTCCGGAAGGGAGAGGGAGCTCCTCTGTTATGAATCGTTATACTGCGTGGAGGAATGTCCCGGCTGCACAAATGAAACATGTGAGCAGGGGGAATGCGTCCCCGACGGCTCGAACTGTGGCTATGGCACGGTTTCGCGCACAACCCTCGCCCGCCTCACGGATTACAGCACGTTCTATGGAGACTGCTGCGAAGGGTATGCCTGCGTCAACGGCTACTGCAGGAGGGGCGAGTGCATTAACCGCGACGGGATGTGCGGCTACGGCCCCACGAGCAACACCTACGTCGCGAACAATCCGACTTATTATGGGGAATGCTGCGAGGGCTACGATTGCATAGACGGCTTCTGCACCCCACCGACGCAGGGGGAATGCGTTGAAGAGGGGGTTTCCTGCGGCTACGGCGCAACCACAGTGACCGCGCTGATTCCCGATGTATCCAATTACTACGGCAGATGCTGCGGCGACCTCGCCTGCGTGGACGGCACGTGCCAGCAGACCGACGAATGCACGGATGTCGGTTCGTTCTGCGGCTACGGCCCCAGGACTTATACCAACGATTACCAAATGCCTACGTATTACGGCGAATGCTGCGGCGACTACCAGTGCGTCAATGGCTACTGCACTCCGCCCGGCCAGACGTGCATACAGACCGGGGGCACATGCGGCTACGGGACCACCTACACAACAGTGGCTCCTCCCGCAGGCGCGACCTACTACGGGACCTGTTGCCAGGGCGACTACTGCTACAACGGCAGGTGCGTCCCTGAGCAGGGATGCAGCGGGCAGGGGCAGACCTGCGCAACCGGCCAGATAGAATGCTGCGAAGGATACACCTGCACGGACGGTATCTGTGCAACCCCATGCACCCTGAAGGGCGCCAGGTGCACCTACGATTCTGAGTGCTGCGAGGGCACTTGGTGCATGGACGGCTCCTGCACAGACGCTTGCGTCAGCACCGCCGGCAGCTCCTGCCTCCCCGGCAGGAAAGACTGCTGCGAGGGCATGTTGTGTTCCAACGGAAGGTGCGTGAGCGAGTGCAAGAAGAGCGGCTCCTGCTCCTCAGATTCCGACTGCTGTGACGGCTATTACTGCAGCGACAACCGGCAGTGCACGCCCACGCCTTCGTGCGAGACCTCGGGCAGGTGCTCAGGCGATTCCGACTGCTGCGATGGATACTACTGCAGCGAAAACGGCTACTGCACCGTGGTCCCGTCCACCTGCTACGACAGCGACGGGGGCAACTACTATTCCCCGGGCGGCTATGCGGTCGGGTACCTGGACGGCGTGTTCGGCACGTATTACGACTATTGCGAGGACGATTACCATGTGATGGAATACACGTGCGCCGCCAGCTCTAACCAGGTAATCAGCGCGGCATACACCTGCGCTTACAGGTGCGCGGACGGGGCGTGCAGCCAGTCTTATCGGTAGCCCTTCCGTATATTTTTCCCTTTTTCCGCCGGCTCCAGCGATATCGCCGCGCCCCCAAAATTGGACTGGAAGCCCCGCTCCAGCTCCTTCCCGCCCTGCATCCTGTCCAGCGTAATCGCCAGGGCTGCAATCTCTGAATGCGGCTGGTTCCCAATAGCAATATTGAAATCAGCCAACCGGTAAACTTCTGCAGGCACCTTTTCCGCCCCCACCACAACAAGGACTTTCTTTTTTTCTGCAATCCCCGGCATCTTCTCCGGGAGCGGCATCCCGTACATGGTGAGGTGCACCACCGCCCAGCCGTCCTTTTTCATCCTTTCAATCCGCGCGATGGGCTTTGGCTCATATTCTATGGAAAATTCCCCACCCCAATTATCAGCAATCCTCTTGACGCTCCTCTCCAGCGAGCCGTCCTTCTGCCCCGAATAGATTGCCCCCTCCGCCCCGAAAGCCCTGGAAGTGAGGCAAACGTGCGTCGTCATCCTTTCGTCCCGCGGGAGCCGGTGCCCGAGCCTGAGGACCCCAATCTGCATGATATGAGTTCCTCCCCATATGCTTAAAAACAACCTTTGCGCAATTATTACCGTGGCGATGACCGCACCGTCCCAGACTGATGGATGATGACCAGAGTAGCTAACGAGCCACATCATTTTTATAGATTATAACCGAATGACGGATGGGGAACATGGACATTCTCGCCGCGGTATTAACGATTCTCGGGCTATGCCTTTTCGAGACCGTCAGCAGCGTAGACAATGCGATAATAAACGCGGACATCCTCTCAAAGATGTCCCAACGCGCGAGGAAATGGTTCCTCCTCTGGGGAATCCTCTTCGCCGTCTTCATTGTCCGTGGCCTGCTCCCGCTCCTCATAATCTGGGTGGCAAACCCGCAAATCGGATTATACGGCGCCTTCACCGCCACCTTCAGCGAGGACCCCATGGTCGTGGATGCGATGGAACAGTCCGCCCCCGTCCTCCTCATAGGCGGCGGCGTCTTCCTCATCTTCCTCTTCTTCCACTGGCTCTTCCTAGAGCCCAAGCAATACGGGCTGTGGGGCGAGAGGTTCATCTCCTCCCAGGGAATCTGGTTTTTCGCCGTTGTCTCCATTCTCCTCTCCGTAATCGTTTGGTTCGCAATCCAAATCAACCCCATAATGGCCTTCGGGGCAGTCGTCGGCTCCACCGCCTTCTTCATAACCCACGGCTTCAAGCAGAACGCGGAGCTGCGCGAGAAGGAGCTCATGGAGGGTTCCAGCAACCTCTCGGACCTAAGCAAGCTGATGTACCTTGAGGTGATAGACCTCACGTTCTCCATAGACGGCGTACTGGGCGCATTCGCCTTCACGCTCGCCGTGCCCCTCATCCTCATAGGGAACGGCTTGGGCGCGGTTGTCGTCCGGGAACTGACCATAAAGGGGATAGAGCAGGTGCGCAAATACGCCTACCTCAAGAATGGCGCGATGTATTCCATCTTTTTCCTGGGCGCAATCATGCTGCTGGACGGCTTCGGCTTTGAAATCCCGGCCTGGCTCTCGCCCATAATAACCTTTGCGATAGTCGGCTACTTCTACTGGAAATCCCTCCAGAAGCTCAATGGGGAGTCCGCCGCGCCCGCCCCTGCATGAGCCGCATCCGTATCTATTTTCCCCAGATAATTTCCGATACAACCCGCGGCTCCCCTTTCCTATACGCCAGGTAAAGGAGCGGCACCCCCACGAATGTGAGCATGAGGGTGAAGGGAAAGAGCAATCCGCTCTGCGGCACGTTGTTAGGGCTCAGCCCGCCCCAGTAATCCATCAAATCATTTACGAGGAACCACGCGAGCACCGCAACGAAGTGCCAGCGCTCCACCCTTATTTTCCCCACGAAAGCCAGCGACTCAACCGCCATCCCGATGTGCGTCACCAGCATCACCAGATAAAGCCCGGCGACCGCTGGCGCGAAGAAATGCTGGTTGAAATACAGCAGCACGGACACGGTCCATATGCCATATTTCAGCGCATACGCCGCAGCAAGGAACGGGAAGAAGTTCCCCCCCTTCCCCGCCCATACGAGCGCAAAGGCAGCCGCCATCAGCAGCACCGCCAGCGGGCAGTCGGGCACGAAAATCCACAGCAGCACCGGCGTGATGGTGAGCTGGTTCACATAGTATATGAAAAACCCGAAGTATGCGCCGATGAGGTTAGCCAGTATCACCAGCGGCAGCAATATCCCGTATCTTCTTCCCACCATCCGTCTTTCCCCCATTCGGCTTATAATTCCTCGTCAGGGGCAGGAATGCGGACGTGCTGAGGATATGAAAATCAGATTTTCCCTTTCTTCCAAATCTCCTCGCCCATCCCCTGCTTCGCGTTCTCAAGCCGGGCTAAAACAAACAGCAGGTCGCTCAGCCTGTTCAAATACTTAATCAGCATCTTGTCCGCCTTCGCCGAAACCAATCTCCTCTCCGCCCTCCTGCAGATAGTGCGGGCGCAATGCAGCAAAGCCGCCTCCTTCACGCCCCCCGGAATGATGAAATGCTTGAGCGGTTTCAGCCTCTCCTCCACGACGTCTATGTCCTTCTCCAGCGTTTTTACGTCCGCCTCCCCCACCGGAACCTCACCGGAGAAGATGGAGGCCCCGATGTCAAAAATCCCCTTCTGCACCTTCTTCAGTATCGCCTGCGTCCCCTTGCTCGGCGAAAAGGCGAGCGCAAGCCCCAAAAACGAGTTCAACTCGTCCAGCGAGCCGTATGCCTCCACCAGCGAATCGTCCTTCCTTACCCTCCTCCCGGCATGGGCGGCAGTTTCGCCCGTGTCCCCGGTGCGGGTGTAGATGCCCAATCAAATCACTTTGAAACCTTGATGCAGCTCACCGGGCAGGACGCCGCCGCCTCGGTATTGCATTCTGCCCCCGGAAGCTCAAGCTCAAACTTCTCGCTGCCCGTGCTCTTCCCGCCCTTCAGGTGGGACTTCCCGTCGCCCTTCATCTCCCAGTACTTCGGGCATACTGCCGCGCACGCGCCGCACCCTATGCATATGTCCCTCATGTGCAATACTTTCGCCATATCAATCCCTCTTTTGCATCTTCTCTAATCATTATATTCCTTTCTTCAGCTCTTCCGCGATTACCGCCCCAATCTTATCCTGCGCTTCAAATGTGCTCCCGCCAATGTGCGGAGTGAATATCACATTCTCCAATTCCAATAATTTCCCTTTATACGGCTCCTCCCCGTACACATCCAGCGCAGCGCCGCCGAGTTTCCCTTCCTTTAGCGCATTGTACAAGGCATCCTCATCCACCATGCTCCCCCGCGCCAGGTTTATGAGGTACGCCCCCTTCTTCATCTTCCCTATCGTTTCCGCATTGATCATGTTCTCGGTTTCCTTGGAAGCGCCCGCGTGTATCGTAATCACGTCCGAATGCGCGAGCAGTTCATCCAGCTCTGCATATTTCACCCCGGCGCAATCAATGCGCGGGGGCGGATTGTAAGCAACCACCCTCATACCGAGCGCCTGCGCCTTGTGCGCGACCATGCACCCTATCCTTCCGCACCCGATTATCCCCAGCGTCTTCCCTTCAGTCTCATGCCCCATGAGCGCCTTCTTCTCCCATCTCCCGCCCTTCATTGAGTGGTGCGCCCGCCCCAAATTCCTCATGAGCGCTATAACCAGCCCAAGCGCCATCTCCGCAACCGCATTCGTGGATGCGGAGGGGGTGTTTTTCACCGCAATCCCGCGCGCCTTGCACGCCTCCACGTCTATGTTATCCACTCCGACGCCCGCCCGGAACACTATTTTGAGCTTCGGTGCCTTGCCCAATAATTCTTTGGTCACTTTGGTGGCGCTGCGCACCACCAGCACCTCCGCATCCGCAAGCTCCGCATCAAGGTTTGCGGGCTTATACGCCACCTCCCCCGCCTTTTTGATGTTCTCCACAGCCCCAGCTTCCAAATCGTCCGAAATCACTATCTTCATCTTCACACCTTTCTTATGACGCTTTCCAGGGCGTCCAATCCGATCTCTATGTTCTTCCTGTCAAAGAGCCCCATGTGCGCCATGCGCAGCCCGTTGTCCTTGTATTCCGCCTTGCACCCTACAATAGTAATCCCATACTTCTCAAGCAGCGTCTTCTTCACTTCCGCTGCCTTGGCGTGCTTGAACGCGGTGAGGGACCAGGACTCAAACCCCTTCTCCGGGAGCAGTTCCAATCCCATCCCCACAATCCTCCCGCGCACGTATTCCGAAATCACGCGGTGCTTCTCCACCCATGCGGAAACCCCACCTTCCCCGTCCATGTGGTCGTAGCACTTCTGTATCGCCCAGAACACCGTAATGGCGGGGGTGTTCGGGCTCTGCCCCTTCTCCCTGTAGAGCTTCCTGTGCCTTTTGAGGTTGCAATAGTGGGAAGGTATCCTCTCCCTCCCCTCAAACCTCTCAATGGCCGCCTTGCCCAGCCCCAGGATGGCGGCCCCGGGAGGCGCGCCAATCGCCTTCTGGCATCCCGTAGCAAAGAAATCCACCCCGAATTCCTTCATGTCCATGGGCAAAGAGGGCCACGCGGACACGGAGTCCATTATCGTGAGCATGCCCTTCTTCTTCGCATACTGGTAAATCTCCTTGGCGTGGTTGCGCACGCCATACCCCGTCTCGTTATAGACCATCCCAAGGACAGTGGCATCAGAAGCGTCTATGTGCTCCTTCGCCCTCTCAAGGTTCCATCCCTTTCCCGCGGGCATGGACTTCTTGTCCACGTCCGTATAGACCTTCGCCGTCTCGGCCAGCAGATCCCCGAAGTTCCCGTTGCTCAGCACGAGCATCTTCTCGTTGGGAAGGCAGCAGTTCGCTATGCACGCCTCAATCCCCAATGTGCCCGAGCCCGTGATAACATATGCCTCTTCCGCATTCAGGTATTTCTGGCTCCTCGTGCACAAATCCGTATACAATGCCTTGAAAAGCGCGCTCCGGTGCGTGTACATCTCCTGCACCTGCGCAAGCATTATCTCCTCCGGCACATAGACCGGCCCTGGCGCAAACAACAATCCCATCCATTTCACCTCAATAGATTACTATGACCGGCTCCGGGTATCTCCTGACATTCCCAGAATAAACCCTGTTCTTGAGCATCTCCAGCATCAGCCGCCTCGCCTCGTCCTTGTTCTCAAACAGCCACCCCAACTTCATGTTCAGCCGCACCACCCTATTGGGAATAAGATGCCTTGTGGATTTGGGCGGAAAAGGGACCCCGCTCTTCGCCCTTTCCACCACTTCCTTCTTCGTATATGCCCTCCTGTAGAGGGCGGAAAGGCCGTCGTTGAGTATGGTGTCCCCGAAATCGTCCGCAACATAGGTGACGTCCGGGTTGGTGCTCACGCCCGTGGAATCCACAACCGCCTTCTGCGCCTCCAGCAATTCCTTTATGGTGGAATACTTCCCCGGCGAGAGCAGCCACGCCTCCTTCCCCTGCCCGTTCTTCTTCCCGAGCATGAATGCCGCCCTGGACTCATTCAGCGCATCCATTCCGGCATTGAAATCAACTTTCTCCATTTCCACCCCGGCCCCCTGGAACTGCCCCACCTCAAACGTCCTTGAGCACGGGTACCAGGTGCCCAGCTCAATCTTCGGGTCCTCATAATCCACGGGCTGCACAGCCGCGTGGGGGCATTCCATGTCCTTCAGCACGGTCATGCGGTGGTTGCCGTCCAGGACCACGTGCTCCTTCTCGTCCATTATTATCGGGTCCACCATCTGCCCGATGTTGAACATCGCCTCCTTCAGCCGCTTCAGGTTCTTGGGCACAATCTCCTCGTGCTGCAAAAGGATGGAGGTGTCCACTACATCCAGTCGCCTGACCATTTCTTCAAGCATAGGAACCCCTGCCCCGCTTTCCCGCCTAACGTTTATAAAACATCACAAGGGCGGAGTTATGCTGGAGAGAATACCGGGAGAATTTCATGGACACCATTATCTTCGAAGGGCCATATCTCTTACGTAATTATTTTCTTTCTGCAGAGCCGCATTTCTTCGCTTGCGAGCCTCAGTAATGCCTCCATTGGATTGTGTAAGAACGTCCAATCTAGACTTTTAAAAGGCATAAATGGATGATAGAATGCAAACATTTATATATTGTTATCAATATTTAATCATAAACTCGTCCATTTTTGGACAAGAAGATAGCCAAGAGATCTGGTGGGACTATGGAAACGTATGCATTTTGGAACAATAAAGGCGGCACGGGCAAGACAAGTCTGGCATTTCAGGCTATTACACGATACGCTGAAAAACACCCAAAGAAGCGGATACTTGCAATTGACATCTGCCCGCAAGCCAATCTTTCTGAGCTGATGCTGGGAGGCTTGAATAGGGGTAGCACCAAACTGCTCGCCCTTCATGCTCAAAAACCAAGGCGTAGCTTGGGTGGATACTTTCAGCTTCGCTTGCTATCGCCATACACCCCACCTCAGTTTAAGGCTAGCGATTATATCATCACACCGAATGCATTCAATACAGGAATTCCTTCTAACATTGACTTGGTATGTGGTGATCCTATGCTCGAGCTGCAAGCCAACGCGGTCAATAGTCTGGCGAATCAGGATGTTCCTGGTACGAAAGCATGGATCGCCGTCATTGACTGGTTGAAAACCTTCTTAGATCAGATAGAAGATAGATATGATGTTGTATTTATGGACTGCAATCCAAGCTTTTCAATGTACACCCAGATCGCCTTAGCATCAACCAAGAAAATTATTTTGCCGGTCATGGCTGACGATTCTTCGCGCCGAGCAATTCAAAATGCGTTTTGCCTGATTTATGGGTTGAAGCTGCCTTCAGATATTTACACCGCTTATGCTTTTGCCACTAAGCTTAAACTTGCGGACCGCCCACTCCCCAAAGTCCATTTAATTGCAAAAAATAGATTAACTCAATACATGGTGACGGCATCAGCCTATTTCGCAGTGTTAGCTGCAATTGATAACGACGTTCGACAATTGCTGGCAACAAATCCCGAATTCTTTTCGTTTACGAAATGGGATGAAGGTTTCGTGGAAGTCAAGGATTTCCAGACCACAGGTGTCGTTGCCTTTGCGAAGGGTTTACCGTTCTCACGAGTAAAAGCAGGAAGGCAGTTTATCGACAAGCACAGAGTTCAGGTAAAGCAGGAGTACTTAGATGACAGTATCCGGCATCTAGATCGGCTCGTTGCTAAACTATGAGCAGTTAGAACCAAGTCTGATCTTACAATAGGGGCTTACAAAACCAGGAACGGGCCCGGTGGGATTTGAACCCACGACCTACATCTTAGGAGGATGCCGCGCTATCCAGGCTGCGCTACGGGCCCTAATAAGCATAAGTATAGGTGCTGCAAGAGTTTAAAATCGTTCCCAGCGCCGGAGCATTTTTATCCCATGCCGCCCAAATACGCACGTGGCGGGCAATAAGCTCATTTACGCGATGGCGGCATGCGGCGTATTGGCAGCCGCATTCCTACTCCTCACAAACGATTCCCACCCCGGAAAGGAGGAAATCACGTTCACGAACGGCCGGGGGCAGGCAGTCCCGGTCTATGTGGAAGTCGCTGACGACATGGATGAGCTGGGGCGGGGCCTGATGTTTCGGGAATCCCTCCCGGAGGACGAGGGGATGCTTTTCGTGTTCCCGCGCCCGGGGAATTATGCATTCTGGATGAAGGACACGCTGGTTCCGCTGGACGCAATCTACATGGACGAGAACAGCACGGTGGTTGGCATAGTCCAGATGGAGCCCTGCATTGCGGACCCGTGCCCCGCGTATGCCCCGGATTCCGAGGCCCTCTACGTATTAGAGGTAAATAAGGGATTCAGCGAGAGGCACGGGATAGAACTCGGCAGCAGGATGACGCTTAAATAACCATTACCCGTTATGCTATAAGAAGGCCTTATTATGCTGGTTGAGCTTGCGAAGGCGTTGGAGGAAAGCGTCCAGGAATCTCTAGAGGACAGGCCAGGCATTGCCTTCTCCGGAGGGCTGGATTCTACTCTAATCGCGCATGTAGCCAAGAAATACTCCTCCCCGGAGCTCTTCACCGTGGGCACGGAAAGGTGCGAGGACCTCCAGTACGCGGAAGTTCTCGCCCCTAAGATGGGAATCCCCCTCCGCACAAACGTCCTGAACCAGAATGAAATAATGGAGCTATACAAAACAGCATACTCAATTTTCCCCGGCGACTTCCTAAAAGTGGAATTGCTCGTCCCCCTCTGCGCGGCGGGAGAGATGGCGCAGAAAGAAGGGATAGAGGTGATGCTTTTCGGCTCCGGCGCAGAGGAACTGTTCGTTGGATACGAGCGCTACTACACTTATGCGGAAGAGGGCGGAGACCTGGAAAAGCTCCTGAAGGAAGAGTACTCCACCCTCAAGAACAGGGAAATAAAGATGATAAAGAAGGCGATGCGCAAATATGACATAGAAGCGAGATTCCCCTTCTATAATCCTGAATTGGAAAAGATTGCCTTCTCCATCCCACTCCAGCAGAAGATGGAGGACAAGAATTTGAAGAAGTGCGTATTGCGCGAAGCGGCCAAGTTTTTGGGAGTCCCGGAACTGGCAGTAAAGAGGAAAAAGAAGGCTCTCCAGTACGGGAGCGGAATCCACAACGTCCTCCTCAAGAACTCCGAATACTTATCCGGAATATTCCCGCAGAAGAATGCGGATTAGGCGGTCCTTGAGGCAATCTCCGCCTGGTACTGCTCCTTGAATATCAAATCAAGCTTTGCCTGCGCATCCTTGTAGTCCACGCTTCCGTTCTCCTGCTCAATGTCCGCAAGCATCCTGTTCGTGGCGGTGTTCAGCTTGACGATGAAATCTATGTCCCTGAGCAATTTGTCGTTCGTGTCCATGCTCGCCTTGTACGCCTTGTAGTACATCTTGCCTTTGAGGAACGCCTGCAGTATGTACTGCTCCGGCGGAATGCCGCTCTCGTCGCTCCTGCGCACGAGGACAGGGGGGATGAACTGCAAATCAAGGTGCCCCTGCAATTTGCCCATGTCCACCTTGTCAAAGTCCCAGAGCAATGCCTCAGGGTTCTTGATGAATTTCGGCTCCACATTGCAGTTCTCTATGTCCGGGCCGCGCCTGTACTTGAACACCTCCACAAATTGCCTGTTCGCCGGGTCGCTCTCATACTCGTATCCGAGCACCCTATACACGCGCCCCTTCCTCCCAAAGCGCAACTTCTTCAGGAACGTATACCTATCCGTGGCGAACATGGATGCGGAAGGAATCCCGAACACCAGTTCCAGCCTGTCCTGCACGTCTTTCAGCGATTCCGCGTGCAGGTTGTACAGCAGGAACACCCCGGGTTGCGTGTTCAGGAGATTAATCACCCCCTGCACCGCGCTGCGCGACCTAATCTCGTTTATCACAAGCGCCGCGTCGCCCATCCTCAGAAGCGCGTTCGCCATCTGCACCAAATCCAGCTCGCCCGTGGGCTTGTAAGTGGGCCCCTCGTCTATCCCAGCCTTCACCTTTGCCGCGCCTATGTGGAAGCCCCTTTTCCTAAAGGCACCAACCGGAATTTCCTGGATGTCCTGGATTGGGATAATCCTCTTTTTCGTCCCGATAGCGATTATTTTCGCTGCGGTAAACGCGGTCTTTCCCACACCCTTCAGTCCGAGAACCGCCTCGCTGCAACCGAGGCTCACCATCGTGTCATCATAGCCCGCGAAGAACGGGTTGAAAGAGCGGAAAAAGAGATACTGCGCATATGTGAAGGGCGCCTCCTGCATTATCCTCAACGCGCCCACAAGCGGCCCGAAGGTCGCGGGCGGCCTCTGGAGGTGCGTCCTCATTGAGTGCCTCTTCACGACCACGTCCACCACGGGGTTCATGTCATCAAATTTACGCCCCTTCTCCGAGAGCACGATGTTCCTGAAGGCACGTTCCAGGAGTGGCCGGCTGTACCTGTACAGAGTATGGCAAATCCCGAACCTGGCATGCTCTATATAGAGGGGGGAGTTTTCCGAGTCAATGTATATGTCCGTAATGTTCTCGCTGTCCAGCGCGAGGTTCTCTATGGGAGAGCCCAGCCCGACAATCCAGTTCGCGACCTCCCTGCCCATTATGAGCGCCTGGTGCGGCGTAATCTCCACCCCGTTCTTGATTGCCTCATCCATGAAGTGCTGCCTGTACTCGCGCGTCTTCAACTGGTATAAAATATCAAACTGCTCCTCCGGGAAGCTCTCCTTCATCTGCGCCTCTATCAGGCCCTTCATCATCGCCTTGAGTTCCGCGGGCAGCTCGTTTATCCCTTTGTTCTCCTGCACGTAGATGTACGCCTCGCCCCCGGGAATCTCATACAGCTGTGAGGATACCCCGTACCTCAAATCATACCTCGCCTCAGGCGCATCAACCGGCTTCGCGTTCGCAGGTATCTCAAGCAATAGTGATGAAACGAAGCCCATGCTCCGGAGCCCCAGAAGCGAGAGGAAAGCAGCACGCAAATCCCCAGCCTCCTTAGTGAGCGCGAACAATCGCGTGTCCACGAAGCTCTTGAGTATGCCGTTTATCCATGCGCGGAACGTGTGCTGCCCCTTCGTGAACACCGCGCGCTCGGCAGCCGGCTCTTTGTACTCCCGCAGCACCCTCTCCGCCATGAGCGGGTTCATGAACATGAACTCGTAGAACTTGCGGAGCGCCTCCCTCCTTTTCGTGTAATTCTCGTCCTGCTCCAGCCCGTAGACCTCCCTGTTCAGGAGCAGCCCCTCTATCTGCTTTATCACGCCCGCGTATTCGGTGAGTATCTCGGTCTTGTCTTCGTCCAATTCAACAATGATTTCCTCCTCGTAACGGAGCGTCTTTATCGGCTCCTCCATGCTGGACAAATCCTTGAGGTGAAAGTTCAGGAATTCGGCGGATGCGAACTCAAAAGGGCATTTTGACATGTCCACTATGCCGCGGGTACCTTCGAGGACGATGTTGCACATGCGTTTGGAATGGGAGAGGAGAATTAAAACCTTATCCCCGATATTCACACGATGGGCGTGGACGAGAAGATAAAAGCGCTGGAGGACGAAGTCCGCAACACCAAGCGGCACAAGGGCACCGAGCACCACATCGGGCTCCTCCTCGCGAAGATAGCCCGCCTCAAGCGAGAGCGCGTCAGCCAGGCGATAAAGCGCTCCTCCGTAAGCGGGGGCGGCTTTGACATACGCAAGGAGGGGGACGCCACCGTCGTCATGGTCGGGTTCCCGAGCGTGGGCAAGTCCACCCTCATAACCAAAATCACGAATGCGAAGTCCAAGGTGGCCGCATACGAATTCACCACGCTTGAGTGCATCCCCGGAATACTTGAATACGGGGGCGCCAGCATCCAGATGCTGGATTTGCCCGGCATCATAGCCGGCGCGCAGGAGGGGAAGGGCAGGGGCAGGGAAATCCTTTCCGTGGCGAGGAAGGCGGATTTGATACTCATACTCCTTGAGTCCGGCAGCCCCCAGCATTACGAAGTGATAGCAAGGGAGCTGAGCGAGGTGGGCATCCGGCTTGACGGCCACCCCCCGCGCATAAGCGTGAAGAAAGGGATAAAGGGGGGCATAAGGATGCACTCCGCGGTGAAGCTCACCCGCCTAAGCCCGCAAGCAATCATCTCCATACTCAACGAATACGGGTACCACAACGGCGACATCACGTTCGGGGACGACTACACGGCGGACGACCTCATAGACGTGCTGGAAGGCAACCGAGTCTATTCCAAATCCCTCGTCGTAGTGAACAAGGTGGACCTGACCGGAGGGGTGCCGCCCGGCTTCCCGCCAGGCGCGGTAGGGATTTCCGCGGACAGGGGCGCGGGGATGGAGGAGCTCAAGAAGGCCATCTACGAAAAACTGGGCTTCATGAAAATCTACACCAAGCCCCGCGCGGGGGAGGTGAAGTGGAACGAGCCGATGATAATGCGGAAGGGCGCGACGGTAGAGGACATGTGCAGGAAGCTCCCCAAGGGCTTCCTCAAGGATTTCAAATACGCGCTGATATGGGGAAAGAGCGCAAAATTCCAGGGCCAGAGGGTCGGCCCGGACCACGTGCTCCAGGACGGGGACGTCGTGTACGTTGTGAAGAAGTGAGTTTATGCCTACTGCGGACGATATAAAAAAAGTCATAGAATGGTGCGAGGGGAGGAAGAAGGAGAAGAAGCTGGTCTCCTTCGTGGAGAGGAACGAGCTGAGGGAGAAAATCCCCTGGACGTACAGGTTCCCCCTCATAGAGGTGGACCGCCCCACCGAGGCCGCCAACAAGACCAGCCTCGTCTATGATTCAACCACCAGAACCCTTTACCAGTATTACATGGGCGAATGGAGGAAGGTGGAGCCGGAGTTCCAAATCAGGATAAAGTGAACGTATATAAATGTGGGCGGAGCAAATTATGCGGTGTTGGGATGGCGTCACGGGAACAGGGAACCCGGCAAACTTCTGTTCATGATACTTTGAGGAATATAGAGGAACGGATAGAGCAGGGCAGGGTGAAATATTCCGAAGTCCCGTACAGGCGGGTGGAGGAGCTGCCCACCGTTACAATAGACAGGAGATCCCAGCAGGTGGCGGACAGGCTGGGGCTGCTTCTTGACCAGTGCGTGGAAAAGAAGAGCGCCGCGCCGCTAGGGAAGTGGTGATGGGATGGGGGTCTTTGACAACGTTGATGAGCAAACGAAGGCCAGGCTGGTTCGCGTATGGGACGGGATGAACGAGCTGGACCGGGACTTTTTCGTTGACCAGGTCGCGCTCTCGCTCAGCATCTGGGGGAGCGACGAGGCAGGAAGGGGGCTTGTCGCAAAGGTGCTCTCAAGGATGATGGAGGACAGCTCGCGCAACCTCTCTGATTTCGGCCTGTACGTGGATACGGTCATCGGAGAGGCGGGCAGCAGGCACGAGAAGGTGAAGAAGGCCGGCCTCATAATAGACGATTACCGGCTGAGGAATGCGCTCTCTTCCGTGCCGCATAAGGAGATAGGCCTCTAATCCCTTTTTTTCCTTTTCAGCGCCGCCTTCAATAATCCTATAAATAGGGGTGCCGGCGCCTCCAACCTGCTCTTCAGCTCGGGATGCGCCTGTGTCCCAATCCCGAACCCGCCCTTCCATTCGCACATCTCCACTATGCTGTTTTTGGGTGAGACGCCGGAGATCACCAACCCGCCTTCCCCCAGTTTCGCCGCATAATTCGGATTGACCTCATACCTGTGCCTGTGCCTCTCGCTTATGTTCTTCCCCCCATAAAGCTCAAACGCCTTCGTCCCCTCCTTCAGGATGCACGGATAAGCCCCGAGGCGCATCGTCGCGCCCTTCTCGATTATGCTAACCTGCTCAGGCAGTATGTCAATGACCGGGTGCGGCGTCTCCTTCTCCATCTCCGTGGAGTTCGCGCCCTTTAATCCGCATACATTCCTTGCGTATTCCACCACCATCAATTGCATCCCCAGGCACAATCCGAGATAAGGCACCCCGTTCTCCCGGCAGTGCTGGATGGCCTTTATCTTCCCCTCCGTGCCCCTCTTCCCGAACCCGCCGGGCACTATCACCGCATCATACTTTTCCAGTTCCTTCGCCCCCTTCTCCTCAATGTCCGTGGATTCCACGAAATCCATCCGAACATGCGCGCCCACCACCGCGCCGGAATGCACCAGCGCCTCCTTTATGCTCACGTACGCATCGCTCACCGAGGTGTATTTGCCAACCACCCCGACGCGCAGCTCCACGGTCGGCTTCAGTATCCTCCCCACTAGCCGTTCCCAGTTGCTCTCCTCCACAGCCCCCTTCCTCAGCTCCAGCCTGTTCGCAAGCACTTCGTACAGGTTCTGCTTCTCCAGCATCTCGGGCAATTGGTATACCGTCTGCACGAACGGGTCGTCCAGCACGTTCTCCATCGGGACGTTGCAGTATAAGCTTATCTTCTCCCGTGATTCTTTTGTGAGCGGCTCGTCGCCCCTGCATATGACTATCTCCGGCCTTACCCCCATGCTCTGTATCAGCCGGTTCGCGTGCTGCGTGGGCTTCGTTTTCAGCTCCCCTTTCCCCAGCGTGGGCACAAATGTGAGCTGTATGAAAAGCAAATCCTTCCCCAGCCCGTACCCCAGTTGCCTCATCGCCTCTATGAAGTACCCGTTCTCCAGGTCCCCGACCGTTCCGCCAACCTCTATGAGCACTATGTCCGCCTTCTCCTCCTCCGCGACGCACTTCACCCAGCATTTTATCTCGTCCGTGAGATGCGGGACGAACTGCACGTCCCTCCCCAAAAAGTCCCCCCTCCTTTCCTTCTCTATTATCCGCTTGAACAGCTTGCCCCCCGTGATGCTGGACTTTCCGGTCAAGGACTGGTTCAGGAACCTCTCATACGTCCCGAAGTCCATGTCCACCTCCGAGCCGTCGTCCAATACGAAGACCTCCCCGTGCCTGAAGGGGTTCATCGTGCCGCAGTCCACGTTAAGGTACCCGTCAAATTTGATGGGGAGCACCTTGTAGCCCCTTTTCTTCAGGAGGCGCGCAATAGAAGAAGACAATATGCCTTTCCCGAGGCCGGACATTATTGAACCCATGACAACAATAAATTTCGTACGTGCCATAGGTATATGTAATATATTTTACCTTTTTAAATCATTTTCGGTCTTTCGCGTGCTGCCGTCGCTGGGAGAGATGGGGAAAAGCGCGTTTCGCACCGGCACGCCCCCGGGCTAGAACACAAGGAACAGCTGGTTCCCGAAGAACAGCGAAATTATCAGCCCCATGAGCAGGAAGGGGAGGAAGGGCGGGAGGTTGGCATAAACCCAGACGGATTTCGTGCCGCTCTTCCTAAGCGCGTCTATGTCCCGTTGGTTCAGCACCGGGCCCATTTTCATCCTTTTCATGTGCACGTCCATCTTCTCCTGCACGACAACGTCCTCCGGCTCCAGGTCCTTCACGAACACCTGCTCCATCGTCGCCTCCATAATCGCGTCCCTAAAGACCAGGAATATGATGGATGAGAGCAGCAGCACCGAGGCGATCGCGAAATACGCCATGGAGAAGAATGGCGCATTGATGAACAAATACACGAACAGCCCATACACCAGCAGCAGCGAGAGGTAAAGGTAATTCGGCTTCGCCTTCGTCTTTTTCCTCGCCATTATCCCGGCGAAGAAGAATATTGAATATACGGCGAAAGCCGCGCCCCCGAAAATCAATACGGAGAAGATGAACGGGTAATTGAACGGCACCTCAAGGTATGAAGGGCTTATCGGGAGCAGCAGCACCAGGGCAGCCACCATTATCACGTCCGCGCCGCCTATCTGCCCCAGCCGGTACAGTGCGAACCCCGCCACGAGCAGCAGGAAGGCGAGCACCACCGCATACACGAAAACGTCATAGTCAAAGAACGCCATGTTGAAGATAAATGCGAGCGCAAGGAACCCGTAGAGCAGCATCTCAGGCACGTTCCGGTTGTTGAACAAATCGTAATAGGAGGCGACCGCCATCCCCAGGACCGCGAGGAAAATCCTGGCGGTTTCCATGGGCATCTGCATCGGCGAAAACAGGAGCCATTCAAGCATGCTTCCCCTTCTTCCCCAATGTTTTAATCTTTATCCTAAAACCAAATCCAAAAATTCATCCTCTATTTTGACAACCGCCAACTTCCTGCATGCGCACCCTTTTCCCAGAAGGGAAGCAAAGGAAGGCAACGTCCGCCCCCCATCCCCGCTAATCAATTCCTTTATGTAGGTGCCCGCATCCGCGAGTATGTCCGCGGAAACAAGTTCCCCATCCATTTTTGCATCCACCACTTCCGCGTGCCTCTCCCTCACCTTGTCCGCCCTCCTGTGCATAACCCTATTGGGCGTTTGTTGTTTCAGCATCTCGGAAAAGCCACTTATCCGTTCCAAATCCTCCTTCGTGGCTCCGCCCTCCACCTCAATCCACGCCCGGTATGTTTTCGGGAAATGGGAATCCGCGACCAATTCCACATCGCCCCTCCCAACCTTCTTCAAATCCGAAACCTCCACCTCCCCCCCAGCCGCAATTTCTTGTGCAACCTCAGCAAGGTTCGGCTTCCGGGATTCCGGATTAGTTATCTCCAGCACAAACGGCCTGCCGGCCGTATTAACCACATCCACGTCCTCTCTCCCGGATGCGTGCATGCAGAAGGAGCCCTTTGTCCTTTTCACAAACGGCTCCCCGATAATCTCCTCAACGGAGCGGTACATCCTTCCTTCCCCTCCGCAACGCTCACACCCTCTTCCGCCGCATTTCCTGCAATCCCATTTGGTCTGCGAGAGCCCTTCCTTCAATTTCCTGTAGCGCCCGAAGAACAGGAGCGGCTCAACCTCTCTCCGCGCCGTAAAAGACCTAAAATCAAACATTATCCTCCCGTCCCCTCCGGAAGGTTCGTACTTACGCCCGGAAATGGACGCAACCTTCCCGGAAAAATACCTGTTAGCAAATGTCTTGATGCTCTCTCCAGGCGAATAATCAAATGCCTTCTCCTCTGCGGCCAGAACTCCGCGCGGAATAGTGGTGGAAACAGAGAAGGAGTCCCAGTCCCCGCCAACAAGAAGGGCCCCTCTCTCCGCAAGCCCGCCCATCTTCGCCATCTTTCCGCCGCAGATTGAGCACTCGCCCAAAGGAAAAGGTTTCTCAAAGCGGGATGCACACTCCTTGCAGAGCGTAATCATGTGAACCAAACCTCCGCATACATCGCTCCGGTTTGGTTCATTTCTTCACTTTCTTGAACTTGAAGCCGTAGTGGATTAGCCCCTCAGGGTCGTTGCTCTGTATCTTCCTGAAGACCATCTCCACCTCGTCCCCTATCTGCATGTCCTTCTTCAGCACGTCCACAATCTCCCCGGTGCAGCGCGCCCCTTCGGCCAACTCCACGATTGCCATCACGTAGGGGATCTGCTCCTCAAAGCCCGCAGGCGGCGCGTGGATTTCCGTGAATGAGAACACCCTTCCGCGCCCGGAGAACTGGTAAGACTCTATTTTCCCCTTCCTCCTGCATTTCGGGCAAACGTGCCTTGCAGGGAAATAATGGCTATTGCAGTTCTTGCACAAGCTCCCCAGAAGCCTGTACCTGTCCGGTATCTTCCTCCATGTGAGCGGAATGGATTCCTTCATCTAGTTCACCCTCTTGTAGATATGCACGACCGCGGTAGCACCGCTGCCCCCGACATTGTGGGAAAGCCCGATGTCCGCTCCGGAGACCTGCCTCTTCCCGGCCTCGCCCTGCAATTGCCAACTGATCTCAACGGCCTGCTTTATGCCAGTGGCACCCACGGGATGCCCGCACGCCTTCAGCCCGCCGCTCGTATTGACCGGAATCTTCGCCCCGATCTGCGTCTCCCCATTAAGGGAAGCTTCCCCCCCCTTCCCCTTGGAGAAGAAGCCCAAATCCTCAATCGCCATCAGTTCCGCAATCGTGAAGCAGTCATGCACCTCCGCAACCCTGATTTGGGAGGGGGAAACCCCCGCCTGCTTGTAAGCCGCTTGCGCCGCAATCTGCGCTGCCTTCACCCCAGCGATTGAACTCCTGTTGTGCAGCGCAATCGTGTCGCTCGCCTGCGCGCTCGCGACAATCTCAATCGGAGTGTCCGTGTATTTCTTGGCAATGTCAAGCGGCGCCAGCACCACGGCCGCCGCCCCGTCCGTGAGCGGCGAGCAGTCCAGTATCTTGAGCGGGTCCGCCACCATCTTGGAGTCCAACACGTCCTGTATCGTAATCTCGTTCTGGAATTGCGCGAGCGGGTTCATGCTCCCGTGCTTGTGGTTCTTTACAGCAACAGAGGCGAGCATCTCCTCCGTCGCCTTGTAATCGTGCATGTACCTCCTCGCCATCATCGCATACAATCCGGGAAAGGTGGCCCCGAGGAAAAGTTCCCATTCCTGGTCACCGGCCCCTCCCAGTATTTCGCTGACTTCCGCGGTGTCCAGGTCGGTCATCTTCTCAACCCCACCGACCACCACCACGTCGTGCATTCCGGATGCAACTGCCATAAGCCCCTGCCTCAAGGCAAGGCTTCCCGATGCGCACGCGCCCTCCACCCTGGTGATGGGAATGGGGTTCAATCCCATATAATCCGCAATCAGGGCCCCGGTGTGCTCCTGCCCAATCAAGCTCCCGGCAGCCATGGTCCCGACATACCCTGCGGAAATCTCCGCCCCGGACATGCCCGCATCCTCCAGCGCCTTAACCCCCGCTTCTGTGACAAGGTCGCGGAATCCCCTTTCCCAGTGCTCCCCGAACTTCGTCATCCCCACTCCGACAATTGCGACTTTCCTCATCAGTACCACATCACATGCCCTTGAACTTCCTTCTATACTTCGCGTAAGTCGCGTAATCCACATATTCCTTGTGCGCTATGAACTCGGAGACCGGCTTGCCCCTTTCCCTGTTCTTTATCCTGTCCGTGACCTTTATGGAAAAGGCGTCGCTGCCCGCGCCGCTCCCAAAGGAAGTGACAAATATCCTGTCCCCTGCCTTCGCGATGTCCAATACGTTCGCAAGCCCAAGTGGGGATGCCCCGGAATAGGTATTTCCGATATTAGGTGTGAGCAGCCCGTCCGCAATCTTCTCCGGAGGCACGCCCAACATCTTCGCCACCGCCTTCGGGAATTTCCCGTTCGGCTGGTGGAACACGAAATAATCGTAATCCTCAACCTTTGTGTTCATCTTCTTCATCAATCCAAGAGCCGCGCTCTTCACGTGCCTGAAGTACGCGGGCGGCCCCGTGAATCTCCCTCCGTGCGAGGGATAATCTGCTTTATTCCTCCTCCAGAAGTCCGGAGTGTCCGTGGTAAAGGAATGGGTGTCCTCTATTATCGCAAGGGATTCCCCATCCTTCCCTATGATGTAAGCAGCCGCCCCGCAGCCCGTGGAATATTCCAGCGCATCCCCCGGCCTTCCCTGCGAGGTGTCGGCCCCAATCGCCATCCCGTATTCCATCATTCCCGAGCCAACGAGGCCCATGCACATCTGGATTCCCGCGGTGCCCGCCTTGCATGCGAATTCCAAATCAGCAGCAGTCAAATCAGGTGTCGCCCCAATCGCCTCCGCCACAATTGTCGCCGTGGGCTTCACGGCATAGGGGTGGGATTCGCTCCCCACATAGAGCGCCCCCAGTTTCTTGGGCGCAATCCCAGCCCTCTGGAGCGCAATCTTGGCAGCCTCAACCGCGAGCGTTGCAGCGTCCTCGTCGCTGGACGCAATCGCCTTCTCGTTTATGCCCAGCCCCTTCTTTATGCGGTCCGGGTCCTCGCCCCAGACCTGCGCAATCACTTCGCTCTTAATCCTGTATTTCGGAACGTAAGCGCCATATCCGACAATGCCAACCATAAAATCATTCCTTCCTTCTCTTCCTCGCACTCGTATCAATATCCGGCTTATGCACAGCCCCCACCGGCCCCTGCTCCTCTTTAACCGGTATCATCTGGAGCCGGGAGAATGCAAGCGTTTTACCATAGGATTTCTGCGCTTCGGCCATATGGACAACCATCTATATCTTGTTCAGTCGCTCTTTTATTTGGCTCACTTCAAGGTTGGTGGCGATGAGCGGAACCTGTTCCTTCTCCGCAATCTTCACCGCCAATTTGTCCACCTTCTTCTTGTCCAGCCCGTGCAGGATTACCGCAGTTGGCTTGGACGGGCTGAGCCGAATGACCACCATCGGGCTTCTCCCAGTGGAAACTCCGGTAAAAATCATCGCCCTTTCGTTCATGTTCCCGTAAATCCCGGTAAAGAAGTTGGAGGGCATCTCCAATATGACCTTTATGGAGTCTATGAGGGTATATCCATAGAGCTTCTTTCCCTCAACCATCCCTTCCCCCAGTATTATCTCCCCTTCTATGAGCTTGATGAAGTCCGCCAAATCCACGCTGCGCGCGAACTCGTGCACCTCAAAATACTGGTCAGTGGTACTCTTCCCCTCCATCATTTTCTGCGTCACAATCCCGCCGTGCGCCGCATCCAGCTCAAAGAGCGCATTCACGAACCTCTTTATGATGCCCGCGCCGGGGGATTTCCTCCTGTTGCTCTCGTAATCGCTTATAGTGGATACGCTAATCTTCAGGTGCTTGGAAAGCTCTGCCTGCGTGATGCCGAATATCTCCCTCCACTTCTTCATGGTGGAGCCCGGGTCCTCGGAAAGGCTTATTTCCCCGGCTATCTTTAGCTTAAGCTTATCCATAAGTATCAGGGTTTAATTCCCGCAAAACCCTATATAAAGCTTCCTTTTAGCCATATATGCATACGTTAAAAGACGGAAATTCCATTCTCGGGGCCCGCCCTGGTGCCTTCCGGGCCATGCTTCCCGGCAGACATCCGGTCGCATGCGGCAATCTTCCTGTTCAGCACCTTCGCATACCCGCCCATTTCCAGGGCCAGCCCATACTGCTCGCGTGCCAGGGCAACCGCGCGCCCGGGTTGCCCGTTTGCCGCATCAAAGTAGCGGTCCCCCGCGATTTCATGCAACCTGCCCGCACGCCTTCTGTCATTCCTGCTATCCGAGGCGGCACGCGCAAAAGCTTCACCCGCACAGAACTCATAGCGCGCCTTTCTGCGTGCATCGGTTGCGCCCGCGGCGAGGGCGGCGAAATGTTTCCCGCGCTCAACATTGGAAAGCCCCTCCACCAGCACCTTCCTGCCGCGGTGGGCCCTTCCGTGCGGCTTATGGGCGGCAACCCTTCCCGCTTCCATGGCCCTGTGCTTTGCCATTCAAATCCCTTCAGTATCCCAAATAACCCTCATACTGCGGTTCGGGCCTGCCGGTCACCTGCTCATAGGTGCCCACGAAATCTTGCTTTCCGGATTCCCTCTCCGCCTTCGCGTCCAGCCTTCCGGCCCTCCCAGGCTCTGTTTTCCTCACAAGGTTCGCGGCAAGCTCGTACTGCTTCCTCGCATCTCCGTGCCTCGTGGTATAGCCGCCTTCCGTGCCGTCCAGTGCCTTGCTGAAGGCGTCTCCCGCCCTCTCGCGCAGCCCGGAGGCCACGGATTTGTTCTTTGCGAGCGCAGCGGCCTTAGCGAACATTTCTCCTGCCCTTGCCATCCTTGCAAAGAACCTGGCGCGGAGGTAGTGCTCCCCGGCCTCCACAAAAAGGCCGAATGCCATCCCGGGCTTGTTGCGCTTCGCCGCCTCGGCCAGCTCCTTCAGCCTTATCGCGACATCGACAGTGGTCTTGATGGAGGATTTGGCCCGCCTTACGAGGGACGCAACTGCGGTTTCCTGCTTCCGCTCCCCCCCGCGGCCAAACCCGCGAAGGAGCCTCCGCATCTCCCGCCAGTTCCGCATGGACCCGTCCGCCAGCGCAAGTATTTCCGCTTTCTGGCCGGGGGTGAGGCGTCTGGCGAAATCCTGCCCCCCGAACCTCTCCCTCATGCGCCCGATTTCCCGTTTCAGCTGTCCATCGCTGCCAGCCGCCTTTTCCAGCTCATTGAGCAAATCCCCTCCAGCCGCAATAGTCCTTTGTTTTGCCATCAAAATCCCCTCATTCCCCCCCAGTTCGCCGCGAGCTCCGCGGGAGTCAGCCCGTAGGTCTCAATCAGCACTTCCGCCCTTTCCCTCAGCATCTCGGCCTGTTTCTTGAACCTCTCCATGCCTTCCCCGAGCGTGCCCACCATCAGCCAGCACCGGGCGATGTTGCCTGCCGCCCTCCTGATTTCGTATTCCGGGTATCCGCAGTCTTTCATCCTCACCCTCTTCCCAGGATTGCGGGCCATCTCTATCTCAAGGACAAACCTCTCGGTGCAGCTTCCCCCGGTAATCCTTCTGCGGTAGGCCTCCCCTGCGGAGCGGATTGCTGCCGCGCCCTGCACCCCCACAACCGGCTCTTTTCCAACGGTTCTAGTTTCAAGTGCCATGCCAAATCCCTTATGCCTTAAGCTCGTCCACTTCCTGCATGCTGTCCCCCAGCCTGTAGCGGAGATTGTTGTTGATGTGCTCCAGCACCATCCGGTCTTCAAGCAGCTGGGGCGCATGCTTCAGCATGACAGCACGCAGCGAGGAAATGAATTCCGGCGCGGTCTGGCCGCAGTATTCCGGGGCTTTCTTCCGGAAAACCGCGATTATTGCCGCAACTTCCGCCTCCTCCGCGCTTAGCCCGTGCTTTTCAACCACTGCCTGCCCTGCCTCAGGGTATTGCTGCATCCCGGCCGCGGCTTCGAGTATTCCCGCAAAATTGATTCCCTTGGGGAAAAGCCCGTTGCTCACGTATGCCTCCATTTGTTTCCTGCTTGTGGGTTCCGAAGCCGAGTGGGTAGCAAGAACCACGATTGCGAGCCTTTTGGTCCTTTTCAATTCCGAAGCGGCGTCCAGCCCGTAGGTCCTGACGAGGGCATCGGCCTTCTCGTCCTCGCCGCGGCTCCTCCAGAGCCCGGCGACCTCCGCCGCAGCCTCGAGTATTCGGTGTTCGGCCTCTTTGGAATCTATCCTCCTGGAAGGGTCGGTTGCCATAATCCTTCTCGTAATATAATAAATCTCGCGGCCAAGCCTTGTGAAATCCTGCACTTCGCCGCCAACGCGTGCCATGGGTTCGCCCGCCGCTCCTCCCCAGCGCCCAAGAGGCTTGGGGGATTGGCTCCCGCATCGCCTTTCTTCCGGCCGCTTCCCGGCCCCATCCTTTCCTGCGAATCCTTGTTTTGCCATATAGAAACCCCAGCTTCTTTATGTGCCAAAATCCTTATTAAACAGATTATTAGAGATAGGACAACATAACAAAACGGCAAAACAGCATAATTAGGATAAGATAAAAGGAAAAATTGCCGCCTCACTCGTCGTCCGCGGCAAGCTCTACCATCTTCATCGTGATTCTCTTCTTTTCCTTCTTCGCCCTCATGACGAAGTACTCCCCGCCCTTCAGGTTCAGGGAATCCCTTATCTCCCGGGGTATCGAAACATAATAAGACGTCCCGTCAGGCCTGAGATAGCCCTTCACGAGGACCATTTTCGAATACTTTTCCGGCTTTTTGGTCGTTTCATCGTTTTTCATGTCATGCACCTTATGCTTAATATGTTATGCATGCTGGTTATATTTAATGGTATGTATCGTAATAACATAATACGCCTGAGCAGCAAGGTGCAATTATCGGTAATTTATGCCGGAAAATCAGAGGTCGTCCAAATCCAGGTCGTACCCCGATAGGCTAAGATCAAGAGAGAGGTTCGCCCTGGGCATTATCCTGGCATATCCCTTTATGGAGCTGGAAAGCAAATCGTACGCGAATTTGTACCTGTTCACCATGTATTCGCCCTCCCTCTCGGTGGGGGCCGCCCCTCCGGAAAGGAAGGAATCGCAGCGGGAGAGGTATTCCTCGGCCACCTCCAGCGGCGTCCTTGCCATGGCGGCCCAACCCCCAATCCTTTCGCGTTCCTCGGGGCCGCACCTCTCCATGTCGCCGTTCGCCCTGAAAATGAGGCGATTCACTATCCTCTTCAGCGCATAAATGGAATCCCTGAAGGTGCGCACATCATCCATGGTGGGGATGCCCTGCGGATACGGCATTCTGTTCACTTCCCCGTCGGGGCCCAGAACCCTCAGCCTGGGCACGCCTATGCATGAGGGGAGCGCGAGGAGGGCTGCCGAGGCTAGCGCCCCGCGGAGGAGTTCCCTGCGCGTAATGCCGGCGGCATTTTTGATTGTGTTCATAATTATACTTGTGTGTAATAAGATTTATATACCCGATTCATCCGGGCTCCGCCGTGTTTTTAATATAATGTGGCGCGATTAGGTGCATAAAGCGGAAAACCGCTGATGGTGCAGGATGATTTTATGGCTTTCAGGCAGGATGTCAGGGAGGTTCGGGGTCCAGGGAAATGCGCGGAATGTGCAATTGGAGGCCCATTGCTCGCATCTCCACCCGCAAAGCCCAGGAGCCGGGAGGAGGAAGTGAAGCTTTTTGGGCAGCTCATGGCTGCGATAAGAACCTTGGATGTGGACGGCGTGAGGACTGCCGTTTCTGCCGGAGCGAAATTGGACGGCAGGGATGAGCGGGGCCGTAGGCCTCTTTTCCTGGTCCGGGAGATGGATGACAGCCTTGATCATGCATTTGCTGAAATCGGGCGCAGAAGCGGGGGCGGAGTCGTTGATGCCGTGCTAGTCGCAGTGGATCCAGAACCCGGGCGGGAACCCGCAACGTTGCCCAAGCTTGGCACCATTCTTGGTGAGATGGAAAAACTCGATAAGATAAGAGACATTCTTGAGCATCACGGGGCGGCGGAATAGCCCGTTTCTCCCTTCCAGCTCCCCCCGCCGCCTTTAATATCCTTTTCAAAGAAAATCCCGCAGGTGACAATATGGCAAGAAACCCGTGGCTTGCGCTCTTGATGGCGTTAATCCCGATAGTGGACCTGTACATCCTCTACAAATGGTGGGAGGAGCTGAAAACAGCTACAACGGCGGATTATGACCCGATAATACGGCTCATACTATGCCTGATTCCGCTCGTGAATATCTACTACCTCTGGAAGCTGTTCGCGGACGTTGAGAAGGCGTCCATGGCGAAGGGCAAGGGCGGGTTCGCGCTCGGGGCCACCGTGATGTACATACTCTCGTTCCTCCTGGTGGTGCCCTTCCTGTACATGTTCTACAAGACGCAGGTGCTGCTCAACGGAATGGGGTGAGTTTTTCCTTTCCCTGTTTTCTTTTCATTTTCCGTCATCTTTTTATATTCCCGAAGCCCAATCCAGCCCATGGACGAAGTGAAGGATTTCAATTTCCAGAAGGCGCCGGAGCTCTCCGAGCTCATAAACGCATATGGTGATGCGGGCTTCCAGGCATCCGAACTGCGCAACGCAGTGGAAATGATGAAGAAAATGAAAAAGGAGAAGTGCACCATCTTCCTCGCATTCACCGCGAACATGGCGGCTTCCGGGCTGAGGGGAATCTTCACCCAGATGGTAAAAGAGGGCTGGGCGGACGCAATCATCACCACCGGCGGCTCGCTTGACCACGACATGATCAAGGCGTATGATTCCTATTTCCTCGGCTCCTTCTCCGCGGACGATGCGAAGCTGCACCGGGAGGGCGTGAACAGGATAGGGAACATACTTGTTCCCAATGACAGATACGAATTATTGGAGGAAAAACTCAAGCCCGTATTCGCCGAACTCGCAAAGCGCTCGCCCGTTTCCCCCTCGGAATTCGCATTTGAGATGGGACGGGTGATTGAAAGCGAGGGCTCCTTCCTGAGGCAGGCATACAAACGGAAGGTGCCGGTCTTCTCGCCGGGCATAACCGATTCGGCCATCGGTCTCCAGTCATACTTTGCAAAACAAAAACACAGGGATTTCGCAATAGATGTTACGAAAGATATGAAGGCGCTGGCGGACATCGTGCTGAACGCGGACAAGACCGCGGCAATAGTCCTGGGAGGGGGAATCTCCAAGCACCATACGATAGGGGTTAATCTGTTGCGTGGTGGATTAGACTACGCACTCTATGTATCCACCTCGGAATCCTACGACGGGAGCCTGAGCGGCGCCCCTGCCTCCGAAGCAGTGAGCTGGGGAAAGATTTCGGAAGGGGGCAAGCACGTGACCGTGAGGGCGGACGCGACGCTCGCATTCCCGCTCATCTGGTATGCGGCAAGGGAATAGCAATTCATTTAACTTTTCCGAATGATACTAACCCATGTTTGACGTTCTTGCTGCGGTAATCTCCGGGGGCTCAATCAAATTCGTTGATTTCATAGAAGACGAAAAGAAGGGGAAAGGGCTCCTCAAGTGGCCCATTGCGCTCATCGCGGGGCTCGCGTTCGGTTACGTGCTCTCCTTCTCCCCGGCGTCCTCCATGTTCCTCGCAATCCTTGCCGCGCAGGTGTTCATGGGCAAGGTGGACAGGGTGGCCCACGGGCTTGCCGTGATAATCGCGGTAATCACCGCCCTTTTCTACGGGCTTGGCCCCATGGACCTGCAGCTGATGGTCGCGTTCTTCATACTCTCCACAATGGACGAAGTTCCGCTGGAGGGCGTGCTTGCGCCCCTTGGCGAATACCGGCTCTGGCTCAAGGGGGGCACCCTTTGCGTCGGGCTGATAACCGGCGCGTGGAGCTATTTCATACTCATAATGGCGTTTGACATGGCCTACCTGACCGTCGCCTACTACCTGGGCGAGGGGATAAGGCCCATGAGGAGGAAATGAGGGCAAGCGGCCCGGCCTGCGAATACTTTTATATTACTTTTCAAACCAATCAGGATGCAAGTGCGTAAAATGGAATCCCCAACACCATCCCAGCCGCCGAGAACATCGCAGATGCGTTCCCTTTCCCCCCATCCTGCAAGAGACTCACGCGGGCCCTCCCCGCGCTCAACCAGTGAAATCCCCCTGCCCCTCGTGGATGGGATGAGGAGGCCTCCAATCCCGGAGTCAAGGCTGGATAGGGAAATGGCCGCCATAACCCTCGTCATTCTGAATCTTGGCCCAAAGCTGAATGCAGAGCAGATAACGCACCTGGAGGCTGCGGCCGAAGCCGCCCGGAATATCCGAATGCTCTCGGACATAAGCCCCAAGTCGGAGTTTTTCGCAAGGCTTGAAGGCGGTCCCGACCTGTTCATGCTAGTTCTGGAAGAGTTCCGGAAGATTGCGCCCTGACCGTTTTACTTCAGTGAAGTGCAATAATATTACTCATACCGAGTTGCCTAGAATATATGCAAGGCGAGAAAATGGTCGGAACGCAAGTGGCCAGAGTCCTTCTTCACAAAGTTCCAGCCCAAGTTCCCCAAAAAAGGAAAGAAAAGCCTAATATTGACCCGATACTGGAAGCATACGCCAGGAAAGGGGTCGTAATCACCAGCAGGGCGGACGAGCGCACATTGCAGCTCATCTGCGTCGGGCTGGTTGCGGATTCGCTGCGCAGGCTCCTCCCCTCTAAGGAGGGGGAAATAAGCAAGGCGGAGAAGGAGGCGTGCTCCGAAGCAAAGCGCAAGGACGGCGCCCCGGCGGTCGTATGGCCGAAGGGAGAATTTCTAGCGCATCTGCCGGGCAACCTTCCCCAGGTCGCCATGAGCAAATTCACGGACGCCGGCATCATGGATGCCTCAAAGCGGATATTCCTGCAATTGAAAGATGAGGCCGGGGCAAAGCAGGTACGGGCGGCCCCGCCTGCCCAGCACCCTGCCCAGGCGCAGGCATCCGCGGAAGCCGCCTGATTGGCGGAAACGAGCCCCCAAAAGCGTTTTATTCCCTCCAGCGCAAAATAGGTGCGTATGGAGTTCTCCTTTTCATCCAAATACCCCTTCACCTCCGAAGCAAAGCAGAAGGTGGAAGGTTCCTCCCTGGAGCTGAACGACGAGATAATGGAGAGGGCGGTGCAGAGGGTGGTGGCTGCCCTGCAAGGCAAGGTCTGGAAACCCGTCTATCTGCACCCCTCGGATGACCTGATTGATTTGGGTTCCTACGCCGCGGCGAGGATGATGCTCGCGCACCTGCGCAACCGCTTCCTCACAAACAAGTTCGCAGTGGCCGAGGCTAAGCGCGCCTACAAGCTAATGTGCGAGGATTCGGAAGAGAACCTGGGGAAGCTGGGCAGGGAGCTGGGCATAACCCCGCAGGAATTTGAGGGGAAGCTGGCCCTTCCCGTCTATCAGTATGCATCCTTCTCCCCGCGCTCCGTGGATTACCGCCTCATATTCCGGAATGTGAAGGGCGGATTCGTGGAAGTGACGAGGCACGAGGTAATCCGGCTCATGGAAGAGGCGGTGAAGGGGAGGATGGAATCGTACAAGCCGCTCCAGAACCCGCCCCAGATAATCCGGGATTATTCCAAGAAGCTGATGGTTTTGGTGCCGAAGGAGGCCGTGCTGAAGATGAGCTTCAGGGAAGGGGACAACCCGCCGTGCATAGAGAAGCTGCTGGAGGGCGCGAAGGAACACCAGAACCTCAACCACCAGGCGCGGCTTGTGCTCGCGATTTACCTGCTCGCGAGGAACGTCCCGGTGGAGAAGGTGCAGGCGATTTTCTCCAACCTCCCGGATTACGAGGAAAAAAAGACCAAATACCAGCTGGACCACATGATCAGGAGGGGATATTCCATGGCGTCGTGCGCAACGCTCCTCAGCTACGGGCTGTGCGTCGCTGACTGCAGGATAGGGACGCCGCTGAGGTGGAAGGGGAAGGTGGAACCTTGGAAGAAAGGGAACGGCAGTTCGTCCTGAAGCGCTTCTCTGAGCATTACCGGAAGGCGGACATACGGGTGCCCAGCGTGGAGCAGAGGGAGTTCGGCATTGGCGGCTTTGACAGGAAGATAGAGGCGAGGCACATGGAGTTCGGGAGCGACGCCGCGCTCCAGAATTACCTCATAAGGGACACGCCCCTTTACATATCCCATTCCGTCGCATACTACAAATTCCCCAAGGCAACCCCTATGGAGAACAAGGGCTGGATGGGCGGGGACCTCATATTTGACCTGGACGTCCATGCGGGGCTCTTCCTTTCCAGGGAGGAGCAGGAGAAGGTTCGTGCCGACGCGCTCAAGCTGGCAGATGATTTTCTCGCCTCCGATTTTGGAATAAAGAAGCAGTACATGCGGATGGTTTTCTCCGGCAACCGCGGCTACCATATCCACGTGCGCGACCCCGCATACAGGATGCTTGGGGGGGACGCGAGGAGGGAGATAAGCGACTACATCTCCGGGAAGGGGCTGAATTACAGGAGTTTCTTCCCCCTCAGCGAAAACAAATGGAGGCCCGAGGGGCCCAAGGAAAGTGACTGGGGGTACAGGGGAAAATTATGCAGGGCCGTGATAAAGGCAATCAATGAGGATCCTTCCAGGATCCACCGCAGGCTGAAGAAGATGGAGGAGGCGGGCCTTCTGAAGCGCGGGATAAAAGATGGCAATTGGGGCAGCACCAGCATAAAGGACATCGTGGATAGGATAGAACCGGTGGCAAAGGACCTTCCGGTGCAGTGCATAGACGTGGACACGGGCGTCACGATAGACACGAAGCGCCTCATAAGGGTGCCCAACACGCTGCACGGCTCCACTGGGCTGGTTGCAAAGGAGCTAAGGTCCCTGGATGATTTTGAGCCGTACAGGGACGCAACCGCCTTCGGCGCGGAACCGGTGAAAATAGTGGCCTTGCAGGAAATCCCTTCGCAGGAGTTCCTCAACTCAACAATGGAAAAAATGGAAAAAGGGGAGGGCAGGGAAGCCCCGCTCTCCTATGCAATGTACCTTGTGCTGAAGGGGGCGGCTAGGCTTTCTTAGCTATGCGCGGAGGCGCAATCGGGGGCGCGAGCCGCAGCATCTTCGCCGCAAGCACCCCTTCCGCGCTCGCGATGTAGTTCACGGAGTTTATGAGGGACAGCTTGTAGTCGGCAGGGAGGTCCTTCTTTTCCTTCCACATCTTGCGGGCCTCGTCCGCCACCTTCTTGTCCGCCCTGTCCAGGAGCTCGCCCTCAATCACTATCCTTCCCAGGCCTTCTTGGTAGTCGGCGGCGAATTCGTATTTGATTTCAACGTCATCGCCCTTTCCGCCGATGTCCTTGAGGTTTATCTCCACCCTTAGGCCCTTCCCCGGGCCGTCCTTTCCCCTTGTCGCTTCCACCCTGGTTACTTTAGACCCAACTATCATTCTATCACCATCGTAACGTTAAGGCAGTTCAGGTAGTCCGGAGTCTGCCTCCAGGAGCACCGTCCCTCCACGCACCCGCAGCTCGTCTGCGCCAAGCACGCGTATTCGGGCCTGTATTCGCACGTGTCCACCACATCCGAATTCCCGGTGGGTACGCACAATTGCGAGGAGCATCCCGTCCTCATGCAGTCCGCGTCAGCGCTGCATTCCCCGGCCACGCTTATGTTAAGGTCGTCGCACTGCTGCCTCAGCGCCGCGTCCGTTATCCTTTCGCAATAGCTAGCGTCCTGCAGCAGGTTCGCGAACTCAAGGTAGCAGCCGTCCCTCAGGCCCGCGCTCACGTTGCCGCACACGGACGGGTCCTCTGCCCCTAGCCCCGCGTTTATGTAGCAGAAGTCTTGCTGGGTGCCCGAATCCACGCAAAGCCCAGGGTTCTTCCAGCTGACCGCCGCCTCGGCTATGCACCTGTCCGTGTTGTTGCCTGCGATGCACGTGAGGTACTCGCTTGCCAGCGAGGCGATCTCCTGGTAGAAGGAATAAAGCTCATCCGTTTCTACAAGCTGTGCCGGCTTCTGGATGTCAAGCCCCCTGCCCCACACGGATTCGGTGGCAGTTGATTCCATCCAGGCCTCCTGCCCAAGGTCAATCCAGTGCAGCTTCCTGTAGTATACGTCCCCCCCTGCCCCTATGCACGCCGTGAAATCGTACTGGCTGGAGCGCAGCAGGAGCGGGTCGTTCGCCGTGAGCCCTATTTCGTTCAGCTGGGCGACCGTGAGCCGGGAATAATCCATCGTATAGTTTATCTCGGTGCACGGGTTTCCGCCGACCTCCTTTTCCGCCATTTCCGGGAAGAAGTCCATGCCGCCGTATTGGACCAGCTTGCCATAGTGGTCCTCCATCGCGGCTGCGCTTTCTTCGTTGTAAAGGAGCTGCTGGAGCGAGAGCGCATAGCCCGCGAATGGCGAGGTGCTGTTCACTTCCGCGCATTTCTCCTCTCCGAGGTATGTTATGCATACGACACTCTCGTTCGCGCCGAAGTAAGCCGCCCTCCCGGACACCGGGTCGCGCCTCATGGAGTAGGATTCGTTCCCTTTCCGCGAGATGGTGACATCCGCGTGGTATCCGTTGCTGTGCATTTCAGTATAGGAATAGATGTAATCGCCCGCGTCCATCGGCCTCTCCACGGAACTGAAGAACAGCTCCTGCACGGCTGCCGTGTCGTCTTCCCCCCCTTCATGGGGTGTGGTGCCGCCCAGGGCCGTAGCCGCGATATAGATGCCGATTGCGACAAGCACGACCACTATTATGGATATAGCAGGGTATAGAACATTTTTGTCCAGAAAATCACCTTCCAGAAAGTATCTTTATGATATCAGAGTCTTTTAATACATATTCCTTTCCTACGCGCCTTCCCGTGCGGGCGTCAATGGCGCCTATGAACCTCTTCGCGAGGTCCGTGTGCACCTTTTCCGCCAAATCTATCGCGGTGCCCCCCTCCTCCATAAGATGGACGTTCGGGAGGAGGTTCCCCTTCCTGTCCTCCCATTTGCCCTCGTCCTCCACGGGGTAGGCGGCGATCATCCGCAGGCCCCCGAACACCAGCTCCTCCAGCGCCTTCTGCACCCCGGTCCCCCCGTGGGAGGAAAGGTAGTCCTTTATCTTGCGCAGGGCGTCCTCCTGCTCCCTGCTTGCCTTCAGGATTTTGAAGTCCGAATCACCGGGCCAGTACTCTATGCTCCCCGCCTTAGCCGCCTTGCGGAGGACCAGCTCATACAGGGCAGAGCACGGAATCACCTTTTTCCCGTGCAGTTCCCTCTGCAGCGCCTTCAGGTCCGCGCCCGAATCCACCTTGTTCGCGGCGACAACCATGGGCTTATTCTCAAGTATCCTTTTCGCAAAGGAGAGCCGCTCCGCCTCGCACCATTCAATCCGCTCCAGCGGAAGCCCCAACTCATTTGCTATTTTTTCGGCTTGGGGCAGCGTTACCTTCAGCCCGGTGAGCACGTCCGCGAGCTCGGCAATCCCCCTCCCCTTGACCTTTTTCCAGTTCTTCTCTATTATGGAGTATATCCACTGCTCAAGCTCCATCTGGAGGAAGCGCACTTCGTCGGCGGGGTCCGCGCCCTGCGCCGGATTCCCTTCCAGGTCGCTCCTTCCCGTCCCGTCCACCACCTGTATGAAGCCGTCCGCGGTGCGCAAATCGTCCAAAAACTGCAACCCAAGCCCCCTCCCCTTGTGCGCATCGGGCACAAGCCCGGCGACGTCCAATAGTTTGACGGGCACGTACCGCGTCCCGTTCTCGCATACGGAGTCCTGGGGTGAGCATTTCCCCCCCTTCTCCGGGTGCGGGCATTTCTTCCGCACGTACCCAACCCCGGTATTAGGCTCCAAAGTAGTGAAGGGATAAGGGGCAATCTTCGCATCAACCATCGTGAGGGATGAAAAGAATGTGCTTTTGCCTGCGTTGGGCTTCCCGACTATTCCTACAAGAAGGGACATGGGAAGAGCTTGTAGAAGAAAAGTTTTAACTCCATAAGATGGGCGCATCCCCTTCAACCCGCTCATTCAACCCGGCTATGTCGTCCATCACAAGCTGCAGGCCGCGAGGGTCATCCTTTGCGTCCCCTATCCGTTCCAATGCACTCTCGTCAGTGAAGAGCCGTATGAGCGCCCTGCCGCCCCTCCAGTTCGGCTGGCTGCCCGCCTCGGCATCCCCTCCACGGTCCATCAGCACCGCGGCGAAATAGTCGGCGAAGTAACGCAGGGAGTTTATGCATTTCCCATAGAGGCTCAGGCACGCCCCTACGTAATCGTCAAGGAGCGCGTTCCTGGCGATGCCATGGGGCGCGCATATCCCCACGTCCTCAAACACGAGCCCTGAAATGGCAAGCACCCCCCGGAAAAGGGAGCGCCCCTCGTAATCAAAGTCCGTGCCCATGCCCATTACTGCGGCCGCATCTATGATGTCGTCCCGCACCTGGATCAGCGAAGAGCCGATGACCAGTTCCTGGTACCCGACCCCGTCCTCCGCGCATGCCTTGAGGAATTCAATGGATGCGCGCATCCTGCCATTATTCCTCGCATCGCTCCCCTTCCCCATTATCCTCTTGGAAGCATCTATGGCCGCGAAGAAGGGCGCCTCGTCCCTGGTCTTCAGGAGTATGTCTATAAGGGAGGTTGCCACGGCAATCGGGTCCATCTTCATGTGTGCCCGGATAATCCTCCGCACCGCCGCTTCCCCTTCCGCCTCCGCGTCCATGACCTGGAAGAGGAACATCCCCACCCCATCCTCCAGCGCGCCCTTGTTTGCGAAGGTCAGGACCGCAAAGCCGGGCGTGAATGCCCTCCTTCGGGCCAGCTCCAGCAGTGGCGCGTCATTCGGGAACATGTGCCTGCAAGTTGATACGAACGCCCTCTTCATCTCAAGCGGGTGGAGGTGGGTTGCGCCATGTTTAGTGGTCATAATAGATTATTAATGTATGAGTATATATTAAAAACCCTTCCCGACTATCAATATTTTGTCAGCGGCCATAGGAGGGGGGAAACACCCGATCCCATCCCGAACTCGGAAGTTAAGCCCTCTCACGGTTTTGCCTGTACTGTCCTACGGACGGGAAAGCGGACTGCTGCTGACACTATACTTATTTTCCCCCAGTCCTATTTTTCTTTCCTCACCAGCTTCCAGAAGCGGTATGCGATCGGCAGGCCCGCAGTATAGGTTCCTGCGAGGAATGCGACCAAGAACGCGCCCCCGAACAGCGCGAGCAACGCAAGCACGAACGTGGCCTGCCCCATGCCCGCAATGCCGGACACCATGACCCCCAGCATGAACGGCACCCCGCACAGCACGGCGAAAACCACGCCCAGCACAAGCCCTACGACCAGCGAATATATGCAATATGCCAGGTAGAACACGATTGTCTCAATCAGGTTCGCCTTCACCAGCGAGAAGGACTTCCCCACGCATTGCAGCACGCCGGCGCCCTTCAGCACCAGCTCAAACATCGCGAATACTATGAACAGCCCTATTATGACGGATACGGCGGTCTCGTATATGTTCAGCGCAAATGTGAGCGTGAAGTTCTGGGAGATGTTCGCGCCTGAGAGCATGAGCGCCAGCCTCGGGCCGTACCCTATCCCGTAAATGAGCACCATGACTATGATTGTATAAACCGCGACAGGGAGGACGTTCTTTTTGAAATTTCCGAGCAGATTGTGCCTCGCCTTCCCTTCCACTTCTTCAACCACGTTGTAGGCAACGCTGGCCATCCCGGCATAAACCATGAGGGCGACGAAAATGCCCAGCGCAAAACCCGCCCACACCCCGGCGGCCGAGCCGAGTATGGCGCCGCCAGCCAGGGCGGCAAGCAGCCCCACCAACATGCCAGCCACGGCGGTCAACACAAGCCCGGCCACTATGATTTTCACGTTCTGCACGAAGAGCTCCTTCCAGTTGCCCCTCGCCATTCCGAAGCCCTCGCCGAATGCCTTGGAGACCAGGTTTAGGTTTGCCATGCGCCCGTTTCCACAGGCACTTATTAAATCCTTTCCCAGCCATCCTTCATGCATGCAGATTCTCTTTTCCAGCAAAAACCAGGCTAGCGGCAACATCGCGCAGCGCCTCATGGAGATGGGATTTTCGGAAAAGGGGGATGGATGGGAATGGAAAGGCCACCGCATGCTGGATACGAAAGTGGAACTAATCCTGGATGTGCCCACGGATTTCCAGGCGGACTGGCTGCTGGTGCTCTCCACGCACAGGAGCGAGAGGAAGTTCCCCGCATTGACCGTGCATGTCCCGGGGAATTGGGGCAAGGCGGAGATGGGCGGCTCCCCCCGCACCCTCAACACCGCGTACGCGAGCAGGATGAAGGATTTGCTCCGGGCATTGGCTGAGAAGAACACATTGGGATGGAACGTGAACCAGGAGGTGGACCACCACGGCCCCACCTGCAAGCTGCCCATAATATTCATAGAGATAGGGAGCTCGGAGGAGGAATGGGGAAACAGGAAGGCGGCGGAAATTGTCGCCGAAGCCATAATGGACTCCATAGATGGGAAGAGATTATACAACTCATTCGTTGGGGCCGGAGGCGGGCACTATGCGCCCTTCTTCACCAGGCTCATGCTGGAGAGCGAGGATGCGTTCGGGCATATTTTGCCGAAGTATCAAGCGGCAAATCTGGGCGCCGATACTCTGAGGCAAGCAATGGAAAAGAACGTGGAGAAAGTGGATACGCTGGTTTATGAGCGCAAATCCTTCAAGGCGCCAGATAGGGACAAATTGTTTGCAATAGCTAAAGAGACAGGGCTGGAAGTTGAGATAAAATAAGATGGTTCCAGCCCCAGGAAACCGGGAACTGGAAACCGAAAACTGAAATAGCCCCGACCGGATTCGAACCGGTGTCAAAAGGTCCAGAGCCTTCTTTAAGGACCCGGGTGGCTCACGCCGCCAGGGTTATCCTTGACCGCTAGACGACGGGGCTATTGGATATTCAAATCCCCAGAACCTTCTTTAAATCTATCTCCCCGGGCTTCACGATTATGGTCCGGACCTCGGCCGCCTTCCCCGCGCCCTCGTCCGTGCAGCTGTCCCCGACCATTATCGTGTCGTCGCGGGAAAAGCGAAGCTCGTCCATTATGCTGAAGAGCATGTCGGGGTGCGGCTTCGCCTTCTTCACCGTGTCGCGGCCGCGCACCGCATCAACCTCAATGCCGGCGGCCTCCAGGGCGCCCTGTATGAGCTGCAAAGTGTTGTTTGAGGCAATCGCCACCTTGTGCCCCCTCTTCCTCAACTCCCTCAATATCCCGCTTGCCTGCGCATAGATGGAGAACTCGCCGTTCCCCAGGCATGCGCCCTCGTATTTCCAGAATATGCCGTCCACGGCCTTCTTCCTCTCGGCGGTGTTGGACGCATTCTCGCTCACAAGGACTATGTCCTCGGACGGGTCCAGCTTCAGCCCGTCCTTCTCCATGCATTCCAGGATTTCCCTCTTCACGGCCCCGTTCCAGTCTATCCAGAGGTGGATGAGGGTGTCGTCCAAATCAAATACGAACAGCTTCGGCATTAGCATCACGAATGGGAATGGGCCCATGGAGATTTGAACTCCAGACCTACGGCTGTCTTAGAACCTGTTGTATTAGAGCAGGCCATATAAGACCGTCGCTCTAACCAGCCTGAGCTATGGGCCCAGCGGAAGAGAATTGGTGCGCAACAGTTTAAAAACAATCTCCGCCTATTCTAATTTGCCGAATTTGCCAGGGTGACAGATAGGCTATGTGGCCGGCTGCAGCTCCAGGGGGAAGAAATTCCCGAGAAGAAACCGGCATAGGGGGGTTCGATTCCCTCCCCTGGCTTTAGCCCTTCGTAGTTTTCTCCTCGGGCCAAATCACTCTTTTTATGAGGAACAAGACCCTCAGCACGACCTCCAGCCCCATCAGCATCGCGAGGTAGGGCAGCACCATGCCGATTACACCCACCATGTCTTCAAGACGCTCCTCAATCACGGGCGCGGAGAACATGCTGGGCTGGGTTATGAAGACGCCCAGCAGCGCGATGGGGATGACCTTCGCGATGTCACCTGCGATGTCCTCATCGTAATACGCGCATACCCTAGTGGCGGCCACCAGCGATATTGAAACGAACATCATGTCTGCCATGGTGGCGGTCTTTGACATGAAGAAGAGGAACAGCGTGAGCACCACGAACCAGGCGAACGTGGCGAGCGGGAACACTATCACGTACTCAAGCGCGAATTTCAGCCTTTCTATCCAGCGCGATATCGTGCCCGACCCGACTTTCCTCCAGTCTATCTCAAATATGTTCCTGCGCGAAAGCGTTTTCCAGAAGAGGCCTATGACCGCGGCGTACGCAACGATGCCCAGCGCCATCACCACCACGTTGGCGTTCGTTGCGCCGAACTGCGTCTGGAGGATGCCGTACATGTTCCCGGCGAATTCCGCAATCCCAAAAGAGAAGTCTGCCATGCCCCTGTTACCAGGGCAAGCGTTTTATTCGTTTTTATTGTAACCATGGTTACATCTCCACCCATTTTAAATTTTCCGAATGAAACAGGGGCATGGACGAATTAGGCGTCAACAAGAACCTCCCCGTGCTCCGGCTCAGCCGCGCCAGCACAGGCATCTCCCAATTCGACATAATGCTTGACGGCGGCTACAAGAACCCGGCAACCATAGCGTTCATAGGGCCCGGGGGCATGGAGAAGCTGGCATTCGCATTCCATTTCATCTCCGCCGGGATACAGGCCGGCGACAAAATCCTTGTAATCACCACTGACCGCACCCCGGAGGAACTGGAGAAGCTCGCAACGGAGATGGGCATGAGCATAAAGTCCGAGCTTGTGAAATACCTTGACTGCTATTCCGCGACGATTTCCGCACCCGCGCCCCCGACGCCCAGCATAATCCAGATAAGCGGGCCCGGCGCGCTCAACGAGCTCTCGCTCACCATAAACGAATCCGTGGAGCAGATGAAGGCGAAGCGCCTCCGCGTGGTCTTCCACTCACTCTCCACCCTCTCCGTCCATTCCCAGACCGACTCCCTTTTCAAGTTCCTGTCGCTCGTGGACGGCCGGCTCAAGAACGCGAACGCGACAACACTTTTCCTGATAGACGAGGGGATGCACGACGAGAAATTCCTCACGCAGATAAAGCATTCGGTGGACCAGGAGTTCACGATAAAGGTATCCGAGGGCGCGAAGTTCGTCTCCAGCCCCGAGTTCCCCATGGACATCCCGGTAAAGCTCGGGCCGCTGGGCGTGGAGGTGGAATGAGTGTTTGAGATACTAGAGAGGCTCAGGAACCACGGCGTGATGGCAGCAGTGATACGCAGGGACGGGGTGATCCAGGGCTCCAACTTCAACCTCCCGGACGGGATAGAGAGCATGGCGTCCTTCGGCTTCAACATAAGCGACGCGCTCATGCGCGAGGTCAAGGACGAGGCCGCGGAGCTGATAATCAGCGCCGGGGCCAAGAGCATTCTCATGAGGTCCCTGGACGAAGAGAATATCCTCCTATCCGTCATCTCCAGCAAGGAACAGTACGAGGCGTACAAGTCCGCGCTGGAGCCGAAAGGGGAATAATCCATGGACCTCGGGAGGATGGCGTCAGAACTCTCTATATGTTCTACATCATTTTTATAAAAAAATGTAGATAATTGAATAT
>JAQUBA010000002.1 GCA_028686985.1 Candidatus Iainarchaeum sp.
GAGCACCCCGAGCACGAGCACAACCATCACATTCGCAGGCGCGGCAAAGCCGGCCAGGAACGCAACAACCACGCCCAGTATGTATGCCCACGGACCGAGTTGTTTCAAATCCATCCATTCACCTCTGCCCGTATAGCAATGGCAAATCTTAAAAAATTGCTGCCCGCCCAACCAATTGATGCGAATTCTCATTACCGGCACGCCCGGGACCGGAAAAAGCTCCGTCGCTTCGGAAATAAGCCGCAGGGAAGGGTGGGCCTTGCTCAGCCTAAAGGAGATTGCGGAGAAGCACAATTGCATAACCGGAAAGCAGGGCGTGGAGAGGATAGTGGATGTGCGCAAGCTCAGGGCAGCCACAATCCGTGAGCTGAAGGGGAAGAAGAATGCAGTCGTTGAGGGGCACCTCGGCTGCGAATTCCGGCTCCCCGTGGATTTTGTATTCGTCCTCCGTACGCACCCGGATGAGCTGAAGGCGAGGATGCGGAAAAGGAAGTACCCGAAGATGAAAATAGAGGAAAACCTCATGGCCGAGATGCTTGATTACTGCCCGCAGGTTTCCGCAACCCATTACAAGGTTCCCATCCTTGAGGTGGATACCACGAAGAGGACGGCAAAGGAGGCCGCCGCCCGCATAATCTCATATCTTGGAGGGAAGGTGAAAAAGCTTGACGAAGTTGACTGGAGCCCGGAACTCCGGGAAAAAACTATACGAAATCTACGAATTTCTTCTCTCTGAGTTCGGGCCGCAGGGATGGTGGCCGACGATTGCCGGAAGGAGGATGGCTTACCATCCGGGCGACTATTCCTATCCAAAAACCGAAGCGCAACGGTTTGAAATAGCCGCCGGCGCCCTCCTGGCCCAGAACACCAGCTGGAAAAACGCGGAAAAGGCCCTCATGAACCTCCATTCCAGCCGGAAGCTCTCCCCCGGGGCCATAATCTCCACCCCACTCCCGGAATTGGAATCACTAATCCGCCCTTCGGGCTACTTCCGCCAGAAGGCGGGCCGCCTCAAGTTCCTTTCCAGGTCGTACCTCAAGGCGGACAATAGAATGGATACGGAATCCCTTCGCTCCCACTTCCTCTCGGTGAAGGGAATCGGGCCCGAGACCGCGGATTCCATCCTCCTTTATGCGTACAACCGCCCCTCCTTCGTCGTGGACGCCTACACGCGCAGGTTCTGCTCTGCGCTCCGCCTCTTCCACGGAAAATCTTACGATGATTATCGTAAATTCTTCCAGGATAACCTCCCTCCTGAACCGGAACTCTACAACGAGTTCCATGCCCTCATAGTGGAATGCGGGAAGCGGCATCGTCGTTAGTTTTGTGTTTCTATACGTACAATAGGTAATTGTATACTGCAGTATACAATTACCTATTGTACTATTCTATTTTCGATTTTACTGAAAGCAATATAATATTTACTATAATTAGTAAGAGCGGTGTCCATATGGTGGTAGGTCTCATATCCCCGCACGAGGAAAGGCAGCTGTTTGAGAAGCTTGTGGAATACTACCAGAAGCTTTACCCGAAGCTGAAGTTCGGCACGAAGGAAACAATCCTGGAGCCGAATGAGCTGGCATCCGTCCTCTACACCTACCCCGGCGAGGAGGCGGAGGCGACCTCCACTGAGAAGATGAAGGAGATACGGGACGCGATAAACTTCGGCTACGACACGCCCGCCATCCTGCTCCAGAAGGGGAAAGAGTATCTGGTGCTGGACGGACACAGGCGCCTGCGCGTCGCCCGCGAGCGGCGCATCAAGTGGAAGGCCCTCGTCATAACCACGCCGGCGGGCGCGAAATTCGGCATAGAAAAGATGGTCATGGGCAAGATTGGCGACCTGTTCTAAACCTCGGTGGGTGCTTCCATAGCAGAATGTGGAAGCCCTCCGTCGTAGGCTAAAAATTTCACGTCGGTGGGAAAATGGCATTTTTTACGTCAAGAACCAAATCTGAGCTTCGTTTCCTGCCGTATTTATCTCAGATTATTATAAACTCTCTTTTATGTGTGCCAACAACCTTTATAAACATTACTCTTAACACTCCTCTTACTCGCATGTGAGTGCGGGTGCCCGGGAGGCGATCCCCGGGGATTTGGGGCCTAAAAAGAAGCCACCGATAATCGTTGTACGGGCTTGGCGGCCGCAAGGCCGTTGGGTCTGTCTGGCCCCGAAAGGTGGCTACTGAGGTAGAAACCATGAAAGGAATAAACCTGAAGAAAATCGGCGCAATTGTAGCTGGTTCTGCCATTTTGGCAAGCTCAATTGCCTTTGCCGGCCTGGTGTATCAGAATACACCGCTGGTGGATGCCAACGGACAGCCCGTGGTAAAAGTCGTCGTCGGTGAAAGGGCGATGGCTAGCGATGGTGTCGTGGCGGCATACATTGCCTCCAAGATTGCCAACGAAGCCTACAAGACCTCAACCCTGACCGCACAGGTCGTGGGCGAGGGCTCCTGCACAGGCGGCGAAGGAAGCGGGACATGCACCGTGGTCGAGAACTCCGAGCAGGTAACGCTCGAGGTTACGGTTCCAGGCGCAGGCGCTGCAGACCAGGAGGACATAGACTCCTCTATCGGCGACTACCTGGACAGGGACCTGAAGAACAGGTTCGGGAAGGACTCCGATACGTTCGTGGCTGTGAATGAAACGGACGAAACCTACAGCATCCTTGACGACTACGATGATGCGGAGGCAAACCCGTACCAGGACCACATTATCAACGTGTCGGGCGGCAACGGCTACCTCGCGGAGGCGGGCTCCTCATCGTCTGACTTTGACGACGACAGCTACAAGGCAATGGTCCTCGTGGGCGACTCGTTTGGTCCGTTCCAGAAGGTCACCGTAAAGCCGAAGGGCGCTGGCTCTGAGATGTACGAAGGCCAGTACTTCACGGTATCCGGGTACAACTACTGGGATTCGGCTGACAACAAGCTCTACACGGCGCTTGACTCTGCCGGCTACTCGGTCATCTTCGACCCGGCGGGCGACTACGGGCTTCCGTTGTGCCCCGGCGACGCGGGCACGAGCGTGACGCTCTGTGGCGACACCGACGAGCTTCCGGCCCACAAGGTCTACATAAAGTTCCTCAACGAGGACTGGATTATCAGCGAGGTAATCCCGATCGTCTCTACCGCGAACGTGGGCGACAAGGAGACCTACAGGACCGATGGCTCACAGATTAAGTTGGCGAAGGAGGCAGTTTCCGGCATTCTGAATGTCGGCGAAATACTTGACACGGGGACCGGCTACAAGATAAGGCTGGACGATATCGCAAGGGAGAGCGACATTGCAAACAACCACCCTGCGATTATAACCGTGATTGACTCCAACGGCAACGAAATCTGCCAGGACCAGATCTTCGCGGGCGACACCGAGGACAACCTCTGTGACACGACCGAAGTGAAGGTGCACGTCTACCAGACCGCGCCCGGTGTGTTGCTCATCTCCAAATGGGCTGAGATCGGAATCTTCTCTGATGAGATAGAGATAGAGGACGGCCTCAAGTTCATAGACGATGACGACACCGAGTGGGAAGTCGCAATCGGCTGGGCTAACAAGGCTCCGTCCGCGGGCGAAGCAGCGGATCCGGAGTACCTGAGGGCGATAATCCTCTTCAACGACGACCCGGACGACTACGACGACATGGACGCTGGCGAGAAGTTCCCGGTTGTTGACCTGGACGACTACCACAAGTTCGACCTCATCTACAACGGTGTGGACGACGAGGGCGTGGACTACTCCACCCTTGAGTGGAAGTACGAGAGCAGCGTTGGCCAGAAGACCTTCCAGAACGGAACCGGCCTTACCTGCAAGATGGACATCGGCAAGACAATAAAGGTGTCCGCTAGCGGGTCCGAGATGTTCAGAAGGAACGGCGCTGACGCGACTCCGGTGGCAACAGGCGTGAAGAGGGGCTCCGAGCTCTGGTTCGTCTATGATGGGTCAGAGGTCACGGATGTGGACTGCCTCATAACGGCCAAGACCGGCGACACCTTCATGAAGGACGACGACGGAGACTACTGGTACTTCCCGTTGGACGAAACCGACCCGTTGGCACAGAAATTTGACTTCAGGCAGGCGGGACCGGACGGAAGGATACAGTTCTACAACTCTAGCAACTCGTCCTCCGCTTCCCCGGAAGTCTGGCTGTTTGAGAACGCGGGCGAATGGAAGACGTCGGGGGCCAAGTACGACATCGCGAACGGCCTCGGCGTGTACGTTGATACCGACGGCAAGTTGTACGGCATCTACGACACTACGCCAGACGACGAGTTCGTCAGCCTCAACATCGTGAACGAGACCGTGACGGACATCTCCAACGCGACCGGCAACTACAGCGACAGCACCCTTGGTTATGTGAGCGGGGACGACTACGAGTCCAAGTTCCTATCCATGAGGGGCACGCAGTTCACCGGCGCGAGCGCGACGAAGAGGACCTTCAAGGTCCCCAAGAGCGTGCTGGATGCGACCTACACCTTTGCGACGACAGAGGCCGAGACCTCAGCTCCCGACACCGTAACGCTCGTTCTGGGCGAGGGTGACGAGGAGACGATCGGAACCTCCGGCGTGAAGATAAAGGTCGTGGAGATAACCGAGCAGCTGACTCCGTGCACATTCGGCACTGGCGCTGGCGCACCGACCTGCAGCATGGCCGGCGTGTCCGCGGTCATAATGCCGAACAACGCACCCACCGCAACGGTGAAGGAGGTTTACCCGCTCACCAGCAACCTCGTGGTTCTGGACAGGGACGCGGTTGGCCTTGACACCGGCACGGTCGTTACCGTCGGCGGTGACGTTGTAAACACGGTGACAGCAGACGCGATCGCTGGCTCTGGAGTTGACTTCGCGGCACAGCCCGTGGTCGTCAGGGCAATCGGCAACAAGATAGTCGTCGCAGGCCTCACGGCTGAAGACACTATCACGGCCGGACAGCAGTTCGTCGCTGGCCTGACAAGGAACTGAAGGGATTAATTCCCTTCTTTTCTTTCTTTTTTTCCTTTTTCTCTTTTCTCCTTCTCATCCTATTTTATCCATTTCCCACGTCGTAGGCATCGGTACATCCTTTTTAAATCCTTCTCCGTGAATACTACCCGTTATCCGGTGAAATTATGGATGCAATACAATTGGCTTTCGCTTCAGGTGCATTGACGCTTCTTTACGCGCTCTGGCTCGCCTTTTCCGTGAGCAGGGCCGCTGCCGGCGACAAGAAGATGCAGGACATCTCCGCCGCGGTCAGGGAGGGCGCAAACGCCTTCCTCAAGAGGCAGTATGTGACGCTCGCGCCCATCGTGGTGGTGCTTGCGGCCGCGATATATCTCGTTATCGGGCAATCCACGGCCGTTGCATTCCTCGCGGGGGTGGTATGCTCCGCGCTCGCGGGCTACGTGGGCATGCAGGTCTCCGTGCGCGCCAACGTGCGCGTCGCAGAAGCCGCGAAGAGGGGCCTTAACCCCGCGCTCAGCCTCGCATTCCAGGGCGGCGCGGTCACGGGCATGGCTCTCGTAGGGCTGGGCCTCCTGGGCCTTGCTGGGCTTTACACGTTCTTCGGCGGCGACCTCGCTCCGCTAATCGGCTACGGTTTCGGCGCCTCGCTCATCTCCCTCTTCGCGAGGGTAGGGGGCGGCATCTACACCAAGGCGGCGGACGTGGGCGCGGATCTCGTCGGAAAAATAGAGAAGGGCATCCCGGAGGACGACCCCCGCAACCCCGCGGTGATTGCGGACAACGTGGGCGACAACGTAGGAGACTGCGCGGGCATGGCCGCGGACGTCTTTGAATCCTTCGTCGTTACGATAATAGCCGCGATGCTCATAGGGATGACGGTTGCGCCCCAGTACGTGCTCCTGCCGCTCGCAATCGCGGCCGTAGGGGGAGTAGCCAGCATGATCGGCTCCTTATTCGTATGGTCCGGCAAGGACGGGAATATAATGAACGCCTTCTACCGCGCCATATTCGTGACCGGGATAGCCGCAATCCTCGGCTATTACGTGTTCGCCTACCCGCTCAGCCCGGAGATGTTCTACGTAGGGGTCGTGGGCGTGGTCGTAACGGCGTTGTTATTCACCATAACCGATTATTACACCGCAAAAAACCACCGCCCGGTGAAAAGCATAGCCGAGGCGGCAAAGACCGGCGCAGGCACCAACCTCATCCAGGGGCTTGCGATAGGGATGGAATCCACCGCGTTGCCTGTGCTCGTGGTGGTTGCGGCGATAATCGCCTCATATTCGCTCGGGGGCATGTATGGGATTGCGCTTGCGGCTGCGGCGATGCTTTCGCTCAGCGGCATAATCATCGCAGTTGACAGCTACGGTCCGATTACCGACAACGCGGGAGGGATAGCCGAGATGGCCGGCCTTCCGCCAAAGGTGAGGGAGATTACGGACTCCCTGGATTCCGTGGGCAACACCACAAAGGCAACCACCAAAGGCTTCGCAATCGGGGGCGCCGCGCTGGGTGCGCTCGCCCTTTTCGTGGCGTTCGCGGAGGAGGCGGGCATAACATCCATCAGCCTCCTTGACCCGATGGTGGTGGTGGGGCTATTCATAGGCGCGATGCTCCCATTCATCTTCTCCAGCTTCCTGATGACTGCCGTGGGAAGGGCAGCCTTCCAGATTGTGGAGGAGGTGAGGAGGCAATTTAGGGAGATTAAGGGCCTCATGAAAGGGAAGGCGAAGCCCGATTACGCGAAGTGCGTTGACATAAGCACGAAGACAGCGCTCGCCGAGCTCGCAGTACCGGGCATAATTGCGGTCCTCGCTCCCATCGTAGTCGGAGTGGTGCTGGGCGTGAACGCGCTCGCAGGGCTCCTTGCGGGAACGATTGCAAGCGGCCTCATGATGGCTTTGTTCATGTGCACCTCCGGGGCGGCATGGGACAACGGCAAGAAACTCATTGAGGACGGCGTTTATGGCGGCAAGGGCAGCGACGCCCACAAGGCGGCGGTCGTCGGGGACACGGTCGGAGACCCCCTCAAGGACACGGCCGGCCCGTCCCTTAACGCACTAATCAAGGTGGTGAATACGGTATCACTGGTGTTCGCCTCCGCGATAATCGCATACGGCTTGCATTTATTTGCCTGAGGCGGCAAGCCCCTTGTTTTTATTTTCTTCCATCCCACTTTAGCTTTAGCAAAGCAGCAGGGGTAGCAAAGCCCGGCCAACTGCGCAGGACTTAAGATCCTGTGACCTTAGGGTCTCCGCAGGTTCAAATCCTGCCCCCTGCAAGAAGAAACGCGGGGAGGGTAAAAACCCTCCCCCCATTTCTTTCTATTTTTCTGACCCCCTCCCCACTTCACTTTAAGACGCTTTGAACGTACTCCTTACGCAACTAGTCGCTATGGGTAATTTAGTTATCCGTACATGGAGCCCAGCTTCTTCTTAAGGATTTTAGAACTAATGATGGACTCGCTCGCCGCCTGCGCAAGCAGCTCCGCCTCCTTCTCCAGCTCCTCTGTGTTTATCGGGATGTCTATTATCTTGGATAATGTGCGCAGCACATCCACCGCCGCGCCAGGGTCCGGCCTCTCGCCTTCCGATTCACCCAGTATTGCGAGCACCGGCGGCTTCACCACGCCCGGGAAGAGCAGCAGCCCCACCACCCCAGTGGTCGCCCCCTCCTTCACCTTCTTCGCGAGGTTCCTTCTAACCAGGTCGTCCGAAACCTTCTGGTCGGTGGAAATGACATATACTCCTTTCTCCTCCTCGTTCTGGGAGATGCCGCCCAGTGTTATGACCATGGGCGCGTTTGCCTTCTCCGCCAGTTCGGCAATGTGCCCGGCCATCTCTGCGGAGAGGGAGATGGGAACCACTATCTCCGAAAGAACCACAATCAGGTGCTTTGACTCGGAAGCATAAACGCGTATGGGCGGAAGCGGCGTATAATCATGCACCGCCGTGACCGGCGGAATCTTCTCGCTCGTATAATACCCGACAAAATTCATGTCCAGCTTTGATGTGAGATACGAAGCGGCTATGCTCCCGACCAGCCCCGCGGTCGGGAAGCCGACGATAACGGTCGCATTTTTTGCCTTGATTGGCTTAAGTTTCCGGAACTCTATTTTCATGCGCTCCCTTCCACTTCTCAGATTAAAAACCTTCCCTCGTTACGCCTTCTTCTCCGGCCCCTTCTTCGCCTCGGCGGGCTTCTCTTCCGCCTTGGGCTTCTCCCCGGCCTTCGGTTTCTCTTCCTTCGGCTTTTCCGGAGCCTTCGCCTCTGGAGAGTTCTCCTCCATCACCTTCACGAGCTCCTCCTCGCTGAAAAAAGTATAGGACGCTTCCGCCAGCTTCCGGTTGAACCTTATCTCCTTCTCAAACTTGCGCGGGGAATCCACCAGCAGTTCCACCCCGTCAAACATCCCGAACCAGCCAACGGGCACTAGCAATATGTCCAGGAAGCGCGCAATCCCGGTAATCGGCTCTATCTGCGGCGCCATTGCCACGAAAAGCAGCACCCCGAACCCTGCCGCGAAATAAATCGCCCCCCTCAACCGGTTCCTGGCTATTTCCGCCTCCCCCTCCTTCACCTTCGCGTGGAAATAGTTGCGCAGCCTGCGCTTTATCAGCGTCTCGGTCTTCGCGGAGCGCAACGCCTCGGGCAGGGAGAACCTCAGCTCAAGCCCGCCCCCCCTCTTCTCCGCGTACCTCCTCTTCGCCTCAAGCACGAAATCTTCGGACAGGAGCCGTTCTGAGTATGGAGACGGGTCAAAATCCGAGAATATGTCGTCGTAGGAGTCCAGCCCCATATGGATGAGGCTAAGGATGGATGAGGGCTTTTTCTCCTCAACCACCTTCTCCAGCGCCATGGGTTCTGCTCGCCGCACTCCTTTTTAATTCTTCCCTGGCGAAATAAACAACATGTCATTGAAAAGAACCTCAATGTCCATGCCGATGACCTCGGCGGGGCTCACGGGCCTCACCGCGGACATGGAATTGAGCGGCATAAGCATGGACCCCCGCAGCGTGATAATCGCGGTCGCGGTCCTTGTCGCAATGATAAAGATAGGCGGCTACCTGATAAGATAGCCAGTTATTGCCCGAAATACCCTTTCGCCTCTTTCTCCACTTTCGCGCGAACATCCCCAGGGCACATTATCACCGCATTCCTCCCCCTCTCTTCTGCGGCCAGCAGGGCCGAGACCAGCTCGGACGCCTCCATTATGTCCTGCATGCCCTCCTTGCCCCTCACCCCGAACTCCGGCGGCTTCGCGGGCATGTTCGGCATCCCTATCATTATGTCGCAGCCGCACTTCTCCGAAAGCTCCTTCTCCGCCTTTTCCGGCTCCCTGAGGAGCGGATGCAGGTCGCTCACCTCCAGCGCCTGCTTGTAAAACCTCCGGTTGATTATCGCCTCAGCATAGGGCGCACTTCCTTCCGCCGCCACCAGCCTGAGCAGCATCTCCTCGTCCCCGGCGGAAAGGAACGCCTCCGGCTCCATCCCCCCTGCCCCCACCGCCCCCCTTATCGCCCTGTCCAGCATTGCGGACGCGATGCGGACGGTCTTGTGCATATAGACCGTGGAAAACATGAGGAACCGCCCTATGAGGAGAGATTCCGCGGCCTCCAGCCCGCCCCTCTCAACGCAAATCTTTCCGCCACACCCAATCATGGTGTGGATGAGCCTGTCCGTGTCTATCACCCCATACGCCACTCCAGTGCTGTGCGCGTCCCTCTTGAGGTAATCCATCCTGTCCGCGCCTATGTCGCACGCGTTTATCTCCTCCATAATCCCCTTCCCGGAAAGGATTTCCTTTGCCGAAAAGTTCTCGCCTATTATGTCCCCGATTTCCCCAGAGGACGCCTTCCTGCGCCCCACTTCCTCGTGCGTACCCAGGTGCCCCTTCAGCGCATATTCGCTTTCGTGCGAGAACGCGACGTGCCCCAGGTCGTGGAGCAGCGCCGCCATCCTTATCTTCTCCTTCTCGCCGCCAGAGATGCCCAGGACGTCGCATATCCCGGATGCGAGGTGCATGGTGCCCAGGGAGTGCTCAAACCGCGTGTGCATGGCGCCCGGATAAACGAGGTATGCGAGCGCAAGCTGCCTTATCCTCCGCAACCTCTGGAAATCCGCACAGTCCACCACCCCCTTCTCCGCCTCCGAGAGGGTTATGTTGCCGTGGATTGCGTCCCTTATCACCGTCATCATTCCACCTTTATGAAAATCTCTCCCTTCTCCATGTATTCGCCGCTCTCCGCCAGTATCTTCAGCACGGCTTTCACCCCGTCCGGGTGCAGCCCCGCCTGCACGCCCACAGCCTTCGGGTCCGCGTAGTCCCCGCCCATCTTCACAAGCGCAGCCTTCACCTTCCCTGCGAACGCCTTCGTCACCATGTAGTATTTTCCGTCAAATCCCTTCACGCCCGTTACCGCGCCCCTCTGCTTCTGCAGCAGGTCCGAGAGCCGCTGCGCCGAGTTGGAGTCCGAAACCACCACATACCCGTCCCTGAACAGCTGCTTCTCCAAATCCATATCCGCCGGCTTCGCCGCTTCCTCCTCCCTTTTCTGGGGCTGGGGATAGAAATCGTTCTGTATGCTGTACACCCCTCCGGGGTATTTCTTGCTCTTTATGAGCGTCACCGCGCCCTTCTTCTCCAGCGACATGAGCGCCTCCCGGTCCTGCCTGCTGAAATCCCTGTTTACGAGCTGGGGAACCCTCTTCTCAAACCGTATGTCCGCGAGCTTCATCAGCACCCTTGACTCCTGCTGGGAAAGCCCCCTTGCGGTTTTCGGCGCCACTCCCTTTGCCGGCGCATATTTTTCCCCGGGCTTCTCGGCACCCGCGCCCAGCGGCACCGTCAATAGATAATATCCATCCCTCAGCGCAAACAGCTCAAGCTCCTCCGCCTTGCGCAGCTCGTCCGGAACCCGCATGTACGTCCCGCTTTCCTTCTGTATCGTTTTGATTCTCATGAGAATGCCTCAGTGCATTATCTCCGCCTGGAACGCCTTTATGGACACTGGCCTCTGCTTCCAGGTCTCCGGAGGGAGCCCCGCCTTCCTGCACAGGAAATCCAGGTACTCCTCCACGCCCCACCCCTCTTCCACGGGCACCTGGGGCAAAAGTAGCCCGCTGTACCCCATAAATTCAATTATCAGCCCGTCCCGCCCGATTTTTATCTTCTTCAGGTACTCCTCGGGCCTCGCCACCTTCACCTGCTCCGGCACCGTGAGCACGCTTATCTCTATTTCCAATTCCCTTATCTCTTCCTTCGTCACAGATGAAAACCTCGGGTCATCAAACGCCGCCGCAATCGCCGCCTTCACCACGGCCTTTCCCAAGGGCATGATGGGCATCGGGAACCCTATGCATCCGCGCAGCTCGCCGTTTTCCTTGAGCGTCACAAATACTCCGCGCGCCATTTCAAACTCATCAATATCCACTTCCTTGAGGGCCCCGGGCTCCTCCCCATGCTCCGCGAAATACTCTATGGCCTTCCGCGCAATCAGAAGGAGTTTTCTCTTTTGTTCCGCCGGGAACCCCATACGCCTGATTTCTGTATAAATGTTTATAATGACTAGCCGAGTAATCTTCCTGTGAGCATTTTCACCGACATCCTCCCCTAAAACGCGGGGGAAGTGTCCCCCTCATTTTGAGGGTTCATTCTGATTCTCTCACACCTCGTAGTCGCACCCTTTGCCTTCCAGTGCCATAGCCGCCCACGCAGGCGGCTACAAGGTGTGACCCCCCACTTCACTTTGCAACGCCTTGAACGTACTCCTTACGCAGTTTCCACCCGCACCTCTAAACGTTTATAATCTCTAACCCCCATAAATGTGCGTGAGTATTTTTACAGACATATTACAGATTAAAAAGCCGGAGAAGGACCTCTTGGAATCCCTCCTCTCCGCGTACGAATCCGCAGCGAAAGCAAGGGGTTTTGAGGTCCAGAAAGAAGGCAGGACCCTCACCCTGAAAGGGGAGCGCATCTCCGCCATCCTCTGCATAGAGTTCGGCGGAAGGACGGACTTTTTTGATACCATCACATACATGGGCTCCGCCCCAGCGGAATACAAAATCCTCATAGTTAGCTCAAACGCCCGCTCCCTCCCGATGGAGGCCGCTTATACCGTATTGAAGAAGAAGCTGATGGTAAAGGAGAAATGGATGCTCTTGGACATAGAGGGCAGGAAGCCGCCCATGTACATCAATTGGAGCGGTACCCAGCAAGCGCCCGGTGCTGAAAACCGGGAACGGGAAACCGGAAACCGGAGCGGCCCTCCGCGCTACGAATCCAGGCGCGGAAAGGAGCGCGGGCGCCCCAGGAGGAAGATGATTTACGGCGCCCCCCACGAAAGGAAGGAGCAGGACTAGGTCGGCTTTTTAATATTCTTCTTTCCATAAATGAATATGGCAATCTCACCCCTAGACTCAAGGTACAGGACCGAAATGAGCACGATTTTTGAAGAGGAGAACAAGCTCCGCAAATGGATGGACGTAGAAATCGCGCTGGCAAAGGCGCACGCGGAGCTGGGAAGGATTCCGAAGGACGCCCCCAAAAGAATAGAGGAGGGAAGCAAAAAAGTGAAGCTCGCCCGCGTCCTGGAAATAGAGGCGGAAATCCACCACGACCTGATGGCGATGGTAAAGGCGCTCTCGGAGCAGAGCGGCGAAGCCGGAGCGTACGTACACATCGGCGCGACTAGCTATGATATAGAAGACACCGCCACCGCCCTCATCTTCCGGGATGCGCTCGCCCTGGAGAAGAAGCGCCTGCTCGCATTTGCAGATATCCTCAAATCCCTCGCACTCAAGCACAAAAAAACCGTCTGCATAGGGAGGACGCACGGCCAGCACGCCGTTCCTACGACCTATGGGATGAAGTTTGCATTATACTACACGGAAGTGAAGCGCCACATCCAGCGCCTGGAGGAAGCGGAAAAGCGCATCCTCGTGGGAAAGATGAGCGGCGCCACCGGAACCCGCGCCGGCTTCGGAAAGGATGGCGAAAAATTGGAAAAGAGGGTAATGGAAATCCTCGGCCTCGCCCCAGCCCCGGTCTCCAGCCAGGTAATCCAGCGCGACAGGCACGCGGAAATAATGCAACTGCTCGCCCTCATCTCCGGCACCTGCGAAAAAATCGCAAAGGAGATACGCAACCTCTCCCGCCCGGAAATCGCGGAGCTAGCGGAACCTTTTGGAAAAAAGCAGGTGGGCTCCTCCACTATGCCTCACAAGCGCAACCCGCATAAGTCCGAGAGGGTATGCTCGCTCGCCCGCCTCGTGCGCGCCAACGTCCAGACCGCTTTGGAAAACATCCCCCTTGAGCACGAGCGCGATTTGACTAATTCAGCAAATGAGCGTTTCATCTTCCCGGAATCCTTCATAATCACGGATTACATGCTAGCCCAGCTCTCCTCTATTCTTCCAGGGCTCCAGTTCTTCCCGGAAAACATAAGGAAGAATTTGGAGCTCACAAGAGGGCTCATAATGGCCGAGCGCCTCATGCTCGCCCTCACCGAAAAGGGCGTGGGCAGGCAGGAAGCCCACGAGTCCGTGCGCGAGCTCTCCCAAAAGGCATTTGCAGAAAGGAAATCCCTCCGCGAAACCCTTGAAGCCAGCCCGTTGGGGAAGAAATTCTCCAAAAAGGAGCTTGACGCCCTTTTTGACCCCTCCACCTACACAGGGGATGCGGAGAGGATTGTGGAGGACGCAGTAAAATAATTCCCTCCGCCGTCAATACCTTTAAAAAGCATAGAGCATTAATCCCACCGTTGGTGTTTGCCGATGGTCACGGAGAGACAGATAGCGTATGCTTCCGCAGGAATCGGGCTTTTCGGGGCCCTCATGGCGCTCGCCTCCGGAGGCGGCGTCCTTAGCATTTTCGGCGCATTGTTGGCCGGGCTCGGCAGCTTAGCCGCGGTCCTTTTCCTCAAATACGGATACCTCGTAATCCCGATGATAACCCAGCGCACGAATACCGTCATAATGACCGACACCGGCTACGAAATCCCGCCTTCCGAGGATGTAATCATCAAGAGGATAGGCAACATGTACTACTCCAGCGCCTTCCTCGCGATAAGGATTTACGAGTCCGCCACGGAAAAAACAATGGAGCAGAACATCGCGTTCAACGAGGACTTTGAGCGTGCCATCTCCAACATCAAATACGTCGCGAAAATCGCATACATGCTCTACGCCGAGGACGTCGGCGAGGAAAGGAAGAAGATAGAAACGAAGAAAGCGGAGGCGCAGCTGCGCCTCTCCCGCGAGCGGGACAAGACCGAGCCGGACGTGCTAAAGATAGACAAGTACGAGAGGGAGGTCGCCATGTGGGACTCCCAGCTGGGGAAGCTCACGAAGGGGCTCAGGCCCATGGGCGTCCTCGCATATGCAATGACCACCGCGAGCGGCGTCACCAAGGAAGCGGCGATGGCGGGCGTGCGCGCACAGGCGAGGGAACTCAAGGTCACGCTGTCCAACTCGCTCAACGTGCAGGTGGACCAGCTGCAGGCCGACCAGATGCTCAAGTGCTTTGAGTGGGAGAAGGCGATGCCGCCCACGCCCAGGGAGCTGGACTCTGCGCTCGTATGAAAGGAGTAATGTGATAAGATGCCACTGGAACTGTCCAAAGTGTCCAACCGGGAGCTCGCAAGGAGGAACATCCTAGTCCACCCTCCGGAGCCGCCCATGGAGGCGCTCTTCAAGGACCCGGACAACTCACTTTTCGTGGGCCGCACCAAAATCCTGAACATCCCCTTCTACTGGTCATTCGCCGACATCGCGAACCCGCACATCGCCGTGGTCGGCATAAGCGGCTCGGGAAAATCCTATTTCATCAAGACGCTGCTCACGCGCGCCTCGTTCGTATGGAACTCCAACGCCCTCATCATAGACTGGGCCGGGGAATACAAGGACTGGGTCAGGCAGGCGGGTGGCAGGGTTATCGCCCTGGGCAAGGGCTCATACCTCAACATCCTGGACCTTGGCGGCATGAAGCCCTACGACCGCATAAAGCAGATAATGCGCACCCTCGCAATCCTCACGGACATAGAGCAATACCCAGAGCAGAAGCGCCTCACCGAGCAGGCGATAGAGCAGTGCTACGTCAACAACAAATACCGCATGGACACCACCGAGCAGAGGGACGAGCTGGGCAGGGCGCTCACGCCGCCCACGCTGAAGGATGTCGTGAAGCTTTTGGAGGAGAAATCCTCCCTCGGCACGTACGAGTTTCCCGCGGAGCTGGAGAACGCCATCTACCGCCTCCGCGAATTCGTGAAGCCCGGCGAAGACTTCTTCGCGCAGCGCAGCACCGTGAGCCTTGACGAGCTCACCAGCTCCGGGCTCGTCGCGCTGGACCTTTCCGGCCTCCCGGACGAGCGCTTCCGCGCCCTGGGCGCACTTGCGGTCCTGCAGTTCGTGAAGGAAAAGATGCGCGCCATGGGCTGGGCCAAGGAAAAGGGCCTGCGCCTGATAATAGTGCTTGACGAGGCGTGGAAAATCGCGAAGGAGGACAACAGCGACGCCGTCATGATAGTGAGGGAGGGGAGGAAATACAACTTCGGCATAATAATCGCCTCCCAGAACCCCACGGACATAAGCGAGGCCATCTTCAGCAACGTCGGCACCACTTTCATAATGAAGGTCAAGTTCGAGAAATACCTGGACTACCTCCAGGGCTCCCTCAACTTCAGCAATTTCATGAGGGAGGAGATATCCCGGTTCGGGGTCGGGCAGTGCGCGGTGAACATGGCTTTTTCCACTGCCGCCCCGTACCCGTCCACCTTCCTGGTGGACAAGATAGAGGGCGAGGAGCCCGCCAGGGAGCTTTTCCTGGAGCTTGAGGGCGTACTTACGCAGGAGCAGAAGGAGGCGATTGATGTGGCAAGGTCAGTTCCGTTCCATAAGGAGGATTTGAAGAAGAGGCTGCTGGAGTTCGGGCTCAGCGAGGACCGCATAGAGGAGGTGGTGAGGCTGTTTGAGCAGCACAACCGCCACCTTGACGTAGTCTCGTTCATAATCATGCTGGAGCGGTTCGGAATCGCGCGCCCCAACATAACCACGTTCCTCAAGGAGCTGGGCATAGAGGACACGACCATCATCAACATCTTTACCAAGGCGGACAAGAGGAAGGCGGGCGTGAGCGACGCGGAGATAACCCAGGTTTCACTGGAGGGATGAGCGCATGGCAAGGGTATGCTGGATATGCGAAAAGGAGGTCCCCGAAGGGACTCCAATCAGGCGGGACGTCGTGATACGGTTCATCCGCGAGATGAAGAGGAAGCTGGGCATCCTCAAGGGCAACGAGCTCGTCGTCTGCCCCGCCCACCTCGCCGCATACGCGGAGAAGAGGAAGCGGTTCGAGCGCAACCTCGTCCTCTACGCAACCGCCGCGGTCCTCATCGCGATAGGGCTCCCGATTTTGCCCCTGCTCATGGGCGCGGAGTTCAACCCCATGGTGATTGTGTTCGCGCTATTGCTCGCGGCCGCGGTGTTCGCACTTTCCCTTCTGAACTACGTGCCGGCCCTTGAGGCAGGGAAGAAGGGGGGTGCCTGACATGCCCGAGCCCAAGCCCACATCCGCCCCTAAGGTGGACGGCCTCAGGATAGAGGGAAAGATGACCGGCAGGCCCGAGGACATCGCCTCCGCGCTCCGCACCATCTCATTCCTCCGCGTCGCCAAGGAGAAATCCTCCGTGAGCGCCGCATACGTGGAGAGCCGCGACATAAGCAAGAACCCCTATTCCTTCTCGGTGGTGAAGTTCGACAAGAACTATGTGGAGGTCGTTTATACGATCCCCCCGTCCCTCTCCCCCACCCGCAGGAGGATGGACATGCTGCGCTACCTCCTCAACCTGTTCACGCTGGTGGGCGACTATTACGAAGTGGACCCGAAGCTTCCGCTTCAGCTCCTGGAGCAGACCGTCAAGGAGATAGAGGACTTCGCGACGAACGACTACAAGCAGCTCTACTCCACCTACGACACCATGAAGCGGGAGGTGGACACGCTGCGCAGGAACTACGCGCTTCTCAAGAAACAGGTCGGCACCCTCAGCAGGGAGAACTATGACCTGAAGAACGAGAACGACGAGCTCAGGCTGAACATGGAGAAGCTCCAGGGCATGTCCGACAGCGCGCTCAAGACCAAGCTGCAGGAATGGGTGGCGGACCACAGCGGGGGCATGAACGTCTCGGAGTTCTCCAGATTCCACCGCGTGCCCGAAGCCCGCGTTGAGCAGCTCCTGGACGAGCTTGTCAAGGGAGGATTCCTGGAACTGGTGCAGTGAATGGATGCGGACCCCGACCCCGGCGGCCATTACAGGCTTTCAATAAAAAAGCGCTACACCTTTGAGCGCAAGTACAGGCAGGTGGAGGTTCCCCTGGGCGAGAAGATAAAGGAAAAAATATTATTCGCGCTGGGAAGGAGGCCGGCCGAGCCAGCCGCCCCGGTGAAAAGGGCGGGAATGCCCGCTGAGGAGGAAAAGAAGGAGTCCAAGCCCCTGTTCGAGGTGCAGCCCAGGGCGCTCTTCCGCATGGGCGGCCTCATAGGCCTAGTGCTCCTGCTCGGGCTGGTCGCGTTCCTCTTCGCCCAGACAGTCTCCATCCCGGAGCAGAGATGGACCACCGAAGTCGTGGAGGCAACGCTTTCCGCCCGCGTCGTTGATTCCGACATCATAACGATGAGCGACGCCGAGGATTTCCGCCACCCGTACCGCACCGCATATTCCGTTCTCCAGCTGGAATCCACAGGCCTCAGGAACATCACGATAAACGCGGAGGTGTACGGCTCGCCGGTGCCCAATTCCGTATTCGTTTTGCGCAGCAACCGCGCCCAGGCGGAAACGTACCCCGCCTTCCTCTCGTCCCTCGCATCATCCCTCTCCGAATATGGGGTTGGCGTCAATGAGGTATCCATGGGCGAGCTTGACAAGCTGGGCAGCGGCTCGTTCCTCCTGGTGCCGAGCGGCTACATGCCCGAAGGGCTATTGTCCGGTGACAACCCCCTGCTGTACCGGCTCATGGACAGGGGCGTCATCATCCTTTATGTGGGGCAGGATTTCTCCCGCATGCTTTCCGAAAGCGGCGCGGTCGTGCCCGCACCCCAGCTCCCGCCCCGCCTCAGGATAACCTTCTCCGCCTCGCCCGTGTCCTCAGAGATGCCCTTCACGCTCAGGAACGGGCTCTACACCACGTCCGGCCTTGACAGCGCATACTCTTTCGGCGGCTCCTACAGCGTTGCCGCGTACAGGTCCGGCTTCATAATCTTCGCGCCCCAGACGCTTGACGGGGGCTGGGCATCCGCCGCGGACGCCGCATCCGACGTTTCCAACATCTTCATCCGCACATCCTGGCTCACCCCCAAGGCGAAGGCGTCCGTAATCACCCCGCTTTCAGGCAACGACACCTCGGAGATATTCACCCCGCGCTTCGACGGGGATTCCGCCTACGTCAAGGCCTATGGCCACGATGCCGCCTACGGCGCCGGCTTCTACGACGCCTTCCGCGCCGTGAAGGGGACCAGGGGCGAGATATTCATGCGCGGCTACAGCATAATGCCCGGCAGCGTCGCGCCCTCCAATACGGACCTGTTCATCAGCCTCCGCGAGAGCGCGGGCGGCGAGAAATTCATCTTCATCTCGGTCACCAACATCTCCGGGGAGGTGGACCGCTTCAGCACGGGCGGCTCCAGGGCAGGCCTCAACTCCGACCTCACCATCCAGCACGAGTTCAACCTGCCGCCAGGGGATTACATACTGAGCGCCGTGGACCAGGAAGGCAACGCATATGCGCGCTCATACCTGCGCGTGAAGATGCCGCGGGTGGTCCCAGTCTCCATAAACACGGTCTCCGATGTTTACATATTTACCCTCACCGGTGACGGAACCCCGATGGTGGCCCCCTCCATAAATGTGAGGGTCAACGGGGGCCAGTACGGGAGCTATGACGCGCATGACGCCAGCTCAGTCACCATAAACACGAAGCAGGCCGGCTACGGCTCGCTCCCCGAGGGAAGGAACATCTTCAACTTCACAATCGGCAGCTTCCACCCGGCATACTACATAGACAAGGTGTCGCCTACCCCCTTCTTCCTGCAGCCGCAGATACTGGGCGGGGTCGCGATAGCGCTGCTGGTACTGGGCTTCGGCATATTCTTCAAGAGCGGGGAGGCGCCCATTCTGCGCCTGGACATACCTGATTTCCCGCCCCAGAGCACCGAGAAGGTCTCCCTCAGCAAGGACACGCTGCTCGGCCTTTTTGAAAAGGTGAACCAGAAATACAAATGGAAGAACACCCCGCTCAAGCTCGCGGAGGTGAAGGGCGCGTTCAGGGACATGACCCACGAAGGCAGGCCCCTCTTCATAAGCGACTACAACCTGGAATACCTGCTGGACCAGATGGTGGGGCTGGGGCTGCTCAGGAAGGAGGCGGGCTACTACTCCAAGGCGTCCTGGGAGGAGGCTGGGCAGAGCGCGAAGGCGCTCTCCATGTTCCGCAGCCTGCGCGACATCTGCATAAACGAGGCAATCCCCTTCACGCAGCCCGGCTCAAGCCGCGAGTACGACTCCAAAATCACGATACTCGGGCAGGACATGTTCGTGCATTTCTATGACGGGCCGCAGGTCATGGGCAGGGTGTTGGGCGCCCTGCACAACGGCCTCAACATCATCCTTGCGGAGGACGACGGGGAAGTGGAGGAGCTTAACGAGTTCCTCTCTTCGGGCCTGGATGCGGCCACGCGCCTTAAATTGGAAATAGAATCCGGCTCGGTACAGGTGAGGACGCTGGGCAGCCTCCAGCAGATGATCAAGGACATGAAAGTGTAGATGGCATAACCAGCTATTTCTTCTCCTTCCCATTCTTCCCGTTTTTTGCGGCGTTCGCCTTGCTGTTGTTCGCCTCCACTTTCGCCTTATATAGGTCCTCCAGCTTCCCGACCATTATCTCCTTGTCGTACTTCCTCGCAGCCTCCCTCGCCGCCTTGCCCATCTCATCCTTCCTCTCCATCGCGAGCAGCACCTTCTCCCTGAAATCCACGGGCTCGGTGAATGAGTAGCCGGTCTTCCCCTCCTCTATCAACTCCGCGGCCGCGGATTTCGTCGGCACGACCGCCGGCGTGCCCGAAGCCATCGCCTCCAGCACCACCAGCCCCTGCGTATCAAATTTTGAGGGGAAGGCGAACACGTCCGCCGCCGCATAATAGTCCGGCAGCTCCTTCCCGTCCACGAACCCAGTGAATATGAAATAGTCGCCCAGCCCCTTTGCCTGCACCCTCGCCTTGTAATGCTCTTCTGCTGGCCCCTTCCCGACAAGCATGAACCTCGCGTTCGGCTGCTTGTTTATTATGGACTGCGCCTCGTCTATGAGGAGGTCAAGGTTCTTTTCCATGACCATCCTGCCCGCGTGCAGTATGACCTTCTTCTTGCCCAGCCCATGCCTTTTCCTCACCGCCTCCCCGTCCGCCTTCGCGAAGGATTTTGAATCTATCCCGGAGGGCAGCACCTGCACGTTCCCTATCCCATGCGCCTTGAGTATGTCCGCCGTGTATCCGCTGGGCGCGAGCACCGGCTCAAAGGACGCATAATACCATTTGAGGTATTTCCATGCCACGTCCTCAAGGAATTTCTGCATCCCCTCGTTCTTCGTGAGGTAGTGCGTCGCCTCGGGCGCCATCGTGTGGAAGGACGCGATTGCCGGCACCCTCAGCTTCTGGGCGCACTGTATCGCTGCGAGCCCCGTGGTCGCAATCCCGTGCGAGTGTATTATGTCCGGCTTTATCTCCTTCGCCAATTTGACCGCAGACAGGAACGGGAATAATGATATCCTATAATCCGGGTACGGCTTGAAGGACGCGGACGTGAAATAGTACACCCTCTTGTCCTTGTTCTCCGCCTTGTCCCTCTTGCTCCCCGGGGTGAATATGTACACCTCGTGCCCCCGCTTCTCCAGTTCCGCCCTGTACGCGAGGAGGAAGGTCACCACGCCGTCCACGTTCGGGAGGTACGTGTCAGTAAAATATGCTATCTTCATATGCCTACCAGGGATTCCACTTTTCTCTTTATGGAAACCTCAGAGACCGGGGACGGTACCGAATCCGAAACAAAAACATCCCCAAGCGCCCCCAATTTCTGGAGCGAATCCTTCAGGAAAAACCCGTGCGTCGCAGCAAACGCAATCTTCTTCGCCCCTTTTTGCTTCAGGGTTTCCGCCGCCCTTATCATGGTGGAGCCGGTTGAAATCATGTCGTCAAGGATGAGCACGTCCTTTCCCTTTATCTCAAAGTCCGCCCTTATCCCCTCTATTCTTCGGTAGGCTTCCCCACCTTCCTGGTATTCCCCGCGGACCTTCTCCATGCTCTTGCCGCCGCTCCTTTCCACGAGATAACTTGCTCCCAGGTCCGGGCTCACTATCTCAAACCCGTCCCCGAACTTCCCCTTCGCCCTCTCTATAAGCTCAGCGCCCATGGACAAGCTGGCTATCTTCAGCCCCCCGTATTCCGCCTCGCCCGCCTTCTTCATGAAATGGCAGTCAAAGGTTATGAGGCGGTCCGCGCCCGCCCACTTGAGCATCTCGCACACGTATTCCGCGCTCTTCGCCTCGCCCTCCTTGAAGATTTTGTCCTGCCTTGAGTAGGGGAGGTAAGGGGCGACCAATGCCGTGCGGTAGCCCTTCTCCTTGAGCGTCCTGAGCATGAGCACTGCCTGCATCAGCGCCTTGTCCTGCTCCGGGTACAATCTGTGCAGCAGGAACACGGGGCCGTCCGCCTTCAAATCCACCAGGCGCACATAGTCGTCCCCGTCCGGGAACTGCTTCATCTCTATGTTCGGCTCATACAAATCCGAACAGTTGGGAGAAACGAACCTCATGTATTCACGTTATCCGGAACGTTTTTTAAGCCCGTCCAGCGCTCAGACCAGCTCTTCCGGCTTGAAAACCCTCTCGCAGTATCCGCACCTGTACTTCTGCCCCTCCAGACTGAACTTCCCAGGGGTTTTCTCCTGCGCGGTTATGCAGTTGGGGTTCGGGCACTTCCCGGTACCCTGCAGCTCCCCGGGAAGCTCGGCCTGCTTCTTCTCCACCACCTTCCCGTCCTTAACCAAATCAACGGTAGCGCGGGGGGAGACCAGCGCAATCGCGTCCGTTTTCTCTTTAGAGATGAGTATGCCCTCCACTTTCAATATGTCCTTCTTCCCCATCTTCTGGGAAGGGACATTCATTACAAGAGCAACGCGGTTCCCGCTCTTTTCGTCTATCCCAAGGATGTCCAGGACCTTCTTCCCCATCCCTGCCTTTATGTGGTCCACGACCGTCCCGTGCTCAATAATATCAACCTTCAGCATCCATACCACCTCATGCGCCCTCCAGGAGCATCTTAATGCACGCCATCCTCACCGGAATCCCGTTCCTCGCCTGCTCAAAATACTTCGCCTGCGGCATCGCGTCCACATCCGGCGGAATCTCGTCTATTTTAGGAAGCGGATGCATTATGACCAGGTCCTTCTTCCCGTTCTTTATGTAGTCCGCGGAGATGGTGAACTCCTTCTTCACCTTAGCCGCCTCGTACTTGTCCGCGAACCGCTCCTCCTGCACCCTGCACACATACAGCACGTCCGCGTCCTTCAGGTCTATGGAGCCCCTGCTCTCCATCTTGAAATTGAATTTCTTCTCAGCCTCGTGGATTATGTGCTCCTCCAGCTCCAGCCCCTTCGGCGCGACCATCGTGACCTTCGCCCCGAACATCCCCAGGCCGTACACGAGGGAGTGCATCGTCCGCGCGTGCTTCAAATCCCCGACGAGATGAACGTTCAGCCCCGCAATCTTCCCCTTCAGTTTCCTAATCGTGTAAAGGTCCAGAAGCGTCTGCGTCGGGTGCTGGTTCGCCCCGTCCCCCCCGTTCAGCACCGGCGCCTCGGCCACTTCGGCCGCCATCCTCGCGGCCCCTTCCGCAGGGTGCCTCATCGCAATCACATCACAGTACCCGTCAACCGTCCTTATCGTATCCGTAAAGGACTCCCCCTTCTTCAGGGAGCTCCGGTCCGCAAGGAAATCCACCACCTGCAGCCCCAGCCTTTCCGCAGATGATTGGAACGATAATTTAGTTCTGGTAGAGGGCTCAAAAAACAGCGTCGCCATTATGCCCTCCAGCTTCTCCACCTTCTTCCTTTCAAGCTGGTGGTCCATGTCCTCGGCAATCCCAAAAATCTTTTCCACTGTCCCCTTATCCAGGTCTCTGAACGATATCAAGTCCATTCCAAAACCCCCTACAATTAGATGCATATAATGTATGTATAAATATAAAAAGATGCGCTACTCCTCCGCTTTCTTCACCGTCTTCTTCTTCGCGCTTATCTCCTTCCCGCCCGCGAAGATGCAAAAATCCACCTGCACTTCGGTCCCCTTCCCTCCCATGACTATCTTCTGCACAATCTGCACGTTCTTAGGAGGTGGAAGCTTGTCCGCCTTTGCCCAGTCGCACACCTGCGCCCAGAGGTTCTTGTAGTTCGCATGGACGGAATCAGATGCGAACGCTTCGGCGAAATTCTCCGCCATCACCTTCCATTTCTCTTCCATCGCCATTTCCTCATACCGCATGTTTTTAATCCTATTATACAAATCCGCACATATGTTCGTGGTGGTGGAGGGCATAGACGGTTCAGGCAAGGACACCCAGATAGACCTCCTGCGAAAAGAGATGGAATTCTCCTATTTCAAGCACCCCACGCAGACCTTCCCCACGATGAGGGAATATCTTGATGGAAAGCTCCTCCTTGAGCCGAAGGCCCTATTCATGCTCTTCCTCTCGGACATCGCCAACACCCAGCGCAGCATAGCGAACTCAAGCGGGATGACGATAGTGGACAGGTACGTATTCTCCACAATAGCGTATGAGATAGAGGGGATCTCATACTACGGCGCAAAATCCATCGTTGAGACCGTGGGCTATTTCGCCCCGGACAAGGTGATACTCTTTGACATACCCGCATCCCTCGCAACCGAGAGGAAAAGGGCCCAGAAAAGCCCGGACAGGTACGAGAGCAACCCCGGATACCTGGAAAGGGTGCGCGAGCGCTTCATCCAATTGGCCGAGGACAAGTTCATGACGCCAAACTGGACCATAATAGACGCCTCAAAAAGCGTGGATGAGGTCCATAGGGATTTTGTAAACGCGCTCAGGCCTCGGTGATTCCAGGCAGCCGCAGTAGTTTATTAAAAATGTATGGCGGCTCTTATACTTCACTGATTTGAGAATCAGACGCTCCCATCGTCTAGACCGGTCAAGGATGCTGGCCTTTCAAGCCAGTGGCCCGGGTTCAAATCCCGGTGGGAGCAATCATTTTATTCTACAAATTTTTCTGCTAATTCTAATACCTTTTCTCTTGATAGGCAATGGTTTGGATCATCTTCGCTAGATTCGTAAGATTGAACACTCACTAAAAAAAGATTGCCCTTATCAATAAACTCAACGGTCCAAATACCAGGAGCTCCATAAATTATTGCATCATCTTTAAAATCTACATTTTCATATTCAAGGGATAATTGTTCCCGTCTATAATTAAGATCTGATTTACCATAATCTACTCCAAACCAAATGATAGTTCTGATTCCTTCAGAGTCATTTGATAATTTGTATAGACAAGTAGTTTCATCAACTGGCACTCGAGTACCATTAATTATTTCATAAAGTTCAAAGCTAATATAGATATTACCAGTGCAATTTGTATTATTTGAATTTTGCAGTCTGTTATCGATAATATCAATCTCTCTAACCTGATTATCGCACATACGTTCAATATCTTCGACACTCAGCTTGCAGATTTCTGAAGTTTTATTCCTAGATTGCATAAAGGACTCTTCAACGTTACTCATTTCAGATATGTCATCAAATCTCGAAGCGTTTTTTTCAACCGAAATGGGTCCGCCAATGCATCCAAGCGTAAAGTAGACCAATAGAATTATGATTATCAAATATTTCATAAGCCTCTCACTAATCAATACTTAAATAGGTTTAAATGGCATACGTTCTTTTGCATTATTGAGAAGATCATATTTAGCCAATTGTAATAGAAAAATGTAAACGCTTATTCCGCCAACTTCGCAGAAAAATCCGAAAATTCCTGCTGTCTGGTCCATATACGGTGGTTTCCAGCTTCATTTTTATACCCTTCTATACCTAAGTATACCTATGTATACTACAATAAAGATTTCAACCCAGACCAAAGAAGTCCTTGACACCATGAAGATAGTGGATGGGGAGACATACGAGCAGATAATAGAGGACCTTATAGAAGATCATCTATCCCTAAACCCACAATTCAAGAAAGACCTGGAGGCTTCCCGCAAGGAATACCGGCAGGGAAAGACAGTGAGCTTCTCCGCGATAAAGGCAAAGCTGAAGAGTGAATAGATGTACGAAATAGTCTTCACCAAAAAGGCGGAGAAGGATTTCGATTCGCTAGACCACGGGATGAAGCGGCGGGTTGTGCAGGTTCTTGAAAGGATCAGGCTGGACCCGGAGCCATTCCTCAAAAGGCTATCCGGCACCGATTCCTACCGGCTGAGGGTTGGCGACTACCGCGTAATAATCGATTTGGAGGAAGCAAAAAAGGAATTGGTGGTGCTAAGAATAGGGCATCGGAAGAACGTCTACGGCTAACCCTACCCCTCGTTCTCCTCCTCCTGCTCCTCCTCGTCGGGGCGCAGCTTCACCATCATCTCACCGCAGCAAGCAGGAATCTCTATTTCATCCTTGCAGACGACGCACGTGAGCTTGTTCCCCTCGCGCTCCATCTCCTCGTCGCAGCAGTTGTCGTCCACATCGTATTTCTTGCCGCACTTGGGGCATTCGTACGTTGACATGAGGGGCAGTTAGGCAGGAAACAATAAATAGATGCCTATTCCCTCCCAACCACGCCCATTTGTGCGAGGAGCGCCTCCACCTGTATCCTCTCGTTCGCCCCTTCCACCAATCTAAAATTGTACTCCCCAATCCTGTCCACCAAATAGATTTTCCTCTTCTCCGGGATATCCAGGTTGGCGACTTCCCTGTAAAGCTGCAATATCACATCTTCCCCGGAAAGCCCGTACTCCATCATGAGCACGTTCAGCTTCTCCCGTGCGGCGGTAAAGCTCCCTTTGAGCGCAAGGTCGGCCATCTCCCTTATCTCCTTCGGACGCGCACGGGCGGAAATCTTATACACGACATCAGGCGTTATTTTTTTGGAGTGTATGGAGGCGCCCTGGAGCATGTTTATCGCCTTCCTCATGTCCCCCTCGGATACGTAGAAGATTGCATCAAACGCATCCTTCCCCACATCCAATTTCTCGCTCGCCGCCACCTTTTCCAGCATCTTGCGCACGTCCGCCTCTTTCAATGGAACAAAACGGAAGATTGCGCACCTGCTCTGTATCGGCTCTATAATCTTGGATGAATAGTTGCAGGAGAGTATGAACCTCGTCTGCCCGGAATAGATCTCCATCGTCCTGCGCAGCGCATGCTGCGCCTCCGGGGTGAGCGCGTCCGCCTCGTCAAGGAACACTATCTTGAAGGGAATGTCCCTGAGGGAAACGCTCCTCGCGAAATCCTTTATCTTGCCTCGCACTATGTCTATCCCCCTCTCGTCCGAGGCATTCAATTCCAAAATCTTCCCTTCCAGCTCGTTCCCGTACAATTCGTGCGCAAGCGCCAGCGTCGCCGTGGTCTTCCCCACGCCGGGCGGCCCCGCAAACAGCAGATTGGGCATGTCCTTCTTCTGGGCGAACGCCTCCAGCGTCCTCATGTTGTTCTCCTGGCCCGCCACATCCGCAAGCCTTTTCGGGCGGTATTTCTCGGTCCAGGGAAGAAGCGCATCAGCCATCAGCATAACCCCGTAGTGGATTTAAGGACACAGTAATTTAAACGTTTCCAGCCGAATACGATAGAAGTGGTCACATGGACAGGGTAAAGACCGGAATAGCAGGCATGGATGAACTTCTCAACGGAGGGATACCGCTCCACAGGCACGTGGCGGTCTACGGCGGCCCCGGCGCGGGCAAGTCATCCCTCTGCTTTGAATACCTGTACAGGGGCGTGGAGATGGGGGAGAACGGACTCTACATCTCGCTGGAGGAGACGCCCGACGACTTCCTCGCCAACATGTCCGGCGCATTCTCAGGCTTCAAGGACGTGGAGAAGATGGTGAAGAAGGGCGACCTGGCGATTGTCAAGCCGGACAAGCTGGACCTTGAGACCGTGGCGGAGCTCCTTGAGGAGAGCATAACCAAGAGCGACGTGCGCCGAGCGGTGATAGACTCCGCGACCATGATAAGGATGTCGTTCAAGGACATCGCCGACTACAGGCAGACAATCTTTGAGTTCTTCTCCCTGCTCAGGAACCTGGACTGCACCGCACTCATGACCGTGGAGGCGCCTGCACAGGACCTCGCAGCAACGGGCTTTGAGATTGAGCATTTCGTCATGGACGGCATAATCAACCTCTACAACCTCGGCAAGGCGGAGACCCGCATAAAGGCCGTGGAGGTGTACAAGATGAGGGGCACGGACCACGTGAGGGACAAGGTCCCGTACAGGATAACCCCCGACGGCATAAAGATCTACGTTGGGGAGAAGGTATTCTGAGTTGAACACATGGACAGCAAGCAGCGCGAGGCGGTTTTCGCATTCTTCCTCTGCATCCTGTTTGCAGCCCTCATGGTGTTCCTGAACCTGTTCGGGCTGAAGGCGCAGCCGCTCTTCAGCTTCCTCGCGCTCCTTTCCGCCGCGTTGCTCGGCTACCTGATCTCCCTCAAGGGGGGGGACGTGGGGCTGAAGCCCCTCCATGCGGCGATGCTGCTCCTGCTCGCGCTGTTCGCCGCCTCGCTCAAGTCCGAGCTCGGCGTATTCATACTCCCCACGGTCGCGATACCGGTCGCCGTGGTGCTGCTGATGTCGCTCCTGGGGCCGCTCAGGGCGTCTCTTTTCGTGAGGAAGAAGGAATAGGAAGTGCTTTGAATGTACGATCATAAGAAAGTAGAATCCGAAACACTGAAGCTTTGGGAGAAGGAAGGCACATACGCGAAGGTAAAGGAGAGCCGCTCCTCCGGGGAGCGCTACTACTTCTGCGACGGCCCCCCCTACGCGACCGGCCAGATTCACCCCGGCACCGGCTGGAACAAGTGCGCAAAGGACGCCCTCTGCAGGTACTGGAGGGGCAAGGGCAGGAACGTCCGGGTCCAGCCGGGCTACGATACCCATGGCCTGCCCATAGAGGTGAAAGTGGAAAAGGAGATGGGCATAAAGAACAAGCAGGAGATAGAGGAAAAAGGGATAGAGAAGTTCATAAACAACTGCAAGCAGTTCGCCACCAAATACGTGGGGGTGATGGAGGGCCAGTTCACTTCGCTCGGCGTGTGGATGGACTGGGATAACCCCTATCTCACATACAAGGACGCATACATAGAGTCCTCCTGGGGCACGATTGCGAAGGCGCACGAGAAGGGGCTCCTGAAGGAGGGCATCTACGTCCTCCCGCTCTGCTATAGGTGCGAGACCACGATGGCGAACTACGAGCTGGAGTACGGCGAAGAAACGGACCCCAGCATCTACGTCAAGTTCCGCGTGAAAGGGAGGGACAACGAATTCCTCGTCATTTGGACGACCACGCCCTGGACGCTCGTGTCCAACATGGCGGTCATGGTGCACCCCAACCTCCCGTATGTGCGGGTAAAGGTGGGGAATGAGGTTTGGATACTCGCGAAGGACCGCATGGACCAGGTGTTTGGCCTCCTTGGGCTGAGCGGAACAGTGTTGGAGGAGTCCATAGGCAAGAAGCTGGGCGGGCTGCAATACGAGCATCCTTTTGATGACCTCATAGGCAAGCAGTACGACCGCAAGGTCGTCCTAAGCGACGAATTCGTCACGCTGGAGGACGGTTCCGGGCTCGTGCACTGCGCGCCGGGCCACGGCCCCGAGGACTTCATAATCGGGAAGCGCTTCGGGATAGAGGCGTTCTCGCCAGTGAACGAGGCGGGCAACTACACCGGGGAGGCGGGGCAGTTCGCGGGCAGGAACGTCCGCGCCGAGAATCCGGCCATAATAGAAATCCTGAAGGAGAGGGGCGCGCTGCTCCACGAATCCAGGATAAAGCACCGCTACCCGCACTGCTGGAGGTGCAAGACCCCCCTCATCTTCCTCACGACCAACCAGTGGTTCATAGAGATTTCCAAGATGAAGGACGCGATGCTCGCGGAGATAGACAACACCCGCTGGCAGCCGGACTTCGCCCAGACGCGCTTCCGCGAGTTCGTCACAAACGCGCCGGACTGGTGCATCTCGCGCCAAAGGTACTGGGGCATCCCCCTCCCCATATGGAAATGCGCCTCCTGCGCAAAGATAAGGGTGCTAGGGGACGCCTCCGAGCTGAAGGGGATAAAGGAGCTCCACCGCCCGTATATAGACGCTTACAAATTCAAGTGCGAATGCGGCGGGGAGATGGAGAGGGTGAAGGACGTCCTGGACGTGTGGTTCGACTCCGGGAACGCGGTATGGGCCTCGCTCACTCCTGAGGAGAGGAAAACATACGGCCAGGCGGACGCAATCCTTGAGGGCCAGGACCAGATAAGGGGATGGTTCTATTCCCTGCTCGGCTCCGGCATGGTGAAGGACGGCCGCTCCCCCTACAAAAGGGTGGTGATGCACGGCTTCTTCGTTGACGAGCACGGGGACAAGATGAGCAAGTCCGTGGGCAACTTCGTCCCGCTGGAGGAAATCCTTGAGAAAGGCGGCGCGGACGCATTCCGCCTCTGGGGCTTGTCCAACACTTTATGGGAGGAGCAGAAGTTCAGCTGGAACGAGATAAAGGAGGCGCACGGCACGCTGGACATACTCATGAACCTTTACGTGTATCTCACGCGCTTCCATCCGGGCAAGAAGGCGTCCGGCGCGGAGCTCGCTTTGGAGGACAAATGGCTCCTCTCCCGCCTCAATTCCACCCTGAAGGAATACAACGCCGCGTTTGAGGAATACGAGATGAGCCGGGCCGTGAAGGCGGTGAAGTCCTTCCTTGTTGAGGACCTCAGCAAGTTTTACATGAAGGTCGCCAAGGAGCGCATCGCGAGGGGCGAGGGCGACGGCGCCCTCTACGCACTCTATGAATCCGTGTTCGGAACCCTGAAGATGCTTTCCCCCATCTGCCCGTTCGTTTCCGAGTACATCTACCACGGCTTCTTCATGAAGCCGGAGAAGGAGAAGAGCATTTCGCTGTTTTCAATCCCGGACGCGGACCAGTCCCTCACAGACCCGGTCCTGGAGAAGAGGTTCGAGCTGGCGCGTGGGCTGCTCCCCGCATTCCTTGAGCTGAGGCAGAAGGCAGGGGTGAAGCTGCGCTGGCCGCTCGCAGAGGCGTACGTGAAAACGTCCTCACACGAGCTGGCGGAGGCGGTGGACTCGCTTGCGCCCATCCTTTCCAAACTGATAAACGTGAAGGGCATCTCCGCAGGCGAGGAGGACAGGCAGTTCCCGTCCGCCGAAGTGCCCTTGGGCAGGATATTCATAGACGCCGAGGTGAGGCAGGACCTCTACGAGGAGGCGATGCGCAACGAGGTCGTGCGCAGGATACAGCTCCTCCGCAAGGAGCTTAATCTCGTGGAGAAGGACGCCATAACCGTCGCCATAGACTCGGAGAAGGAACTGGCTGAAATAATCCAGAGGAACTCGGGCCGCATCTCCGATGCGACGAATGCGAAGGAGCTGTCCTTCGCGAGCCTGCCTGAAAAGGAGAGGCGCTGGGAAATAGACGGAAGGGAGATTAGGATAAAAGTAAAGAAAGCCTGACCTTATCTCCTGCCGCGGGGCCTTCTGAAGTCCCTGGGGAAGTATTCTTCCTCAACCTTCTTCTCCACCTTCTTGTATTCAGACCTCTTCCCCATCTTCGTCCAGCAGTCCTTGCAGATGCAGAGCTTCTCGGTCCTTGACGGCTTCCTGCAGCTCTTTATGCAATTCACGCAGAGCACCCTCTTGCAGTATCCGCACTTCTCGGTCTTGACCGTCTTCGCACCGCACCTTACGCAAACTTCTATAGCCATAAATGCACCTAATGAGCGTTGTGGAATAATATCCCGGAAAGCATTTATAAAGTCTTACCATCAGCCCACAGGAAGGCCTTTGCAAGCAGCTTTGCATTAAGCGCGACCGCCTTCACGCCGGTGGCTATCGCGAACGCAAGTATGAAGCCGTTCTCGTTCAGGAAGAAGAGCACCAGCCAGAGGGCAGGGAAGAACAGGTTCTTTATCGCGGCTGCCGGGAATTCCGCCAGTTCCTTCATTTCGTTCCCCGCGGGCTTCTCGCCCACAGCGAGCCCCTCAAACATGAACACCATTATCGCGCCGATGCCCGCCAGCAGGAACTGCCCCGAGCCGATGAGGGAGAAAATCCCGAAGAAAAGGAGAAGCTCCCCGAACCAGGAGCCCAGCCCCGTAGCCCAGCTCATTTGAATGCCTTCGCGTACGTGTTCCCCACCTTCTCCTCTATCCTCAATAGCTGGTTATATTTGGAAGTCCTCTCACCCCTCGCGGGCGCCCCGGCCTTTATCTGCCCCGCGTCCATCCCCACCGCGAAGTCCGCTATGAAATTGTCCTCGGTCTCGCCCGAGCGGTGGCTCACCACCACGTTCCATCCCGCCCTTTTCGCCATTTTTGCCGCGGAAACCGCCTCCGTGACCGTACCTATCTGGTTTATCTTGAGCAGGAGCGCGTTGCATGCCTTCTTCCTTATCGCCGTCTTTATCCGCGCCGCATTGGTGCAGAGCAGATCATCCCCCACCACCTGCATTTTTGCCCCATGCTTCCTCGTGAACTCGGCGAACCCGTCAAAATCCTCCTCGTCCAGCGGGTCCTCCACGCTGATTACGGGATAGGATGAAATCACCTCCCCCAAATAATCAATCAATTCCCCGCCGCCCAGCGTTTTCCCGTCTATCGCATACTTCCCGTCCGCATAGAATGAAGAAGAGGCGCAGTCCATCCCTATCCTCATCTCATTTAAGTATCCCGCCTCATTAATCGCCTGCACAAGCGCCTCCAGCGCCTCCCTCGTCTCCGTCATCGGGGGCGCGAACCCGCCCTCATCCCCGACGTTTATCGCGCCTTTTCCGTACTTCCCTTCCAGAATCTTCTTCAGCGCATGGTAGGTTTCCGCCGCATACCTCAGCCCCTCCCTGAAAGAGGGCGCATGCGCCGGGATAATCATGAACTCCTGTATCGCGAGCAGGCCTCCCGCATGCTTTCCCCCGTTGATTACGTTCAGCATGGGCACAGGGAGCGTCTTCCCGCCCAGGTACTCATAAACTTCCTTCCTCTTCCCGTTCGCCGCGGCCCTCATCACGGCCATGGACGTAGCCACGGTCGCGTTCGCGCCCAGTTTCCCCTTGTTCGGCGTCCCGTCCAGCTCAATCATCTTCGCATCTATTTTCTTTTGATTAGTGTTCATCCCAATGAGCGCAGGAGCGATATGCTTATTCACATTCCCCACCGCGTTGAGCATGCCCTTTCCGCCATACCTGTTCCCGCCGTCCCGCAGCTCCAGCGCCTCATGCACGCCCGTGGAAGCCCCCGAAGGGGCGGTGCCCCTCCCGAACCCCCTTCCCGCCCGCACGTCCACCTGCACGGTGGGGTTTCCGCGCGAGTCCAGGACCTCCCTTGCAAAAACAGAAGTGATTTTCATGGTCTAGGATAGGAAGATAAGTAATAAAACCCTATATTCCGTTCTAATATGCGTATGCTTCTAAAACTTAAATCAGGCACTTCCATCCAGAACCTTCTCAAGGAATGCGGAATCTGCTCGCAGGAAGTCCTCGTATTCATAGACGGCAAAATCTCACCCGAAACATCTATTGCAAAGAAAGGGCAGGAAGTATCCATAATCTATTTCAAGCACGGGGCCCCCCAGTCCGGAAGCGCCCTGCACAAGCAGAGGAAATTTGAGAAATGCGAGTGCGGCGGGATTCCGGTTTATTACGCGCCCCACATCGGAAGGCACTTCTGCAAAAAACACTTCTTGGAATATTTTGAGAAGAAAGCCAAATTGGAGATAAGGAAGAAGGATTTGATAAAGAAAAATGAGAAAATCGCGCTCGGCCTCTCCGGAGGGAAAGATTCCTTCTCCATGCTGCATTTCCTTTCCCATCTCAAGGAAGCGCTTCCTTTCCAATTTTTTGCCATAACCGTGGATGAAGGCGTTCGCGGATACCGCGAGCACACAATCAGCCGCGCCAAGAAATTCTGCAAAAAGCTGAAGGTAAAGCATTGCATTTATTCATTCGGGAAAGAAGAGGGCGTCACCCTCGATTCCCTCGCAAAAGAGGGGAAGGCGAACTGCTCAGTATGCGCAGTTTTGAGGCGGCGCCTCCTCAACTCCAAATCCAGAAAACTGGGCGCCTCCAAACTGGTAATCGCCCACAACCTTGACGACACCGCCCAGACCGTCCTCCTCAATGTAGTAAGGAACGAGCCCCTCCGTTTCGCAAGGATGGAAGAGCCATTGGTGCAGAGCAAATCCCTCATCCAGCGCATAAAGCCCTTCGCAACCCTTTCAGAAAAGGAGGTGGCAACCTATGCATACCTCCACGGATACGATTACGGCGAGGGCGCCTGCTGCTGCCCTTATGTCCAGCATGCAATCCGCCGCTTCCTCCGCCACCAATTAAATCTAATGGAAGAGGCATACCCCAGCACCAAGCTCCGCATTTCCGCGAGCGGGCACACCATCCAGGATGCGATACGCAAGACAATTCCCAAGGAAAAGCTCCGCATAAACTCATGCACAATATGCGGCGAGCCGTCCGCCCACGAAGTCTGCAAAGCCTGCGCGGCGCTCGCGAAGCGTTAAATATTTTCCTTACTCTTCTCCATCCATGGAGCTCTTTTTCATAGGCACGGGCGGCGGAAGGATAAACCTGCTCAGGCGCTTCCGCAGCAATGGCGGCTTCCGCATAAACGGCTCATTAAACATCCACGTGGACCCCGGCCCCGGCGCACTCGCCGACGGCATGAGGCACAAGCAGGACCCCCTGAAACTGGACGCCGTAGTCGTCACGCACCACCACATAGACCACTGCAACGACGCCTCCCTCATGGTGGAGGGCATGAGCCATTTCGGATTGAAGAAGAATGGCATCCTCATCGGCTCAAGGCAGGTAATAGGAGGGGACGAAAAAGGCGACAGGGGCGTGGACCTCTTCCACCAGTCCCTCTGCGAGGAAATATTCACCGCAACCCCCGGAAAGAAAAAATCCTTCAAAACAAAGGACGGGGAATTCTCGCTGGGCTGCGTGAAGGCGGTGCATGATTCCATAGATGCGTTCGGCTTCAAGCTGGAGATGGACGGAAAAACGATAGGATACACTAGCGACACCGAATATTACAAGGGGATAGAGGACAATTACAAGGGATGCGACGTCCTTGTGATAAACGTAATCAAGCCGGCGGAGGACCCCTACGAGGGCCACATGAATGCCCATCAGGCAAAGGAGCTAATCAAGAAGGCGAAGCCGGGCCTCGCGATACTCTCCCATCTGGGCATGAAGATGATTTTCGGCAAGGCGGACATGCTCGCAAAGGAAATATGGAAGGAAACAAAAGTGAAGACAATCGCGGCAAGGGACGGGATGGGAATCCGGCTCTAGACCATTCTCCTATTATCGTTGGCCATCTGCCCCCGCAGTTCCAGCCATGCCTTTATCCCCCGGCGGGCATTTTCGCTGCTCCCTCCGTAATACTTGCTCCCTTCCCTGCATACCTCTAATTCCGCTTCCCTGCGTATTATCCCACCCAGGGTTTTCTCGTCCAGCCTCTCAATTATCCTAATATCCTCCACATCCACAAGCCCTTCCACAACATGGAGGGTTTTCCCGTCCTTCGTGGCCATTTCGCCCAGCCTGCCATCCGCGCCCCTTATCGCAAGAATGAGCATCCTTGTGCTCCCCCCGAATATGCCGTTCCTCCTGAGCGACCGCCCATCTTCATACGGGTCATTGTTTATCGTGTTCCCGGATTCCATTATCGCATCGTACAGCCCCGTCCCCACCATCAGCATGGGGAAAGGCGCGGACTCCGCGCCCGCCCGGACCTCGGTATCAAACAGCCCCATCCTCCCGTATCTCCGCACGCTGTCCGCAAGCGCCCTGAGGATGCTGGCGCTCTGCATCTGGGCGAATACGATTTTCCCGCGCCCATCAAATCCCTTTTTTTCCTCTCTCTCAACAGCCCTCCCCAGCTTTTCAAAGGCCCTCATGAGGTTCCCGTTCCCCTTGGTCCTTTTTACGGTGCAGGAAGGCACAACCGCATTCATCCTTATCCGTATAACACGCCTTTCATCCGCCATGCAGCTCACCAGCTCAGGCCGGGCCTCTCGGAGGACAATTCAATCTGCGCAATCCCCGCCATCATCTCGGCCGCCATCTCCTTCGCCCCCTTCTCGCTGCGCAGGATTTCCACCCTGGCCTCCGCGGCGCAGAGGTCCTCCAGGAGCCTCGGCACCTTCACTTCCTTCCCCTTTCTGCCCCCTTCACCAGGGTCCTTTGTGCCGATTTCCGCATCAGCGCCGGGCCTCGCCATGAACCTCAGGCTGCCCACTATCGTTATGTCCTCCAGCGGCACTTCCCTCGCCACCGCGTAAAGCCCCGGTTCCCCTTCCACCGAAAGGATGCCGCGCCCCCACGGGCACTCGGCGGCGTCCGCCGCGGGAACCGCAACCACCATCTCGCTTGCCCGCACGGTTGCGCCTATGCACGCGAGCATGTCGCGCATGCGCGCATGGTGGCCCCTTTCCAGGGGAAGCCCGCGCAGCGTGGAGAGGAGCGAGCTCCTCCCGAACACTATGGGGAGCGTGCTGCCCTGGATGCCCGTCGTGTCTGAAACGTATGATGGGGTTCCATTGAACTCAAAACCAGCCTCACCGCTGCGCAGCATGCGGCCGAGCACGTTCCAGGCAAAGGCCACGGTGGTCGTCCTGAAATAAATCATGCCCGCCCCCAGGGTGAGCCTTCCTGCCAGCGGCCGTTCGCTGAGCGCCCAGCCACATCCCCTTTTATGCAGCTCCCCCGCCACGGGCACATGCCTCTCGCCGATGTCAAGCTCCCTGCCGCGGCGTATCGCATCGCGTATCTTATTCGCCGCCTCAACCGCCGCCCTTCCCCTGAATTCCGCCTCCGGGAAGTGCCTGCACCCATGTATGATTGTGCGTGGCCCGTTCATGTCAATAATTCTGTGAAATACTGTTTTTAATACATTCTTACACACCGGCCGCCCCCGAATACCTATTTATTCCTTTCCAACCAATTTCCTATTCTCACGGTGCAACTCATGCTCCAGAAATCATTTGACAACAAGCTAGAGGAGAAATGGCAGAAGCGCTGGCTGGACGAAAGCACATATGCATTCCAGCCGGGCAGCGATGGGCCCCTCTACACGCTGGACACCCCGCCGCCCTTCACGAGCGGCGAGCTGCACATGGGCCATGTCCTTTCCTATGCATATTTTGACTTCGTGGCCCGCTACAAGCGCATGAACGGGTACAACGTCTTCTACCCGCAGGGCTGGGACACGCAGGGCTTCCCCACCGAGACCAAGGTGGAGAAGAAGCACGGAAGGCTGCCGCCAGTGGAATTCCGGAAGAAATGCGTTGAATGGACAATTGACATGATTGCGAAGATGAAGGATTCCATGGTGAAGATGGGCTATTCCCCGGACTGGAACTACCAGTACAGGACGATGGACCCGGAATACCACAGGAAGGTCCAGCTCTCCCTGGTGCAGATGTACGGCAAGAAGATGGTGTACAGGGCGAAGCACCCGGTCTATTGGTGCACCCGTTGCAGGAGCGCCCTTGCAAAGACGGATACCGAGGACGTGGAACGGAGCGCGCTCCTGAATTATTTCATATTCACCGGGCCGGAGGGCGAGCCATTGGAGATAGCGACCACCCGGCCCGAGCTGATGCCCGCCTGCGTCGCCGTGATGTTCCATCCCGAAGACGGCAGGTACAAGCACCTTGCGGGAAAAACGATAACCACCGCCCTGGGAAAGAAGGTGCCGGCAATCGCGGACAAGGACGTGCTCAAGGACTTCGGCACCGGATTGCTGATGGTCTGCACGTTCGGCGACAAGATGGACGTCATCTGGTCATACAGGCACAAGCTCCCGGCCATAGACTCCATCGCGCCCTGGGGCAAGATGCAGAACACGGGAATCGTGGACAACATGACCGTGGAGGACGCTAAAAAAGCGATCATAGAGATGCTGAGGGAGAAAGGCAAGCTGGTGAAGCAGGAGCCGCTCCAGCAGACGGTGAAACTGCACGACCGGTGCAAGCACACGGTAGAGTTCCTCCCCTCCTTCCAGTGGTTCGCGGACATCACAAGGCATCGCGATGAAATCAAGAAATTGGCTGAGAAGATAGAGTGGATTCCCGATTTCGGCATACATTACCTATATGATTGGGCGGACTCGGTGGAATGGGACTGGGTCATCTCCAGGCAGAGGGTCTTCGGCACGCCCCTCCCCTTCTACAACTGCGAAAAGTGCGGCGCCACCCTGCCATGCGGCGAGGACGAACTGCCCTTCTCCCCGGAACGCGCAAGGGAGCACAAATGCCCCTCCTGCGGGGAAAAGATGAAGCCGGAGACGGACGTCTGCGACTGCTGGGTGGATTCCTCCATTTCCCCGTTGGTAATCGCGGACTGGCCGGAGATGAAGAACCCGGGGCTGTACCCGTCCTCCCTCCGCCCGCAGGGCGTGGAAATAGTCCGCACCTGGGCATTCTATACAATCTACAGGAGCGGGCTCGCGCTCACCGGGAAGCCGCCCTGGAAAACCATCCTTTTGAACGGGAACGTCCTCGCCCCGGACGGGAAGAAGATGAGCAAGTCCCTGGGCAACGTAATCCAGCCCGCGGAGCTTTTGCGGGATTACCAGACGGACGCCCTGAGGCAGTGGGCGGCGATGAGCGGCGCCATGGCCAAGGACCGCCCCTTCTCGTTTGAGGACATAAAGTTCGCAAAGACCTTCCTGAACAAGTGGTGGAACGGCGCCCGTTTCATTGAAACCGGATTGCAGGGGTATGATGGCGGGAAGCCGAAGCACCTGAAAAAGACGGACAAGTGGATGCTGGAGCGCCTCGCCCTGGTTACGGAACAAGCAACCGCAGCGATGGAAAAATACGAATTCCACTCCGCAGTGAAGCTTTTGCAGAACTTCTTCTGGCATGATGTCTGCGATGATTACCTGGAATATGTGAAATACCGGATATACGGCGAGGATGCGGAGGACAAGAAGGCGGCGCAGCATGTATTGCATACAGTCCTCTATGATTTCACAAAGCTGATGGCGCCCTTCACCCCGCACATCTCCGAAGAGCTATACGTGGAAATGTTCGGCAGCAAGGAAGGGAAATCCGTGCATCTCGCCCCCTGGCCCAAGCCGGAGGAGCGCTTCCCCGGTGAAAACATGGAGGTGGAGCAGCTCCGCGTGCTCGTCTCCACCGTGCGGCAGCACAAGGCATCCAGCAAACTCTCCCAGGCGGCATGGCTTTCCAAGGTGAAAATCTCATTGCCCAAGCCCCTGCACAAGGAACTGCAGGAGGAACTGAAGAACATCTCCAGGATAAAGGAGCTGGAGATGGGCGAGGGCGAATTCGCGATGGATTTCTCCGAAGCCAGGCCGGTGCAGTGAGGGCAACTGCTAAAAATATTCCGGGGTAATCCGTATCGTGTTTGAACTGGAACAGAACAAAACCAATGTGAAGACCGAATTTATAGCGGCCCTCACCACATTTTTCACCCTCTCATACATTTTCGTGATAAACCCCCGCTTCCTTGCGGATGCCGGCATGGACTATGGCGCGGTTTTTGTGGCGACCGCAATCTCTGGGGGGATAGCGACGCTGCTCATGGGCGTCCTTTTGAACAGGCCCTTTGCGCTGGTCGCGGGGATGGGCCTGAACAGCTACTTTTCCTACTCCATAGTGCGTACGATGGGCTTCAGGTGGGAGGCTGCGCTGGCGGCGGTTTTTGCCTCAAACATCCTGATCCTCATCATCGTGCTGCTGCGGATAAATTTTTCCAAGGCAATCCCCGAAAGCTTCAAGCACGCCCTCATCGCGGGGCTGGGCCTTTTCCTTGTTTTCATAGGGATGCAGAACGCCCATTTCGTCGTCATGAACCCAAACACCTTTGTTTCCATAGGCGACCTCACCCAGCCCGCCGCCCTGATTGCGGTGTTCGGCTTTTTCGTGACAAGTGCGCTCGTTGTGAAGAATGTGAAGGGAGGGATGTTCCTAGGAGTGGTTGCCACGACGCTGGTGGCGATGCTCGCCGGATTCGCCCCCCTCCCGGCCGGCATATTTGAGATGCCGCCGGACGTTTCCAGCGTCGCATTCAGGATGGACCTCCAGGCGCTTTCCGACCCCGCGCTGTTCCCTGTGGTATGGTCCCTTTTCATAATAGTCCTTCTGGACCTGGTCGGCAGCATAACTGCGCTGAGCGTAAAGGCTGGAAAAAGCATGGAGGGGCTTGACAAGGCGATAGGGGTGAACGCGGTTGGCGGGGCGATAGGGGCTGGCCTGGGGACAAGCCCCATGATAACTTATCTGGAAAGCGCGTCGGGAATAGAGGCGGGCGGGCGAACCGGCCTTACCGCGGTTTTCATCGCGCTGTTCTTTTTCATCTCCATATTCTTTTTCCCGGTGATAAGCGCCATCCCCATAGAGGCCGCGGCCCCGGTGATGATAATAGTGGGGGAAATGATGCTCCTCCAGATAAGGTTCATAGACCTGAAAGACCATACGGAGGCGATTCCGGCGCTGATGACGGTCGCAACAATCCCATTCACGTTCTCAATCTCAAACGGGATAGGCGTGGGCTCCATTGCATACATCTTCCTGAAGCTGGTTTCCAAAAAGCCGCAGGAAATACACCCCGCGATGTACCTGATTGCCCTGTTGTCCATCCTCGCATTCGCGAATGTCCTCTAGCGGAGGCGCAGCTTTTTATTCTGTTTCCGTTTATAGCATATCATGAGCAGGCACTCGCTGCGCCCCATGAGCACGGCCATGATGGCCAAGGCGGAGAGAGGCGCGAATAGGCTGAATTCCCTCCTTGAGAGGCATCTGGACCCCGAACAGCTCTGCGAAGCCCTCGGCGCCGTAAGGACCAGGGCGCTGATGCGCCTTTCCAGGAAGTTCTACAAATCCACAAGGGAGCTTCTTGAAAGGTTCGCCACAAGGTACGGGGACGACACAAGGAGGGCGCTCGCCCACGTCCTCTCCATCGCGGTGCAGAAAGAGGATTTCTCCATCAGCTACGATTCCTGGCTCCGCTCCCTTGGGATGCTCGCGGATGCGCTGCACGCAAAGGGCATGGATGCCGCCGGCTTCCTCAGGTTCTCCTTTTCCGACGTAGTGAAGGAATGCGGCACATGCGAAGAGCTGGACGCAGCGGCCAGGGTCGCCATTCAATATTCCGACAGGCTCGGCAACCCCAATGGATTCTGCAAGGATGCGCTCTCCCGCATAGTCGCCCTGCACATGCCGGCTTCGGAATTCGTCAATTTCTGCGATGTGCTCATGGAAAGGCTGCAAACCGCAGGCCCGGACGCCGCGAGGAACGAACTGGTGCGGGCGGTTGCCAGGGAGCTGGAAATCTCCGGGGCAATGGCTCCGGAGAACGCGCGGAAGCTTATCGGGTTCCTCAGGGCTGGCCCTTCCCCGCCTTCTTCACCTTAACCTTTACTGCAACCCACGCAACCAGCGCGGCCACGCATGCCCCGAGAAGCGTATTCAGGATTAGCGAAACCAAAATCACGAACGCGAGCGAATACATGTCCGGCACCCGGACCCCAAGCACGGGAACGCCCACCGCCCACCCGGCAAAAATCGCAAGGGAATAGACCATGTTCGCGGAAAGCGCTATCTCCGCCCCCGCGGCCGCCGCCCTCTTCAAATTCCCTGCAAACCCCAATGCGCAATAGATGATTACAAAGTACAGCAGGAGGGAGAAAAACAGGTTTTCCATTGCATAGGCCGCAAGCGGCGGGACGCTCCCGCCGAGTATCAGTGCGGATTCCACCAGTGCAATCCCGGCCGCAAGCAGCGCCGCCGTCTTCACCTTCATTTTCATCAGTCCGTGGTCAGGACGCGAGCGGAAACCCTTCCGGAGACCGTGTGCGGATTGCCGGATGTGCCGCACTCGGAATTCACTTCCCTTGCGCAGGAATAGTATGTGAGCGCGACATGCATCCTCTCAATATCATCCGGCGCAGGCTGCCTGTCCCCGGTGAATGTGAACATGACCGTGGCGTTCTCCCCCTGCCCCAGCTCCGTGCCGACGCTCCCGGTCGTCCATGTGTACTCGCCCGCCCGCCCGAGGTCCGTAGTGGTGACCTTGACCTCGTCCAGAAGCATCGCGTATCCGAGCCGGTTCTGCACGCTCATCAGCAGCACGGTGCTGCTGCCCGAACGGTAAAGTTGGAAGGCGGTGCACGGTATGTCCGGCTGCATCACGCATTCCTCGCCCACGAAAGCCGAGGGATTGAAGATTCCTGTTGAAAGAAGTATTGCAATCACGACCACCAGGAGCAGCAGGGCCCACCCGTAGGTCACAAGGTATTCCGCAGCCGCCTGCCCTTTTTTGGAGCGCATGCCCTTCCCTTCACATAAAAGCTTAAAAAAGGGTGAGGATAAACTCCTTTGCGTGGTATTGGATGGCAGAGAAAAAGCCACAGATAGCGGACGCGATGAGCTATTACCAGATTGCCAACGACTTTTTCGAGAAAGGCGACTACGAAAAGGCGATTGAGAACTACAATATGGCGATACTGCTCAACCCCGTTTTTTCGGAGGCGTATTTCAACAGGGCGCTTTGCTACTACCAGCTTAAGAACTACGACAAGTCAATAGCGGACTACTCCAAGGCTGCGGAGCTGGACCCGAAGAACCCCAACATATACAATAACAAGGGCGACGCCTTTTACCGCAAGCAGGATTATGCGAGCGCGATAAAGGACTACGACAAGGCGGTCATGCTCAACCCGAATTACCTGAAGGCATTATACAACCGCGCCCTTTCCTACGCCTCCCTGGAGGACTACGACAAGGCGGTGGAGGACTTCACAAAAGTTGTCAGGCTCAAGCCGGATTTCGCGGAGGCATACCACCTCCGGGGCCTCGCATACGAGTACGCGGGGGATTTGGACGGCGCCATAAAGGATTATGAAAAGGCATTGGAGCTGAACCCCGGGCTCTCGGAAGCCCGCTCGCACATGGAGGCCGCCAAGAGCAAGCAGAAGAGCGGCTCGGGCGGCGAAGGCGGAACCTCGGAAATCAAGGTGCTCAAGAAGCCCACCATGAACTTCAGCGACGTGGCGGGAATGGAGAAGATGAAGGAAGAGATACGGGAGGATGTAATCTATCCCATGGCGAAGCCGGAGCTCGCGCGCAAGTACGGCAAGCTCGGCGGAGGAGGACTGATGATGTACGGCCCGCCCGGCTGCGGAAAGACGTTCATCGTGAAAGCCGCCGCGGGCGAGTGCGAGGCCTCCTTCATAAATGCAAAACTTTCCGACCTCCTGGACATGTACGTGGGCAACACCGAAAAGAACATCCACAAGGTCTTTGAAACCGCGCGCAAGAACACGCCATGCATACTATTCTTTGATGAAGTGGATGCAATCGGCGGCAGGAGGGACCAGCAGGAGGGCGCCCAGTACATGAAGATGGCGGTCAACCAGATGCTGTACGAGATGGACGGCATAGAGGCGGGGAACCAGAACGTGCTGGTCATAGCCGCGACCAACGCGCCGTGGGACGTTGACCCCGCGCTGAGGAGGAGCGGCAGGTTCGGCAAGACGGTCTACGTGCCCGAGCCGGACATTGTTTCAAGGTACGCAATCATAAAGATGCACGCGAAGAAGCTGCCCCTGGCGAGCTTCATCCCGTACTGGCGGCTCGCGGTCGCCACCGCGGGCTACGCATCTTCCGATTTGAAGGCCGTGGTTGAGGAGGCTGCCGCAATCCCGTGGAGGGAGGCGTTCAAGCACGGCAAGGAAAGGAGCATAACCGGCTCGGATTTCCTCGCCGCGGTCAGGAAGAAGAAGTCCTCGCTGCCCCCGTGGTACGAGCAGGCGAAGAAGCAGATAGGGAAGCAGGAGGAGCTCACGATAATAGACGGCAAGGAGCACAAGAAGGTCACCGAGAGCAAGATGGGGCCCGGGGAAAAGGAGGCGTTCAAGGACCTGCTCAAGCTCATAGACAAGAGGAACAAGTGGTACGAGAAGATGATAAACGGCATCATGAGGGAGTTCGCGCTCTCGTTCCTGGGTGTGACCGCGGAGATGTTCCTCTCCCCGTTCGGCGTGATACTGGTCCGGAAGAAAAAGGGATAACTTTTTATATTTCCGCGGCTCCACATAGCCGATGCTCGTAAAGAACGCCAAATTCTTCCTTGACGGGAAAATGACGGAGAAGGACATCCTCATGGAGGGCGGGAGGATAAAATCCCTCGGCCATTTCCCCGGGAACGGCATGGACGCCTCCGGCTATCTCGTGCTTCCGGGCCTCATAGACGCCCACGTGCACCTGCGCGACCCGGGCGCCACGCAGAAGGAGGACTTCCGTTCCGGCACCAGGGCGGCAATCGCGGGCGGAATAACGACCGTGCTGGACATGCCCAACAACAACCCCCCCACCACCACGCTCGCGCGGCTGGAGGAGAAGCGCGCAATCGCATCCAGAAAGGCCGTGTGCGACTACGGCTTCCATTTCGGCGCGGGAACGAATAATTTTGGCGAGATTGAAAGGGCGAGGCCCGGCTCCCTAAAGGTGTATATGGGAAAAACCACCGGCGACCTCTTCCTTCCGGACGACAGGCTCGTTTTCCTGCACTTCCAGAATTTCCCAAAGAAAAAACCCATAGTCGTGCATGCCGAGGACCAAACCATAATAGACACCGAGGGACGCACCCCCCTCGCGGCGCGGGCCGCGGCGGCGAAGGCGGCGATGCTCGCGGAAAAGGCGGGCCGCACAATCTGCATCGCGCACGCCAGCACCGCGCGCGAAATGGAACTGGCGAAGAGATGGAAAAAATCCTTCGTGGAAACCTGCCCGCATTACCTTTTCTTGAACGAGGAAAAGGTCAAGCGCCTCGGAAATTTTTCCAGGGTGAATCCGCCGGTGCGCAGCGAGCGGGAGAGGAGAAAGATGTGGGCCGCGCTGGGCATGGTAGATTACGTTTCCACGGACCACGCCCCCCACCTTCCCGAGGAAAAGGAGAAGGGGGCCGCGGGCTTCCCGGGGCTTGAGACATCGCTAGCCCTGATGCTGGACGCATACAACAAAAGGCAAATCGGGATGGAATGGATACTCTCAAGGATGTGCGAAAACCCGGCCCGCATATTCAACATAAAAGGCAAGGGGAAAATCGCGCCCGGCTTCCAGGCGGACCTTGTTTTCGTGGACCTGAGGAAGGAATGGAAGGTGCGCGCGGAAAGAATGCAGGGCAAGTGCGGCTGGACGCCCTACGAGGGGATGGCCCTTAAGGGAAAGGCAGAGAAGGTCATTTTCCGCGGCGAGCTTGTTTTTGAGGGGGATGCAATAACAGGAAAAAGCGGAATAGGAAAAGAAGTCATGGCATAACCGCGGACGAGGACGCCACTTCCACGCCCACCATATCGCCCAGGTTGGTTATCTCAAGCCGGTACCTTCCGGGGCTCGTTATCGTCCTTCCGTCAGAAATCCTGAAGTCCGTGGGCTGCACCACGTCGCTGTCCCCGGACGGGAGCCCCGCGGTGAAGACGACCTCGTGCCCCTCTATGCTGACCCTCTTCACGTTGTTCGGCACGTATACCTCGGTTATTATGGATGAGCCCTCGCCCATGTAGCCGATTGCGTTGATGAGGTACGCGACCCTCGCCGCGGAGAAGTGCGCCTGCAGCACGGAAAGGTCCGCGTTCGCGTCCCCCAGCTTCAGGTACATCACGGACATCAGGGGTATGAACAGCAGTAGTATGAACCCTACGACAATAAGCAGTTCGTTGCTGACCTGCCCTTTCATTCCCATGCGCATCCACCTTACCTGAAAGACCTCTTCTTCATCTTCATGTATGCCTTCCTCTTCGTAAGAAGGCTTTTTATTTCTGCGGCTGTGCCGCTTATAGCGCTCCCGAGGTCGTAAGACTCCACCTTGAGCGGTATCGGCTGGTCCATCTCCACGTGGGTGTTCACCACATAAGTGGACTTCCCCCTCTTTATCCTGACGTTGATGCTGTCTATCTCAAAGGTGTCAAGGAAGTTGGCCACGGCCTTCCTAAGCTCGCTTATTATCAGGTCATAGTTCCCCATCTCATCCTCGGAAAGCCCGCTTATGAAGACGTCCGGCTTCTTGGAGTGCAGGCTCACCAGGAATTTCATAACGTCCCTGGCGGTCACCACGCCAACCGGCTTGTCGCCATCCATCACCGTGATTGCGGAAACGCTGTGCGCCGCCATCTTCTTCGCGGCCTCGTGCAGCGTGCCGCCCATAGATACGCTGACGAACTTGTCGCGCATCATCTGGCGCACCGGCTTGCCGTCCACGGCGTTGACCTCGGTTATGAACATGAAATCCCTGCCCTTCGGTTCCAGCAAGGCGCGCGAGATGTCCATCGTGGAAACCGTCCCCACGATTTTCCTGCCTTCGGTGATTGCGAGCCTGTGCACGCCCATGCTCTTCATCACCCTCCTGGCTACCGCGACGCTCTCGTTCGCGTCCACGCTGTATATCGGGGAGTTCATCAGCGCATCCACACTCATCTTGGGTATCGCCCTTTCCCTTATCAGCATCTCCAGCAGCTTCGCCCTGCTGACCGCGCCCAGGATTGCGCCGGCCCTCACGACCGGCAGCGCCTTGAAATGGCCCGCAAGGAACCTGTCCATCATCTCCATCGTGCCCATCTCCTCGCTCAGGGGGGGAGCGCGCACCGCCATGTTGATGCATTTCGCCTTGCTGGAGTCATGTATGCCGCCCCTCATCTGGCGGTCGTCTATTATGCCGTAATATTTGCCCCCCTTCGTAACCACCGCAATCGTGCCTCCGGTCACTACCTCGCTGAGTGCCTTTGAAAGTGGTTCCTCCCCGTCAAAAATAGCCGCCCTCTCGTAGTCCATGCAAACACCGAAAGGGATATAATAATGAAAGATTTTAATAAGCGCAGTATGTTCCCCCCCATAACAGCGATGGTCGAAAAGCCCAGCTGGAAGCAGATATTGATAGAACTTGTCATGACCGAGAAGCTGGATCCCTGGAACATAGACCTCGTCACTGTGGCGGACTCGTTCTATTCGCATGTGAAGAAGATGGAGAAGTTTGATTTCCGCATCCCCGCGAACATAATCCTCGCGTGCGCCATCCTTTTGAAATACAAGAGCAACGCGATACGCCTGTACGATGAGCCGGTTGTTGCGGAGGGGGAGATGCCCGTGGAGGTTGGCGAGGAGCCCATACAGCCGCTCACGCTCTCGTGGAGGATTCCGCCCAAGAGGCAGATAACGCTCCAGGAACTCGTGGACGAGATGGAGCGCACGATAAAATACGACACCATGGAGAGGCCCAAAAAGGTGGCGGCGCCCCTCCCCATGCTGGACCTCAAGCTTGACAATTATGATTTGGAGGGCGAGATGGTGCGCCTCATGGGCAGGATGAAGGCGGGCGCGGACATGGAGGGCATAGTCCTCTTCTCATCCTTGGTCAATGGGGGCGGCTCGGAAGGGGTAATCTCAACCATCACCCCGCTCCTGCACCTCGCGCAGAGGAAGAGCATACTGTTGCGGCAGGACAAGTTCTTCGGGGAGATTTTCATAAACCTGGGCGAAAGCGGCGAGCACGATGGCGATGGAAAAGCGGGGGATGGGAAGGAAGGCAATGGGCATGGGGGGAACGCGCAGGCGGCGCCCGGTCTTCAGCATCCCGTAAGCTGAGTGGTTTCCATGGGGGACGAAAAAAAGCTGATGGAGGCCGCGCTCTTCATAAGCGGGAGGGAGCTCTCGCTCAACGATTTCTGCAAGCTCACCGGCATCGCGGCTCCGGGCCACGTGAAGTCCATGCTGGACGAATTGAGGGCCGATTACGAGAACGCGGGAAGCCCGCTAGAAATCTGCCAGGTGGGCGACAAGTTCGTGATGCGCGTGCGGGACCAGTACGTGCAGCGCGTCAAATCCTTCGCGCAGGAGGCGGAGCTTTCGCAGGGCGCGCTGCGCACCCTCTCCTATGTCGCGTCCCATGACGGCGCGCTGAAGTCCGGGCTGGCGAAGAAAATCGGCCCCGTGATTTACGACGATGTGCGCGAGCTGGTGGAGAAGGGCTTCCTCTCGGCGAAGAGGGAGGGGAGGAGCTCGCGGCTTTTGCTCACTGACAAGTTCCACGCCTATTTCGGGAAGTAGTGTCATATAATGGGTTTTTATTGTTTCTCATGAGATATTCCCATATGAACGCACGCAGAGACGGATACAGGCAGCGTGCACAGGAGCTGATGCTCCCCGCGCTGCTAGAGGCGGCGAAGGACTGCGGCAACGAAATCCATATGCATGAGGTTGTGGAGCAGATAGAGGTGATTGTGCAAGGCATGCTTGCGGACGGAAGGCGCGATACTGCCTTTGACGCCCTGAAGGCAATGCTTTTGCACCACAACGATTATCTGCGCGGGATTGCGGCCAGGGCCATGATACTGCTTAACGAGCCAGCATTGGACGGTGCGTTGGCCGATGCCCTGAAAAAAGGGGACGGGTATGTCCTGAATGCGCTCGCATGCGGCTTAAGGGAGAAGATTACGCTTGAAGTGGTGCGCGAAGGCGGGCAGGACAGTAGGACGCCGGAGGACAGGGAGTTCGATGCCGCATCCTTCTCGCTCATGGAACGTTTCAGGAAGCGGCGCGTTGTTTCTTCCAAGGACCTTAGGGGAATAGAGGCGGGGCTGCTGGAGGACGCAGAGAATGACGGCGAAGCTTCCGCGAAGGACAGGCTGATGCTGCGCAGGAACATACTGCTGCTTGAAAGGGAGTTGTGCGCGCCATGCGCGGCTGGCGGCGGGCTTCAGAGGCGCAGCGGGGCAGGGCGAGGCGGGCATGCCCCCCCGGGTTGCAAAAACGTGGTGCGCCTGCGCGCCGCAAAACCCGAGGATGCATGGCGCATCCCCCGTTAGTTTAAAAATATATGTGAAGTAAAAACAATATCCGCACAGAAAGATGAAAAAGAGAAAGTGATGACATGGCACTCAGGCCGGCAAGATGCTTCAGGACGCCTAAGAAACAGGCATGGACAAGGTTCTCCCAGAAGAGGCCGAGGAAATCCTACATAAAGGCGATGCCGCACAAGGACTTGAACGTATATAGGATGGGCGCCGCAAAGAAGGATTTTGACTGCACCGCGAACCTCGTGGCGGACATCCCCATAGTCCTCCGCGACAACTCCATAGAGAGTGCGAGGCAGACCGCGAACAAGGAGCTGGAAACGAAGCTCGCGGGCAACTATTTCTTCCTGGTGAGGGTTTTTCCGCACAACGTGATCAGGGAAAACAAGATGGTCGCAGGCGCGGGCGCGGACCGTATCCAGAAGGGCATGAGGCAGGCGTTTGGCAGGCCTACCGACAGGTCGGCCATACTCAAAAAGGGCCAGCCGCTCTTCACGGTTTCAACCTACAAGGCAAACCTGCCGTTCGTTGAGCGCGCGTTCAGGAAGGCGACCATGAAGCTCTCGGGCAGGTTCAGGCTGGTCCGCGAGGTTGGCGCATGATAGAAGTAGATGAAGAAAATTTCCTTATCGTAACCGACATTGACAGGCTTATGCATCTTGTCGCCACGCAGCGCAGGATTGAGTTGGGAAAGCTGGCGAAGGAGCTTAAGATGAGCCCCAAAGAGGTGGAGAAGTGGCTCCATATCCTGGAGGACGAGGGGCTGATAACCATAGAGCACAGCCTCACCAAGATTTATGCGGTCTGGGCGGGCGAGGCCTCGCCGAGGCCTGAAAAGAAACGGGCGGAGAAGCAGGCCACGCGCAGGGAGCAGAAGGTACTCCCGCCCGCAGTTATGGAGGAGAAAGAAGAGGAAGAAGAGAAAGAGGAGGAGAAGTTCCGCCCCTTCACCACCGAGGAAATCGCGCCGCTGGAGGAGGAGCTGCTGGAATTCAGGGGGCGCGAGGAGAAGCGCGCACCCAGGCAGCCGGGCCGCGAAGCCCGGAAGCTCGGGACGGATTGGGAACCTGAACCAAGGCGCAGGGAGCCGGAAAGGATGGAAGAAATGCCTGCGCCGCGGAGGGAGGCGAAGTCGCCCCCCCACAGGGAAGAGAGGCACGGGAAGAAGCCCGCGCCCACGCAGATAAAGGTCAGCGACTACACGAAGCTCCCGCAGGTGGAGGCCGCGAGCCTCAAGGACAAATTGGACGACTACCTCACGCTAATCAGGGAAAGCAAGAAGGAGCTCAAGGACCTTGAGTCAGAGAAGGAGCGCATGTACCGGGAAGGGTACCTGCCGCTTGAGAAAGAGTTTGAGGCGGGGCTTGAGAACATACAGCTCGCAATCCTGGAGAAGGAAAGGAAGATAATGGAGGCCAAGGAGAAGGCCGCCGGGCTGCCCGAGCAGGTGGAGGAGCTGGAGAAGCTCCAGCGTGCGGTCCGCGAGGTTGAGCAGAAGTCCCGCGCAATCCTTTCCAAGACAAAGGGGCAGGTTGAGGGCAAGGCGGACGCGCTTCAGGACGCGTCCGAGGAACTCGGCGAGCAGATTTCCCTCGGAGAGGAGGAGGCCATGCGCGAGCGCGCGAAGATGTTTGAGCTCAAGGAGCTTCTCGGCTCCATACAGTCCAACGAGGAGAACATACGCGAGGCGATAGAGGGGAACAGGAAGGCCATGGACGAGGCAAAGTCCAAGATTGAGCAGCTTGAGGACTCGCTGGGCGACGTGGTGGATGCCCGCACGCTCCTCGCAGAGCGCATAGACACGATACAGTCCGGGCTGGAGAGGAAGATACGGAGCCTGGACGAGCTGAAGAATGACCTGGAGGAGATTGAGCGCGTGGAGGGCTGGTTCAGGGAATACAGCCAGGACTACTCCCGCAAGCTTGAGGAGATGGAGGCCTACGTCTCCAACAACCAGCAGGAGATAGGCAAGCTCATGGAGGCGGCGGAGCTGGAATACGTCAAGAAATACCTTGAGAAGCTCTCCGAATCCGAAGACAAGTACCGCGGCAGGCTGCGCCTGCTGGAAGTCCAGGACACCGAGCTTGAGCAGAGGATTTCCGAAGCCAAGGAGCGCATAAGGCAGCTCCTTTCCGAGAGCACGCGCCTCATGGAGGCGAGCAGGAAGAAGGCCGCGTCCTCAACCTTTGACACTTCGGATGCGAAGAAAAAGATGGGGGTGAAGGCGGCCGTGCTGGAGGAGAAGTCCAAGGAGAGGAAGGGGCTCTTTGACGCGCTCAGCAAAGGGAAGGACAAGAAGAAGAAATAATCTAGACTATTCTTTTCATCCTATTCATCCTTTCCGGTGCCGCTTCAAACCTTCTCTTATGCCTCGTGGGCTTCATGAAATGGTCCCTTTCTATGCGCGCGCCTTTTGCTGCCGCCCTATCCGCGGTTTCTGTTTGCTGCCGCCCATCCAATTGTTTTAGCGCAGCTCTGATCTCTTTTGCCCTATCCCGGTAACGTGTAGCTACCCTCTCTGGATTGATGAGTTGCCCCACCAAACAGACCGCCAATACTTTTTTGTATAAACTGTATGCCGCATTGCTGTCCCGGATGATGTCTTGAAACAGCTTATCTGGAATGGAGAAATCACTATCAGACCTCTTATGTCCCTCATTGTACAATAACAGCAACAGCCTTACCCTATCAGTATACGGCGGTTCCAGTAAACGCAGTAACTGGTACTTTGGTTCAGATGCCGCGATGCCCTTGGCCCCTAGCAAAACGCAAAGCATTTCATAATATTCTCTAACGGCACTCAGGGGCCAGTGCTTCCAGTACCATCCAGTGGGTTCCCCTAACAACAATATTATCGCATTGTTGAAATCTTCGCCTGATAAACCATATTTTCTCATCAACCTTTCCCGGGTTTCAGGAACTTCTTTTCCTGATAACCCCGCTATGGGGCGCCTTTCGCAGAAATTCCTTATCTCGCGCGTGAATCCTTTCCATTCTTCGCCATCCATTCCTGCATGTTTTGGCAGGCTCAGCGTAATGTTGATTTCGGCAGTAAGCAGCGCCGCCTGCTCTTTTTGTGCAAGCAAGCCAAGATTGTAGATTAGGTCTAAATCAACACCCTTTTTTGAAAGCAATCGCTTCATGAATCCCCAAAGGTCTTCACCCCCGGTGACCAGTTCTTTAAATATGTTCATCCGGGATATGAAGTCAGGTTTGTCTTCCAATTCCTCAGTTGCATTACTCACGCGTTTCGCGAATTCCGGGGGCGCTATCTGCCCCTCTAGCTCCCCAAACAAATCCACGAGCCTTCCCGTACATAGTATCCCGAATATTATTTCTGCGGCCCTTTTTGGATTCTTCAGCTTAATTATGTTCTCCGAAACAACCCTGAATGCGGACTCATCGTCCATAGACGAAATTGCTTCAACAAGCATATCCACTCCCGCCTTTCCCCTCTCTGCCAGCATGTGCGCCGCTTTTTTGCCGAAAATTTTTCCTGCCGAGCTAGAGTCCTTAACAAGCTCCACAAGGGCATTCATATGCCCCGGGTTCCTGCACAACTCCTCAAACGCCACCCTCGCCTCCCAATAGTTTGTTTCGCAGTTACCCCTCACCTTCCCAAGCAGGGTTTCGGAATCCATTTCGGAAAAGCCGCCGAAAGTCCCGGAATTCTTTTCCACATCAACGAATTCCACCCCATTTGGAAGAACAGCCCCCACAGAACGTTTTGCAGTCCTGGCGCTTGCCCATCCATAAAGCTCACTAACCTTCCCAACGGCCTCGTACCACTCCCTTTCCCTCGCATCATCTTTGTCCGCTTTGTTGATTTTTGCAAGCCGGTACCCCGTGGCAATATTTGCAATCAGGAGGCAATCCTCGTAGCTTAACTTCCTGTCCTCAGGAAGCAGCCCATCGCTTCTTTTCTTTACCGCAAGAGCGGTGGCAAACGCACCGCACAGGGTGTCCCCGGCACCCACAAGGCTGCAGTCATTAGGAAGAGTTATGTCCACCGAAGGGACAAAACCAGTGGATTTGTCGCCTCCGATGATGCAGGCGCCTTCCCGAGTATGCATGAGCAACGGCACCCCCGTTTTTTCGTAAAGCACGTGCGCAGCCGAATATGCATCCTTCTTCCCCTCCCTGCCTTTATCCAAAAAAGCATCCACTTCCTTTATCTTTGCCCTAGCCGCGGCTTCCTTCTTCTTTGAGCCGTCTTTAATTGCCTCATCAAGTTCTATGATTAGCCCTTTCTTCTTATTGTTGGCTTCCAGTATTTCCTCTTTGTCAGTCCTCACGAGCAGCATTTCAAACAACGTTGCTTCGTCCTCGTTTATGGAGAGAAGCCCTATTGTTGACAAACCCCCCTTCCCCAGCAATATATCCAGCATCCTATAATTCAGATCCATATCGTCCCCGGACGTGCAGTCACAGAACAGTTCCGGTATGCGGAGCGTTCCATCTTCACAAAGCCCGAGCACGTCCTTCATGAAATTTGATTTTAGCGAAAGCACGGCAACGATGTCCGCAGAATTCAACAGGCCAAGCACTTCCTCCCTCTGCCCTTTCGAATAGTCATCCAACCTGAGTTCAGGCTGCTCCCCGGGAAATATGGTGGTATGCCCCGCTCTCACGAGCAATACGTTCCCCCCCTGCTTCCTAAGTTTTGTGCGGTCGTTCAGCACAAATCCGGTACTGGCGGGAGCTATGCCCCGCTCCGCAGGGTTATTCACAAGATACTGCGTCACCAGCTCCTGCCTGTCTTTCAGGTAAACCTTCGCAAGTATGCTTACGTCCGCTGCTTCGGTAAGCAAGCCACGAAGTGCAATGGCCGCATTAGCCCCCAGCAGTGCATGGCCGCCCCCCCTGATGAATGTTCCATACCCGCGTACCCTGTCTTTTTCCCTGCCGGAAAGCTCAAGTACAAGGTTTTTCCCCTTCGGCTCGGACAGCCCCACATCTCGTACGATGTCCGGGGCGAATACTATCCTGGCCTGTTCGCCATGTTCCGCCAGCGCATCCAATGCGTCCCTGAATTTCAACAGCGCGACCTGCTTAGAAACAGTAGTGTCCATGTTGTACTATTTATGTGGGTAATGGTTAAAAATACACTTAATCCCATCAAACGCTCATTTTTTGGTGCGCGCCTCGTCCACTATCGCCAGCCACGAGTCCCCGATTTTGTAGAAGCAGTTCCCGAACGTCTTGCTCAGGCTTATCCTCATGGGGCGGAATTTCCTCTTGCTCTCCACCGCCACTATGGTTTCCCTCTCAACCTTAATCATGCCCACGCGCCTCAATCTCGGAAGCACGCGGTTGTAGAACGTCGCTTTGGAGACATTGTTGTCCGAAACAAACTTGCCGATGTCCGCGCCGTCCATGTGCGGCTTAGCCGCAAGCGCATCAAGGAATTTCACCGCAATCTCGTGGTAGGTTGGCTGGAACTTCTTTGAGAATACGACGTTCACCACGTCCTCCATCTTCCAGAGGTTCCGCGTCAGGCTTTCATTTGAATCCTGGAAAGGGCGGAATTCCTCCGCGTTGTGCGCCGGGAAGTACAGGGATTCGGAAGAGGGAATTCCCCTTGGTATTTTCTTCTCCCCAGCCATTCCTTTCACCTGCCATTGCTGCTTGCCGTGCCCGGCGCAAAGTGCACCGGGAACTCACACATCCAAGCCGAATATCGAGCCGAAGCCGCCCTCCGCGGCCTCATCCTCCGCCTCCATTTTTTTGAGCACGCGCTCCTCCTCGTCCTTCTTTATTTCGCGGAGCAGGGGCTTGAGCCGCTCGCCCGCCTTTTTTATGAACTGCTCGTCCGCGCTAATATATAGATATATCGTATCGGCCTTCTCCCCAAGTGTGGCCCCGTCCCTGAGCTTGTAGCCAGCCCGCGCGAAGCTGTCCTGTGCATACGGGTCCGCCTCAAGGATGGGCGTGAGGTCCTTCTTCTTCTCCGCAGGGAATGCGAACACGATTTTCATTCACTTCACCCTGACCAAAGAATATGCGGGCTCCACGCGCACGAAGCCCGCGCCCGCGAACCTCTCCTGCACGAGCGCAATTATGCTGTTCAGCGAAACGTATGTTACGCACATGCCGGAAGCGAACAGGCACCTCTCCACAAGCACGAGCGGGATGAGCGCCCACCACGCGGCCGCCGGCAGCCCGATAAGATACAGGAACGCGATTGAGCCGACCACGTGCGCCTGGAAGGTGGATGCGAGGCTCCTCATGAAAAGGTTGGACGCGAAGAATGTTGCAACTATGGGAATGAGCCACAGGAAAGCATAGCCCCACGCCTCGGCTCCCACCGGGTTCAGCCAGAACAGGAGCATGCCCGCGAGCGGGATTGCGATGCCCGCCCATTTCTTCGCCCTCACCATGCCGAAGCACACCGCCGCCGCGGCCACTGTGAAGAGACGTATGAAGCTTATCGCATCCCAGGCGAATTTCCCCAGGAACAGTTTTGAGGCGAAATCCACGGCGATGGCGGACAGCGCCCCGATGCCGGGGCCCATTATGCCTCCGCCCACCGGGCCGGCGAACTGGAACATCGTGAAGCTCTGCTGCTGCGAGCCGACGATGTAAGAAAGGTTCACGGTGGAGAACGCGAAAGACAGCACCGAGAACAGGACCAGAAATATTCCTAGCTTGAGCTTTTTGTCCATAATCCCACAAGGGAAATTAAGCAAAGCAAAGTATAAAAGCAATTGCCCCGCGCCGCGCTTGTGTGAAGGGAAATGGCTGCCTGCGCAATCCTGTGTGAAAAAGTATTTTCCTAGTATTATTTTGCGCTTTACGTGTGTGCGTAGTTTTTAATCAAGGTCTTTTGTGGAAGGAAGATATATAAACCTTGACTAACGTAATTATGCAGGTGTGATTATGCAAAGCACGGGCTCTGTTAGGGAAAGGGGAAGGCAGAATTTTGGTCAGCCGGTCACGATGCCCCCGATTGTCGGGGAAGACGGCGTGCAGCGCGAATATGTGTTCCGTGGTGGGACCGCCCAGGCGCAACAGGACATAGAAGCCATGGCGAGGCAGCTCAACCGCCTCTCCCTCCAGCACGGCGGCATCATACCGCTGTCTGCATTGCCCGGAGAAACCAGGGAGAAATTTGACAGGCTTGTTTCGGAAGCGGAGGGCACAAGGGTTATGCTGAATGAACGCGCCTACCCATGTCTTGAAGTGAGGGAGACCGGGGGCAGCGTTTCATTCGAGCCGGCCGCGGTGACGATGGCTCCGGGCGAAGTTATTTCCAGGGATGAATGGCAGACCAGGGTTTCCATGGTGAATTTTGACATACCCGCGGGCACCACGGCCCATGTTGCATTTGAAGGCGGCCCAAGCGAAGTGCCGATGGGCGGCCGTTTCAGGTTCTATTGGCAGGGCGTGCCTCCGAGGGACCTCGCGGATTTCGTCGCGAGGGCGGATGACTGCCTGGTCCCGAACAACGATGGCATCTCAGGCACATGGACGGGATTTGACAGCACTGGGAGGATGATTACGCTCAACATCCGTCCGGGTGAAAACACGCCGACCTCCAGTGACACGCAGGCAGCCATTATTTATAATCTCGCGGTTCTCCTGAACCAGCGCAGTGACCTTGCTGAAATCGCGACCCCGGTTGGAGACCTTAACCCGTTAAACGTGAGGCCGAGGCCGAGACTGAGGGAACAATAATCGGTGTTCTGATGGGCACTGAAAGAACGCCTTGGTTTCGTTCCGCAATCCAGCCACACGTTCAGCCACTAACTCCAAGAATTAAACGGCACCGGTTCCCAGAGAAACTTTTTGCCCCCGCCGCTGCCGTGGCACTTTCCATATTCATCCTCCACCCCTCCAAATCGGATGCATCCGTAATTACGCAGCGCCCCGCGCCGCCCGCGGCGAATCCGGTGGCAGCGAATCCGCGCCCCTCAACGCAATTCGTTATTCCGCCGACCCCGGCGTTCAGCTATGATGGCGGCACGCTCGGGCTGGAGAACTCGCCGGAAGGCCTTTCGCTCGTGTACAGGAAGGAAGGCCAGAGCCCCAACCGTGTCCCGCTGGATGTGGGTTTTGAAGACATGATCGGCACCATAACCAGGATTCATTATGGCATTGGCCACTCCGTCATCATGGCGGAGAGGGTGCTGGAAGATGGCGCGACCGAATATTACGCCGTCATCACGCTCGGGGCGAGGGACGTTGCCGAGGGAAGGGCAAAACTTCCAGGGAGCGAAATCTTGAACTCGTACGCGGTCGTGCTTCCGGAAATGCCGCTCGCGTCCTCCTTCACGGAGAGCGCGCTCTTCGTTTTCGCGGAAGGCGGCGTGGTGAGGTTCGTCCCGCTTGGCAGCGACGAAGGCATGACGTGCAAGCTTAGCGGGCTGGACGGAGTCGGCGCGCAGAGCATCGCGATGGAATACATGGGCCTATATTTCATCATGCAGCCGGGTGCGGTCCCGCTGTATGTTACCAAGAGGGACGGCGATGATTTTGAGACCGTGCCGTGGGACTACGCGCCGGGCAGCTCGTTCACCTCGCTGAGGGTGGAGATGGGCGAGAACGGGTTCACAATCGTCTTCGCAAGCCCCGCGGGCAGCATGAGAATGGACGTTTCCGTCCCCGAGGAGGGCGGCTTGCATTCGGTTGGCGCCTCCATGCACAGGTGACGCCCGCCCTGCAAAAAAGCTTTTATTCCTTCCCTCCGTAGGGGCAGCATGAGATGGCTCTTCGTCTTCCTGGGTGCACTGCTCCTCGCTTCGCTCGCATACTCCGAGCTCACGGTCTTCGCGGCGCAGATACCCGAATCCGGCGCGGTACGGTATTCCGTGGCCCAGAGGGGCGCGAGCGGCTCCCACCTTTTCATAACGGTGAAGAAGGGGGACACGCAGGTGCAGGCATTTGAGGTGCAGGACTTCAGCGGGGTCGCGAACGGTTACATTTCGCTTGCGGAGGGCGGCACATACCGCCTCATCGCGGTTGAGGCCGACAGCGGCGATTATGCCGAGGCGCAGTTTGAGTTCGCCGCGCCGCAGCCATCTGTTCCACCCTCAAGCACGCCAACCTCGCTGGTGCGCGGCATCCCGGATTACCTCATCCTGATAGCCGCAGCCCTTGCCGCGGTGCTGGTGTTCCTGCTTATGTTCAGCAATCCGCTAAGGCAAAAGCCCAAAAAATGAGAAACATCTTTTTCCTCCTTTAAAACCACCTTTCATTCGGTATATTCCTAAAAACAGATTTTCACCTATTTACAGTTATCAAAACATCTTCGCTGCGCAATCCTTATAAATGCTCTCTACGCGTATATACATGGTGTAATTATGGTTTCTGGCAGCGTTCGCACAACTGAGGGGCCGACAACTTCTTTTGGCTTGGTGCAGCAGCTTCCCGCGGACAGGATGGCGGGGGCGCGCGAGGTCAATTTTGAGATAAATTTCACGGTCGCAGGCGCGGAAAGGGAGGCTAGGCAGGCGCGGGCGGTGCTGATGAGGGAGCTGGGAAGGTGCACCTTCACCACCTCGCTGCAGCGCTTCATAGATTCGCACCGCGACCAGATAAATTATGTTAAGATAGCCGGCACGCGGATGGACGTGGACGGTGCGCTGTTTGAGCTTGAGGATTATCTGGAGCCGGGGGTGGCGCCAGGCGGATACCGCAGGCCCGCCGCGCAGGCGGTGCCAACGCCGACGGAAGCGGTGCCGCAGGTTGTGCAGCCGGCAAGGATTGAGGAAGCGCCTTTGCCGGAGATTAGGAGCCCGCTGGAGTACATGCGCCAGCAGGAAGAGGAGCGCGCGCAGGAACAGGAAGAACGCGCGCGGGCGCAGGCGCAGCAGCCGGAGCAGGCGCAGGCGGAACAGGTTGAGCCCCCGCCGCAGCTGCAGGAGCAGGAGGGAGTCCTCCTCACGCAGCAGGAAGCCGCAGCGGTTGAGGCGGTCCCCGAAGCGGTTCAGGAGCAGGCCGCCGAGCAGGTGCGCGAGAACGTCACCGTGATAAATGCGGCCGTTCCGCTTGATGCGGAATACTACCAGAGGGAGTATCTCGCGCCCGAGGTTTCGGAAGGCGTGAGGACGTACTCCCGGGTCAGTTCCCCCCATCTTATGGTCATGGGGTGGTGGGGAGAGCTGGTTGAATCATGCGAAAGGAGCGAGGCGCTCGCAGCGAGGCTTGATGCAATCACTTCCCAGTATTACGGTGCGCTCGATACGCTAGAAGGGGCAAGGGGCACGCCGGGGGAGCGCGCTTTGCAGAACAAGGTGCGCGAGCTGGAGGGGCAGATGCGCGCGATTGAGCGTGAGATGGATCCGATGCTTGGGAGGCAGGGCCAGCTCATGGTGAACATACTTGCGAATCTTCCCGACGCGTACGGCTGGGCGATGAGCGAGCCGAGCAGGGACCGTGACGCGATGCTCGCCGACCTCAACGCAATAAGGGATGAGTGGGCATCCAACCAGGCAAAGATAAGGGATGCGCTCTCGCTAAGGGAGATTTCCGGGGACATCGCGGGGGCCTTTGCCCCTGCATTTGCAGCCGCAAGGAGGGGCTCCATAGAGAACATGTATGACGTTTTTTCGCGCATGATGCAGAACAGCCCGGAAATCGCGCAGAGCTTCGTGGACTGGGTTGCGCTCGGCGAGGCGGCCCGCGCCTCATACGCGGCCATACCAGTCGGCGAGATAGGCGCAGCGGTGCCCACACTGGGCGAGGCAACAACCGGCGGAGCATTTGAGTTCAGGAGCCGCCGCGGCACCTTCAGGATAACAATAGCCGGAGAGGACCTTTCCGGCATGACGTTTGCCGAAGCCAAGAGGCGCGTGACTGAGCTGGTGAACGACCAGTCCATCGGCAACCAGCAGCTGCTCGGGATGCTCACGGTGGAACAATTGCGCGAGGGGAAAGAGCCCTACCGCTTCATGAGCAGGTACCTCCTGCGCACGCAGTTCTTCCAGGACTACGCGAGCGGAAACATACGTGTCCTTGAGACCGCGCCGCTCACGAGGGGAGGAATCCCCGCGTCCGTGTATGAGGTTGCGCATGCGCCCCCGGTCGTGGCCGAGAGGCCGCTCCCGGTTGTTCCTCAGGTCACAGCGCCGCCGGCTGAGGCCGCGCCCGCCCCGGCAGCCGTTGCCTACAATTACGGATGGGCAGAAGGAATACAGGAAGAGCTCAGGGGGATAGTCAGCGAGCTTGTAAATCTTCCGCGCTTCCGGCCGGAGGAAACCCAGGCACGCCACGATGAGCTTGTCGCGAGGGGGGCCGCGCTCTACCGGGAATTCTATTCCCATGTGGGTGAGGCGGAGCCCTCTGAAGATTTGAACCGCATACGGAGGTGGATGTCCAGCGCTGAAAGGATGTCTTCGTTCGGGTTGGCACTTAATGAGGGAGGGGCGCTTGTGGAGGCAGTGCGCCCAGCCCCTCCCGAAGCGGCAGAAGCGGTTCCGCCGGCAGCACCGGCAGCCGTGCCGGTTCCCGCAGCTCCGGTTGCGGTCCCGCCAACCGCCGCACCAGTCACCGCGCCGCCGGGCGAGATTTACGTTCCGTCCGTTCCGACTGCGCCGGCACCCGCACCCTCCGTTCCGGTTTTGGAAGGGCAGCCGCTCGCCGCATTCGCAAGGAGATACGGGATTTCAACTGATGATGCGCGCGACCTGAACCGTTTCCAGCTCGGGCAGCGCAACGTGCTTGAGGTCCAGGCGAACAGCGAGGAGAACGCAAACCGCCTACTTAACCTCGTTCGGATGGAGGCAAACAGAAGGGGTGTCGCATCCGAATACGACGTCATGCCGCCACAGGAGGCTGGCGGCCCGTATATCGTATATTACCGGCCCATGGGCATGCTTCGCGCCGCGGACAGGGCAGCCGTGGAGGCGCAGAACCCCTTCGCGTTCGTCGGCTTCGCAACACGCCTTCCGATGGAATACGCATTTGACTTCGCGGGCATAAACACGAGGTTCGGCCAGGCATTCGCGCCATACGAGGCGCGGCTCGTCGGCTTCGCGGACGCCGCAACCATAGCGCAGAACCCGGACGCCCAGCTGCCTGCATACGCCGCGGACACGGTCACGGGCCTCGCATCCTGGGTGTTCCATATCGGCGGCGAAAGGGTGAGCGGCCTTGAGAGGGCGGGCCAGCTCATATACGCACGCACGCCCCAGCAGCCGGTTGCGCTCACGGTCGGGGAGGCCGAGGCGCTTTTCCTGAACCAGCGGGAGGCGGCCGCGTTCGCGGCTGCGTTCTTCACCGGGGACGCCGGTCGGGCGTACAGGGATATAGAGGGCAGGACCCTGAATATTTTTGAGAGCAACATACGCGCCGCGCTTGCGGAGAGGGACAACGCAGAAGTGCGCGACGCCCTTGGGGGCGCCCTCGGCCGCTATGCGACGGAGGCATACACCAGGCTATCGCGCTATTACGGCAACCCCGCGCTCGTTGAGGAGAGGATAAGCACGCTGGAGCCGGAGGCGCGCATGAGCTTTGAGTACGCGGCGGAGATGCTCGGGGAGGCGATGTACAGGATGCGCCTTGTGCAGACCGGCGAGCCGGAGAGCGAGGACCTGCGCATTGCATGCGTCAATTCCGCGCGTGCAATCCTGATTGTGAAAATAGAGGGCGAGGGCGGCCGCGTCGCGTTTGACAAGTTCATGCACAACGGCAGGGAATACAACGTGGGCACTAACTCGCTCTTCACCTCCGGCAACGTGCAGTTCGCGCTGGAGGACGGGACGGTGCTCTCCAACCACCTGCTTTACGTGCCGCAGCCCGAGCCGGGCGTCGTGCTGATAGTGGGCTACATGAAGGGCAACGACAGGCACATGCTCGCGGACGAGGGCATAACGCCGTTCATCTACGACCTGAACCAGCAGGGCCACCTCCGCGATTCGCTGGGGTTCGCCGGCCTCACGGAGAGGTGGACGTGGCACCTGCCCCTCATAGACATACGCGTGCCCGAGGAGGGGATGCTGCTTGGCGAGGACACTCCGCTGTTCAAGGCGATGGACCCGCTTGTGATGGATCTCCATACCAAGCCCACCGAGGTATCCCTTTACATAGAAGGGAATTTTGACCTCGTGCCCGCCGACTACGGCGCAGGCGCGGACATAGACGATGCGAAATTCATAATGGAGAACGTGCGCCTTGGGGGCGAACTGGTTCCTGCGGACAGGGTGTTCTCGTATGAAGGCGTATGGTTTGAGTTCAACAACTTCAGGCGCGCCGGCCAGAACAGGTACTTCGCAACCGCGGCGCCGGAGGTCACGAGCACGTATGCCGGCATGTTTGAGGAGCCGGGCGAGATACAGAACGTCGCGGAGTTCGCTGCGGACGGCCGGGTCTATGCCTACATGCGCAACGGCAAGCTTGTGGACGCGGAGAGGCAGGCGGATTCGGAAGGCGTCATGCGCGTGTGGATAGGCACATACCGCTTCACGCTTGATGCCGAGGGCGAGCGCATAATGCCCGACGCCTCCACCATGGCGATATTGCCGGAATACAGGAGCCTGATATTCGCGCGCATAGGCAGGGAGGAGCTTGAGGCAAAGATTGCGGAGGAAAGGGCGGCGGTCGGCGAGTACAGGATTGAGATAGACCTGAACACGCAGGCGAGTTCCGTTGCCGGGGAGAGGGTGATTCCGTATCTTTACATCCACAAGGGCCCGATAGCCCCGGAAACCGAGGCAGGCGCCGGCGCGGACCTGCGGGTCGCGGAGATATACGACGCCGAGGGGTACCTTGTGCCCAGGGCGCAGCGCATAGATGCGATTGACGCAAGGTTCCTGGCCATACAGGACCTGAGGGGCACGGAAATCACCGTGGAGTCCTGGAACGCCCTCAAGGCGGAGATGGACGGGTTGCATGAAGAGAGGGTGAGGCTTTTCACCGAGATGCTGGGGTTCACCACGGACGCGATGGGGAGGATAGAGGCAAGCGGCATACTGCTGGACGAGGAATCCAGGGGCCGCCTGCAGACGCAGGAGGCCGCGTTGAGGGCCAACATCTCCGGAATGGGAAACGTCTGGTCGGCGTGGGAAGCCGCAAGGGACAGGGTAGACAGGCAGCTTGGATTGTGAGGTGGTATGGATGAATGCACAAAGAATGGCCCGGGAGCCGCGCGAGCTTTCCGCGGATGAGCTTGTTGACGAATTCAAGGCGGTTTCGCAGACCTTCACCGGCCGTGCGACTAGCCTTATCCCCGAACTCCAGAGGAGGCTGTCGGACGAAACCCTGCGGGAGCAGCTTAGGCCCAGGGCGGGCGAGCTTGCCGATTACCTGCACGCGCTTGCCGGTGCGTTGTCTTCAAACCTTGTCATTGAGCAGGCTGAGCCGCTTGTGCAGCAGGCCCTGGGGATGCGCACCGAGTTATACCTCATGAGCACGGTTCCGGTTGAGGAGGAGAGGCGGCTCGCAGAGCAGGGCGAATCCATGGTGGGAGTCGGCTACGTGAGCAGGCCAGGCGTCCCGCCGATAGAGCAGCCTGCCGTCAGGCAATACCTGTCCCAGAACCCGCTTGATTTGGTTGACCTTACGCTGCCAATTGACTGGCTGAGGCACTTCACTGATGAATACAGAGATACCACTACGCAATTGATAAGCGATGGCTATGCGCTTGAGCTTTCGCGGGACTTTGACGGCGCGAGGGAGAGGGGCGCACAGGCGGTTGACAACATCGCCAGGATGGTGAGGGAAGGCTCTTCTGGCGGCTCGGACATGAGCACCGACAGGTTGCTCAACGAAGACCCCTCTTCATGGACGGAAGGGGAGCGCGAATTCGTAATTGACATGCTGGGCAAGGCGGACTGGTCCGCGGAAGAGCAGGCGAGGTACCTGCCGGAGATAGTGAGCCTCCTCAGGCTCATAAACGACGGGCAGTTCACCGAGGCGTTCGACCGTGCGGCCGGCGACACCACGCTGGGCCAGGCACTCACAACCATGCTCGTGGAAACCCTGGAGCAGAGGCTCTCCGTCCATGTTCCCGTGGGCTACCTGAACATCGGCGTGGAGGGGACGGTCGTCAATGTCCGGTATTCGGACGACGAAACGTTCCGAATGTTCCTGAGGGGCTTCCTCAGGGGCGTCCTTGACCAGAAATACAAGCCAGCAGTATCCATCCGGGAAACCGACGGGGGTTCGGCAATTGATGTCCTGATGGAGCCGACCGACGAGTTCGCGTTCGGAGGCATAGGCGGCGGTGGCGGAGTCGGCTTTGAAACTACCGCAGCCCATCCGATGAGGACTGTTTCTCTTGAGCTGGATGCGGCCTACGACCCTGTCGCGGACAGGCCCGTTTTCACCGGAAGGCTGGAGTTCTCGGACCAGAGCGGCGAGTGGACCGCCCCGCTGGACGGCGTAATCTACCCCTCGGTTTACCTGGAGGGCGGCGTGGACGCATCCGGAACAACCGGCCATGTGGCGGTGGGGGCGATGGTTGAGGCTGGCTCCTCGTATTTCATTTTCGGAGACTGGAGCATGTTCATGCTGCTGAGCCTGGATTACATAAAGAGGTTCGGCGAGCCAATAGTGGCGCCGTCAGAAAACCTTGAATTGGGCTTCGGGGGAAGGGTTGTTTATTCCGACGTCGTCTCGCTCAGCGGAAGGTATTTGCTCAACCCGATGAATGAGAACATGGGATTCATCGGGCAGGCGATGGTCAATGTGGGCGCAGGCGTGTCCCTTGGTTTCTCCGGCGGCTTCAGGGAAGTTGACATAAACATTTTCAGGAGCAGCCAGGCGATAATAGCGCCTGAACTGTCTTTCAACATCGGATGGAACATAGACGATTTCATAAAATACCTTAGGGAATAGGTGGAATTATATGAAAAAAACCCTGTTGTTCATGGCGTTGGTCCTCTGCGTTTCGTTCGCCGAGGTTGTGGTCACGCAAGCATATGAGGGAAACCTTTACACTCCCAACACCCCCCCGGCTTATTCGCGGGTGCATATGGAACCGTTCCTCTATTTTGAGGACACGCTCGTAGTTTCCACGGATTCCCGCGTCATCTATGGCGGCCCCGCCGATGATTTGCAGCAGGATGCCATAATCTGCGAAGGGGACGTGACCACCTCCGCGGATGCGGACGGGGAATGGGCGCATGGCGGATTCTACCAGCATGTATATTACCTGCTCCCCTGCGAACCTCCATCCTATAGCCGGGTCAGCAACAATGTCCCGATATTCTGGGACGCGGACTCGTATGATGCGCTTTTTCCGGAGGATGTCTGCAACGAGGGCGAGCCCGGATGCTGGGGCATGGAGGGCTCCCCCATACGGCAGAGGGTGGACGTTTATGAGAAGTACGATGGCAGCGTGACTTACTCAAACAGGGAGGGGCAGACCAACGTGGTCTGCAAGGGAGTCACTACGCTCAGGTACGATGGCACGCTTCTGGACAGCTCGGTAATCGGCGACGCGCCCACCGGGGGGTCCATGCGGCTCACCCACGGGATGCACACCATAACAAACGGGATGGATGTGCAGGGATGCCTCGGGGTGACCCGCAACGTTGCATGCGATGCGACCTCCGAACTCAGCGAGAGGGTGTTCGGGAGGACAAGCGCGCAGTTCGGCTCAGGGGCACCCGGATACTCAACCTCGCTCCAGTCCACAATGAACATCCGCGTCGTGACCGATGCGGACCTCCGCTGCAGCGCAGAGGCGGTTTCAGTAACCCCCTCCCCGGTGAATGTTTCCCCAGGGGGAACGCAGCGCATCACCATAACCGTGAGGAATGCATGCCCCTCCTCTGACCCGCTGTGCCAGCCCATTACGGTAACGGGGGTCACGGCCAGCAACGGCTTCAGGTTCAATTTTGACACAGGGGGAATGCTAGTCCCGCTCGGCTATTATACCGTAAATCCGGGGCAGGCAAAGACGTTCAACGGAATCCTCACCGCCCCCGCATACACCACATGCCCAACCCGGCTCACGTTCACCGCGGCATACACCTGCCCGGGATGCACGGGCACTTTCAGCGGCACGCCCGCAACGGTAAATATCCCGTTTGACTGCCCTCCCCCGCCAGAAACGGAGGAGAACATCACCAACCTGGTGCCTAGCTTCACCCCGGACCTGCCAACCCGTGTAGACATAGAGACGGGCGGCGAACTTGACTTCAGCGTCATAACCTGGAACAACGGGCAGAACACCAGCAATCCCGGCGAAACGTGCGTGAACATAGGCAACTGGATGGTCAGCGGCCCGATTCCCGGCCCGAGCATAAGGATTTTCCTGGACCTTCCAGGCATATCACCGATACGCTACTCATACGGTGCAATACCCCCGGGCGGCTCGGTCGTGCACGAACCCATAAGCTTCGCATGCACCCCCGCGATGGAGAACATGACCTACGTGCTGATTGCGAACGTGGACTGCATACCTCCTGGAAATGGCACAACCACTGAAACGGACGAGTCGGACAACATCGTGACAAGGGTGTTCAACTGCAGGCCAGCAACGGGCAACGAAACGGAGCACGAAGGCGAATACAACTGCGACATCAGCCCCTCGTTCCAGACCGGCTACCCGCTTGGCACATACTCCTTCCACGTGACCTGCCCCGATGAAGGCAATCCGGACGACATGTGCGGCGGCTCCATAGACTGGGACTCCTCCTCGCGCAACGTGACATACACCGGTTCGGACGACCTGGACTTCTACCGCATAATTGTTGGCGGCGCAACGCTCCCCGGCAGCGTATCCATAGTGGCGGACGTAAGGTATGATGACGGAAACGCGACCTGCAGAGCCGAGCTGAATGTCCCCACAGTCCCGTGCGAAGAATTTGTGTGATTTTTTTATCTTCTTTTTACTTTTATTTCCCTGCCATCAGACCTTAATCTCATCCCCTATTGACGGGACCACGACCTCGTAGCTCCTCTGCAGGCTCTCCTGCATTGATTTGAGCGCATCCTCTTCCCCATGGATAAGCACCACTTTCTTCAATCCCTTTATGCCCTTCACGAATTGTATCAATTCGCTCTTCCCGGAGTGGCCTGAGATGCGTATCTCCCTCACCTTCATCCGCATCTTCACCATCTCGCGGTCTATCTCCACCTCCTTGGCGCCCTCCAGTATCTTCCTGCCGCGGGTGCCGTCCGCCTGGTAGCCCATGAATATTATCTTGTTTTTCGGGTCCGGAGCCATGCGCGTCACATAGCCGAGCGCGGGCCCGCCGGTGAGCATCCCGGAAGTGCTGACCACTATGGACGGCTCCTCAAACACGTCGTCCCTGTCCTTCCTGCGGGGCGTGTGGAAATACGGGCTCCTGAACGGGTCGTCGTCGCTCATTAATATTCTATTCTTTATTTCCTCCTTCGCATACCCTAGGTTCTGCCGCGTTATCTTCATCCCGGTGCCTATCATCCCCTCTATGTATATTTTCGTTTCCGGTATCGCGCCCGATTTCATGTAGGATTCAAGCAGCAGCAATATCTCCTGCCCCCGCCCGACCGCAAAGGAAGGTATGAGCACGTGCCCCCCCTCCTTCAATGTCTCCTTTATCTCGTGCGCCAGCTTCTTCATCGTCTCCTTCACCGCGGGCAGCTCCTCGTTCCCGTAGGTGCTCTCTATTATCAGCGTGTCGCAGTGGAAGTTCCTGTCGCACCCGTCCAGCAGTTTCGTGCCGCGCACCGATATGTCCCCCGTGTAGAGCACTCTTTTTTCCCCTTCCACCAGCGCCATCGCGCTGCCCAGGATGTGCCCCGCGTTCAGCAGGGAAACCTTGAAGCCGTGCCCAGAATTGAATGGCTGCCTGAACTCATGCAGGCGGAAATTGTTCATCGCATTGTCAACGTCCTTCTGCGTGAACGCCTCGGCCCCCCTGCGCACGCCCCTCCCCAGCCGCGCATAGTCCGCGAGCAGCACGGAGACCAGGTCCCTGGTCGGCTTCGTCGCATGCACGTGCGGCTTCAGCCCTTCCTTGAAAACGTGCGGCAGATAGCCCGAATGGTCCAGGTGCGCGTGCGTGACGACAATGTCGTGCAGGTGCTTCCCCATCGCATCCGGTATCTGCGGGTACTCGGTCTGTTCGCCGAGCTTCACCCCGCAGTCCAGCATTATGTATTTTCCCTTCTCGTGGAGCATGAAGCAGTTCCTTCCGACCTCGTGCGCCCCTCCGTAAATGTAAAGTTCCATGCACTAGTTTTGAGGGAAACGTATATAACGCTGCTTAACGCAATACCACCGGTGCCGTTATGGTGCAACCGAGGCAGGCTGACAAGGACTATGCGACTGAGGCGGTCAAGCAGGGCATGTCGCTTTCGGAAACATCTTACTCCATCGCCGGGAGGGGTCTCGTTTATATTGCGACCGACAGGCCGCAGAGCTCATTCAATTCAGTTGACGCCTACATCCAGTACGTCTATGAAAACAGGCACGACCGCGACCGGGTGCAGTTCATAAACATAGACAAGAACAACCGCTACAACTCGCGCAGCGAGCAGGACCTTATCACAAGGGCAATCGCGGAGCAGGAGGGTGTGGAGACAGTCCCGCCTTTCCGGAGGGAGGCGATGCGGGTCGAGGAAACGGAGAGGAGGGAGACGGAGATTGTGCGCGTCAGTTATGCGGGAAGCCCAGTGAGGATTGAAGTGGACGTCACCGACATGAGGCAGGTGGACAGGGATTCGCTCAGGCAGGACATAGAGCGGATGGGGCGCAGGCCGGATGAGAATGCCCTGTTCAGCCTGGTGGACCGGTATTTTCCCTACATAGACAGAATCACCGTGCGCGGCAGGGAAGTTGAGATGGGCAATTCCGGATCTGCCATGTCGGACATAAACAGCATTTCCGGGCATGTGTGACCGGGATTATTCAACGGGTGGAACGTATGGCAAGGGCGGAAGGAATGAAGTCCGTGCGTGTGAACGTTGCGGAAAAGTGGGAACAGGTAAAGGACGCGGTGCCGGTAAGGCTTCTGGACGCCAACCCCAAGGCGGAACGCCGCGCAAGGGATGGATGACGCATGCCACGCGGAGCACATGCAACACGGGGGGAAAGGAGGGAGGGGCAGAGCGAGCTTGAGATGACGCGCCAGCAGGGCTTCACCGTATATGGGCCGGTGAACGTGCCGGGCTATGGCGACATACACGTCGCATCAAGGGACATATGCGTATCCCCGCAGGAGCTGAGGGACTACGCCTACCGCGTGCTGTTCCCGGAATCCGCGGAAGGCAGCCCGAGCGACCGCATAAGGTTCCTGCGTTCCGGGGATACGAACTGCACCTATATCGCAATGGAGGAGGTGCGCGAGATATTCAGGAAGATAGACTGGAATGCGATATCCATGTCCGATGGCAGCATCTCCTTCCCGGACTTCAACGCAGAGCTGCAGTTCGTGGAGCGCAGGGACTACGGCGGCCCGCTTCAGGCTCCCAGCCAAGCGCCCGCGGCATCCGAGGTTTCCGCCGCGCCGGTTTCCCGCGAAACCGAACTTCCGCAGGAAGGGGCGAAGCGCGCGGAGGCGGCAACCCGCGAGGAAGGCATCCCATACCTGGACCGGGAGCCGAGCTCCGTGGACGCAAGCCACATAATCTGGGGCGACTACTCATCCATCGTGGAGGGCACGCGCCGCACCCAGCCCCCTGAGCTCACGCAGCTGCAGAGGGAATACTTCGGGCTGAAGAGCGACGCCACATTTTACTGGAGGTCGCGCGGCACCGAAGGCTACGTAGCAATCTATTTCAATTTCATTTCCCCCGAGGGCGAGGCACAGGACACTCGGCAGCTCGCGCAAGAGCTCGCGGAGACGGAAGGGGACCTTTCCGCGCTCATCAGTTTCGTGCAGAGGCACATGGCAAACATCGCGGATGTGAACGTGGAAAGCGACCGGGGCGCGGGCGCGAACCTCACCTCCGTCCAGCTGATTGCCGCGCTCTCCGCGATGGCGGGGCTGGAGCCGGCGTCCGCCGCAACGGAGCCCGTGCCGTCCATGCATGGGGGCAAGGCAGCGGTTTCGGCAGGGCTTGCCCAGGAACAGGCAGAGGAATACGGCGCACAGGTGATTGCCTACCCGGGCGACAACGTGATGGCTTCATTCCCTTCCATCACATATACGATGCGGGACGGCAGGACCGGCACCCTGGACGGATACTTCACGGTAACGCTCCCTTCGGACGAGCTTGAGGCGTGGAGGGTGCTCGTGAACATGCAGAGGATTGCGCGCGCACTGGAGCGGGGCGAAGCGATAAACGCACCGCTGCGGGACCTGCTCACGAATCACAGGGACAGCATAAGCTTCGTGGAGATGCAGGACTCCAACGGCACCCGCCTCACCGCGTCGCAGATAATCTACCGCTTGGAGCAGTGAGCTCTATTGCTGCGGCGGCGCGAGGTCTTCTCCGGATATTTCCATTTCCCCCCCTCCATGCAATATGGCGTATCTGCCGCCCGCATTCCTTATCTCCGCCCTGCCGCGCACCGCTTCCGGGAGGATTATGGTGCGCATATCTATCCGGGGCGTGCCGCCGAAATCCGCGGAGAGGACGTATGCGTTCGCGCTCCCCTCCTGCACGAGTATTGCGACGCTTCCAGCGGAAAGCAGCTGCCACCCTTCGGATGGCGCGAACTGTTTCTCGGCATACGGCACCCTCTCCATGCTCCAGCCCCTTGCGCCCAGCACCCCATCCCTGTTTATCATGAACATGCACGTCATTCCGTTGTTGTGCGCGGCCGCAACCGAAAGGAAGTTCTCCCCCCTGAACCTGCTGTCCAGTTCAAAGGATATGGCCCTTGCGTCCCTGACCTCCCCCCCATCAACCGTTATCCACTCGTCCCCCCTTTCCGCCGCCTTCCATCCCATGACGAGCACTGCCCTGTCCTCCGAAACCACGACCGTGTGCTCCTCCCCCGGGACCATGGCCACAATCCTCCCGGGCTCGCCGTCCACCAGGTAGGTGAACCTGTAGGTGCCGTCCTTGGTCTCATATTCCATGCCGTACCTGAGTTTGGATTCTGTAGCCCTGAAAAGGAAGCCGGTCTCCGCCCCGGCCCCGTTGCCTTCGGCCCGGAACCTCTCCTCGCCGAATTCAAATTCCTGCATATCGTTTTTCCTGGGCCTCACATCCCACCTGTCGAGGGGCACCGGGACGGTTTCTTCCCCCGCTGTGGCGTGCGGGCCGAACTTCTCATTTTGCACGGGCACCAGGCCCATATCGCCATATCTCTGCCCGCCTCTTTTCGCCATGCATGAACTGGGTTCGGAAGAGTATATATTCCATTCGTGCGCAAAAAGAAAGATATTTAAATAAGCTCAACTGGATTATAGTGGGTGAAGTTATGCCTGCACCGATGGTAAGACCTGAGAGGGAATTGAGAAAGGATTATGAAGCGACCCAGCAGATGCAGGTCGGACAACTTCAGACCGAGTATGCTGATAGGGGATTTACAATTCTGAGGGCCGGTACGGACCTTGAAAATGTCAGGAGGAACATCTGGGCGGCATACGACCCCAAGACAGGGGACACTTATGTGTTCAGCGGTACGCGCGAAACCAGCTTCGGGACCAGCCAGTCGGTGTTGGACGCGGTTGGCAGATGGGTGGATAAGAGGAATGCAGACCTTGCATTCAGCGAGACGATGGACGACACCCAGAGGCAGATCGACCTGAGGGGTTCGCGCGAGAGCGTGCGCAGCATGGACGCGCGCATGCAGGCATATTTCACCGAAGGAACGCAGCAGCCGGCGCAGGTGGCGAGGGAAACCCCCGCGCAGCCGGCCGCACGCGCAGCCGAGCCGGTGAGGGAGGAGCGCGCCCCGGCCACTGAACAGGCCGCCCCAAGCACGGCAGAGCCTGTCGCAAGGGAAGCCCAGCCTGCGGCCGCCAGTCGGCAACAGCAGGCGCTTGCAGATGCGATACGGACGGGGCAAAGAATGAGGATTCCAGTGTCCCAGAGCGGAAGTGAGCGGGTAATCATTACAATAGACGCTAGCCAGCTAAGCGAGTCAGATAGGTCTTTCCAGGCAAACCGGGCCGAGAGGGGCATTATCAACACTCCGGTTGGCATAATAGGGCTCTATAGGCTTTCCCGGGAGAATCCTGGCGCAATTTCTTTTACTTATCCTGATGGCACTCAGGTATCGGAAGATGATTTGCGCACCCGGGGCTGGCTCCCTCCGCGGGCATAGCACCCGTTCCCGCCCTTCTTTTTCTTCTTCATCAATGGTTAATGGCATTTATGCGGGGGCTGGCACCGGCGGCATTGCCGGATGCGGCACGCAGCCGCCTGAACGATGGGCATGAAGCCCTCCGGAGCCGCCCGCCCGTATCCACCGACGCCCACCATTAGGTATAAATATGCTTGCAACGGCGTATATATCGGTGAAATGATGCCAAGGGTAACCGAACAGAAAAGGGATGAGGTCATTGAGGCCGCGGACCACGGGATGACTTTTTCGGGGCAGTCTTATCAGGTACGCAACCTTGGGGACATCTACATAGCCACCGACAGGAGGCGCGATTCATTCTCAAGCAACGAGGAATACGTGAGATACGTATATGAAAACAGGCATGACAGGGACAAGGTCAGGTTCATAAACGAGGAGCAGAACAACCTCTATAAGGCGACAAGGTACCAGGACCGGATTGCCGTGGAGATCGCCAGGCAGGCGGGCGTGGAGGTTTCCGCACCGCCGACCAGTTTCCCGGAGGAGGCCCGCAGGGCGGAGCAGGCCGCAGAGCAGCCGCAGGAGACGGTCACCCGCGAGAATGTGGAGGTGCGCGAGCAGCAGAGGGAAGAAACGGCAATCTTCAGGGTTTCTTTCTGGGGCAGGCCAGTCCGGTTTGAGATGGACGTTTCCAACCTGTCCGAGCTGGACAGGGAGTGGTTGCGCGGCAGCATAGACAGCCTGGCAAGGGCGAATGCGAGCAACATGGAGGACACGTTCTCTACGTTCATAGACAATTTCAAGGACAGGATGAGGGGGCTCAGCATGGAGTTTACGACCGAGAACCTGGATAGGTACTGGGGCGCGGTTCCTTATGGGAATATGACGGGCGCCGAGGTCGTTGCCCAGATGCGCAGCCTTATCGGCAGGGTCTAATAGATGGGAAAGAATCAGGCCCGTTCCGACGCGGAGCGCGACTCCGGGGCAAGGAAAGGCATCCGCACGCCGCGGCGCGGCGCCACTGCCAAGATTATCGCCGCGGGGCTGATGCTCGCCCCCAATCCAGCACACGCGCGCAGCCCTTCCCAACCCGCCGTTTTCCAGCCCCCGGCATCCGGAACATCAGGCACATCCGACCTGCTCTCACCGCAGCCCGAGCAGATCCAATACTCTGAAGCGTTCAGGGACGCCGATTTCACCTGCGAAACAGGCGGTGGGATGGTGCGCATAAGCGGGAATGTGGAAGGCGGAAAGATTGAATTCCCGGCCCCGGCGGACCTGGGCGCGGTGCGCGGCATATACCGCACAGGCTCCCGCATCCGCGTGCTTTCCGACAATTACCTGATAACCGCGCGGGCCAGCGGCACCGATGCAATCAACGTTTCGCTTCCGCAGGGGGCGAAGGGAGCGCTCTCCGCCTGGCTTTCCACCGAAAACACATTCTACATCCTTTCCTCGGACGGGAACGTGCATGCGACAAACCCGGAGGACACAAGTTGCCCGTGGTATTCCGGGGGGCCGTTCCGCACGGTGGAGGGCGCAAGGCTCATGGAAGTGAGAGGTTTGCTCGCAATCGTGCAGGGCTCTGCAACGGCAGTCATACTCGTCAAGGTCGTCCCGGGCGGCGCATGGGATTCGCTGTCCGTTCGCCTGAATTTCCAGCCCGAGGGGGAACCGTCCGTTTCCATGACCCCAACCGGATTCAAGGTGGTTTTCGGGAACTGCGAAGTGGCGCTGGACATACCGGGCGAAGGGGAGATGGGCTCCGTGCTCCCCATCGTCACAAGGCACGAGCCAGCCAATCTGCCTTAATTTTCAATTTTATTTTTCTATCCTGCCATTCCCAGCCGCACTTCTGCAATCCACGGAAAACTATATATAGCTGACCGAAGGATTATCATAGGTGATGATATGGCTCAGGCACACAGGCAAACTGTATCCCAGTTAAGAGACCAATTGGCAAGCCAGGGTTTTGTGGAAAATACATTGATGATAGGCGGAGCGCAGTATTCTGTTTGGATGAAGGGCTGCAGCGACCTGACCAATCCTGAAACGGTTTCCCAATTCATGCAGGGCAATGCACGAAACCGAAACGCCCTCCGCGTGTTCGCGGTAGACAATGGGCAGATTGCAGTCAGCTCGCGCGGCATAGAGGAGCTCCATTCCAACGAAAGGATCAGGGGCCTTGGGGAGAGATATGGCGGCGCCACAAAAGAGGCCCGCGAATCTTATGAGCGTGAGCACCCGCCGGCAGCCTTCATCAGGGAAGCGGCTGAATCAGAGGTGCGAGCAGAGCCAGCGCCGGCAGCCCAGCCCCCGGTTGTGCGGGCCCCCGCAAGGGCGGAGAGAGTTGCGGCGCAGACGACCACGCAGGGCGCGCCATTTACAGTATATGTATTTAATACTGTCATTGAGCCCACGCAATTCCGGCCAGGCTCATATGATATGACACACTCCCATTCAGAAACGTATCATATTGACCTTAACAGGCTAAGCGCGGCGGAACGCCGTACCTACGAGGATTTGAGAGGCAAGTACTCAAACCCACGCACTGCATACGATCCAAATCAGATGAACACGGATTTGCAGGCGTTTATTGACAGGGTGAGCGCGAGGAATGCGTGGATCAATCCGGGTGCCGCCACGCAGGGAACTGAGTTTTCTTTCACCCAGCTTGCCGCGGGCGCCAATGTAACATCTGACGTGACCGAATCATACACATTCAGGATTGACCTCAATGTGCTTGATGACGGCCAGCGCCGCCGCCTAAACGCTTTGCTCGGGGTTTTCAGCAACAACCCGACCGAGGCCAATAACCTGGAAAGAATGCAGGGCTTCCTGAATTCCCTCCCAAGCGGAGCGGTGATACAGAGGCCAACCATGGCGTAAAAATCGGCTGTTCGGCTATTGGGCCTGCGCTCGGGTTTCTACGGCTACGGACAAGGTTGATGCATCGCCTTCCGTGCCTATCGTTATTGTGAGCGTTGCATTTCCCCCCCTCAGGACAATGGACCCAGCATGCGATTCTACCGAAACGGGCCCCTCCAGCGCCGGATTCAGCGGGTAATCCGCTTCCACCCACCCATCGCTCCCTGGCATGGCGCCCTGGAAAGCAAGAACCGGAAGCGCTCCGCTCTGCAGCACAAGGAGCAGCCCCCTGAATGCCGCCAGTTTCGCGTCTTCGCCGATTCTAGTGTTCGGGAGGCTCCTCTCCCAATCCCCATCCGGGTCAGAGACGTCTATGACATAAATCCTTTTCTCCGGAGTCAGGAAATAGAAAAGGTTCCTTTCATTGTCAAATGCATGCTCATTAAGGGCATCCGGAAGCAGGATATCCATGCTTGAAACAGTTTCCCATTCGCTGTTCCTTCCGGGCACCACCATCATGTAGTTTTCAGTGAGAACGACTGAATGCTGTTCCCCGACCATCACGTCCTTCACCGCACCGCGTCGCTCCCTCGCGATGCTGTCAAAATGGACTTTCTTTTCGCCTCCGCCAGGGAGCGCATAAGTGAGCTCCATCCCGCAGTCGCTCTCCCTCACAGCAACCTGCGCATTCCTGAATGTCTCCGCCATCCCTTCCGTGATGCAGCCCATTTCTATGGTGAAGCCTTCTATAAGGATTTCTTCGGTTGGAGGCCTGCCTTCGGAAGGGGCCTGTGCGGCAGTGCGCGGAGGAAGGGGAAGCTCCCGAGGGGGCACCCTCGCCCCGGCTTCCGGAGCCGCCAGCATGATAGAACCTGCAATCGCAAGGGCAAGGGAACGGCGGGTTCCCGTTTCACATTTTCCTGCCCCATTTTTGCTCGCAACTGGAATTGCCATAGTATAACCTTGGCTGGGAAGGCTTTTTAATACTATTACACACTTTCTAACACACTAACGGAAACCTTTAATAATAATGATAAGGTAATGTTGATGTGATATTATGTCAAATGGTGGACAAATAACCCGAGAAAGGCAGCAACCTGCCGAGACAGCGGCACAAGCCCATGTTTTCACCTATAACGAAACATTGACCCAGACGCTCCCCAATGGAAACCAAATCAGCTACCAGATTGGCTCGGATACTGTTGATGTGCGGGATGCACGGGGCATCCTTAAAGCACTCACAAACGCCCCAAGCCAGGTGAGCGTCCTCCGGATTGAGGGGGACCAGGAAGTAGAGCTCAACGATCTCCAGAAACACGAGCTGGGCGAGAGGCTGGGAGAACGCGGCGGCGATTTTGCCCTCGCTGGAGGCAGGGTTGAGCTTACCGGTGCGCCTGAAATCACCGTAATTCCCACTGAAGAGGTTGCCGCGGAAAGGCAGCAGGCAAGGTGGGTTACGATAAGAAGCAACGAATATGAACAAAATGTTAGCGCTGAAAACCAACGTTCCTATTCCAGTGTTGAGATAGACATGAACGCGCTTACCGACGACCAAAAGCGTGAATTGGGCTTTTTCAGGGGCGGGCAGTCCTCCCTCAGTTCGCAGGAACTTCTGGCTTGGAGCGGAAGGGCGGAAAACCACTCAGTGGTCAGAAACAGGACGCGGCATTAGGGCATTTTAGCCAGTTTCGGCTGCCCCGGCTATTTTTTCTTTATCGCCATCAGCGGGAGCAGCGCACATTTTAATCTTGAGGGGTTTTTTGAGAGGTCCAGCCCAAGCAGTTCCATCATTTTTTCCTTCCCAAGCCCCTTCATCTCCTCCATCGTCCTCCCCTTCGCATAATCCGCAAGCAGGGATGCGGAGGCGATGCTTATGGCACATCCTTCGCCCGTAAAAGAAGCATCAGCAACCCTCCCATTCCTGATTTTCAAAAATATCCTCACCCTGTCCCCGCAGACCGGGTTCTCGCCCTCTGCAACCACGTCCGCGTCCTCCATCTCCCCGCGGTTGGGCGCATTCTTCCAAATCTCCATTATCCTGGAATAGTCCACGCTCATGCAAAGACCTTCTTTACCTTCCTTATGCCTTCCACCAGCCGGTCCACCTCCTCCTTTGTATTGTACAGATGGAAACTGGCCCGTGCGGAACTCTCCAACCCCAACCTGTCGTGCAGAGGCTGCGCGCAGTGGTGGCCGCTCCTTATCTCTATCCCGTCCTCGTCCAGGATGGTTGCCACATCGTGCGGATGCACGCCCGGAACGTTGAAGGAAACAAGGCCGGTCCGCTTGCGCGCGTCCAACGGCCCGTATATTGAAACCTCGCCCTTCATTTTCGCAATCGCATATGTAATCAATTCAACCTCGTGCTTCCTTATCTCCTCCATCCCCACCCTGTTCAAATAATCTATCGCAGCCCCAAGCCCAATCGCCCCTTCTATATTGGGCGTGCCCGCCTCAAACTTGTGCGGAAGCTCGTTCCATTTTGAGCCCTCCTTCTTCACCTCAAGTATCATGTCCCCGCCATAAAGGAACGGCCCCATTTTCTCCAGCAATTCTTTCCGCCCATACAAAACCCCTATCCCCGTGGGCGCGAGCATCTTGTGCCCGGTGAATGCGAGGAAGTCGCAGCCCATCCTCTTCACATCAACCGGCATGTGGGGGACGCTCTGGGAGGCGTCTATCACCGCAACACCGCCGCCCTCGTGCGCGACCCTGCAAATCCCCTCCGCATCGTTTATCGTCCCGAGCACATTTGAGGCGTGCAGAATGGATACTATCTTTGAGCCGGATGCCTTCTCCAGCTCCGCCAGTTCCCCGTCCCCGTCAATATCCACGAATTCCAGCTTCGCCTTCTTTTTCTTGGCAAGGAACTGCCACGGCACGAAGTTGGAATGGTGCTCCATTATGGAAATGGAAACCCTGTCACCCGCATCCACGTTCGCCATTCCGTAGGAATACATCACTAAATTCAGGGCTTCGGACGCATTCTTCACAAAAATGATTTCCTCCTCGCTCGCATTGATGAACTCCGCCACTTTCCTGCGCGCATCCTCGTACGCAATTGTGGATTCCTCGCTCAGCTTATGGACTCCGCGATGTACATTTGCATTATACTCGGAATAGTAGCGCACAATCGCATCAATCACCTGGCGCGGCTTCTGGCTCGTCGCCCCGTTGTCCAAATAAGCGATCTTTTTCCCGTTCACAACCCTTTCCAGAATCGGAAAATCCTTTCTTATCTTCCCAACATCCATTCAAACCGCCTTGTACCCTTCCTTCTCTATCCTCTTCACGAGCGCAGGCCCGTCCATCTTCACAATCTTCCCGCCCTTCATCACCATGACGAAATCCGGCTTCACATATTTGAGCATGCGGCTGTAATGCGTAACAATGAGGAAAGTCCGTTCCCCGCCCTTCATCCTGTTTATCGCCTTGGCGACCGCCTTCAGCGCATCAACGTCCAATCCCGAATCAATCTCGTCCAGCAACACCAATTTTGGCTGCAGGACCTCCATCTGCACAATCTCCGCCTTCTTCTTCTCCCCCCCGGAAAACCCGACGTTCAAATCCCTCTTACCCGCGTCCAGCCCGAGCCTTCCGCCCGCATCCTCCACCTTCCCCTTCACGAGCGCCCAGTTCCGTATCTCTTCCTTCTTGTCCGCGGGCTTCGCCGCCTTCCGCATCAGCCCCTCCAGCTCCACCCCCTCTATCTCCTCAGGGTTCTGGAAGCTCATGAACATCCCAAGCCGCGCCCGTTCGTCCGCGGAAATAGGGATTATGTCCCTGCCGTCCAATATTATCTTCCCCTTTGAGACATAATCAGGATTTCCCATCAATGCGTTGCAGAGGGAGCTCTTCCCGCTCCCGTTCGGGCCCATTATGGCGTAGATTTTGCCTTTTTCAAGGGAAAAAGATACGCCCCCCACTATTTCCCTGCCCGCAACGGAAACGTGCAAATCTTCAACGCGCAGCATGGTCATATCACTTTTTCCTCCAGTGAAATCGGGCAGAAATCCCTCACGCCCTTCATCTTCCCTATGTGTGCAATCACGCCATTCACAACCCCCGCCGGCCCGACCAATTCTATTCCAATCCCGTAAGGCCCCGTGGCCTGGTAGACTGCAGTGACCGTGTGCATCTTCTTCACCGATTCAATAATCGCAAGGTAATTCCTCCTGTCCGCATTGAGAACGACCAGCGCCCTCTTCCAGCCTATCATCCTCTCATTCAGCAGGACGGTGCTCCCCACGATTATCCCCTTTGATTTCAGCTTCTCTATCCTCTTCTGCGCCGCGGGCTGGCTCATGCCCAGCTCCTTCGCTATTCTGGAAAGCGACATCCTGGAATCCTTCAGGAGCATATGCAATATCCTGAGGTCCGATCGGTCCATCATGTTTATTTTATTAACCATAATGGTTTAAAAATATAACCTATTCAAGATTACGCATGGAGCTTAGCGCCGGTGTTGTAAATCACATCTCATCCGCGAAAAAGGAGCCGGAATGTATGCTCAAAAGGCGGATGGACGCATACCGCCTATTCTCAGAAATGCCCATGCCTAAGTTCGGGCCCAGCCTCGCCCCCATGAAGCTGGATGAAATAGAATGGTACTCGGAAGGCACCGGGAAAAAGAGGGACTGGGGGGAGGTGGACCCGGCGATAAGGGAGAAATTCGAGAAATTGGGCGTGCCGGAAGCCGAGAGGAAGTTCCTCGCCGGATTGGAAGCACAATTAGAATCAGAAGCGGTCTATGGAAATTTGAAGAAGGAGTGGGAAAGCAAAGGCGTAATATTCACTAATATGGACGAAGCGCTGCAGAAGCATCCTGAATTGGTAAAAAGATACCTGGGGAAAGCAATCCCCCCATCGGACAACAAGTTTGCGGCGCTCACGGATGCCGTATGGAGCGGCGGCTCTTTCTTGTATGTGCCGCGCGGCGTTAAGCTGGATGCCCCCCTGCACGCATATTTCATGATTTCCAAGGAAGGAATCGGGCAGTTTGAGAGGACAGTGATCATTGCGGAGGAGGGCAGCTCCGTTCATTATGTGGAAGGTTGTAGTGCGCCTCTTTTCCCGCGCAGTAACTTACATACGGGCGTCGTAGAGATTTTCGCGGAAAAAAATGCGCACGTCCGTTATACCACCCTCCAAAATTGGTCGCACAATGTCTATAACCTGGTCACGCAGAGGGGGATTGCAAAGGAGAATGCAACGATAGAGTGGATAGATGGGAACATGGGCTCCCTTACCACTATGAAATATCCGACCGTGATACTCGCGGGCGAGGGCGCGAAGGGGAGCGTCCTCTCAGTCTCCGTGGCTTCTGGAAAGCAGAACCAGGATTCCGGCGGGAAAGTGGTGCATCTCGCGCCCAATACCTCTTCCACCATTATTTCCAAATCCGTAAGCTCAAAGGGCGGGGTGGCGACCTTCCGCGCCTCTGTGGACATAAAGCCCGAGGCAAAAAATTCCAATTCCTTCGTGAAATGCCAGGGCCTGATGCTGGACGGGATTTCCAAGAACAATTCCATCCCCAAATTCCTTGTGGGTAACGGGGATTCCTTCGTATCCCACGAGGCGAGCGCGGGCAGGATTAGCGAGAAGAAATTGTTTTATCTGATGAGCCGGGGATTGAGCAGGAAAGAGGCGGAGGAATTGCTCGTTGTAGGATTTTTGGAATCCTTCCTGAAGGAATTGCCTTTTGAGTATGCGGTGGAGTTCAACCGCCTGCTGCAGATGGAGATAGGAACGCAGGCGATATAGGTCATCTACTGGAAAGCCTTGACCTCCCAGATGTACTTGTTCCGGGTGGAAACCGGCTCAACCGAAACCCTCAGCTTGTGCCCGTTTTCCTTCAAATAGTCGCCCAGCCGCTGGAGCGCTGCATTGTCAATTTCGTCCGTATTGACCCAGGAGCAGGATTTCTTCGTGACTATGCAGTCTGCGAGCGCCTCGGCGTCCGTTTCGGACAGCCCCATCTCCTTAAGCTTGTCCCGTATCTCGCCCATGCGCCGGATTTGCACTTAAACCCTTATAATGATTGCGCACCGCCGACCCCGCCGTGTTTTAAAACCTTTCCCACGTAAATAACTCTGCTCTTTCAAGTCCCTTAAACGGGGCGAGCCGCGCAATGCGGCGAGAAAGGTGTTTATATGGAAAAAGGACCTGAGAACAAGCGCCTGCTTGAGCTCGTGACGCAGCTCATGAAGGCGAACAAAGGGATATGGAGGAAGGCGGCGGACGAGCTTTCCAGGCCCACGCGCAGGAGGCGCGAGGTCAACGTGAGCAAGATTAACAAATACGCGAAGGAAGGCTCCGTGGTGCTCGTGCCGGGCAAGGTCCTTGGCTCAGGCTTCATCGCGAAGAAGGTAACGGTGGCCGCGTTCAACTTCAGCGGCACCGCGAGGGCGCTCATAGAGAAGAGCGGCGGCCGCGCGATAGGCATTGACCGGCTCATGGCGGAGAACCCGCAGGGCAAGGACGTCGTAATCCTGGTGTAGGTGATTTTCATGGTCGTCATAAACGCTGAAAACGCAAGGGTCGGGAGGCTCGCGACGCACGTCACGAAGGAGCTCCTGAAGGGGAACGAGGTTCACATAATCAACGCCGAGAAGGCGATAATCTCCGGAAACCCGAAGGACATACATGCGAAGTACCTTGAGAAGAGGTCCTTCCAGTACAAGGGAGAACCGTCCAAGTCCCCGAAGTGGCCGAAGGTGCCGCACCTCTTTGTGAGGAGGCTCATCAGGGGGATGCTGCCGCGCAAGAAGGCGAAGGGCAGGGCCGCCTACAAGAAGCTCAAGGTTTATGCCGGTGCGCCCGAGACCGTAAAGGGCGAGGTAAAAGTGATAAAGGAGGCGGACAAGGGGGCGCTGAACAAGTACATCAGCATCAGGGAGCTGTGCAGGCTGCTCGGCCACCAGGAGTGATGATTATGGCGGAAGAGAAGAAGGAAAAGCAGAAGGAAAAGAAGGCAAAGCCGACCGAGGAAAAAAAAGAGGCAAAGCCTGAAGCCCACGTGCCGAAGCCGGCGGAAAAGCCGGCGCAGGCGCCCAAGCCCGCGGAGGCGAAGCCGCACTCTGCGCAGGCAGAGGCAAAGCCGCATGCGGCGCCTGCAGAGGCGAAGCACGCCGCTCCGCCCGAGAAGCCGGGGAAGAAATCCAAGAAGCCCCGCAAGAAGGCGAGCAAGGTGGAGGTCGCCAGGGGCAAGAGGAAGACCTCGGTCGCGAGGGCCTCGGTGAAGGAAGGCAGCGGCCGCATACGCGTAAACAGCCTGCTCAGCAGCGCAATCCACAACAGGTACATACGGGACATGATAGAGGAGCCGCTCAGGGTGGCAGGCCCCGAGGGCAACAAGGTGGACGTGGACGTGAGCATGTACGGAGGCGGCGAGATGGGCCAGGCGCAGGCGGCAAGGACCGCAATCGCGCGTGCGCTCGCCAAGTATTTCGGCGAGGGGCTCAAGAACACTTACGACGAAGCGGACAAATATTTCCTGTGCGAGGACCCGAGAAGGGTGGAACCCAAGAAATACAAGGGAAGGAAGGCGAGGGCAAGGTTCCAGAAATCCTATAGGTGAACTGATGGAATTTCCGGTGAGGTGTTTCAGCTGCGGTGCGGTTATCGGGCACCTTTACGAGGAGTACAAGAAGGGCATTGAGACGGGCTCCGCCGAGCAGGTGCTCAACAGCATGGGCATAGAAAGGTACTGCTGCAGGCGGATGTTCGTGAGCCACGTGGAGGGAATGGACCTCATAAAGAAATACAAGAAGCTCTGAAACGGGCCGGCGGGGTCGTGAGGTAACCTGGCAACCTGCAAGCTTGGGGTGCTTGTTATCTGGGTTCAAATCCCGGCGACCCCAAAAACAATGGTGATTCGGATGGAAAATGAAGAAATCAAATCGTCAATGCTGCTCGCACAGGACAAGTACCTGGAGGCGGGGGTGCACATAGGCACGAGGTTCAAGACAATTGACATGAAGCCGTTCATATTCAAGAGGAGGGACGACGGCCTTTTCATACTGGACCTCAGGAAGATAGACGAGAGGATAAGGCTCGCGGCCAAGATCCTCTCCAAATACAGGCCGGAGGAGGTCATGGTCGTCGCCTCCAGGCTCTACTCGGCCAACGCCGCCGGCAAGTTCGCGGCGCTCACCGGAGTGGACATAACCAAGGGCAGGTTCATCCCTGGAACGATGACCAACGTCAAGCTCCCGGTGTTCAAGGAGCCGAAGATAATGCTGGTCTGCGACCCGAAGGGTGAGCAGGAGGCGGTCAGGGAGGCCGTCAAGCTCGGAATACCGGTAATTGCACTCTGCGACTCGGACAATAATACTGCATTCATAGACTGGGTGGTCCCCACCAACAACAAGGGCCGCAAGGCGCTTGCGCTGGTGTTCTATCTCCTCGCCCGCGAGCTCATGATGGCCCAGGGCAAGATAGCGTCCTACGACCAGTTCCAGCACAGGATAGACTACTTTGAGAGGTTTGAGGACGAGAGGACCGAGGAAATCGCCAAGGAGATAGAGGCCGAGGAGGCGAAGGCGAAGGCGGACGACCTTGAGGCGGCTAAGCAGGTTTCAGAGGCCAAGGCAGCGGAAGCGGAGAAAGGGGAAGAAGGGGGGAAGAAGGCAGAAGAAAAGGCAGAGGGAAAGGAAGAGAAAGCCGAGGGGAAGGCAGAAGAGAAGAAGGAAGGGAAAAAGGAAGAGAAGGCGGAGTGAATCCCCGTACTTACTCCCTCCGGTTCGGGCCTTGCTGCCCCGCAGCTCTACGAGAGCTATCCCAACCAGCCCTTCATATGTTTGATACGCACAGTTGCCCCATGGATGCGTCCTCCACGTATTCGCAGTAGGTCGCATCGTTCTTCTGGTCCGCGAGGTTCATGAAGCACCTGTCCTTCCATTCCTTCATTTCCACATTGTTGCAGTCCCAGAACTCCAGCTCCGGCGATGCCAGCACCACGTATGCGTAGCAGTTTGTCTGCACCACCGAGGCGTAGGGCAGGTAGTTGCATGCGGACGCCTGGTAGAACTTCCTTGCGAAGCCGTCAAAGCATAGGTTGGAGGATACCTCGGCGCGGCTGTCTATCGCCTGGCACGCGCTTACGTCCCTCATTGCTAGGGAATAGTTGCTGAGGCACTTCCACCTGTTGTTCAGCTCCAATATGTTGCACAGGTCTTTGTTCTGGTTCTCCACCGCGAAGTGGAGGAAGCACTGGTATGCGATGTCGCTCTCGTACAGGCCGTCTATGCTGTAGCAGTAATTCACGCTGTCCTTGCCGAGCGCCATCATATAATAGCATAAATTCTTGTTTGAGTCCGCCGCGAGGCCGGGGCACGGATTTGTCCCCCGTATTATGCCGACGCAGACCGCCTCCTTTATGGTGTTCTGGATTCCCGCGCAGGCAGCGGCATCCATCGTCTCCGTCGCGAAGTCAAAGAAACACTCGTCGTCTTTGCAGTGGCTTGAGTCGTTCGTGAGGAACGCGTAGCACCTTCCCCTCTCGTTCTCGTCCGCCTCCATCGTGCACGGGGGCGACAATTCTATTATGCACGCCTGCAGCTCCTCGCCCCTGAGCATGTCGCACACGGAAATGTCCCGCAGCGCCCTCGCGTGGTGCCACAGGCAGCCCTTTCTCACCTCATAATTGCCAAGCATCATGCAGTTCTGCAGCGAGAGGTTGGAGAGCTGCAGCAGGCACGCGTCCTGGGCCTCCATGGATACCTTGAGGCAATAATAGGCATTGCCCTCCTCCAGCGCCTTCTGCGCCCACTGCGCATCGGTGAATTCCTCCTGGCTCGTGCTAGCCGTTCCGTTGCCGGTTTCCGCGCCTATGACGCTTATGGTCGGCCCTTCCTCCCCAGGGGAGGACGGCTGCTGCCCGTTGTCCGTGCATCCGAATAGAAGAAACAAGCTCGCCAATACCAGGAACAAATGCAAACCCCGCATGGGCGGGTTTTCTCCAAAAAAGGATATAAACATATGCAAATGCCGCTGGTGAACCCCCCGCAGCCCGGAGGCCCCAGCATTAGGTGCAATAATCCTTTCCCTCCCCATTCGTGGAAGGTAATAAGTATGGAAAGTTGCGTTTCTCCCTCTCCGACGTGAAATGTTCGGTATATAAATATGCTGCTACTAACTATCCTGCCCAATCAATTTGGGCTGTGGGAGGTGAGGTGGAGCCGGCTGGTTGGTCTACCATCTCACTTTCATCTTTACTCTTTCTAATGCGTGCCCATCGCGTTGATTAGCTCCTGCTGCAGGTCGTATCCGGCAAGCTTCAGCAGGGAGAAGATGATGAGCTTCAGCACGTAATATGCCACCATGAACAGGATGAGCACTGCCACGTACCTCATCCAGTCAGGCCTTCCTTTCATGAAATGCACGCCATTCACCGCATTATGCATGGCACTCCAGATCTTGTCCCTGAAGAGGAGCAGCGCGCCGAAAATCAGCGCGAACAACAGGAGTATCGTGGGCGGCATGCCCCCTGCGTATAGTGCAAAGAGCATGAGTCCGATAAGGGCAGCCCTGAGCCATTGGTTCATACGTATCTATTGCTACCATTTGCTTTTTATTTACTATCAGTGGAATTCCATTTTAGCAGGGGTGGCGGAGCCTGGAAAACGCGCCAGACTCAAGATTCCCGAATGTGGGAGGAGCCATCTGGTGGCCTAGCGCCTACGCAGGTTCAAATCCTGCCCCCTGCATATTCTTCTAAAATTAGAGAACTTCCTTCCTTCTGTCTATGATATCCTTCGCATCGGGCCCGGTCCCAATCAGCGTAACCGGCACGGAGAGTTCCTTCTCTATCCTCTCTATGAACTTTTTGGATTCCGCCGTGAGTTTTGCATATTCCCGCACGCTAGCATTCCCGGCAAACCTTACATCCAATTTGGTCAAGGCAATCTGCGTCGCCCCATTTATCATCGCGGCGAGGCGCAGGTCATCCCAGTGCAAATCCTTGGAGGTGCGGCGCGGCCTTCCCGTGACCGTTCCGTATTCCTGGAAGCCCAGTTCCTTCGCCTCCTCAACGGAAATCTCATCCTTGAACGGCCCGTTTCCCACTCTAGTGGTATATGCCTTGATTATCATGACCACGTGGTCTATGTTCGTCGGCCCAAGCCCGACATCGGCAGCAATGGTGGAGGCGCTCACATCTTTTGAAGTGACAAATGGATAAGTCCCGTAAAGCACGGAGAGCATGAAGCCCTGCGAGCCCTCTATAAGCACGTCCTTCGCCTTATTTACGGCGGCAGGCACATCAGTAATGAACTGCTTGAGTTCGGGGAATTCCTGCGCCAATTTGGCACTCCTCGCGGCACGCGCGGTTATCGCGGGCCCACAGCCCGTCTTAGTGGTCCCAATCTTTTCACAGAGCGCGGAGCCGGCGTCCGCCTCCTTATACTCTTTCGTAATGACCGTGCATCTCTTATCCACAAAAACGCGCCCTTTCGTCCCAGTAAGCTCCACTTCCCGCGCAAGCACTTCGGGGTCCACGGCGACACCGGCGCCAATCATTATTTTTGATTTAGGGTTATTTATGCCGCAGGGAAGCATTCGCAACCCATATTTTTTCCCGTCAAACTGCACGGTATGCCCTGCGTTAGGGCCGACCCCCCCACGTGCCACAACCTCAGGATTGTCAGAAATCGCGAGGTAGGAAGCTACCTTTCCCTTTCCCTCGTCCCCGAACTGCCCCCCAACAAGAATGGTTTTCATTGCTAAAGCCTCCCAGCAAGTATCTCCACGCACCTTTTAAGCACTATTTCCGGCTTCGCTTTCGCAGAAGAGCCCGCGGCTTTTGAGTGCCCCCCGCCGGCGCCGTGGAATTCGTTCCCAACCTGCATCATAACCTCATTCAAGGGAACAGGAATGCTCTTGCGTGCGCGTGCGGAAACCTTCGTCTCCCCGTCCGCACGCTTCCAACGCCCGACGAAAACAGCATCCGCGAATTCGGAAAGCGCGGAAGCGACATAAGATTCGTGGTCCCGCACTTTTACAGCAGCGATGAGGTGATTCCCATGCTTGGTTATCCTCATCTTCTTCACGGATTTCAGTACCAGCTCCTTGAGCTCCAGGGTGGGCTCCGGCTCCCCGTATTTGAGTATTTCCGGGTAATCCTTCCCACACCCCTCCATGAGCGAAACAAGCGCCTTAAAAGTGGAAAGACGCCCGCCCTTGAAGCGTGCACTATCCGCAACAATCCCGCATGCCAATGCAAACGCCACGTTCGGCTTAATCTCCGGCAATATCCCCGCAATAATCTCGGCCGCAGCCGCGGCGGTGGAATCCCGCAAAACCAGCTCCGCCCTGAGCATGTGGTCGTTCTCCCTGTGGTGGTCTATGATGAGCAGGATGCGCCATCCTTCGGAGCTTTTCAAAAGGGTGGGGGCGCTCGTATCCGCAATCACCAGCCCGTCATAATCCTCTTTTTTCAAAGAAGAAAGCTTAACCGGGGAAATGCCCAGTTTATCCGCGAAAATCCTCCCCGGGACGTCCATCCTGTCTTCTATCGCAATCACGGAATTGGGAAAAACGGAATGCAAGGCATAGATGGAGGAAAGCGCATCCACGTCCGCGTTCATGTGGGACGCGATGACGATGCGCCTGTCCCTGTTTGCAGAGAGAAAAGAAAGGAACCTGCCCTTCAGCTCATTCATTCTGCCCCAGCTCCTCCTTCAGCTTTTTCTGAAGCCTGAGAAGCTCGCTCTTGACCTTCTCCTCCTGCGAGTTGAGCGTCTTCACGCGCATCTCCATGAGGTTCTTCCTCTCGGCAAGGTCCTTGTCCGCGTCCTCCTTCGTGGTCTTTATCATGACGCTGCCTATCGCCTTGTAGACGCTGCCCTTCGCCTTCTTGAGCTCCTCCAGCGCGAGGTTCGCCTCGTTAAGCTGCATCTGTATCTGCTGCTTCTGGAGCATCACCGCCTGCAGCTGCCTTTCATAATTCTGGAGCTGCATGACTTCCCTTTCTATTTCATTCTTGTCCGCCATTTTTCACACCCTCAATAACCTGTAAGTAACGCAGGTATGCGTTCAGCGTCGCGCGGAGCGCCACCACATCGGCGCACTCCGCCTCAACCACAACCTCCCTGCCCGCGCGGGACGCGCGGGAGGAGAACCTGCCCCCCTTCTCCCCTTCCCCTTTCAGGGCGCGGAGCGCATCCTCCGCGCTTTTCTGGTCCGGAAAACCCACTCTCAGCGTCCCGGAGCATCGCATCTAATCAGTGCTCAGCTCCTTCGCCAGGGGCGGCCTGACCTTGAAGAGCACCTTAGCCCCCGTTGGCGGGAACTCAAATGTCTTCAGGCTGGATATGGTCACCTTGTTTCCGGTCTGCCATTCGTTGTATTCCCCCATCCTCATTCACCCTTCTTGTTCTCCTCGGAGAGCACACGCTTTGCCGTTTCGCCGGCCTCGCTCGTGAGCGAATATGCCGCGCCGGCTATCTTTGCCCCGCAGGACCAGCACTCCCAGAGCGCGTACGAAACCCTCTTCACCGAGCGCTTGCCGCACTTCGGGCATTCGTACCTCTTCTTTCTCTTGCCCTCGGCCTGCTCGTAGAGCTTCCTGATTTTCCTTCCGAACCTTGCAGTCCTCATAACCCACACCTATATGTAAGACCTGAGCTCTTTACCCTTTGCGAGCGCAACGTCTACGCATTCCATGACTTCGGACTTCTTCATGCTGCCGGCGCCGGACTTCTGCATGCACACAACGCGGCCGTCTATGGTTCCCACCGTGAGCTGGCAGTCCGCCGCGTGCTCCTCGGACCTCAGCGGGTCCAGCAGGATTTTGTCGCCGACCTTTATGAACGTGGAAGTCACGGGCTTGTCCGGCATCTTGAGCGGACCTACATAATCGCCGCGCACAATCTTTCCGTCTACAACCTTCGGCACCTTCGTGTCCGAGAGCGCGGCCGCGGCCGCGAGGGCCGCCGTGTCCGTCAGGTTCCCGCCGTGGTCCATCACATACAAATCTATGAAGATTGCGAGCACCTTCCCCTCTTCTATGAACATGCTCGCGGTGTCTATGACCTCGGCGCTCCTTATGCCCCTGTCCACCACCCTCGCGAGCTCTATTGAATACGGGCTGGGCGGGCCGGGCTCAAAAGTGGGCGAGGCCAGCGGAAGGAATTCCGCCATCACCATGAACACGCCTTCGGTGGGCCTGTCCGGGAACGGCGTCATCTCGCCGTACTTCACTCCGCAGAGGACCTTGCTGTCCCCTATCTGCGCGAGCGCGGAGCCCTCGGCCGTGGAGAGCACGCCTTTCGTGACCTTCACCTGCCTGTAGTCGTTCAGGCCCCTCTCGTCCATCCTCTTGCCCTGCGCAAGAAGGTTGGTGAGCAGCTCCCGGTCCACTTCCTTCAATACCAGTTCCTTTGCTTCATCACCCATGTGAACACCTCAAATATCAAGCTCCTGGCCGCCCTCGGCCTCGTAGCTCTTCCTGAGCGCCTCGGATTGCAGCGCATAAACCTTCTCGGATGCCTCCATCGCGGAGTCTATGCAGTTGCCCAGCTCTTCCGGAGTGAGCTTCCCGTCCATCTGGAGGAACACTATTTCCTTGTCCCTGTGCGTGAATGCGATGGGCATGTCGGACTCGCCGTAGTTGTCCTCAGCCTTGCCGAGGTCCACCACCAGCTGGCCGCCGGCCTTCCCGACCGCCACGCCGCTTATCATGTCCTTCATCGGTATTCCCGCGTTCGCGAGGGCGACCGTCGCAGCCGCAATCGCGGCTATCCTCGTCCCTCCCTCGGCCTGCAGCACATCCACGTAAATGTCTATCTGCGTCTTTGGGAACTCGCCCGACATGACCACGCCGCCGAACGCCTCCCTTATGACCTTGGAGATTTCCGTGCTCCTCCTGTTCGGGCCGGTCCTGCCGTGCTCCTCCAGCGACGCAAAAGGCGACATGGTGTACCTGCACTTGAGCAGGGCCGTGTACGGGCTCGCGCCGTGCTTCGGTATGCATTCCCTCGGCCCGTAGATGCCGCAGATTACCTTGTTGCCCCCCCATTCAACGAATGCGGAGCCCTCGGCCTCCTTGAGCACGCCGGCGATTATCCTAATCGGCCTGAGCTCATCAAGGGCCCTTCCGTCGAGCCTCTTCCCGTCCTTAAAAAGTTCCGGTGTTTCCATTGTCTTCACCTGTTTTCATCAAGATATTTCGCAACCTGGTCCGTGAGCCCGCTTGTGTGGGCCCTTTCTATTATCAGCCTGAGCGTCTTCGCCACGAGGTGCATGTTGCCCCTCGGCCCTATCCAGACGTACCCGTTGTTGCCTACGAACACGGGGCAGCCGCTCATCTCCCTTATCTGGTTGAGCATGCTGCTCTTCTTCCCGATTATGCGCGGGACCTTGGACGCGGGGACGCTCAGGAGCTTCCCGGCGGGCAGCTTGTCCACTTCGCCTATGTCCACGTTCCCGACCTCGTCAACGAATGTGATTTTCCCGTACACCATCCCCCCCAGCTCAAGGTGTATCCGCACCTTCCTGGTGGGTATCACGCCATTGTAGGGCAGGTTCAGGTCCACCATGTAGCCCGCGTGCCTCTCGTCCACGACCACGCCCACGACGTTGTCGCCGACCTTGGGCCTGTACGCCATCTCCAGCGGTATGAACTTCTCGTCCCGCATCATTCCGGGGACCGAGGCGTATGTTATGCCGCCCCGCACGTATGTGCCCGAGGCCTGCACTTCCCTCTTCCACACCTCTTCGCCCGGCAGAACCATCCTTTCCAAATCATCACCTTTCAATTACCTTCGTCTCAATCTGGCCCGCGGTGAGCTTGTTCAGCTTGTCGAACACCTCCCCCTGCATGCCGGCCGGTATCTCAAAGACGACTATGAGCGAGCCGTCCCCCAGCCATTGTTCCTTCTTTATCCCGTAGCTCTTGAGCGTCCCGTATGCGCGGTGCGCATGAGCCGCCGGAACCTTGACTGCTATATCCACCTTCTCGAACTTTATCGGCAGTATCGGGAGCAGCAGCTTCACGACAGCGGGAACCTGCTCCCTCGCGTCCTTGTGTGGGTCCGGGATGAACCTCACCTGCTCCAGCGCGTTCTCCAATCTCTGGATGGGGATGGGCGCCTTGGTGCGCGCGTCTATCGCCTCCGAGCATATGATGCCGAGTATCCGCTTCCTCGTCTCCTCCACCTTCCTGCGCCTCTGCTCGGTGGTGAGCTGCACCTCGCCCTTCTCCAGGACGATTTTGAGTATCTCGTATATGTCCGTGGTCCCGAACGCCTTCTTCACAGCCTCGGCCTTGTGCCTCTCGCCGTTCTTCGCGTCCTCAAAGACCTCATCCGCCACCAGGATGTTCTTCAGGTCCTTCTTGCTGCCTTCCAGGTAAAGGTATGCGTTGTCCGGGTCAAGGAACAGCTCAAAGTGCTGGCCGTCCCTGTCATAGGTCGCAATAATGGCTTTGTCTAATGTCACCATAGAATCCTTTCACCTAGAATACAGTGAGAGAATAATCTTATGAAGACGTCTTTTTAAACATTTGGGGGAGGAACTAATGTATGGCGGAAAAGGGCATAGCGATAGTAATCCCGCCGGAGGGCTTCCGGGACGAGGAATTCACCATCCCCTGCGCCCACTTTGCCTCAAAGGGCATAAAAACCACGGTAGCGAGCATGCGCAGGGGGGCATGCAGGGGCTCGGCCGGCACGCCTGTGGATGCCTCAATCTCCCTTGCCGAGGTGAAGGCGGAAGATTTTGACGCCGTTTTCTTCGTGGGTGGGCCGGGCACGCCCGTAGTCCGCGCATCCAACGAGTCCATGAGGATAGCGAGGGAGTTCGCCGCGGCAGGAAAGCCGGTCTCCGCAATCTGCTGGGCGCCCACAATCCTCGCGAAGGCGGGGGTCCTTGAGGGCAGGAAGGCCACGGTCTGGCTCGGCCACGACCCGGAATACGGGATGGACACGGGCAAGGTGCTCGGGAAGTTCGGAGCCAGCTACACCGGGGAGGCGGTCACGGTTGACGGGGCATTCATTACCGCGGACGGCCCGCGGAGCGCGAAGATGCTGTCGGAAGAGGTTGAAAAGAGGTTGTCATGATGGGTGCATGGGACAGCTTATCCAGGGGCTTTGATTTGAGCGGGGACGCGCTGAGGGAGACGTTTGCCTTCCATAAGGTTGAATTCAGGCAGTACATAAAGTACTGGCTGCTCATGACCGCTTTTGACTTCGGCGCCATAATCGCCGCCGCAATCCCGTTCGCCGCCCTGTTTTTCATCCTGGTCGGCAATCACCTCTCGGGCACGAATCTCATCGCCACGGCGGCAGCGCTCTCCGTGCTCGCAATCCTGCTTGCGCTCCCGTTTGTGATGCTTTCCATATCCACGCTCTTCTCCTCCATGCGCTATGTGATGGGAAATATGGGGGAGGGGTTCGTGCATATTAGGGACCGCAAGCCGGCGCTGAAATACATGGCCTTTTATGCAGCCATATCCCTGGCGCTATTCCTGGTCCTCCTTGGCGCCCCCCTTGCGCTGATGCTTGGCGGTTCGCTTTCCGGCAGCGGAAATGCAAGTGCCGCGGGCTTCATAGGGGGCATACTGCTCTTCTATGCGGGCATATTCCTCTTCATCATATTGTTCTACCTCTTCTCATTCATCTTCACGTACGGGGTATACGAGATAGCGGCGGAGGGGATGGGGCCGGTGGCGGCGCTGAAGCGCTCATACGCGCTGGTGAAATCCCATTTCTGGGAGACGCTCGTGTTCTTCCTTGTCCTGTTCGCGATTTCCTATGCGCTGGGGGTAGTGATGCAGATTGTGCTGCTGCCGTTCCTGCTGGTGCTCTTGCTCAGCCCGTTCCTGGGCATTGTGCTGCTGATTCCGGTCGCGCTCATGCTCGAGATTGTGGAGAACGCGCTGCTCACCCCCTTCAAAGTGTTCTTCTGGATGAAGATAAGGGAATAGCCACCGCAGTCTTCTAGAATCCGCCCAGCCGCTTTATCCTGTCCTCTATGGGCGGGTGCGTGGCGAGCAGCCCAGCGGCTTTCTTCCCTATCGGGTCCGCGAAATAGAGCGAGGCGGTGGTGCCGGTCGCGGCCCTGGTCGGCTGGTAGTTATCCCTTATCTTGATGAGCGCGTTCCTCAACCCGTCCGGATAGCGCGTGAGCTTCACCGCCGTGGCGTCCGCGAGATATTCCCTCTCCCTGGATATGGCGAGCTTCACAAGCAGTGCGATTATGGGCGTGAGTATCGCGAGCACGAGGCCGAGCAGGACGAGCATCCCTCCCCCTCCCCGCCCTCCCCTGTTCCCGCTTCCGCCCCACAGGAAGCTGCGCAGCATTATCTCCCCCAAAAACCCGATCAGCCCGACCATGACCACGGTTATGAGCATATACCTTATGTCGTAATTCCCGATGTGGGACATCTCGTGCGCGACCACCCCTTCCAGCTCGGCGCGGTTCATCTTCTCCGCGAGCCCGCGGGTGACCACGATTGCGGAATGCTGCGGGTCCCTACCCGTGGCAAAGGCGTTCAGCGACGCGTCATCCATCATGTAAACCCTTGGGGCGGGGATCTGAGCGGCTATGGCGAGCCCCTCCACAAGATTGTATAGGTAGGGGTTCTCCTCCCTTGAAACCGGGCGGGCGCCGCTCAGCGCGAGGAGCGCCCTGTCGCCCAGGAAATAAGAAAATAATGCGTAGAGCACCGCAATCAGGGCGCCCATCACGAAGCCAACCCAGCCCATGTCAAACATCAGCGCAAATGCGGAAATTGCAAGGAATACGAGAACAGTAAGAAAAACAATAAGCAGGAGCGAGTTCCTTTTGTTTGCATCTATCGCATCAAAGAAGCTCACCCTCTGCCCGTTACCTCGGTCGGGCATCGGGTTCGTCGCCATCACCGCACCTCAGAACTGTACCTTGACGTTCTGCCGCTCCGCCTCGGTAACCCCGAAGTACTGCTTCTGCGCGTGGCCGAACATGCCTGCGAAGAGGTTGTACGGTATCACCTGTATCGTCTGGTTGTATTCCAGCACGGAATCGTTGTACGCGGTCCTCGCATATGCAATCTTGTTCTCCGTCCCCGCCAGCTCTTCCTGGAGCATCTTGAAGTTCTCGGATGCCTTGAGCTGCGGGTAGTTCTCCGCCACCGCGAACAGCGTCTTCAGCGTCCCGGCGAGCGCATTGTTCGCCTTAGCCTTCTCCTCCACGCTGCCCGCCTGCATCAATGCGGTGCGTGCCTTCGTGACTTCCTCCAGGACGCCGCGCTCGTGCTTCATGTATCCCTTCACGCTTTCCATGAGGTTGGGGATGAGGTCCGCCCGCCTCTTGAGCTGGACGTCTATCTGCGCCCACGCGTTGTCCACGCGGTTCTTGAGCACCACGAGGCGGTTGAAAATCATGACCAATGCGGCCGCGAGCACGAGAACAATCCCGCCTACGCAGAGCAGCGTCCCCAATCCGCCCAACTCCAATACCTGAAGCATTGCCATGGGCATGGATTGGAAGCCATTCTTTTTAATTCTTTAGAGGGAGATTCTCCCATGGCAGAGCGCATACTGATAATCTCGGGGAGCAAGAGCGACGAGGAAATCGTGAAGGGCATCACGTCCGTGCTGGACGGGTTCGGGGTGGAATGGAAATACGAAGTGGCTTCCGCCCACCGCGCCCCGGAAAAGGTTGAGAAGATAGTGAAGAGCACGTTTGCGGACGCCATAATAGCGGTTGCCGGGCTTTCGGCAGCCCTGCCCGGTGTTTGCGCATCCCACACCCTCGTTCCCGTAATCGGCGTCCCGGTGTCAGCAAAGCTCGGCGGGATGGATTCCCTCCTGAGCATCGCGCAGATGCCGCCCGGCGTGCCCGTGGCGTGCGTTGGGATAGACAACGGGAAGAACGCCGCGCTCCTCGCGCTGGAAATCATTGGCATAAATGACAAGGGGATAGAGGCCAAGCTGCTCAAATACAGGGAAAAGATGAAGAAATAGCTATTTTTTCAGTTGCAGGTAGAAGGACAGCCCGTTCGTAAAGAACACCAGCGATATGAGCAGGCAGCCGAAGAACAGCGCGCCCTGCGCCGCGAGCCGTATCGTGCCCACATTCTCCTTTGTCTGCTCCAGGTCGCTTACGGAGTTCTGTATCCGTTCCCTCACTCCCCCAAGCCCGAGCGCGGCCGAATCCATCTCGCCCGAGCCGGCGCCCAGCCCCGCGGCGCTCTCGGCCAGGTATTCCTGCGTCTCATGGAGGCTGCCAACACTTCCGTAAAGCGGCGCCACGGCACCCGAGGGCATCATGGGTATCGCGGCAAGCCCTTCCGCCACCCCCTCCACCGCATCGCCCATCCCGCCCATCGCCTCTGCCGCGGATTCCAGCCCCGCGGATGCGTTCAAAACCGAGGCGGAAATGGCCATGACCGAGCCCTCGGCGGAAGCGAGTATGCCGTCAGTGCTCTCAAGGATGCCTATGGTGTTGTCAAGCTGCGCGATTGAAGTGGAGTACGCCTGCTCCACGAATGCGGCGGCCATCAGGTAGAAAAACAGCGTCATGCCTATGCCGAGCGCGCTGCTCGCCAGCCCGACGCCCGCAACCGCCTTTTCAATGGGTGCCATGCGCGCATTTAGCACCGGATTATTAAAATGGTTTGCGCATCGCTCGCGCTAATCCTCCGGAAAAACAAAACAATAGAAAAAGGTTAAAGAAGAAAAATAAAGGAAAAGGGCGCTCACATCCTGGTGAGCGTCCAGCCGTCAACGCCGTTGTTGATGTTGCTGATTACCGTGTCCAGCCTGACGCGCCAGGTCCTGCCTTCCGCATCAATGAAGACGCCGCCGTCCTCCAGCCTGAAGACGTCCTTCACGATGTCAACTTTTGCGACGCCGCCCGAAACGCTGAGCACGCGCACGTATGCGGTCCTCTCAACGCCGTCCTCGTCGGTGTAGCTAACCTCTATGAGGGTGCCTGCCGCCGCGCCGCTCTCCACCGTGAAGGTGACGCCGTTAACCTTTACCTCCACGTTCATGAGGTAGGTCGCGCCATCGTCCATGGTGTATACGCGGTTCGCCTTCGCGGAAATGCCAGTGCTTTCGGAAACGAGCGCCTCGCCCCCGGGCGTGAGGTCCATCGCCGCCTCGCTCGTGCCGAGCAGGATGTAGCCCGCGGTTGAGAGCTCAATGACCTCGGTCCTCTGCCCCCCGAGCTTCACATGCATGTCGTAGCCCTGCGTGCCCGGCATTATCGTGTCCTCAAACTCGTAACCCTCCTTGACAACCTCGGTTGAAGGGCGCCTGCATTCCGCCTCCTCGCGGCCTTCGTCCGCGGTCTGGCCAGTTTCGTGTACCAGGCGCTTTATCGTCTCAAGGCCGAATCCGGATTCGTATTCCTCCACGGGCGCGTTGTATGTCGTGTCAAAGCTGTTGCACCAGTAGAATCCGTCGCTCTTGAACACTCCGTAGAGGTTGCCCTCAGCATCCGTGATTACACCGCAGAGCGTTATCTCTATTTCCCTGCCGTCCTCAAACACGACCTTCCAGGTGCTTCCTATGGTCGCAAAGAAGTCCTCGTTGATTGACTCGCCGTCCGCAATCACGACCGCGTGGTTGCCTTCAGCGTCCTTCACCCTGCAGCGCACGCCGCTCTCGGTCACCGTGACCGCCTCAAGCACGTACTGCTCGCCACCCAGCTTAACGGTCTTCCCTTCGTTGAGCGCCTCCTCGTTGAGCGCAAGCTCGGTAGTGCCAATCCTGATTACCCTGCCCTGCAGGTCCCTGCAAACGCCCGCCGGGGTTTCGGTTTCCTCCACCATGGGGCCGACAGCGGTGCCGGTGTTGCATGCGCCTACAGTAACAACACAGCCAGCACCCACTGCACCAGCCTTAAGCACGCCCGTGACGCCCATCGCCTGCACGTTGTCGCGGACAGCCCTATAAGTGCCCTTTACGCTCTCAAGCATGCGCCTGCCCAACTTCGGAGCCTTTGGCCCATTCGCAGAAATCTCTCCTGCCCTTACAGTCCTCATCCCTTCTTTCGGTGTCGCGGTTGGAGTTGTCATCATTTCACCATTTACACAAGTAGAGATAATCTATGCCACATAACCTTTTTAAACGTTGGCGTTTTTGTTATTTCATGAAGAATCTTGAGGTAAGGGTTCCGCACATGCTGCGCAGGCTCAAACGGGGGCCGTCGGTGATGCTCCCCAAGGACATTGGAATGATTATTGCATACACGTGCCTGGGGAAGGATTCCCTCGTCGTGGACGCGGGAGCCGGAACAGGCTTCAATGCCATAATGCTGGGAAGAATCGCAAAAAAGGTTGTTTCATACGAGCGCAGGGAAGAATTCGCCAAACTGGCGGCGGAGAACGTGAAGTCCCTCGGCATGAAGAATGTAAGAGTGAGGAATACGGACATCATGAACGGGATAGAGGAGAAGGATATTGACCTCGTAACGCTTGACATGCCGGAATCCGAGAAGGTTGTTCCGCTTGCGCATGCCGCGCTGAAGGCGGGCGGGCATTGCGTCGGATACCTGCCGAACATTGAGCAGGCGAAGGAATTTTACATGGAGGCGCAGAAATCCTTCCGCGAAGTGTTCATGCTTGAGAATATGGTAAGGGAATATGAAGTGAGGGATTTCGGGGTGAGGCCCAAGCATGTCGGGCTGATGCACACTGCATACCTTGTGTTCGCTAGAAAATAGTATTATAAAAAGAAGCGAGGAAGATTTTCACCTCATAGGGCTCATAGCTCAGCAGTAGAGCGCTCGCCTTGCACGCGAGAGGCCGGGGGTGCGAATCCCCCTGAGTCCATGGTCAAAAACGCGGAGGGGGTAACAACCCCCTCGCTATTTTTCCCGCGGGAAAAATGCGCACAGTTTCGCTGCGGCGAAACTATTGCCCCATTTTTAGACGTTATCCTGACCCTCCCCCCACCGCACTTTGAAACTCTTAGCACGTGCTCCTTGCGCCTTTTTGTTGTCATTTAAGAAAACGATTAAAACCTGCAACAACATTAGGCCATCCATGTCAAAGCTGGAAGAGCTGGAGCACGAGATAAACAAAATAAAAGAGCGCAATGCGCGCGTTGAAGCAGACAAGGCATGGGAAACCAGCTTTGCACGCCGCATCATAATCACAGTCGGGACCTATGCGTTCGCTGCATTGTTCCTGCTTGCCATCGATGCGCCGAACCCGTTCCTTGCCGCATCCGTGCCTGCCGCGGGGTTTTTGTTCTCCACCCTCACACTGCCTTTCCTGAAAGAAAGGTGGCTCGGAAAGCGCAGGACTAAATGATGTTTTCTTCCCAATTGACAATGATAATGCCTTTAAAGAAGTTGGTATGAAGTTATTTTCTCGCGGGGCTGTGGCGTAACTTGGTAGCGCGGCAGGCTCCAGGTCTTCGCAAGAAGAAACCTGCATGCTAGGGTTCAAATCCCTACAGCCCCATTCAGGAAAGGGTTAAAAACAATAGCGGACAGAATTTATCCCGCATAAGGTGCAGGCTATGGCTTCTCAGACACTCAACAGTTTCGAGCTCGCAAGGCTCATGGGCGCAAGGGCGCTCCAGCTCGCATTGGGCGCGCCGCCGCTCATAAAGACGGGGCCGGAGATGGCGTTCCTTGACGTGGCGAGGCAGGAATTTGACAAGGGCGTCATTCCGCTCGCCGTATATACGGATTGATTTTTTTCTCCCGGGCTTGTAGCTCAGCAGCAGAGCGCTCCGTTCGCATCGGAGAGGCCGGGGGTGCGAATCCCCCCAAGTCCATCTGAAGAAACGCGGAGGGGAGCGATCATTCGCTCTCCGCCCCTCTCCTTTGCCCCTTACCCACAACAGGGCGTCAAACGAACCTCCCCATATCTTTCATCTCCCGGTCCCCCCACTTCACTTGGAAAACTCTTCATCCGTACTCCTTACGTATTTTTTATGCACTAAAATGCACGAATTCCCTTCTCGGAGAGCATGTAACCATGGTTACAAGTTGTGTCTTTTCCTCAACTTTTGTTCAATAAAAATACTGACGTGAAATTAAACTCTTTTAAAACTACCATACGCATACACTGCGGTGCGTTCCAATGACCGCGGATGAGAAAATAAGGAAAGGCGTTTGCCCTGTTTGCGATTCCAACCTGGTCTTTCAGGAAGGCTGCAAGGCCTGCTTCTCCTGCGGCTGGGAAGCCTGCAGTTGATTGACAACCTCTTCCAGCACCTCTTTCGTATATCCTCTCTTTATCCTCAATGATGCCGCCCTCCCGTGCCCCCCGCCGCTCTCAATGAAGCTCCCCATCTTCGCCTTCACCGCCTCTATTATGCTGCTTGCATTCATCCCGCGCAGGACCGCGTCCTCGTTAATCCGGAAGGATATCCCGCCCTCCCAGACGCCCAGCACGACCACGGGTCCCTCGTGCATCACAAGCTCAAAGGCGCGGGAGGTGAGCTTGCCCTTCCCGGGGAATTCCCTCGCGCTGACCTTGTCAAAATCCACGGTATAGACGGCAACCGGGCCTTCTATCCGCTTCTTCATCATCTTCCCCACCTCCTCCTTCACGCGCTCCATCCTCTCGCGTGCCTGGAAGAGTATTGACGCATAAAGCTCCTTGTCCCCCATTGCATGCTCGTAGAACTCCAGACGGTTCCCGAACTCCGCATAGGTGGCCATGTAATCTATCACGAGCGCTTTCTCCCGGTCCGCATCCGAGACCGGCATTATGCCGCTCTTGTCCCCGGCGCACGCTATTTTGGCAAGTTCCTCCATCCCCCCCTCCCCGCACGCGCGCGCAACCTCGCAGCAGAGGTATCCTGCCGGATAAGTGCTCGCCTCCTCCTCTTCGCTCACCGCCCACGGGCTCAGGAACGCCGGGCAGATCGCCTCCACCCCCTTCTCCGGCGGGTGGTGGTCTATGAGCATTACCTCCGCCCCTCCCGCCTTCAGTATCTGGAGCCCCTCCCGGCTTTCCCCGCCGCTCCCGCAGTCCACAATCACCACCAGCGGGCTCCTCTCATACCTTATGACATTCACGTCGCGCATCGCGTCCGCAACGCGGTAAAGGGCGGAATTCTGCTGGTGGCTCTGCACGTTCCCCAGCACTTTGGTGAGCGCGAGCGCGCCCGCAACCCCATCTGCATCATTGTGGAATTTCAAAAGTATGGAGCGCCCCAGCTTCTTAGCCGCAATGAGTTTCTTCGCCGCCAGCTCTATGCGCGGGCGCAGCTTCTCCATCAATCCGTCCGCAAGGAATTTCTCATGCCGCACCCGTGAGTTCTCCTCCGCCTTGCGCAGCACGCTTGCATACGCTTCCTGTTTCCTTTCCATCCTGTCCGGCTTCAGGACGAAGAGCCCATGTCCGCCTTCCACGGTGCCGCCCACAAAATACGCATCCCCTATTTTGTAAAACTCGCGCGAGTGCATCTCCACGTCCGCCTCGCCATCCGTAAGCATGTAAATCGTTCCGTCCCTGCCCCTTTTGGCAGAAGAAACAACACATTCCGCTTCAACGCGCTTCCCCTCCCCCAGATTCCTGAAACCCATGCATCCAGTTTGTCCCGAATAATTAAAAAAGCAAAACGGACAGATGCAAGCATGCACAAGTTCCTTGAGCACACAGCCGACGCCTTCCTTGAGGCGAAGGCGAAAACCTTCCCCAACGCAATAAAGGACGCGATGGAAGGCACGTTTGAGCTCATAGGGAAGGGAAAGAAGGAGGAGGCGGAATTTGAAATCTCCGCATCCTCGGACGAGCTTCCCCGCCTTGTTGTGAAACTTCTGGAAAGATTGGTAGTGGAATGCGAGCTGAAGAAAATCTCCCCGGTCCGCGCTGAAATCCTCGGGGCGGACGAGGGCAAGAAAAAAGTGCGCGCGAAAATTTACGGCGAAAGAAAGGTTCCCACGAACATAATCAAGGCGGTGACCTACCACCTGCTTGAGGTGAAAAGGGAAAAGGGCTATTGGGCAATACGCGTATTGTTTGACATCTAAGGCATGGGCCTCCAGATGAAAAGCGCGCCCAGCGCCATCGCAATCAACGCTGCAGGCAGGCAGCCCGCGTTGCCGCCCCCGCCCCCCTGCCCCTGGTAAACCCAATCAAAGGTTATCCTGTTCATGTTTCCGTGAGTTGGGTCCGTGCCCAGGTATGTGGCTTCCATGACCTTGACCTTCGCATATTTCCCGTCCCTCGTCTTTATCCAGTATGCGTGGCCCGCCTCAACGTCCGTGCAGTCCATGAACCCCTGCGTGTCGTCGTTATACCCTGACTGGGGCGGCGCGGCAAGCGATTCCAGCTCAACCTCGCCCATGTCTATGAAGTTCGTGCACCACGCCGGCCGGTTCCACGGCTCCAGCGCTATGTCATATTCCGCCTGCACGTCCCCGCCCGCGGCAATGGCCGCGTCATATGAAACTGGTGCGCCATCCGAGAACCTGAAGAAGGCGCTCCCCGGCCACTGCATGGTCGTGGTCCCTGCCGCCGAGAAAGCTAACGCCATCACTGCCATCAATGCCAATACGCTTTTCATTTTCACACCCCGCACTCCGTCTCCATGACCGTGCCATCCACTGCCACGGTTAGGGTTCGCTCATCCCCACCAACTTCATAAAACACGTTGTAAAACAGCGCATTCAGCTTGACTGCCCTTATGGATTCAGGCGCAATCCCGAGGTACTGCGCGGCCACATCGGCCGCATCGTCCTCATCCATAACCTGCCCGCCCGCATGGAACACCACCCCGCTTCCGGGCGCCTCCCGGCACCAGCACTGCGCGACCGTGCATGCGAACATGCCGCAGTCCTCCAGGCCGCCGCATTCCGCAGGCACCGCGGTGGGGGGCAGTTCCACCCCCTTGTAAGAGTATGGGGTTGGCGGGTTCGGCCCGTCCAGGCAGCCGTAAAGAAAAACCGACGAAGCAACCAGCAACCCTATCCAAAACATCCTTTTTTTCATGCGGTTCCAATGCAAACAAATTATAAAAAGGGTTCCGTGCGGCGGATTGCACAACAAAGTTACAATCCGTGCTCGTACCTCACTCTCCTCCCCTCCACGACATACTTCCCTTTGGAAAAATTAGACACCACCTTCCGCATCGTCTCATGCTCGTAAGGAAGAATCCTCTCCGAAACCTCGTGCGCATCCTTGCAGTCCCCGATATAAACGGGCGTCTGCTCAATTATCGGCCCCGTGTCCGTCCCCTCGTCCACGAAATGCACCGTGCACCCGCTAACCTTCACCCCGTGCTCAAACGCCTGCTTCTGCGCATCCAGCCCGGGGAAAGAAGGGAGCAGCGCAGGATGTATGTTGATCATCCTCCCCCTGAACTTTTCCAATAACTCCTTCCCCACAATCCTCATGTACCCCGCAAGCACGACCAGGTCAACTTTCTTCCCTTCCAGTATCTCCGCTATCTTCCTGTTCATCTCCCCGTTGCCCGCAAATTCCTTCCTTTCCACTATGAAATAAGGCACGCCGTTCGCCTGCGCCCTCTCAACCGCCCCTGCCTCCGGCTTGTCCACAATTAGCGCAACAATCCTCCCGTCTATCTCCTTGCCCCTTATCCCGTCTATTATTGACTGGAAATTGCTTCCCCTCCCACTTGCCAAAACCCCTATTTTTATCATTTTTTCACTCTCACAGTTTCCTTATTAGTAATAATGATATTAAGGGGCACGTCATGTGCCTCTGCCGGCACATCCCCAACCACCTGGAAACCAAAGCATAACCCCGCCAATGTTTTCGGCTTCGGCCCCGCCCCATTCAGATATCTATCGTAATACCCCTTCCCCATACCAATACGATTTCCCCCTCTGTCCGCAGCAGCCAGCGGCACCACCATCAAATCCATTCCAGCCCCGGAAAATTCCGAGCCCACCGGTTCCATTATCCCATACGGCCCGCGCACCATTTTCCCGTTCTTCTCATAATACACGAATTTGAGGCTCTTCTCCTTCACGATGGGCAGCAGCACCTCTTTTGCATTCGCCGCCTCCTCAACCATCGCCCAAGTATCCACTTCATCTTTTTTGGACAAATAGAATGCAACCGTCTTCGCGTCATGGAACTCCTCCAGGTCAAAAAGCCGCTCCATAATGCTCTTGCTCATCTCGTGCTTCTCCTCGTCCGGAATCCCCTTCCTGAGCGCAAGCATCCTGTTCCTTAGCTGCGCCTTCTCCTCACCGCTCATAACGCTCCCAGCTCCTTGTACGCCTCCTTCATTATATACAAGCTCCCGGTAATCAAAACCATATCCCCATCCCCAGCTTCCCCCAACGCCATCACCATCGCCTCCCCCACGCTCTCCGCCATTTCGCTCTCGCAATACTTCCTCCCTTCCTCCAGCAGTTTTTCCGGCTCCTCTGCCCTTCCCATATCCGTTTTCGCAAATATAAACTTATCAGCCACGCGCGAAAGTATCTGCAGCACTCCCTTCCAGTCCTTGTCCTTCATGCACCCGAAAACGACTATCCTCCTCCGTTTCCCAAAAATATCCAGGCTCTCCACCAGCGCGGAAGCCCCTCCCGGATTGTGCGCCACGTCCGCCACCACCAGCGGCTCCCTCCGCAGCACCTCCATCCTCCCGCGCAGCCTCGCCTTCTTCAACCCTTTCCGTATGCTCTCCTCCCCAATCCCCAATTCCTCTGCCGCGCGCACAGCAAGCCCGGCATTCCGCACCTGGAATTTTCCCAGCATCCCCAGTTCCAGCCCCTCTATCCTTTCCTTCCCCACGTAATCAAAAGCCGTCCTTTCCGAACCCGCTTCCCTCCCCTCGCACTCAAAGTCCTCGTCATAAACATAAAGCGGCACGCCCATTTCCCTCGCCCTCCTCCTTATCGCCTCGTTCCCGCTCCCAGACACGCACGGCCCGTTCTTTATTATGCCCGCCTTCTCATAAGCTATTTTCTCTTCAGTATCCCCGAGCCACTCCCTGTGCTCAAGCGAAATGGAGCTTATCACGGACAGCCTTTCCCTCGCCGCATTCACCGCATCCAATCCCCCGCCCATCCCCACCTCCATCACCGCCCAGTCCACGTGGTTCGCTGAAAAATAATCATACGCGCTGGCGGTGAGCGCCTCAAAATACGTGATCTCATTCCCTGCATCCATCCATCCTTTTGCCCTCTTAACATACAAATCCAGCATCCCCTCCCCGATGTTCCTCCCATTCACCTGCATGCGCTCCCCGAAGTCCAGAAGATGCGGCGAATAATAGCTCCCCACCCGATGCCCCTCTTCCCGCAAAATCGCGCTGAGCATCGCAGCCACGGAACCCTTCCCGTTCGTTCCGCCCACCAATATTACGTCCATATTCTCCTGCGGATTCCCCCATTCCTCCAGCAATTTCCCTATCCGCTCCAGCCCCGGCCTCCAGCCGAATTTCTCCAGAAAAGCGAAAGGGTCGTTAGCCATCATATCCGCCCGCATCCATCGTCGTTCTCACCTGAATGGCCTGCTGTTCCTCCTCAACTGCAAGAGTTCCGGCCCCGCAAAGAAGCTCAGGCTCCTCTTCGCCCTCTCCAGCTCCAGCGGGTCCATCGCGGCCCTCAGGTCCGCGTCTATCAGCACCGCGGGATATGCATAATTCCGGTTTATTCTGGAGAGCGATGCAATCACCCCGATGATTTCCCCGTACTTCCGCACCCCCTCAAGGAATTCCACCCTCAGCGGCCTGTCTCCCGCCACCGGCTTCAAATAAGAAATCCTTATCCTCTCCCCCCACTCGCCCAAATCCTTCAGCACCGAATGTTGTTTTGGATTTGAGGAATAATGCAGCACGCACGTCCTCTCCCCCCCCTTCAATAAATGGTTCAAAAATACGCTGTCCGCGCACCTCTCGCCCGTGTGCTTCGCGAGCACTTCCATCACGCGCTTCCCCCGCGAATCCTTCACAACGCCTGCGATGCACACCCCGCTTTCCGAGCAGAACTTGAACAGCTCCTTATATCTCTTGATTAATAGTAAATAATCCTCAAACAGCACCGAATCATCCGCGGGCCTGTCGCACGCAAGGGGCACGACCGAGCCGTCCAAAAAAAGATACGCGGGCTTTTCCTTCCTCGCCGTTTCCAGCGCGTTCTGTATCTCCATATTCAATCTAAATATGGACCTGTGCCAATTGACCTCCCTCTCGTCCAGCCCCGTTTTCACATCATAAGCCGGCCGCGGGAACGCACTCGGATGATATGAATATGATTCCAGCCCTTCTCCGTTATAGCTGAAGGTGGAAGAAACCGCCTTCCCTATGAGCAAATCCGCCCCGTGCATCTCGTAATTCAATATCCCCCCGTCCACCGCGCTTATCTTCCCGCGCACTTCCCCATATTCCAGCGGAAGGACAAATCCGCCCTCAAGCATCTCCTGCGTCTTCGGCGCGAGCCCCCTGATGCGTGCCGCCTCGCCCTTCCTCCTGCCCTCTATTTTCGCGATGCAGTCCGCCGCCTTCCTGAGCTCCTCAAGCATGCGCTGGTTTCGCATTTCCCCCTTTTTAAGTTTTGCAGGGTTCCCTTCCGGCAAGGCTGTGTTCCTGCCTAAACAAATATGTTTATAAATCTTCTCCCACAGTAATACTATTATGAACACTGCAAAAATAATCCTTGGAGCACTCCTGCTCGTTTTTAGCATTTCTTTCGCCGTGGACGTTTCCACATGCGGCGTGATAGATACGCCCGGCACCTACAATGTGCTAAACGACCTCACCACCGCCACCGGCGACTGCATTGTCATCAACGCGGATGACGTTAACCTGAACGGCAACGGCCACTCCATAAGCGCCACCGAGACTGACTCGGATGGCCACCCCATACGTTATGCAGTGTATGTTACCGAAGGCAGCGACAACGTCCATGTGGACAGGTGCACCCTTGAGAACTCAATGGTCGGCCTCCGCGCAGGCGACATAGGTTCCATTACCAACGGCCTGACGCTCACGTATATCGTCGCCCGCTCCAACGGCTGGGGCTTTGAGCTCATTGACCTCAACGGCGCACTTATAGAGCACAACACCGCTTATGAGAACGCCGAGTACGGCTTCTACATGACCGAATCCACCGGCAACACCCTCCAGTACAACAACGAATGGCTGAGCCGCTATGGTGGGTTCTACCTGGGTTCAAGCTCAAACAACCGGCTCGTGGGCAACACCGCAAGGCAGAACGGCTACTCCATGACGGAAGGCATCGGCTTCTCGGTCGCGTTTGATTCCGACAACAACGTGTTTGATTCCAACATCGCTTCGGAGAACAGGGTTGTAGGTTTCCGTCTCACTGGCACCGGCGATTATGTCCCGGACGGCAACGTCTTCTCCGGCAACACCGCGAACGACAACGAATTCGCCGGCATGCAGCTCATTTTCACCGGAACCGGTAACCGCATTTACGGCTCCACAATAAGCAACAACTGGAACGGCGGCATACTCGCGACGCAGTCCCCGGGTGTTGAGGTCGGCTCCAACATCCTCACGAACAACGGCCATCTCGCCCCGACCAACTCAGGCATAATGCTTTATCTCTGTGATGGCTACATCGCATCCGACAACGAGGTTGACGGCTCCCCCAACGGCATAAAGATACTCAACTCCGGCATGGGGACGCTCGACAACACGGTCATAAGCGATTCCGCATACCCGCTGCTCGTGCAGGATTCCACGGGCAACCAGATTACGGCCATAACCGTCAAGGATTCCGGCCCGGTCCTCCTGAGGGGAGACGCGACGGACAACAGCATAACCATCCTCACCATGAGGGACCCGACCGGTGAAGTCATCGTGGACATCCCGATTTACAATGGCGATTATGAGGTCTCCATCGCGACCGCGCCTGCGGCCGCTCCGGACGGATACACGGCGCTCAACAGGTACGTTTCCGTCCTGAACGAGGGGACCGGCGGCAACATGCAGTTGGTCATCCAGTACCAGGACTCCGACTACGGCACGCTCGACGAATCAACCGTTACGGCGATGCTGTGGGGCGGAAGCTGGTCCGTTCCGGCACAGGAACTCCATATGGGTTCAAATGGCGTTTTGATGAATAGCCCGGGCTTCGGGATATTCGGCCTCTTTGCAGGCGTCCCGCCCGAGGAGCCGCCCGTTGAGCCCCCGGTCACCCCGCCTAGCGGCGGAGGCAGCACCGGCGGCGGAAGCTCCGGCGGCACAACGCACGCTGGCAGCGGTGGCGCAGTGCACATAGGCGTCCCGTACGTTTCATCCGGAAGCACGGGCTTCGGCGGCGAGGCAACGACCCCGAGCTGCTCATCCGATGACGACTGCGCTTCAAGCGCAACCTGCAGCGGAGGCATATGCACAGCGGTGGAGGCGGGAAGCTCCTGCGGCACCTTTGAGGACCACGAGTGGGTTGATTTTGAGTGCTGCGATACCAGCGACTGCGGCGCGGGCGAGGTCTGCAAGGATAACGCCTGCACCAGCATGGAGCCCCTGAACATAACGCCTGGCGAAGGCATCAACACCGAGGCATCCGATGAGGGCATAGGAAGGCTCCTCGCGGACATTCCTTGGTGGGTGCTGACGCTCCTCCTGCTCATGGTGGGAGGCGGCATATACGCAAGGTATGCAATGGGCAGGGAACAGCCGCCTGAAGGGGAAGAGGGCGAAGAGGAGATGCCCCCGGCAGGCGAGGAAGAGGAGTAATCCTTTTCCTTTTTTTCCTTTATTTTCCCATTATTTTATTTCTATTCTCTTTTTCCAATTGCCTCAGGATTAGGTGTTTTCATCACGGCTTTGCCGTGGGTGGCTCCTGCCCCTTGGCCGGCTCCATGTAATCCACTACCTTCATCGGGTCCATCGGGACCCACAGAAGCCTCCTGTGCGCGGTTTCGGCGTCCGGCTCACTCATGTATTGCCTCAACTCGTACATCCAGCCGCTTGCAATCCACGCACTGGGCTTCGCCCCCATGCCCATCCCTTCGTCCCCTTCCGCCAACTTTTTCACGGCCATCCGCACCAGGCCGGGCGCTTCCATCCTCCTTCCGGGGGGCATCCTCCGGGCCACCCACAGCATCGTGTCAAGGATTGCGAGGCGCACCCCCTCCTCGTCGCCCATCCCCTTCGCTGAATCGGCGACCGCCTTTATCTCCTCCACGCAGAAATACCCGATGTTCCAGGCGATATCAGTCCGCCCGCCTTCCTCGGCAGGGCGGTACGCCTTGCGTGCGCCCCCCGCCCACTCCCCGACCACCTCCTCCAGCACGTACAGCCGCCTGTTCTCCGTGTCCGCTGCGCCCTCCTCAAGCAGCCTCATGAAGTCCAGGAAGCTCTTCGGCTTTTTCCTCTCCCATGCCAGCGCGGCGGCTTCCATGGCGCCCCCCCGCGGCCTGCTCGCAATCCACCTGCCCGCCTCCTCCTTTTCGGCCCTGGGCACGCCGCTGTTCATGTCCGCGCCCGAAGGCCTGACGCCGCATTTCATGATCTTGCCGTGCATGTCGCGCAGCATCGCGAGCTTGTCCGCCTCCTCCCCGGCCATGATGCCGAGAACGCCCTTCATCCTGACACAAACCTCCTTAGTGCAGAGCGTCTCGCTCATCTTCATGGCAATCCCTGCCATCAGCACGAACCCGTCAATCCTCTCGGCCCGCGGCATCGCGAACAGCACCTTCTCCATCGCCTGCAGCATCCCCATCCTGTCCTCGCATTTGGACCGCAGGCCCCTCTCCTCCCCGTCCCGCTTGAGCACCATCATCATTTTTGAGAACAGGTCCATCCTGTAAAAAAACACGTTGATTGTTTCCGGCGCCTTAAGCTCGTCCCCCCTCAGCATGAACTCCGTTTTGGACCAGAATGAAAACGAGAAGAGCACCGCCCTCCTCTCCGCGACCTCGCCCTCCATCCCGCCGGCGTCGCATACAAGCGCCTCCTTCGCCTCCTCAAGGGTGGGCACCCTGTCCCCGAACGCCCTGCTCAGCGCCGTCCGCGCGTCCTCCCTCGCCCTGTCGTTCGGCAGCGATTTTATGAAAGAAATAGACTCATGCTCCGGCTCCGCTATGACAAACGGCGCTGGAGCCGGCTTCGCGGGCGCCGGCGCAATCGGCTCGGGCTCTTTCTTATGCGACCGGCGGAAGGACCCCAGCCACCTGCGGACTTTCCCCCCCTCTTTCGCGGGCGTTTCCAGGCTGGCCGTATTGAATTTAACGCCCCTTAAAGCATCATCAGAGGAGCCAGCCATCCCTCACACCACCGCCCTACATTCCATATTCATATATTATCCCGCACAACAAATAAAAACCCACCCACGCCCCCTTATAACCATTAATATAATTATTGCACCACCAAGAAAACACATATAAACATTATAGAAGTAGCCAATGCAGGTGAAAATAATGGGAATGATTGAAAATCTGACGGGCGCCCTTTTTCCAGCAAAACTGGCCGCGATGGTCAAGAAAGAAAAGGGCTCCGTTGGTGAAGGCTTAAAATACCTGGTGCTGGCGGGAGTTATTTCAATCCTGCTCAGCATGGTAAGCCTGACCGTAAGCGGAACGGGCACGTTGATGCAGGCAGCGGATTTCATCGGGCAGGTGGTCCTGCTCGTGCTCGGGCTGGTGGTCGCTTTGGTGGCGATCTGGCTTACGGCGTGGCTGGTAAGCGCGCTCCTGAAGGGCAAGGCCGAATTCGGCCAGCTTTTCTTCGCGCTTTCGGTGCCGGCTTCTGCGATACAGATAGTGTCCGCGGTCGTCATGTTCATCCTGGGCTTCATACCCATGCTGGGCTTGGCAGTCGCAGGCATAATCGGGCTGTTGCTGTGGCTGTACGGCTTCTACCTGGCCTACGTCGTGTTCCGTGCGGTGTATGGCTTTGAGATGATGAACGCAGTCATCTCGCTGGTCGTATACCTCGTGCTTACCGCCATCATAGGCGCTATAGTGCTTGGCATCGGCCTCGGCATAGTGGCGGGCATCCTCGGCCTCGGCGCAATCGGCGGCGCGGCCGCTGCGGGCGCCTTTACCCTGCCCTCTGTCGCGTAAGCCTTTCCTTTCTATTTTTATTTCTATTTTCCTAACATTTAGCCATGGAACTGAAACAGGCCATAGTGATGCGCACCGATTTGGAAATGGGAAAGGGGAAATTGTGCGCCCAGGCGGCGCACGCCTCCATATCCGCATACAGGAAATCCCAGCCCAAAATCCGGGACGAGTGGGAGCGCTCCGGCATGAAAAAAATCGTCCTGAAGGTAAATTCCGAGTCCGAGCTTTTCCAATACTTCCAGGAATGCCAGCGTTCAGGAATCCCCTGCACCCTAATCCAGGACGCGGGGCTCACCCAAATCCCGTCCGGCTCGCCCACCTGCTTCGGCGCCGGGCCTGCGGATTCGGATGACATTGACAAGGTGCTCGGAAAACTCAAGCTCCTCTGACTCATCCTTATAAATATTCTTTTCCCATTCCCGCCCATGTTGCTTTCCAACCAGGACATAAGGAAATTCATGAGGGCAGGCAGGATAAGGATACGCCCCTTTTCCGAGGCGCAGCTCGGCCAGGCCTCGGTAGACCTGACACTCGGAAACCGCTTCTGGTTCTTCAAGGAAAAATACCTCGGCAGGACGGTGGACCTCTCACAAGTTGATTTCAAGGAGGCGAACTGCGAGGTGAAAGCCGATACGGTCGCGCTCGGCCCCGGGCAGATGTGCCTCGGCATAACAAAGGAAAAGATAACCCTTTCCTCGGGCGTGATGGGGCGGCTGGAGGGAAGGAGCCGCTACGCCCGCATGGGGCTCGGCGTCCATATCACCTCTGCGCTCGTGCAGCCAGGCTCGGACAACCACCAGGTCCTGGAGATAGTGAACAACGCTCCCTTCACATCGCTCATCCACTCCGGCATGCGCGTATCCCAGATAGTATTCTACAAGATGCTCTCGCCGAGCACGAAGCCCTATGCCAAATTCGGGAAGATTGCGCGCCGGCAATAGCCTTTTATTAGTCTTCCCTTTACTACTATTGGTGTTCCCATGGCATCCGCTCGAATTGAACGCCCCCGCGAGGAGAACCTGAGGTGGAGGGAAGCGGTAGTAAAGATAGATTCCGATACTTTCATGCGCGTGCAGTACCTTTTTTACAGGGATGTCTTGGACTACAAAACGCTCGCTTCCCTCGTCGTCGGCGGCGACGATTTCGGGCGCGCCTGGGTGGTGAACGCCCGGGGCGTCACCGCCGACAACGCCGCTTCGCAGGACTGGAGGGCATACGCCTCCGGAAGCCGCGCTGCGGTCAGGCTCCTTGAAGAATCCGGGGTGAGCGAAATAATTTCGCATGACGACAACATCGCCAGGGCAACCACTGCCCAGAAGGACCATTTCCAGGCATTGAGCGATATGACCGCGGCGTCCTTGGACGTTGCCCGCAACCCCAACGACCAGGATGCGCTCGCCCGCCTGGAGGATGCGGTGCGCAGGATGAGGCAGAGCGGCCGGGATGAGCGGAGGCGGAGGGAGCGCGCCCCAGCCAGTGAAGAGGCGCCCCAGCCCGAATTATTGGCCGAGGCGCCGCCACGTACGGATAAGGGGGGGTTCCCGGCCGAAGCCGAGGCCGCACTTTCCGAAACCGAGCTGGCCGCAAAGGAAGCGCCTACGGCAGCGAACGCAAACTCATGCAGGTTCTTCACCCCTGACGACCCGCGTGGCCTCAGCTACGGGTTTGAGATACACTGGAAGGATGGATACGTGCCCAATGGGGAATACGACCTGTCCGACATCTGGAGCACGGAACGCTTCCTGTTCACGAACCTTGACGGCATAGATTATTACAACATCACCGGCTACATGGACGGCCATATTGACGGCCGCGTTGCAAGGCAGTTTTCCGGGGAAAGCTTTGCCGTGGAATACATGAGGCGCGCTTTCCTCCGCCTTGAGACGGATATAGGCGGGGAAACGGTGCGCATCTACGTGCCGCGCGAGCTTGACGTATCCGGCAAGACATTCACCGACCTGATATATTCCCCGGACGTGGTCGCGATTAGCGTAATGGAGGATGGGGCCGAGAGGTTCATCTGGGACATGTACGCACAGAACCAGACGAAGATGCTTGCGGCACTCCAGAGGCAGTTTCCCGACATGGAGTTTGTCCAGGCCTGAATCACTTGTATACCACTATCTTCTTGATCTCTTCCAAAACCAGTTTCTCGCTCTCTCCAAGCCCTTCCGACTTCTCTTCCCACTTGAAAACCTGCCCCTTGCCCATCGCAGTATAAAGGATGTCCCCTTCCCTCACGTCCTTGCCCAAGACAATGTCCTCGGAGGAAATCGCCACTTTCAGCCCGGCATCCGCCTCCTCTATCCCCTTGCCCTCGTTTTGGATTCCCTTCACCCCGCCCAAGTCCTCCCCGGAGGCGTTCATCAGCCTCACCCCCCTCCTCAGCTTCCCGCCCATCACCTCAATCCCGAAAACCGCGGGCTTGCTCAGCCTGAAGAAGAAACCCTTCAGCACCTTTATCTTTGCGGGCCAGGGGAGCTCGGCCTCCAGTTCCTTCTTCTCCCTGCCCCGCTCCTCCGCCTTCCATTCCTCGTAGTCCTCTATGAATTTGTAAATGACGTTGCTCCAGAGGATTGGCACGCCGCTTGATTCCGACTCCGCCCTCGCCTCGTCCATGACCTCCACGTTGAACCCGAAAATCACGCCATCATACCTGTTTTGCGACCGTACCGCCTCCCCGGCCACCACGTCCGTCCGGGTAACCGCCCCTATGTCCGCCTTCCGCACCTTGATGCCGTTCTTTCCGAAAAGCGCCAGTATCGCCTCTATGCTCCCGAGCGAGTCCGCCTTCACTATGACGCCTTCTTCCCCGCTTTCAAAGAGCAGCTGCTTCGCCTGCGCCTCCAGCTCCGCCTTCTGCGCCTCAAAATCCTTCACCACGTACAGGGGAGAGCCCGGAATCACCCCCTCCATGTCCGGCGCGAGTATCTTCACCCCCGCCGCCGCCTCTATGCTGTCCAGATAAGCGTATTTCTCCTTGGCGCCCTTCGCAAGGTTCGGCTCAAGGAGCGCCCTCACCCTGGTGCTTCTCACCCCGTCCCTGGCCAGGAACATTATCTCGTCCCCCTTCGCAATCACCCCGTCGTACAGCACCACGTCCACCGTGCTTCCCAGCCCCTTTTCCTCCTTCACCTCCAATATGGTCGCCTTCCCCTCGCCCGTCCCCAATTCCAGCCTCTTCTCCATGAACTTCTGGCTCAGCCCCGCAATGAGGAGCAGCAATTCCGCGAGCCCCTCCCTCGTCTTCGCGCTCAGCGGTATGATCGCAATCTGCTTCTTGAAATCCGCAATCCGGTCAAACCTCTCGCAGTCAAAGCCGTGCGTTGAGAGCGCGCCCATCAGCTCGTACATCCTGTTGTCCACCGCCTCCTGCACGTGCGGTGCCTGCTTCGCGAAGGATTTCAGGAAGGAGTCCGTCCCCTGCTTCTTCCACCCATGTATCAAATCTATTTTGTTCGCAGCCACCACGAAAGGTGTTTTGCACTGCTTGAGTATGCGTATGCTCTCCAGCGTCTGCGGCTGGAACCCCTGCGCCACGTCCACCACAAGGATTGCCATGTCCGCTATGCTCCCCCCGCGCTCCCTCAAATTAGTAAAGGCCTCGTGCCCCGGCGTGTCTATGAACAACAGCCCAGGAATCTCAATCTTTATCTTCATCAGGTCCGCCACGGGCGCCGACGTTTTCTCAATCGCGTCCCGCGGAAGGTAGCTCGCCCCAATCATCTGCGTGATTGCGCCCGCCTCCTTCGCCGCGACCGCGCTCCCCCGTATCGCATCAAGAAGGCTGGTCTTACCGTGGTCTACATGACCAAGCACACACACTATCGGCGAGCGAACAGCCATATGGATAGAGGTATCATACAAATGTTTTAAATCCGCATCCTGGAACAGGGGTAATGGCCAAAATGAAAATGCTCCATGTCGCCCTCCTTCTCCTTCCCATTGCAATAGTCCCCATCAGCCTCATCGTCCTCCTCTGGCTGGGCATCCCGTTCTCACCGGACCCGGGGAACATGCTCACCTCCCCACTGTTCCTTCTCATCTCCGTGCTCACGATAATCGGCTTCTTCATAAACTTCGGCATAATCCTGCCCAGGGCGAAAACCAGCGAGAGCGCGCTCGCCAGCGTCCTGGTTTGGCCCGCCAATTTCATCGTATCCGGCTTCTCGCTCGCCTATTTCAGCTGGAACATGCTCCAGTTCCACCTTTTGGTTCTCCCGATGCTGCTTGCCGCTGCTTATAATTACTATTACTTCTTCAGGAAAAACCAAAATCAGTAAACAATCTCGTTAAGTTTCTTCTTCCTGAACGCCTCTTTCAGCTCCTGCGCAATCCTCTTTCCTGTGCTCACCATCTCCCCGTGCGTAAATTCCGCATAAGGATGATGCAGCACATTCGTCCCAGCCACAATGCGCGCGGAAATCTCAAACGCATAGATGTCCAAATCCTCGGTCACAATCGTCTCCACGCAGAAGGGCCCGTGCATCCCCCCAAAAAGCTCTTTGGAGCTGTTGCACACGTTCCTCCCTATGTCCATAAATGAAGGGAGCAATGATTCCCTCATGACCATGGACGCGTTCCCCACCACAGTAAATGAAAGCGGCACGTTCCCGCCCGCCGCAACCGCCCGGGCAATCTCCTCCGCGTTGCTCTCCACCCTCCTGTCCACCCCCATCAGCTCCACGTGCCCATAGGCGGTCTTGTACCCCGCTTCTGAGAAGATGGAATGGAAATAATGCGGATACGCCCGCACGCCCACAATGAATTCCTGGATAAGCGCCTTCTTTTTCCCGACCTTTTCCCAATACTCCTTCTCGCTCTTCACAATCATGTAGCCCATGCCGCCTTTGGCACCCGGAAATTTGACAATCGCAAGCCCGTTTATCTCCTCAGGCTTCATGGTCTTGGGAATGCGCAGCCCCGCCTTCCCCATCCAGGAGAACATCTTCATGCGGTCCCTTTCAAACTGCAGGCTCCTCCTGTTCCCGAAAACCGGCACCGCCATCCCGTCCAGCTTCTCGCCCACGTACTCAACGAACGAGCCGTGCGGCACGACAATAGCATCCCGCGCAACCAGCTCCTCCACCGGCACATCCGCCAATGAGTCCACCACAAGGAACTCGTCCGGCCTCGCATGAGGGAAGGATTTGTAGAATTCCAACCTATCCTTCGTGCATATCCCTATTGAATGCACCTTCCCCTGCCTCGCGCCCTGGAAGATTTGAAGGGCAGAATGAGAGCAAACGGTCGCTATGCTGAGCTTCTTATAACCGGATAATATGCCTTCTATTTTCTTTTTTTCTATTATTCCCATATAATTAATGGAGGGAGAAAATATAAAAAGGAAATTGCCCGCACACCGATACATATTTAAACATAATTACTCACAATATAACCATGGCAGCCCCAACGCCCATAATAAAAGTCATTCCGCCGCGCCCCAGCAATGCGGCCCGCATGGAGGATTTCCTCAGGATGGCAGGCAGGAGGATGGAGGGCCCCCTCGGCGAGATGCCTGCGCAAATCAAGAATGCGCCCGGAATTGACCCAAACTTCGGATTCTTTTCCAAGATAGTGACTCACATATCTGAAATCGGCCGCCTGATGAACGGCGACGCTCCGCACTTTTTCTCCGAGGGCGACAAGCTGGCGCTGAAGAAGCTCTGGTCGCTCTTTGAAACCATGGAGGACGGCGGCAAGCGCATCGGCATGGGCGCCCTGCGCAAGGAATGCAAGCCCCTCAAGGTTCCCGAAGCGGTCATGGGCAAAATCAAAAAATTCATTTCCCGCGGCGGCAGGGACACAATCCAGTTTGTTGAGGCGGGCCCGTTCGCCGGCTCGCGCGCAACCGGCCTTCTACACCCGGACGGCCGCCTTTCCGCAATCCTAATCCACACGATGTCCATGCAGCAGGACGCTTCCGGCCAGCCGGTGGAAGTGCCCAATAAGGCGATTCTGATTATACTCCCGGATTGAGCCCGGCGTTTATTTCCCCTATCCCGGCAGCCCGCCTGCAGCACCCGGTTTCTTTATAAATCCTTCCGTGGATATTTCATTCAACTTATCCGGCTTACCCGAAGTGCTCTGCGCTAACCGGGTTCGCTTACAGCGTCCCTTCCCCGGAAGGGCTACGCAAAAAGGGTAATAATATGACGGACATACACAAGCCCAGACGGGGTTCCCTAGCGTTCAGGCCCAGGAAGAGGGCGTACAGCCAGATGCCATCAATCAACGCATGGCCTGAGTCCAAGGACGTGAGGCTCCTCGGCGCCGCCGGCTACAAGGCCGGCATGACGCAGATATGCCACGTTGACGACAGCGAGGACGTCACCAAGGGGCAAGAGGTGACCTCCGCCGTAACGGTGGTTGAAATCCCGCCCATGTTCGTGTACGGCTTCCGCGGCTACAAGCACACCCGCAACGTGACCGACGTGCTCATCCAGGACGAGGCGGTCCTGAAGAAGCTCGGCATGAAGAAGGCGGCGAAGAAGGAACTCACGCCGGAAGCCGTGGATGAAATATCACTGCTCGTATTCGTGCAGCCGGACAAGACCGGCATAGGCAAGAAGCACCCGGAGAGGATGGAAATCCGCGTGGGCGGCGGCGACGTGAAGGAGCGCATAGACTTCTGCAAGGGGCTCATGGGCAAGGAACTATCCCCCAAGGAGATATTCAAGCCCGGCGAATACATAGACGTGGTTTCAATCACGAAGGGGAAGGGATGGCAGGGCGCGGTTAAGAGGTTCGGAATCGCCCTCCAAAGGCCGAAGGCGACCGGAAAGAGGAGGCATGCGGGCACCCTCGGGCAATGGCACCCCGGCTACATACTCTACACCGCCCCCCGCGCGGGGCAGATGGGCTACCACAAGCGCACCGAGCTGAACAAGCGCATCCTCAAAATCGGGGAGAACGTGGATGAGATAAACCCGGACGGCGGATTCCCGCACTACGGGTTCGTGAAGAACAATTATATACTAATAAAGGGTTCCGTCCCAGGCCCGGTCAAGAGGCTCATCCGCCTCAGGCTCGGCATGAGGGGGAGCGCCGGCGCAGAGCCGAAGATAACACAGCTCCTGTAGGTGTGAAAGATGAAGGCAAAAGTATATTCACTTGAAGGCGCGGCTTCCGGAAGCGTGGAGCTCCCGGCCGCATTCTCCGACACCGTACGTGAGGAGATAATACGCAGGGCGGTCCTGAGCGACGAGACGAAGCTCTACCAGCCCCAGGGCAGCTTCTACAGGGCGGGCTTCCAGACCTCGGCGCAGTACAGGGGGAGGAAGGACGACTACGGCTCCCTGAAGAACAGGGGCCAGGCGAAGCTCCCCAGGGAAACCCGCCCCAAGGGCGGCCATGGCAAGGTCCGCAGGATTCCCTCCTCGGTTGGAGGCCACAGGGCGCACCCGCCAAAAGTGGCAAAGATACTCATAGAGAAAGTCAACAAAAAGGAATACAAGAAGGCGATAAGGAGCGCAATCGCGGCGACCGCAGTCGCCTCTCTCGTGAAGGCGAGGGGCCACAGGTTCTCCTGCGACCTTCCGCTCGTCTTTGAAGACAAGCTTGAATCCCTCTCACGCACGAAGGATGTGCTCGCAGCCCTAAGCAAGGTCGCGGGCGAAGACCTCTCGCGCGCAAAGGGGGGCAGGAAGGCGAGGAGCGGAGTCCGCTCAAGGAAGGCGGGCACCCGCACAGGGAAGTCCCTGCTCCTCGTAGTTGGCGGAGGCAGCATCCTGAAGGCGGCGAGGAACCTCGCAGGGGTGGATGTCGTGAAGGCGGAGGACCTGAAGGCAAAGGACCTCGCGCCCGGAACGCACGCGGGGAGATTCACGCTCTACACGCAGAATGCGCTGAAGAGGATACAGGAGGTTTTCTGATGGTTCTCATAGCACCGGTAAAGACTGAGAAGGCGATAGGAAGGATAGAGTTCGAGAACACGATAACCTTCCTCGTGGAGCAGGGCTCCACCAAGCCCGCGGTGAAGGCGGAGGTGGAGAAGCTCTTCGGGGTGAAGGTGGCTTCGGTGCGCATGCTCAACCTGCCCACGGGCGGGAAGCGCGCGATAGTGAAGCTCGCAGAAGGCTCCAAGGCCGAGGACATCTCGTCCAAGCTAAAGATGGTGTAGTTATGGGAAAAATGCTCAAGCAGCAGAAGAGGGGGAAAGGCTCCCCGCGTTACCTCACCCCGAAGATGAGGTACAAGGTCACGCTCCAGTACCGCAACTACGACGATGTGGAGAAGGCGGGCGTGCTCAGGGCGCAGGTCCTTGATTTCATAGACGACCCCGCGAGGGGCGCGCTGCTCCTCAAGGTGAAGTATGACAACGGCGAGGAGAACCACCTTCTCGCGCCTGAGGGCGTGTGCATCGGCGACATGCTGGAACAGGGCGCGCAGGCGTCCGTTTCCACGGGCAACGTCCTGCCTCTTTACAGGATGCCGGACGGGGCGTTCATCTGCAATTTGGAGCTCACCCCGGGCGACGGCGGCAAGCTTGTCCGCGCACCCGGCTCATATGCCGTCTTGGTCTCCAAGGAGGGGCCCAAGGCGTACGTGAAGATGCCGAGCAGGAAGGTCATAACACTCTCATCCGACAACCGCGCCCAGGTCGGCGTGGTCTGCGGCGGGGGCCGCTCGGAGAAGCCCATGCTGAAGGCGGGCACCAACTACTACAAGATGAAGGCGCAGAACCGCCTGTGGCCGGTGCCCAGGGGCGTGCACCAGTCCGTATACAACCACCCGCACGGCGGGAAGCAGCACCACGAGGGGAAGCCCACCACGGTTTCCAGGGGGGCGCCTCCGGGAAGCAAGGTCGGGCACATAGCCGCGCGCATGACCGGAAGGAAGAAGTCCAGGAAGGCCGCGGAAAGATCTGGTGAATGATAATGGCACGGAAGGAAGTATTCAGGGGACTTGAAGAAGGGCAGGTTAAGGATATGTCCGTGGAGGAATTCCTCCCGCTCCTCACCTCCAGGGAGAGGAGGACGATGAAGAGGGTGAACCAGCACCCCGCCTACAAGAAGCTCATAGACAAGGTGAGGAAGCTGAAGAAGGAGGGCAAGCTGGACAAGGTCATAAAGACCCAGGTGAGGGACGCGGTCATCCTCCCGGAATGGCTCGGCCTGCGCTTCGGCATACACAACGGGAAAGAATACAAGCAGGTCCAGATAACCCTGAACGCAATCGGCAAGAGGCTCGGCGAGCTTTCGCACTCCACGTACAGGGTGCTGCATTCCGGCCCCGGTGTCGGAGCGACAAGGGGGAGCAAGTTCGTGCCGCTCAAATGAGGTAATGAAATGTATTCCTGCATCATAGAAAAGGGAAAGGAAGGGGACTTCGCCCGCTCCCGAGTGGAGGGAGTGGACGCCTCTGTGAAGGACCTCGTGGAAGTATGCGGCAACATCCGCTACAAGCCCGTGGGCGACGCGCTCGCCCTGCTTGAGGCGGCCTCGGAAGGGGCGTTCCCGATACTATACCGCGGCAACAACCGCCACCTCGGGCACAGGCGCGAGCTCGGCGGCAGGAAGGGCCGCTACCCGAAGAAGTCCGCGAAGATAGTCCTCAAGGCGCTGAAGAGTGCAATCGCGAACGCCCAGAGCAAGGGGCTGAGCGAGGAGCTCATAGTGATGCACGCGTGCGCGAACAAGAAAGCGGAATTCGGGCGCCTCTCATCCAAGGGAAGGCGCAACTACTCCGGCCTCATAACCGCGCGCGTTGAGATAGTGCTCAAGGAAAAGGAGGGCGCGAAGAGGCCCGAGAAGAAGGCGAAGAAGGAAGCGAAGCCTGCGGAAAAGAAGGCGGATGCGAAAGTGGCAACGGAAAAGCCGGCAACCGGAGAAGCGAAACCGGTTACGGAAACCGAAAAGCCGCCCACGCCCGAAAAGAAGGCGGGGCAGAAGGCTGATGCCCAGGCGGTCAAGGCGGAAGTGAGGGCGGACGACAGGAAGCTGGAGTCCGCGCGCGAGAGCAAGGTGGAGCACCACAAGGAGGAGAAGGCGCCGCTCCCGGGCAGGAAGCCGGTGCAGAAAGGGAAGTGATTGGATGGTGATAGAAAAAAAGTTCATTGGTTCCCCGATAGAGAAGTATAGGATAATGACATTCCTGGAGAAGGAGCTGGACAAGGCGGGGGTCGCCAACATAGACATCCAGCGCACCCCGATGGTCACGAGGATATCCATAGAAGTCCTCAACCCGGGCCGCGTAATCGGGAAGAAGGGAAAGACAATCAACACGCTCACCGAGACACTGAGGACAAAGTTCGCGATAGAGAACCCGCAGATAAGCGTCGTGGAGTCCAGGAACCCCGGGCTTGAGCCCAGCCTCGTCGCCAAGAAGGCGTGCAAGTATATAGAGATGGGCAAGAAGGTGCGGGCGGTACTGCACTTCCTCATAAAGGACATCATACGCAACGGCGCGGTAGGCGCCGAAATAGTCGCCTCAGGGAAAATCGGGGCGAAGGGCGCGAGGGCGAAACGCCTCCGCGTCTCCGTCGGTTACATCCCCAAGTCCGGGGAGCCGGCGAGGCTTGTGCGCGAGTCGCACGTTGCGGCAAACACGAAATCCGGCATAATCGGCGTGCTGGTGCGCATAGCGCCGCCGGGAACGGTGTTCCCGGGCAGGGAAGCGCCGGCAGAGGTGGTCCTCCCGAAGGTGCTGGCAAAGAGCGAGGGTGGTAAGTGATGGCGGTCGCAAAGACTAAGGACCTGAGGGCGCTTCCGCGCGACGAGCTCCAGAAGAGGCTGGAAACATACAGGCGCGAGATGCTCGAGCTGGGCGACAACCCCAAGAAGGGCATGAACCTCAGGAGGGCGATTGCGCGCATACTCACGCTCATGAACGAGAAAGGGAAGGTGCCTGCAAAGGCGCCCGCGGCGAAGAAGGCCGCAGAAAAAAAGGTGAAATGATTGGCTGAGATATGCAAGAAATGCGGAATGATCATGGACCTCTGCGTTTGCGAGATCCTTGACAAGGAGGAAGCGACGAAGATACGGGTATATTCCATAAAGAAGAAGTTCAAGAAGTACGTGACGGTCGTGGAAGGCATCGACAAGAAGAACCTTGACGAGGCTGCCAAGGACCTGAAGCACGCGCTCGCATGCGGCGGGACCGCGAAGGACGGGCAAATCGTGCTCCAGGGCGACCACAAGAAGAAGATGAAGGCGATCCTCGTGAAGATGGGGTATTCGCAGGACAGCATAGAAGTGGAATGACGTTCATAAGGTGATGAGATTGGCAGAATGCAACGACAAGAATTGTTTCGTTCATGGCGGCATCTCGGTGCGCGGCGCCCGCCTTACCGGCAGGGTCGTCAGCGACAAGGGGAAGCACACGGTCATCGTGGAAAGGGCTGTGACCAAGAAGGTCTCCAAATACAAGAGGTTTGCGAGGGGCAAGTCCCGCATACCCGCCCACAACCCGGAGTGCATCGGCGCCGTGAAGGGCGACACCGTCCGCATCGGCGAGACGCGCAAAATAAGCAGGACAAAGTCCTGGACCGTGCTGGAAATACTGGCAAAGGGAGAGGGTGAGGAAGCATGAAATCACTCGGTTCTCACATAACGAAGGGCCTGCTCGTGGGCACGCGGCTCCTCTGCCACGACAACAGCGGGGCGCGCGAAATACAGATAATCGGCGTCCTCCGCAACAACACCACGCGCAAGAGGGTGCCCGGCGCGGGCATCGGCAACCTCGTGATCGCCTCGGTGAAGAAGGGCAACCCCGACATGGTGAAGAAGATAGTCCGCGCGGTCATAATCCGCCAGAGGAAGGAGTTCCGCAGGCCCAACGGGCTGCGCATATCCTTTGAGGACAACGCCGCGGTTCTCGTAACAGAGGACGGGCTCCCCGTCGGGACTGAAATCAAGGGAGTGGTGGCCAAGGAAGTGGCGGAAAGGTATCCGAAGGTCGCGGCGATTTCGCCCGGCGTCGTATGATTGATGGTGCATTCACATGAAGAGAAGGAAGGAAAGAAGGAAGATTTTCCACGGGAAAATCCACACGAAGAAAAGCACGCTGCATGTGCACATCTCCAAGGAGCTGAAGGCGAAGGCAGGCGCGAAGGCGCGCTCCGCCCTCGTGAACAAGGGCGACACCGTGAAGGTGCTCCGCGGGGACGAGAAGGGCAAGTCAGCGAAGGTCGCGCGCATAAGCGTCCTGAAGGGCAAGGTGTACCTTGAGGGCGTCACAAACCGCAACCGGCGCGGCGTGGAATCCCTCATCGCGTTCGAGCCCTCCAACCTCATGCTCATGGAAATGAAGGAGACTCCGTTCAGGAAGGAAAAATTGAAGGGTGCTTAGGATGGCTAAAAGGGGAAGAGGCAACCATATGAAAAGGCTCGCGGCTCCGAAGGCGGTGCCGATACACAACAAGAAGGCCCACACGTGGATGGCAAGGGCGAAGCCCGGCCCCCACAGCACGCGCATGGCGATACCGCTGTCCGTGCTGCTGAGGGACATCCTCGGCCTGGCGGACACCCTGTTTGAGGTGAAGAAGGTGCTCAACGCGCGCCGCGTCCTCGTTGACGGCGTCGCACGGACCGAGCCTTCCTATCCCATCGGGCTCATGGACGTCATCACAATCCCGGACATGAAGCTCCATTACACCATAACAATCGCCCGCGGCAAGCTTGAGCCGAAAAAAATAGACGAGAAGGACACGCTCCACAAGATGCTTAAGGTCGTGGGCAAGCGCACAACTCCCGGCGGGAAGGTAAACGTGCTTTTCCACGACGGCAGGAACCTGCTCGGCGACTCGCACATGAGGGTGGGCGACACGGTGCTCCTCACGCTCAAGGGCTCCAAGGTGGAGAAGCTCCTGAAAAGGGGCATAGGCTCAAAGTGCCTGGTCGTGAGCGGAAAGCACGCCGGCATAGAGGCGAAGATTGAGAAGTTCTTTGAGGGAAAAGAGGGGAGGCCCACAGAGGTCCTCGTGAAGACGCCGGAAGGCGAGGTCCGCACGCTGCTGGACTACCTCTTCGTAGTGGGTGATGCCTGATGGAAACCAATCCGATGCGCGGCATAACCGTGGAAAAGGTAACCGCCAACATAGGCATAGGCGCAAGCGGCGACCGCCTGGACAATGCCAAAGAGCTTTTAGGCAAGCTGTCCGGCGCCAAGGTCGTGCTCACGCGCGCGAAGAAGAGGAACCCCACGTTCAAGCTCAGGGTGGGCCTTGAAATCGGCGTGAAGACCACGCTGCGCGGGAAGCCCGCGTTAAGCTTCCTGGAGAAGGCGCTGGGCGCGAAGAAGAAGACGCTGCACGCCAGCAACTTTGACGCCAACGGCAACTTTGCGTTCGGCATCCACGAATACATAGACTTCCCGGGCGCCAAGTACGACCCCAAGCTGGGGATGATGGGCCTGGACGTCTGCGTCACGCTCAAGAGGCGCGGCAAGCGCATAAGCGAGAGGCGCATAAAGCGCTCCAAGGTGGGCAAGCCCCACAGGGTCTCCAAGGAGGAGGGAATCGAGTTCGCCAAGTCCGAGCTCGGAATAAAGGTTGAGTGATTAGATGGCAGTTCCTGCTGACGAGAGGTTCAAGGGGAAGGGAAAGCGGAAATGCAGGCTGTGCGGCTCGTCCCGCGGCCTCATAAGGAAATACGGGCTGTGCATATGCAGAAGGTGCTTCCGCGAGGCGGGCGAATCCATAGGGTTCAGGAAATACTGAGGTGTGATGATGGCAATTGACCTTTTGGCAGACGCGCTCAACACTATCAAGACGCACGAGATAAAAGGGGAAAAGAAATGCGAGGTGCGTGCATCCAGGATTGTTGGCGAGGTCTTCCGCATACTCAAGGAAAAGGGATACATAGAGTCGTACGATTTCGTGGACGACGGCAGGGGCGGGTTCTTTGACGTCCTGCTCTCCGGCACGATAAACGACTGTGGCGTCATCAAGCCCCGTTTCCCGGTGAAGAGGAGCGACTGGGCGAAGATGGAGGAGAGGTTCATCCCCGGCGTGGGTGTGGGCCTGCTCGTGGTTTCCACGCCCAAGGGCATAATGACCAACGTGGATGCAAACGAGAAGCAGATGGGCGGAAGGCTCATCGCCTTCGTCTAGTAGGTGTTTGAAATGATAGAAGTGAAGATTCCGGACGGCGTGGATTTCTCC
>JAQUBA010000011.1 GCA_028686985.1 Candidatus Iainarchaeum sp.
GAGCGGGGGGCACGGTTGGACTTTGCGTCTCCGAACCCCCCGACAGATAGTTCCCAGCCCGGAGGCCGCCCAGCCCCCAGAATGAGTGGTTTTTTTGCGATCAACCTTCTTCCGGGCGGGTGCGTTTTTCCGTGGCATGCGACTACCTGTTATTCGGTTAATAACAGAAACTTAATAAACCTTAACCCACGAAAAACGAAAGGTTTTTAAATAAAAACATAACAGGAGAATAATAGTGTTATAATAGGGTTACTAACATGGAAAGTAATATAGATATGGTCAAACAACATCTTGCCATGCAGGAGTTAGCCAACGGAAGGCTCACATTCCACATCACCACATCGAAGGAGAAAGATACTGGTTACGAAACAAAAAGAGGTTTATTCGCGGTCACAAAAGAGATCCGGGATGGCCTAGTTTCGGCAGGGTGGGAGGAGCATAACAGAAAAGAAGCTGGAGTGCTCATGGTGGATAAATGCAGGTCCCCAATCCTCATCATCACAGATACCCCGGAGGATTATGAAATAATCAGAGATATGCTGAAAGTTGCGGAATCCGGAGAGAATAAGGGAAAAGAGATCCAGGCCCTCCAGACTGAACAGAGGGAGCTGCGCATCAAGGTAGACACGCTCCTGGATATCCTGGCGAAGCGGACTCCGCAGAAGTGAATGTAACCATGGTTACAAGAGGCCGCAAAGGGCCAGAAAGATAGTTGCCATAGCTGGGGCGGAATGATGGAGAGCAAAGAACCACGGGGCTCGGTCTCGGCGGGAGCAATATTTCTTGCATATTATCTGTAGTGCTGGCCCATCTTTGGGGTTTCCAGTTCTCGGTTTCCAGTTTCCGGCCGCCCTTAATTGATGGGCGTTATCCTCAGGTTGTCAAAGGACTGCCCCTCAACGCCTGAATTGTAGTAGAGGGCCACCCACCTGTTGTCGTCCCCGCCGTACCTTCCCTCGGTGTCCGTGAAGGTGACCATCTCCGCGCCGTTCGCATATGCGGTGTATGTGTCGTCCTGCACTAGTATTTTTATGTGAACGTTTCCGGGGGTGCCGGAAATCTCCTTGTGCTCGTTCACATCTCGTATCCAGCTGCCCTGCACTTGCGGCGCATAGGATATCCAATATGTGTCGCCCATGGGCTGCTTTACCCCGTAGGACATTATGACCGGCCTGTAGATGTAGACCATGCCCTCGGGGGCGCCGTAATAGCCTATCGTGTCTCCGTTGCCCCTGACCATGACGCCGCCGTCGCCCGCGTGGTTGAAGTCCACGTCAAGGACGAAATCCTTCGCGTTTATCTTTATCATCATGAAGCCGCCCCACTTGCAGGATGCGACCCCGTCAGTGAACCTCCATGTTTCCCCATCCGAGTAGAGGCTGCGGTTGTAGTTCGCTTCTGTTGCCGAATTGTCAAAATTATCCTCATAGGGCAGGTTCACCCCCTGATAAACCTGCGCGGTTTCTGGTGGGGTTGTGGGAGTTCCGGTTTGCTGGGAGCTTGCCGGAGGTTGGGTTCCGGCCTGCTGGCTTCCCGCCGGGGTTCCGGACGGCTGTGCGCCTCCGGAGGTCGGCCCCTGCAATGTGCAGCCACTCACCAGAAGAAGCCCTGCGAACAGGGCTGCCCAAAAGAAGATTGTTTTGGATTTCATGGGGTTGGTAGTGCAAGTATGTTTATAAGAGTTTGTTCGTTGTGACGTGGTGATGGGTTTGGATTTGGGTGGGAGCATAATCTCTTTGATTTAGAGGTAGAACTACATAATGGCATACACTTTAATTTAAAAAGGAATAAAATGAATATCGTCATACGGTGGATTGATGACAATCATCACGGATTTATTTTCATCGCGAAAAAAATCTAGTAAGACAGTTCTGGCACTAAACACCATAGCAGAAAACCCAAGGAAAACGGTTATTTACTCATTTTTGGAATCAGTAATAATAGAGAGTAGCTCAAAAGTAGATGAGATGCTGCGTCTCGAGTATTTAATAAAGAAGAATAAAGGACTTTTCGTTCTGATCAAGAACCCAACTAAGGATCAACGCTTAGATCTTATTGAATACCTAACAACATGTAGTACTGAAGATTTCTTAGATGCAATTGAAATTTTTCTCAAAATAAAAATAGAAAATATTAATTCGTATGTTAGTCGTGGCTATACGCCATATCCTAAGTCAATACTCGAATCGTGCCTTAAAAAGAGAAACATTTTCGTATCAGAGTTTAATGATATAATGAAGTTAAACTCTATAATTTATCGCATAAAAGATTCAAGAATAATCGCTATCGATTCGGAATTGCAATACAAACAATTGATTGAGCCCACATTTGCTCTTTTATACGAAGAGAGGTTTAAACTTGCGAATGAAGAATTTGTTAGGGCATTGGAGAACTATAGAAAAGGGGACAACGACGGGGCAATAAGAGAAGCCAATAACGCCTTTGAGAGCACCATAAAAGTTGTTACTGGGCGCGATGGAGACGCCACCCAATTATTGCAGGAGTGCAAAAGGCAGGGGATAATCTCTCCTGAGTACGAGAAGATAGGAACGCACTTGGATAAGCTATTCCAAACTCTACCTGCCATGAGAAACACAAAGTCTGATGCTCACGGACAGGGTAAAGAGAAAAGGGTTATCCCTCCGAGAGATGCGCTCCTCGCATTGAATTTGGCAGCAACATTTATTTCTTATATCGGAAGCCACAAAAAGAACTAAATAGTTTATCAAAGTCTCTTGACCTAATTACTTTTTCAAAAGATGCAATGACTTAAATTTTCTATAATAAATTCAAAGCCAAAGACTTTTAGCACAGACACGTATCGAATTTTGATCAGGAATATTAGGTGGTGTCGAATTTGTATCATTAACCACATCAAACATTTTCTTCACATTTTTAGGGACATGGACTTCAAATATTTTTTTTGCGATATCTTTCTTACGTAAAAGGTATTGGTGTGCAAAAGACCTGGTTATTGTTGAAACTCCATTAAAATCAATTATTATCTCAGTTGTGGGCAAAGTCACTATCTCATCAAAAAATGCATCGGCAGATCTACGTAAAGCTAGATCTTTGCTCGTAGATACACTTATTGAAACCACCATTGACTGCTTCATTTTCCTCATCTCCGACTTCATCTTTTTATGCTATTATATAACATCTTCATTTATTAAACTAGCATGTAAGTTATTTAACACTAATCATAACAATCTTTTAGCTCCACTAGTAAATAGATATGGATCGAGTTTTTTATCTTGAAAAGGTATGCGCATGGTAATAATTGTACCCATGTGCGATACTAACGGTGATTCTAGCTCGTAATTTTCAACTCCGTCAGAATCCGCATAAAATCCACCTCTACGAGAAATAAGAAGTACCTCTCCATTTAAACCTTCGACAAGCATAGCCAGGGATGTTCCCAGTCCAAAACCACGACCACCTTCTTCGCTGGTTGATTTCCCTTTAATAGCCAATGCGATAGCCTTGGAATCATCTTCATAAGTAACTCCATGTTTTTCGAAAGCTCCTGGTATGGAAATACCATCATCAAATAGACACACTTCAGTAAATTTCTTCTTGGAATAAGCATAACCCATTATGTACGCATTTTGGGACTCTGAGTGCTCTACGATATTCCCCCCCAACTCTCCGATTATGTATTTAAACGCATCTTGACCTCCGCATTTTTTGCCGTCTTCTAGTACACTGTACAAATGTGGGAATATAGAATCTATCTCAGTCCCAAGTTTAGGGAGGGGAACCGCAGGGAAATACCCACTCCCAAAAACCTTAAGACTTTCAAAGGTATCAGAATATGAAGGAAAAATATAAGTGAGATTTGAAGTTTTTCTTTCAAGATAAGTGAGTGGTAATAAAATGCCTGGATAGAAAAATGATTCTGGGGATAACTTTATTCGTCCTTTGGCTCTAGAAATCTTGCGATATCCACAGTATTTTAAGTAATTCATTACCAACTCGGGATGTGTCACACCAACACTCTCCTACTTGAGCGCTGAAGAAAGTCTTTGACTTTTTGCTCATTTGGTTTTATCCCATATAGCATAGACTTCACACCGTCTCGCTTCCCTTCCTGCTCCTAACCCCGAAGTCCGCCATCCCGGCGCTCCAGGGGTTCTCATATTTGTCTTCCAGTTGCTCTTCGGCGGATTTGGCGAACTGTACAGCGGAGCGCACATGCACTTTTTCAATCAGCTCTGCCTTTTCGGATTTTGCGAGGTCTCCTGCGAGGCGTATAAGGCCGGATAAGTTCCTAAATCTCAATGTAAGCCCCTTCTTCCCGTCCGCCGCCCTGCATATCCTCCTTGATTCCTCAAGGATTTCATCAACCGCGGCAGAGGAAGCATGCGGAATCTTGCCGTCCCCCTTTATCTCCTGCGCGACGAACTGCGCGACCTTTGCGCAGTTTTCCGGGGTGTCCTCCATATTCGTGTTGAGCAAGACCTCGTAGCCGCTTCCCCTTATGCGCGAACGGAGAGCGGGACTGAGCTTGCCCAGGTCGTTTATGTTCATCGCCCCGACTAAAATGAAGTCGCAGGGAACATTCTCAACCCGCACCGCCGCCCCGGCGCTGTTGGGGTTCCTCCCGGTAATTGAAAACTTCTTCTCCTGCATCGCGGTGAGCAAAAAGCGCTGCGTTTCCCCGAGGGTGGCCATCTCGTCCACGAAAAGCACCCCTTCGTGCGCCTCATGGACGGCACCCGCGACCACGCGCATGTACGGCTGCATCCCTATCTCCGGGTGCCCCCCATACGGGTCGTGCCTGACGTCCCCGAGCAATTCGGTCTCGTTGTTCCCGACAACTTGAACGAACGTGGAGCGGTTGAGCGGAACTATTACTTTGCGCATCAGTTTGGCTTCGTAATCCTTCCTGTCCTTCAGCTCCTTTTCCGTGAGCATGCGGATGCGGTCGTCATCGGTGCGCTCGTAGATTATCATTTCTTCGCTCCCGTCCTTGCGCATGCGCACCGCTTCAACGAAGTTCCTGTGGGCGTGCTCAGGGCCTGCCAGCCCCAGGATGGGCCTGCGCACCTTGTCCGCGCCGCAGTGGGGGCAGGACGGGATGCGCGAGTGGGAAAGCCCGCCGCACCTCCTGCACCGCATGCCCAGCTGCTCGGAGACGAATTCGGGCACCTCGCCCGGAAGAAGGACGGTCCCGAATTCTTTCGGCTTTTCGTTCTTGAGCATCTCCCCGCTGCGGACGGAAAGCGTGGGCTTCTCGGGGCGGGCTGGGTTGTGCAGGACCGAAAGCTCGCATTTCGGCTTTGGGAGCAGGGACGAAAGGGCACGGGCAACCATGCTCTTCCCTGTGCCCGGGGCGCCAACAAGGAGAATGTGCCTCTTCTGGGATGCGCATATCCTTGCTATTCTTACCGCGTTCTCCTGCCCTATTACCCACTCAAGGGGGTCCTTGGGCAGCACGATTTCCGCGGTGGATTGGAATTCCATGCGCATAACTCTCCCCACTTGTATAAATAGCTATCTCGCGCCCTTCCAGAGCGACTCAAAATAATTCCGGAAGGAGGAGGCGATGGACCGGTCGGAAATCCCTATGGTGATGGCGCGCTCGGCGAAGGCCGGGATGAGTATGCCGTCCTTGAATATCTCCACCCACGCTGCGGAGCTGCGGTTGAGGTAGCGCACCTGCGTGCGGCTCCATTTCTCCCTTATCCGCCCGTACTTCTTCACGTCCGTGTCGTAGATGGCGCGCATGTCCACGCCCATGGTCCGCCTGCGCCTGTGGAACTGGATGAGGTAATTCTCCAGCCGCTCAAACACCACGAGGGGGGCGCCCATTATCAGCATCTCGTCGCCCTTGCCCATGCGCGAGAGGAACTGGTCCTTGAGGGACTTGTACCCCTCCTCTCCGTCCACCATCCTGACGCCCACGTTTTCCGCGGAGGCGATGTTGAGCGTGGAGAGGTAGTCTATGGTCTCGCCCATCGCCTGTGAGCGGCTCTCGTATATCCGCCTCAGCATCTCGGTGCCGGTGGAGGCGTACCTCTTCACGTAATTCGTCATGACGCAGGAGACGAGCCCCAGCCGCGCGAGCTTGTTGAGGGAATCATACACCTTGGAGCGGTTCAGGTCCAGCTCGGATATTATCCTGCCGGCGCGGCAGTTGGGGTTGGAGGCGGTGTAAAGGTATATCTCCGAGTCTATGGGCGTGAGCCCGACAAGGGCGAGCGCCTCCCTCACCTTTGCGCGGTCCATGATGGGGTATGGTAGTTTGGTTTTATAAGTGTTTCCGAAATTGTCCTGTCGCACATTACAGGTCTTTTTATAAAGCCGCTTTGACCTCACCCGAGAGGTGGGAATGATGGATTGGGAGGAGTTGAGCAGGAAATTGGCGGAAGGGCTTGATTCCCTTAAGCGCACGAGCTTTTCGGACAAGAATTACAAAAGCCCAAAGAGGAATTACCTCTTTTAAGGCGGTTGGGGGAGAAGGCCAAGGGGGGCCGGGGGGCGTGGCCCCATTTTTGTTTTGCGTTCTTTTAGTGTCCATCCCTGGAGGATAAACTCTTTTTGCGCCCCCTGGCTCGCGCTGGGGATGGAATCCTTTGCGCAGGCGACTCACTTCTTGGCCCTTATCTCCTTCTTCTTGGGCCGGAGGTAAATAGAGCCGCACTTCCTGCACCTTTTGGAGCCGGCCTTGTTCCTGCCCTTGCATCTCCTGCAAATCCATATCCGGGATATGACTGCGTCAGCTTCCGCGAACTTTCCCATTAAAATCAACCTATGAGCGCTTTTGTATTTATTCTATGGCAACCTTTTAAATATGCTCCCGTGCCGGGATAGCCCCAGAGGGAGATTGAATCCCCGACCTCTCGCTTACAAGGCGAGCGCTCTACCGCTGAGCTACTGGGGCAGGCCGATTTGTTAAGCCCGCAAACCTATTTTAAATCCCCCTCCGCCTGAATTTAAAACCTTACCTTGCACAATTCCTTTTTACTGTTGGTGAATCCATGGTTAACAAGGGAGACCTGATACTCCTCGGGCTGGAAGGGAGGGACGGGGACGGCAACGTCTTTGACTCCACTTCGGGCGAGGTTGCGAAGAGGCTTCACGGCAAGGAGGGGCCGCTGCTCCTCTCCTACGGCTTTGACAGGATAATACCCGGGCTTTTTGAGGCAATCGGCAAAATGGGGAAGGGCGAGGAGAAGAGCGTCAGCCTCGGGCCGGACAAGGCGTTCGGCAGGAGGAAGAAGGAACTGGTCAAGATAATGTCCCTCGCGGAATTCAGGAAATACCGCGTGAACCCGGAGCCTGGGCTCACAATACACGTGGACACGGACAAGGGGAGGACGTACGGGACCGTGAAAAGCGTGAGCAATGGCAGGGTGATGGTGGATTTCAACCATCCCTTCGCCGGGCAGCAGGTGGATTACAAAATCATGCTCGTTGACGTATTTGAGAAGCAGGAGGACAGGGTGAGGGCGATTTGCGAGGATTCCGGGGTCGCGGAGGGCTGGGAGCTCAAGGACGGCGTGCTTAAGCTCAGGTTCAAGGAACTGAAGGGCAACGAGGACGAGACGAGGAAGGCGCTGCTGCTGATCTCGCTCAAGAGCCGCGTTCCGGGGCTCGCAAAGATAGATATCGGGAAGGGCGAGGAAAAAACGGCAGCCCGCACAAAGCAGCAGGCGGCCGGAGGCAAGCCAGCCGTTCCTGCCCCGCAGAAAGATGCAGGTTCCGGGAAGAGGGGGAAGCCAAAAACCGGGAACTGACATGTGCCGGCTCTGCGACGCGGCTGAAAACTCCTCTTATGCGCAAAGGATGGATGCCTCGGTCAATGGGGACATGGGCCTTCTGGAGAAAACAAGGGGGAAGGTGGAAAAATTCCCGTCCGTGGGGCGTTCCCTTCTCACGACCATAGACTTCCCGCCCGTATTGCATGCGCCGCTGTTTGAGGCGAGGAACGCATACACGCTCATAAACAATTATTTCCAGCAGCTCATGCTGGACGGGAACAGGATGGGGGCGATGTTCTCCGGCGGCTCCACCCGCTCCATATTTTTCTCCGATGATTATTTGGTGCTGTTCAGCAAATCCGTCGCGCAGGACGCGGGAAGCACTTTCTTCGGGCATTATCTCCTGTTCCATTTCACAAAGGATGAGTATGGGGTGAAATGGGACGGGGCGAACCTCTCCATCTCGGTGGATTGCAGGAAGAAGGCGAAGAACCTCCTTTCCGGGGAGGCGGAGGAGCATGCAATCTCCTTCAACTTCCTCCACCAGAACGTGGAAGGAAGGATACTGAAGAAGGAAGAGGCGATGCGCTCGGATTACGTAAGGAAAATCTACGGGGCGAGGGGCGAGATGGGGAACATATTCGCATCCGCGGACCTGGAGGGGTATGTGGTGACGGTGCCGCACTTCTCCCCGCACCCTTACCTTCTGCAGGCGGGGGCGGAGCTTGGGCACCCCACGAACAGGCATTTCCAGGAGCACGTGATTGATTACTTACTGGAGCATCTCAATCTTCAAAAGGATTAGAGGCAGGTTTCATATATTTCCCGTCTATCGTATTCCTGATCGCGCGCGCCCTTTTTTCTCCGAGCCCCTCCACCTTCAATAGTTCTTCTTCGCTTGCATTAAAGACGCCCCACACGCTGCCGAAATGCCCAAGGAGGGAATCCGCAATCTTAGGCCCGATCATGGGAAGCATCTCCACTATCGCCTTCTGGTTCTGCGCAATGGTGAGGCCCTTCCGGGCGCCCGTCACCCGCATGGGCTTCTTCTCCGCGAGCTGTTCGTGCTTCGCGATGAAGAATACGAGCTCGGCGGTCTTCTCCGCATTCCTCGTGAAGAAAAGGGAGGCGCCGAAATCCGCGAGCACGGAGGAGTATGCGCCCATGAGGGATTCCTTTGAAAGCATCCCGGAGCTTGCCTCGCCCTCAACCACGACCACCACCCGCGGATAGCTTTCCTTCAATCTTTTCAACTGCTCAAACAACCTCATGTCCATCACGGACTTCTCAAAATCGCCGCGCGTCTTCCTCTCCACCGCAACGCGCTCCGAGCAGATGAAATCGGCGACCGGGAGGGTGGATTCCTCCACCTCGGCCCCAAGCCCCTTCAACAATCCGGCGAAGCCCGCTTCTCTTTTATCTACGGCGATACGCACGGCATCTTTTTTGGCTTCATCCAAGTAAATCACGTTGCGTAAGGAGTAAGGGAAAGGAGTTTTAAAGTGAAGTTGGGGGAGAATCGAATGAGCGTTCCCCTCCGCGTTTCTTCTAGGACACGCCTTTCATGTATTCGTCTATCTCCTTGAAGCTGATGGCGCAGCCGGCGCTCTTCAGCCTGTACAGCGCGGCCTCGGCCACGTCCTTCTCTATCTCGTCAAAGTGCTTGAGGAAGCCCATCCCGTACGCGACGATGAGCGCCTCGGTGCTGCGGATTACGCCCATGCCATCGGTGAGCTCCTGCATCTTCTGCAGGCTCCCGTTGTTCACCATAATATTCACATGCAATTCCTTCGCGAGGTGCTCCTTCAGGTTGAGGGGCGCCTCTATGAGGAGGCGCGTGGTCCTCTCGTCCATGAGCACGTTGGGGATTTCCAACTCCTCCGCGAGGGCCATCATCTCAACCTCGCCGGCGTGTATGAGCCTGAGGGGCCTGCCGCGCGCGAAGAAGATTGTGTTGCCCACCTTCTCCAGCTCGGCCATCCTGCGCGAGACGTCCGCATCCACGGTCTCCAGGATGCCGTCGTTTATCATGTCCTTTATCTTGAGCGCGGAGAAACGGTAGTCCTTGTTCGGGATGTGCAGGGGCTTTTCCACGCACTCCTGCACCACGGATTTGGGGACCAGGAATTTGGCGCCCGTCTTTTCCTTCAGGAAATAGAACACATGCGCGAGGCACGCATCCGTAAGCGATATTATCGCGCTTGAGTCGCAGACTATGTCCCTTTCCGCCATGTTCAGCCCCCGAAAAACTTCTTCGCCCTCTTGACGCGCTCGGAGATGCCGATTGCCTCCGCGACCCTGTCCGCCATCATCGTCTTTCCCGAATAGTCCATGATGTCCTGCTTGGAGATCCCGGTCTCCTCCGCGGCGAGGGAGAGGCTCGTCCCCTGCGCATAGAGTATGGCTGCGGTCTTGAGCTTGCCCTTCTCCATCAGGCTCTTGACGAACCTTGGGTCCTCGCTCTCCATCTGCCCGATGGTTTCGGCGAGGTTGTCCGCGGCTATGCCGTATTCCTCGGCGTTCCCCGCGCTCCTCTCCATGTGCGCAAGGACCTGCGCCATCCTTTCAAAGGCCTCCTTGTAGGCGCGGCCGTAGAAGCGGGGCTTCGCGAGTATTTTGGACAATACGTATGAGATTACGGCGAGGCGGAACAGCGGCTTGGAAAAGGAGAGCATCAGCGCCTCAAGGATTTTGTCGTTCGTCTTCCTCATCTTTTTCTGGTTCTTCTTCGAAAAGGCGTCCAGGATTTCATGGGTGAGTTCCTTGAGGGGCATAAGAATCACGATTTTCTACGGGAGAGCTACGATAGGTTTAAAAAACCTATCATGACAACATCATGATAGTTTCGGGATTTTCCCGAAACAGCCAGCGCACATTTGCACGCGCGCCATGGAAGCATGGTACAATGGATACGAAAGATAAATTTAAAAGCATAAGCAGCCCGCAGTTCCGGGAAAAAATCTCGGCGGACCTTCAGCAGAACCTGGAGAAGTTCAGGGATCCGGTGGTGCTCGGGGAGCTGATGTACCAGCTCCTGGAAGAGAGGGAAAACACCAACCGGATACTCAAGAACATTCTCCAGAGGATGGAGGCGCTTGAGAAGCCCCGCGAGCTTGAGGAGCCGCTCATCCCCGAGATGGACGAAAAGATAGTGGAGTTCGTCAGGAAGAAGGGGAAGGCGACTGCGGACGACGTGCAGGCGGAGTTCGGATACAAGGGAAAGAACGGCGCGAGTTCGCGCCTGAACCGCCTGGGCGCCCTTGGGCTGCTGAAGAAGAGGCAGGTAGGGAGGAAGGTTTACTTCCTTCCGCAATAGGAAATCATGCGTACCAGCTGGCAAGGCTAGGAGGGAGAAGGAAGATTCTCATCAACCCCCACCCCATTTCCTTCTCCCTAGCCTCCCACATTATATTGGATGATCATTGTTGTCCAGCTCATAGCTCATTAAACAGAAAAAGATTATGCACCGGACTTGGGCTTGCCCTCGCCCTTCCCCAGAAGGCCCCTGAATTTCCTCACAACCCCCGCGAGTTCGCGCAGGCTCAGCCCCTTCAGGTTATTCTTCACCGCCTCAAGGAATTCCACGTCCGCGATGAGGAGGTCGGCAAGCAGGGTGCGCTCAAGCCCTTTTCTCCTGCGAAGCAGCGCGAGGTAGCGGATGCGCGAGAGCGGGGGAAGCTTGCCAAGGATTTTTTCCTCCTTCCTGTCGCCGTCCTGCAGCGCCTTCACAGCATCCTCCAGCGCGATTATCTCGGCGCCCATGGACTTGAGGAGCGCCTCCTTGCGCACCTGCATCTCCTTCAGGGCCTTGAGCGCCACCACCTCGTCCTCCTGCCCCTCGGCCTGCATCCTGCGCTCCACGGATGCGAAAACCGCGGCGGGAACGTGGGCGGCGCCGCCCCCGAAGGGCTTGGGCGCCTCCACATCTATCCTGCTAAGGACGGAATCAAGTATGTAAGGGTCTATCCTCGTGTGGAGGGTGGGCTGCGCAATCAGCGAGTAGGGGCCCTGCATGGACTTCTGGCCCGCCGCTTCTTCCACCGCCTGCTGCTCCGGGCTGGAATAGGAATCTGATTTTATCGTGATGGATTCTTCCACCATCTCCACCTTTTTGAGCTCCGGGTTGTAGTACACGAGGTTGAATTGCGTCACCTCGCCGGATTCCAGCTTTGTCTTTGAGTCCGAAGTCTTTGTTTCCGCCCTGGAGATGTGGTCCTCCCTTATCGCCTTTTCGGACTCTTCCGCCATCGCCTGGCTGATCTGCTGGTAGCTCATCTCCGACTGCCTCTGCAACTGGAGGAGGAGGAGCGGCGCCATCATCTGCTCCATGGCGAGCTTCTGCTCAAGGAGGGGGCTCATCTGGGAGAAATCGAACAGTTGGTCAAGCACCTTCCGCATGGAGGCGGGCATGCACTGATAGGGAGGGGAAGGAATATAATGGTTATATGGGCGCGAGGGGTGCGCAGGGGATCATTTGAAAGAGATGAGCCGCTTGAGTGCGGAAGCGGGCGCGTTTGTTTTTATGCCGGTTGGCGAGAAGTGCGTGCGGGCAGCGGAATATCCCCTCTTCTTGATGGCGGCAATTATCTCCTCTATCGGCCTGGGGTTGTGCAGCCCGAACCTCTTGCAGGTGCGGTGGACGTCAAAAAAGTAGGGCGGGAACGAGTCCTCCTTTTGCATGAGGGGGAGGAGGGCAGAGATTGCCTTCTTGTCCGCGTAATTGCGGGCCTCGTTGAGCTTTTGCATCCTCTTTATGTGCTCCTTGGAATGGAGCTTTCCCAGCCAGAGCGGGCCGCCCCATTCCGTTTTGGATTTGCATTTTGGGCATTTGGGGATGGGAATTTCGTTGCCCCCCCTCCACCCACACTTCCCGCAGAAGTTTATGGAACCAATCTCTTTTTCGTTCTGCACCGCCTTGTCCGCGCCCTTCTCCAAACGCATGAACACCTTGAAGAAATGGCGGTGGGAGAGCGTGAAGAGCGGGACTATGCCGAAATCAAATTCGGATGCGAGGTTGGCGAAGTGCTTGAGGAGAATCCTTGCCCCGGCCTCGTGGCACAGCTCGTTGTGCAGGGGGCGGGAATGGTAATACTTGAGGCAGGCGGCATAGTGGGCGCCGCAGAGCACCGCGGTGTCCGTGGCGGTCGCGGAGATGTATCCCCCCTTCATCCTGCGGAAGGAGCGCATGGCGAAATAGGAGTAGGGGGCGGGCGAGCCGAAGGGGTCCAGCTCCACCAGATTGTGGGAATTATCCATCATATGGCGGTTGAATTCCTGCTCAAACACTTCTCCTTTTACTAAATTGGAGGAGATGTTCTTCCTGCACAGGTTGGCGGCGGACTCGTCAAATTCAACGAATGCGGTGCGGGAAACGTTTGCATTCTCCTTTGCATACCTTATGCCCCTTATTCCGGTGGAGGAGAAGCCGTCGCAGATTTCCAGCGGATGGTTGATTGCGCCAACGGAAAGGGAGGAGATGGAGCGGCAGAGCCTCATGTGGGGGTTGTAGAAGGATGAGCCGGTTTCAAATTTTATGTTTTCCTCTTCCATGGATAGTACCGGGAAAACTTGCACGCAATTGCTATTTAACCTTTATTATGGAATACCAGCCCATGGCAGAAGAAAGAAGGGCGGGGAACCGCCGTCCGGGTGAAGGCAAGGAGAGGAACTATGGATTGTATGCGGCGATTGTATTCCTTTCCCTCGGCCTTGTTTTCCTCATGGTGTTCGGGCTTTTCTCGCTCGCGTCCGGGGCGGCCAACCCGTTCGGCAAGTGCGTCGCGGTGGTGGAGATAAACGGCGAGATAACGACCACGGACACGGCCCCGTCCCTGTTCAGCGAGGGGATGTCCGGCTCGTATGAGATTTCCAAAAGGATAGAGGCGGTGGGGAGGAGGGACGATGTGGGCGCGGTGTTGTTCGTCATAAATTCCCCGGGGGGGAGCATCGTTGCGAGCGACGAGATATACCGGGCGGTAGACGGGCTGGAAAAGCCGAGGGTCGCGTATTTCAGGGAAGTGGCGGCATCCGGGGCTTATTATATCGCGACCCCAGTTGATTACATTATTTCGGAGCCGAACGCGCTCACCGGCAGCATAGGCGTGATAATGACCACCTATGATGCGTCCGGGCTTTTTGAGAAAATAGGCGTGGGCGAGAACAACATACAGAGCGGCGCGATGAAGGACGTGGGCACCCCCTTCAGGAACCTCACGGAGGGCGAGAAGGCGGTGCTGGACGGCATAGTGCAGCAGGCATTCCAGCAGTTCAATTCCACCGTGATTGGGAACCGCGGGGCACGGCTGGACCGCGCAAAGTATGACGAGATTTTGGATGCGCGCGTGATTACGGGCAGGACCGCGCTGGACGTTGGGCTCGTGGATGCGGTAGGCAGCAGGGACGATGCGATAAGGAAGGCGGCGGAGCTTGGCGGAATAGAATATGGGGGGGATTTGCCGCCCGTGTGCGAAATAGACGTGAGCGGGGTGCAGCCGGGGCTGCTGAGCGTTAGCGGGCTCCTGCGTGAGCTGACCGCGAGGGAAAGCGGGTACAGCCTTGAGTACAGGTGAGGGGAATATGGCGGATGGGGGCGGGAAATATTTGTATATAATTCCGGTTTTGCTTTTCTTCGCGCTCATTTACTTCATTCTGCCTTTCTTCAGCCAGCCTGAGCCGGATTTCGGGCCTGTGCCAGAGACTGAAGGCGGGCCGGAATGTAGCGCGGGCAGCGAAATGTCCTGCACAACCGCGGACGGGTGCGCCGGGTACAGGCCCTGCGTGCTCGGGAGGCTGGGCGCATGCGAGAAGGATTCTGAATGCACGCCTGGGGAGAGCGAGCCGTGCACGTACAGCTCGTGCGTGCAGGGGGCGAAGGAATGCGATGCGTGCGGCAAGTGGGGGAGGTGCGTGCCTCCGGCAGGGTGCGAGATAGGATATTGCCCCATGGGAAACAATACTAATTAAAAGGAGTAAACCAAAAAGAAAAAGCGATGGACCTGATCGGGCTCATAATATTCATACTTCCATGCTACATAGCGAACGCCGCGCCAGTGCTGCTGGGCGGGGGGCAGCCAATTGATTTCGGCGCGAATTTCCCGGACGGCAGGAGAATCCTCGGGGACGCGAAGACAGTGCGCGGGTTCGTGGGCGGGGTAGCCGCCGGCACAGTGGCTGCCGGGATTCTTGCATTGTATCTCCCGCTGCCCGTTTTCGCGGGCCCGTGGGCGCAGTTCGTTTCCGGGTTCCTGCTTTCCGTCGGTGCGCTCCTTGGCGACGCGCTAGGCAGTTTTGTGAAGAGGAGGGCGGGCATCACGCCGGGCAAGCCGTTCTTCCTGGACCAGCTCGGCTTCATAGCCGTGGGGCTGCTGCTTGCGTATCCCGTGGCCTATGCGCTCTATTCGCCTGAAGGCGTCCTGTTCCTGCTCGTCCTGTCCTGGCTGCTGCACATTGTGAGCAACGCGGCTGCGAACAGGTTCGGGCTGAAGTCCGTGCCCTGGTGATTTTGGTGGCAGGCATGGTGGGGAAGGCGGGAAAAGATAATCCGGGGCCAAAAGAAACGGCCGGTGGTTGAGCGCATGGAACTGGAAAGGCTTAAGGGAAGCGGCAGGGTTGTGGAGTACGGGGAGTTCCTGCGCTTCTCCGAGAAGGCGGGCGGGATGCCGCGCGGCACGCTAATCGCCGGAGACAGGACAATCCACGGCTATCCCAAGATACCGCGAATATTCGTGCTGGGGGAAGGGATAGAGAGGAACCTGCAATCCGGGGAGATGCTGGTTGAGGAGAAGATAGACGGGTACAACGTGCGGGCGCTCATGTACAAGGGAAACCTCACGTGCCTTTCCCGCGGCGGGTATATTGACGGGTTTGCGGCAGAGAAGCTTTCGGACGGCGCGGGGGTGAAGAAGTTCTTTTCCGCGCATCCGGGCTGGATGCTTTGCGGCGAGATGCTGGGGAACACCCCGCATACTGACCCGACGGACGAGTATGACGTGAAATATTACGTTTTTGACATCATTGACGAGCGCGGGGAATTCCTTCCGCCCATGGAAAGAAGGGATTTGTGCAAGGAGTTCGGGCTCACGCCCGTGCCGCTGGTGGGTGTGTTCCGGAGGGAGGAGATTGCGAAGCTGAAGGGCGCGGTCCGCAAGATGGACAAGGAAGGGAAGGAGGGGATAGTGGTGAGGGGGCTGGAAGGCGGGGAGATCTTCAAGTTCGTGACGCCCTCATCGGACATACATGATTTGGCGGAGAGCTCCGCCCACATATTTGACATGCCCTCGGGCTTCATGAAGCAGAGGGTGTTCCGTTCCGCGGTCTCCCTGCGCGAGCTGGGGATGAAAAAGGCGGATTATGCAAAGAAGCTGGGGGATGCGCTCTACTCCGGACTGGAGGGGGCGCTGGAGGCGAAGGAGGCCGTGCAGAGGTTCCGCGTGCGGGTGAAAAACCGCTCCACCTGGGATTCCATACTCTCCGGGATGGGGCATGGCGTGGAGCTAAAGGTTGAGAAAGAGGAGAGGAAGGGCAAGGGATACGAGATAACTTTTGTGAAGGTAATGAAGGAGAGCACGCGGATGGCGAGGCGCGCGGTTGAGGGGCGCACCCAAGAGGACTAGCCCTTCTTCTTTGCCTTATGATGGAGAATTGAGTGGAACTTGGATGCGTCTATCCACTCGCATCCCACCTTGTTCGCGAGGTGGAATATCCCTTCGTCGCTTGTCACGATTGCGGCTTCCAGCTCAAACGCGAGGAGCACTATCTCAAAATCCTCCTTGCTGTCCACTATTCCCGTGCGCATGGAATCCCTGTACTTGTCGCGGAGCTTTCTTAGTTTTTCGTCGTTGTCCGGGCGGTTGTCTATTGCGAACTCTTCGGCGAGGCGCAGCCCCTTGTTTACCCTGCCCCTCACATCGTCTATGAACTCGTAGAAGACGGCGGCGGGGAGGTGAATGGAATAGATGTTCGGGGCCTTCCTCTTCACTATTCCTTCCAACGCATGGAGGTTGGGCGCGAAATTGGACAGTTCCTTCCAGATGGAAGGCGGCATGTAGAAACTGGCATCATACTCCTTCGCGAGGGAGGCGAAATGCTCAACCGCCTCCTGGGGGGAATTGCCGAAGGGTGTCCTTGCGGCGGGGTTAACGAATAAGCTCGTGTCCAGTATGTACTTCTTCACGTTCTTCATGCGATGGATGTGTCGTTAGGGAATATAAAACTTACATTTTCGCCATTTGATGGGGGGTTATGATTACCCTAAAGAGAAGGGGGCGCTCCCCCTTCCTCTTGGAAAAACTGCGTCTGGGCTGGATTTTTAAGGGTTTTGTCGTAATAGATAGATGGGAATGGTGTAGAAATGGAATCAACAGCGGCTGCGGCAGTTCCAGGGGCGGAAGCAAGGCGGCTAGCGTCATCCATGCAGGCGCCGGCCAGGAGAAGGGCCGGGGTTGTGCCATTCCAGGAGAATCCGCTCTACCTAAAGAAGGATTTCAGGAAAATCATAAAGGCGGAGATTGCGGATGTTCCGGATTGGGACAGGGACGGGGTACTTGATTTTATTGCGAAATCCCCGTTTGCAGTGGACCCGGAGAAATGGAAGCTGGAGGACGTTCCGGAGTCACGGCGGGACGAAATATATTCCGCGCTCGTGGATTTCATGTTCAGGGTGAGGCTGTTCAAGGAATGCCTTGACAGGAGCCAGACGCCGACCATAGCCGAATACGCGAAAAACCCGGACTGCAAGCGCGTTTTTGACGGCTGCATAGTCTATCTGGACCTCGCGGACTCCAGCAAGCTTTCCAGGGAACTCAGCCCTGCGCAGCTCAGGGACCTGATTGAGAACGTTTTCCACGAGTTTATCCTCGCGGCTACCGGGCCGTTCAGGTTCATGAAGGACGTGGTCGTGGGGGACGCGGTAAGCGGCGCGATAATGGCCCCCGTGGGGAACAAAAGGGTAAGCGCAATTGAGGGCGCAAGGCTCCTTCTTACCATTTACAAGCTGTTTGAGCAGTACAACAAAATAGTGGAGAACATGGACAGGGCAACCGGGGAAAGGCACTACCCGCTGAAAATCAGGGGCGCCCTGGCCAGCGGAAGGGTTGAGATAATGACCAGCGACCTGGCCAGCGAAATGGTCTGCCGGCTGATGAACCTTGTCGCCAGGATGAGCGGCATACCCGGCAAGATGGAGCTCATCGTGAACAAGGAGGCGAAGGAGTTCCTGGAGACGTTCTTCAATTTCAGGGAGGTAAGGACCATAGACGTGCTGCACGAGGAGATAGCGCGGCTGAAGAAAGAGCTGGATTCACTGCCGGAAGACGGGAATGACAAGACGCTGCTCAAGAGGCTGGAAATGCATTACAGGCTTTCAAGGCTGTACGAAGTGCTTTACAAGGTGTTTGAGCTGCCGAACCACGATGCGAGCTCCACCGGCACGCCGTATCTCACTGCATTTGAGGAACACCGCAGCGCCTACCAGACGCTGAGGGACAAGAACGACCTGTACCAAAGGCCGGAGCTCCAGATGGCGGCAGACGGGATGGTAAGGGAGGCGGACAAGGAGTATTATTCCGAGAAATTCCAGCAGATAACGAGCAAGCACCTCAAGGGCTTCAAGGCGGAGGATTACCAGAACATGTACGTGCTGGAGGGGTACAAGGCATTCAGTGAAGACGAATTGGTGAATCCGAAGGGGTCCCTTTTCAGGGAATTGTACCTGGACGAAGTTTCTGCGGGCCAGGCGCCGGATAAGGGCGCGAAGATGGGCAGGATAGAGCGGTTTGTTGATAGGGTTGCTGCCGAGAACCACGTCTCGCTTAAGCTGGACCTGGACATCGGCGCTTCGTATTACGTAATGACGACAGTCCAGCCATCCGGCTCCCCGGATTTCGCATACCAGCAGGCGTGCAGGGCGGTCGGGATGGCGCTTTACGGGATAGAAAGGATGAAGAAGGCCTGGGGGCACCAGTCGAGCGGGTTCATTGGGCGTGTGCAGGAGGACCTTGTAAAAAGGGGCGTATTCAACGGGGACGGCGAGGTGGACAAGGAAAAGCTCTCCGAATACCTGGAGGAGGCGATAGTCCTTCCATGCCTGCTGAGGGAGGTCTCGCAGGTCCACGTGTGCAGAAGGAACGGCAACAGGGGAAGCGTAAACATGGTCGGCCAGATACTGGCGATGCACAGGGGCGACATAATAAACGAGGATGAAAAGGAGAGGGTGCTGCACCTGAACGCCGGGAGCGCCGAAGAGCTTGAGGCGGCGAATGAAAGGATGAAAGAGGAGTATAAAGATAAAGTTGGGAATTTCTATCCCCCGAGGACCATAGCCGTGATAAGGAACCTGGATTATTCTGCGAGATGGGAGGACATAGAGCTCCAGCTTGGCTCTGCAGATGCGTTTGCTGCTGAGTTCTGCCTGATTGCCGGGATGACCCAGGCCAGGCTGAAGCCAAAGACATACAGGTACGCAAGCATGGAGCCGGCTGAATGGGGCGAGCAGATGTTCAGGGACATAGATGAAAACAACGGGAACATCCATCCATTCGTGAGGGCGACGTGCAGGGAACTGTTCAGCGTAAGAAATGGGCAGAAGGCGGCATAGGATTATAAAAGCCGGAATCCGAGAAATTGCACATGGAGACCTTCGCGGAATTCCAGCGCCGCAGGAATTCCGGATTCTACTCTTCAAAAGGGGGGCGCATCTATTCCTCCTTCCGAACGTTTGCGCACTCTTTGAAATTTGCGGAGGCGAACGCGGTGGAATTCGCGCGCAGGGCGCCGCGGAAAGGGAAATTGAGGGTTTACGAGATTGGGGTGGGCGATGGGAAATTCGCCCTGAATTTTTTGCGGGCATTGCGAAAGGCGGATGAAAAGGTTGCGGAACGCACCACTTACATCTTATGGGATTTCTCCGAAAAGGGGGTGGAGCTGGCTTCCGGGAAATTGGAGGGGTTTGATTTTGAAACCGTTGCCGCACCGGCGTGGGACTGGAAAAAGATGCGTGGCGCGACGTGCGTAAAATGCAGCGAGCTGCTGGACGACCTGCCGACAAGGATGCTGGTGCGCAGGGGGATGCACGTGATGGAGATCGTGCGGGAGGGGGACGAATTCCGCGAAGTGGATGCGCGGGTGGAGGGCGAAACAGCGCTGTTCATGGAGGGGATGCCGGAGGGGTATTGGGTCCCTGTCCCGGAAATAGGATTGGAGTGCATCCTGGGATGGAAGGGGAAGCTCGCTCCTGGAGGGTGGATTGACATCTTTGACTACGGGTTCGCGGACGCGGAGGGGATGCGCATGCTTCCGCGGAATGGCTGGAACGCATCAATATGGAGGGAATTCTCCGGGCAGGTGACCGTGGACGTCAATTTCCAATTCCTGAAAAGATGCGCGGGCGGGAGAATTGAAGCGCAGAAGGATTACGTGGAGAGGGCGCTGGGGAAGGACTTGTGGGAAGTGGATGCCGGGAAATTGGACTATTACTCTTATGAAGAAGTGAAAAAGAACTGGAAGAAGCTGGAGGCAGGTGGGTATGACATAAATATCCTGTTGAGTGGCGGGGAAAGTTCGGATTACCTGCACATGGAAATCTCTAAATGAGTTTCACGAAGCCCCTTCCCACCTCCGGCAGGTTTGCGCCGAAAAGGTTCGTGGAGGAAAGGATGAAGCTCATCGTTATGACCATCGCGAGGAACGGGAGGCTGCAAAGATTGATGAGGACGCCGTTCAGCCCCCTCTCCACTATCTTGTCAAGCGCATCCAGCACCTCGGTTATGTGGGCGGTGTCCCAGAGGAATATCTCCTCCGCCCTCCCCGGCTCGGACATGCTGCACGAATTGGGCATGTTGGGGAGCGTGTCCGGAATCCCGCATACGAACGGGTTGAGCGAGAGGTTGACCACCATGAGGTAGGCGAGCGGGAACACGAAATAGAAGCCCATCACGAAGGCGAGCACGTATGCGCCCGAGCCGCGCGTGGGCGGGAACGCCCTGAGCACTATCCCAACCGGGAGGAATATCGGCAGTGCGGTGGCGGCGACGAATTCAAGCATCTGCTGGAATACGCGGAACAGGAGCGAGATGAAGACCGCATAATTCATTATGTTGGTCGCCGTTTGCGTAACCGGCTTGAGCCCCCACCCGCTCAGCACGTCCGCCATGAAGAAGTCCTTCGTGAAGGATTCACCAAAGAAGAACGGCGCGGATATCGCATACGTGACCTGCGCCATCTCCCTGAGGCAGGAGTACGTGCTGCCCATGTACACCTCCGAGAGGCGTATCAGCGTCCTGTCCCCGTGCACCGGGAACATCAGGTCAAACTGGTCCGGGGTGAGCGTTATGCCCTGCTGGGCGTAGTTCTCAATCATCATCGCCTTCATCGCAGAGAACGCAATCTCGTTGCCCGCGGTGAAGAGCGCGATGAAGAACACCGCGAGTAGGAAGGTGGATACCGCGAACACCATCTCGCCCTTCGCCCACTGCTCAAGCCCCTTGTTGGAAAACACCCTGGACAGCGCAATCATGATTGCGGAAAGGGAAAAGGAAAGGAGAACGATGACTATGGAGAGCAGCACCCAGTCCATCATATCAGCCTCGTCAGGTTCGTCACGTCAATCTCCTCGCCCATGGATTTGCTGAGGTAGCGCGTGGTCGTCACGAGTATGAGCACGTTGAACGCCGGGAAGAAGAGCCCGAAAAGGAACGCGTAGCTCGCGGCGCTTGCGAAAAGGTAAAGGAGGCCGAACGCGATTGCGCCGAGGCCGCTCTGCAGCAGGTGGCCAAGTATGTTTAACGAATCCAGCGAGAGGTCGAACAAGCCGGTGAAGGAAGGCACCACGAACGTCCCCAGCTCCTGCCAGAAATTCGGTATGAATTCGTCGCTCATCAGGTTGAGGGAGTTCAGCCCGAACTCGCCCTCCATTATTATGAGGAAGGGGTAGACGAAAAGGAAGCCCAGGGCAAGGGCGATTATGGTGCCGCCTATCCTGCGGGTGGGCGTGAAGCAGCGCATGAGTATGCCCAGCGGGAGGTAGTACTTGAGGAAGCCGAACGAGAAGAAATCCACAAGGAACATCTGCGCCTTGTTCGTGATGTAGCCGACAATGAGCATGTTGAAGGCGTTGGTCATCCCTGGTTTCACGGTCGCGGCAATCCCGCTCGTGGGCTGTATCGCCGTGCCGATGCCGAGCGGCTTCCCGGTCAGCGTCATGGAGGTTATCGGATCCATCCACGAATAGAAAGCATACAGGCTGGTGGTTATGAGCATTATCTTGTCCGAGAACTCCTCCAGGTAGAAGACCGAGCCCTGGTATATGTTGTAATCTCCGGGGACGGAGGTGGAGGGGAAGAGCCACGAGGCCCTGGCATTGCAGGCGAGGTCGGTGGCGCCCGCGAGCCCGATGAGGATGATGGCGGTCACCAGCACCTCATACAGCTCAAGCTTCGCCCAGGACGTCCCTTCGGCGTTCTGGAAAAGCTTGCTGAGGAGGTAGAAGAACACTATGAGCGCGACCGAGGCGAGCAGGGCGGCGCCGGAGGCGAACTGCCATCCGGGCACGATGGAGCCGGTGCTGGAGCATATCGCGTCCGCCACCACCACCTCATAAGCCATCTACAACAGCCTCACAAAAGCACCCACGTTTATCTCCGTGCCCAGGAACTTTGCGAGCTCCTTCGCGAACGTCAGCGTGATGAAAATGTTGAGCAGCGCAAGGAAGAAGCTCATCACGAATACCGTATAGACCATGTCCGCAATCGTCTCCAGGAAG
>JAQUBA010000012.1 GCA_028686985.1 Candidatus Iainarchaeum sp.
TTGATTACGCCCCTGGTGAAGGAAGGAAAGGTGAGCGGGTGGGACGACCCGCGCCTGCCCACCCTGCTGGGGCTGCGCAGGAGGGGAATCCTTCCCGCCGCAATCCGCACATTTGTCCTTTCATTCGGCTTCTCAAAGGTGGAGAGCGAGCCCACATGGGAGAAGCTCCTCGCGGAAAACAGGAAACTGCTTGACCCGGTAGCGCCCCACTTCTTCTTCGTCTCCAGCCCGGTGAAGATGAAAATAATCGGCGGGAAGAAAAAGAAACTGCGCGAGATGGAGGCGGAGGACGGGGTGTGGATAAGCGGGGCGGATGCGGAATCCCTGGAGGCCGGCGAAACCATACGGCTCAAGGACCTGTATAATGTGAAAATAGGGAAGAAGGGGAAGGAAATGTCCGCATCATACGCCGGAGATGAGATAATGAAGGGAAAGAAAATCCAGTGGGTTTCCCAAGGGCTGCAGTGCGAAGTGCTCAGGCCCGGCGACCTTCTCATCCCTTCCGGAGAATACAACCCATCCAGCATGAGGATAGATGAGGGGCTTTGCGAGAAGTCCGTGCATTCCCTGGAGGAAGGGGAAATAGTGCAGTTTGAGAGGTACGGGTTCTGCCGGCTGGATTCCAGGAAGCCGCTGCGCTTCGTATATTCCTGCTGAGGTATTGAAATGCTCACAAGGGGACAGAAGGAAAAGATAATCGAATTCTCCAAAAAATGTGTGGAGAAGAATGACCGGTGGCACAGGTTTGACCATCTGGAGATGGTTGCGCAGAATGCAATCATGTTCGCAAAAAAAGAAGGCGCGGACCCGGAAGTGTGCGAGGTTGCGGCGCTCCTCCACGACATATGCAAGGCCGAACCCGGGGACCATGGCACGGCCGGGGCATGCAAAGCACGGGAATTCCTCCTGTCCATAGGCGCTGATGGGGCGTTTGCGGATGCGGTCGCCGAAGCCATACATTTCCATGACAAGGAATCCAGGGACAGGAGCCCCGAATCCGCGGTGCTGTGGGATTCGGACAAGCTCTACATACTTACCCCCAAGGGCTTCGTCACGCGGATGTGCCCCTTCTGGCTCGCAAAGCTCGGGGAGGAGGAGGGGCTGAAAAAGGCGATATACGAATATTACTTCTTCCTGGAGCGCCTCAACACAAAAACTGCAAGGGAACTGGCTGGAAAGCACTCCGGGCTGATGGAGCGGCTGATCAAGGAACTGAAGAAGTGAACAGGATGCTTGAGGATTTTTCGCCCGTTGAGCGCGTGGAGCCGGCGCGCAGGCCCGTTTTCTCGGACCACCCGTTACAGCCGTTCATAAAAGGGGTGTTTGAGGGCAGGGGCATAAAAAAACTCTATGAGCACCAGGCGAAGGGAATAGAACTGGTGAAGGGAGGGAAGAACGTCGTGGTGGTCGCTCCAACCGCGGGCGGAAAGAGCGAGGTCTTCATCGTTCCCGCGGTTGAAGGGGCGCTGAAGGGGGAGAGCACCCTCCTCCTTTACCCCACAAAGGCGCTCGCGCGGGACCAGCTTGACCGTTTGCGCGAATTCAGCATCTATGGGGTAAGGACTGAGGTTTATGATGGGGACACTTCCCAGAACGCGCGGGAGAAGGTGAGGGCGAATCCGCCCCAGATAATCATCTCAAACGTTGATATGCTCCACTTCATCCTGTTGCATAACCGCCTCTTCACCCCATATTTTGAAAAGCTCAAATACGTGGTGCTGGATGAAATCCACATATACAGCGGCATCCTCGGCTCGCATGTGCATAACGTCCTCTGGCGGCTGAAGCGCCTCATGAGGAAAAAATACAAAAGGGACATCCAGTTCATCGCGACTTCTGCGACTGTTGGAAATGCAAAGGATTTTGCAGAGGAATTGGTTGGCGAGAAATTTGAGCTGGTGGAGGGTACCTCCTCCCCGCGATCCGAATTCCATCATTTCATAATTAATCCCGAGGATAGCTACCTCGTCGCTTCCCTGAAGGTTGCGCAGGAGATGGGGAGAAAGGCGCTCATATTCGGCAATTCCCATTCCACTGTTGAACGGATGGGGATTATTGCGGATGGGATGGGGCTGGATTTGGGCGTTTACCGCTCCGGGCTTTCGCAGGAAGATAGGAGGAATGTGGAGAAGAGGTTCAAAGAGGGGAAAATCCGCTTCCTAGCGACCACTTCCGCTCTGGAATTGGGGATGGACATCGGGGACACGGACGTGGTGATACTCGCCGGCTTCCCCGGAACCGTAACGCGTGTTAAGCAGCGCCTGGGCCGCTCAGGAAGGAAGGGCCAGCAGGCATACGGTGTGTTCGTTGCAAAAGAAAACCCCCTTGACCAGTATTACGTGGAAAACCCCGACCAGTATTTGTATGGGGACCCGGAAAATTGTTTTGTGAATCCGAAGAATGAGAAGATAAGGAAGATGCATATTCTCTCCGCGGCGAAGGACATGATGTATTCGCCCGAGGAAATAGACGAGGAATTGACCGTAGTCCTTCCCTCTTTGGAGGAGGAAGAACTCGTGAAGAAATGGGGCTCCCTCATAAGCATAACGAAGGAAGGCGCGAAAAAAGTCCGCACCATGAACATAAGGAGCATAGGCGAATCCGTGCGCATATATGATTCCTCCCGCGATAAGTTCATCGGGGAACGGGACTCGCACATGGCCATAGGCGAACTGTTTGAGGGCGCAATCTATCTGCATGGTGGAAGGGCATTCATGTCGCAGAAATTGGATCTAGAAACCAAAATCGCAACCGTGGAGCCGCTCGGAAGGAAGGTTGAGGAATATACGCACGCATTGCGCACAAAGGAGGCGGAAGTCGTTGAGCAGATGGAAACAAGGGATTGCCTTGGCTACCCCCTCTCTTTTGGTAAAGTGCATATCGTAGACGCCGTATACGGGTTTGCAATAAAGGATGCATATTCCAGCACAAGGCTGGGCGAGCACCATTTTGAGACGCCGTACATCCATGAATTTGATACATTTGCAATCTGGCTGGATGCGGACGACCTGGCGCCCATAATCCCCAATTTCGGGGACGGATTGCACGCCTTTGAGCATGTTTCCATCTCCATGATGCCCGCGATAACTGGCGCGGACCCCAAGGAGATTGGAGGCATCTCCTATCCAACGGGTAGAATGTATGTATATGATGGGGTTCCGGATGGAAATGGGATTACGCACATAGTTTATGGGAAGTTTGAATCCGTCACCAAAATGGCGCTGGACCGGCTGGAAAAATGCTCCTGCGAGAAGGGCTGCCCCAAATGCATCCTGGACCCGATGTGCGGAAATGATAATAGGTACCTGAATAAGGAAAGCGGAAAGTTGATTGCCGAAGAGCTTCTGAAAATACGATAATTATTTCTTTTCCCCGACAATCAGGATGTAGTTGCAGCTGAATGTGTAAGTGTGGCTGTTTATCGTTACATCATCTCCATCAACTTTTGACCTGCGTGCCTCAATCTTATAATTCCGGAAACTTTCTTCAAGAAACTTCGCCGCTTCTTCCTGTTTGTATCCAGGTTCTCCCTTTTTCACCCAGATGCTTCCATCCGGAAAAATGCGCCGGACATCAGTCGCAAAATCAATCATTACCTTGCCCCTCGGCTTGAGAACACGGCCTATTTCAGCGAATATCCCTTCCAAAATTTCTTTTGAAAAGAAGTGCAACGTGCCTGCGCAGAATACTCCGTCAAATGCCCCATCCTCAAACGGAAATCTTTTCGTCAAGTCAAATGCCTTCGTATGCAATTTGGCCTTGTATTGTTCCGGAGTTGTGCGGGACAGCTTCGCTAATGCGCCCTCGTTTATGTCCGAAGCGACCACAGAATCGGCTTTTTCCAGGAGCTTGAGGTTATACCTCCCATCCCCTGCCGCCAAGTTAAGCCATTTGCCCCGGATTTCAATTTTATCAAGAAGTTCAAGGGTATCTTTATCTCCGGTACCCCAGATTGAAATGTTGCTGGTTTGGGAGTAATCTGTATTTTCCAGGAAATTATTCTTCTTCATTTAATTCACAGATCCGAAATGTCCCTTCCGATCAGTTTCGCATCTTCCCATCCAATCGTGTAGCTCTCCTTCGCTTCTTTGAACACGGATAAGGGAATGAACACCCATCTCTCCCTGTTTCGCCTCCATGCGATAAAAGTAGTAATCCCGGCGGTCTCAGTCCATTTCTTCAGATTCTCAAACTGGCCCCTCTTAATTGCCAGCCGGTCATTTTCCCACGCCTTGCTCTCAATCGCATAATGCGCCGAGCTCTTGAACGCGAGCAAATCCGGGGAAAGGGAATTCACGCCGCTCCCCGCGGCGCGCACCACCATGAAGCCGCGGTCCGAGAACATCTTAATGAGTTCCCTCTCGGCGCCGGCGCCCTTCCTGTAATGGTACATTCAGAACCTCACCTCCCCCTCCACCGCATCCACTTCAACCATCATGCCGTCCTTGAATATCTCATACGGGTCCTTCTCAAGCATGTCCAGCATGGGGATTTTGGAGATGATTGCGCCAACCGCAATTATGGTTTCCGCATCCAGGTTGATTATCGCAACTGGAGCAACCCCGTTCTTCTTCAATTGCAATATCACGTACGAGCCTACGGTGGAGCCCTTCCCCCGCGGGAAAACAAGCACCCGCCCGGCAACGCTCTTCCCTTCCAGGGAGTGCCCGCTTTCCACCACTATCCCGGTCTTCGGGTCCACGCTCCCGAGGAAAGAGATGGGGTCCATTGTAACCAATACGGGTCCCCTTGCCCGCCCCCCGGAGATAATTCTTCCCTTCACAATCATTTCTTCGCCCCCTTTCCGCCCCTGAATCCCAGCAAATCCTCCAGCTTGGCGAAATGCACCCTCTGTTGGCACATCGTGGGCAGGTACTTCACGGCTTTCGCCGAATTTACCCCCGTATTCTTGTAGCCCATCTCCTCCATGGGCGAGACCACCATACATGTGTCCGCCACCAGTTTTCCGCCCGCCTTCTCAATGATTTCCGCGAGCCCCTGCTCCGCCGCAATCTCCTTCACCGCGCGCGAGACGCAAACCCACAGCGGCTTCTTTAATTTCTTTCCGCGCACCATTCCCGCAATCTCCTTTATCTCCGCGAGGGATGCGTGCGGGCATCCGGTGGTGATTATGTCCTCCTCCGGGCACTCGTCCAGGGTTTTCCTCATCCTAGCCATCTCTGATTCGTCCGCAGTAATGTTCTCCGCGCCATCCCTTACTTTCCATTCCGGGGTAATCCCCTTTATGAAAAACAATGAATTTGAGCCAAAAGCCGCCATGGCCGCGCCCAGATATTTCAATTTATCCTCATCCGCCTTTTTTATGCCCTTGAATGCGACCACTCTTCCCCGCGCTACACCTCCCGCAATCGCGCCCAAAACCCCGAAATCGCTCCTGTCCGGGAGCGCTACCTCCACATCCACAACCAGATCCGCAATCCTGTTCTTCTCCAGGTGCATCCCGTATTTGGGAGTAACCCCGCATATCGCGGCGCAGAGCGCGGAAGGCCCCCCCTCCCTGTTCGTGCGGGCGCCAAGCACGGAATTCGCAAACACGACTGCCGAGCTCTCCGCCCAGGCGATGTGCTCACCCACTTTCGGGCGTACGCCGATGAGGTAAGGTGTGCAGGTGCAGGTGGGCTTTATCCCCATGGAGGTGTATGCATTCAATATCTTCAATTGTTTTTCCGCAAAATCCTTCGGGACCTTCATCTCCTCCCAGCCCTGGGCGTCCATCCCAATCGGGTTGAGGTAAGCGGGAATCTCAATATTTGTCCCCTTTGCAGCCAAATCCTCCAGATATTCCAGTCCCGCATCCCCTATGGTCTTGTATGAAACCCCGGAAATCTGCGCGGAAGTGACCGGGACCATGCCCTTCGCACCATAAATCTTGGCAAGGGCAACGAGTATTTCCATCGCCTGCTGCTTGCCCGGCCCGCACTCTCCGTCAAGCATGCATCTCTCTTTTTTTGTAAGCGGCGGCTCCATCAGAGATACTCCTCCACCTTCACTTTCTTGTATTCCGCCCTTGCGAATTTTTCCTTCTCCTCCAGGGGGGCGGTCGCATCCACGCCAATTTTTGTGGTTTCCCTTGTATCTGGGTTGGCGGAAGGGTCCAAAGAGGAGCCCTTCTCATGCGGCTTAATTACCAGTCCTCGGTCCCCCTGGAACCTTGTGGCAATCGCCCACTCCACTTCCTCCATATTGTGAATATCAACGTCGTCATCCACCACTACCACGTGCTTCATGGACGCATGCCCCTTGAAGGCAGCTTCTATTGCCTTTTTCCCGTCATCTTCATTCTTCTTATGAATGGAAACCACTCCATGCAGCCACGAGCACCCGCCTGGAGTGATGCTCACTCCCTTGCACTCCGCAACCTTTGAAACCTCGTTAAATATGGTCGGCTCCCGCGGCATCCCCATCAATACTTTATGTTCCATCCCGCCCGGAAGCAGCACATGGAAAAGCGCATCCTTCCTCGCATGTATTCTCTTCACTTCCATCACGCGCTGCCTGCGCACAATGTCATACGTGTCGGTCAAATCAACAAACGGCCCCTCATTCGCCAATTCCTTCGTAATCCGCGCCTCAAAGATGAATTCCACCTCAGAAGGGACTTCTATTCCATTAGAAAGCCGCACGGTTTCAAAAGGGGCAAGGGAATTCGCTATCTCCAGTTCATTCGTCCCAATATTTGTGGAAATGGCGGAAGCAAGAAGAACGTTTATCGGAGCCCCTATAATCACCGCAACGTCCAGCTCCCCGCCCGCCCGCTCAATGAATGCATCCAGATGCCTGGGAAGTATGCGCAGAACCATCCTCTCCCCGTCCAATTGCATCATCCTGTGAAAAGAACAATTCGTTCCGTATTCCGGGTCCTTCGCAACCACTATCCCGGAGCAGATGTACGGGCCCCCGTCCTTTTCCGTATGGAAAGGGATGGGAAGCTCATCAAGCGAGGAAACGGCGGTTTCAAGCGCAGGGGATGTTTTCGCGGGCTTTGGTTTTGATGGGCGGTTTATCGCATCCATCAGCCTTTTCGTAATCTCATCCACTCCGCAGCCCAAGTACCGCGCAACCAGTTCCCGCGTCGCAAACACGTTCCCCACGGCCGCGAATTTCGCCCCACCCACCTCCGGCGCAAGGATGGGCGTGCCCTCCTTCGCCTTCATTACCGCCGCAAGCTCGAGGTTCTTGGAAACCCCTTTCCTCATGCGCAGCAGCTGCATGTTCGTCTCAAGCTCCCTTACGAAATCACGGAATGAACCCTTCATCACTTTCGCCTCCACCTTTTGTACAGGTTATGCTTCACTCCCGCCTGGTCCAGCACCTTCCCGACCATGAAATCCACGAGCTGCGAAACGTCCTTGTGCTTGGCATAGAATCCCGGCGATGCCGGCATGACCACCGCGCCCGCGAGCGAGGCCCTTGCCATATTTTCTATCGCAACAATGGAAAGCGGGGTCTCCCTCACCAGCAGTATGAGCTTCTTCCTCTCCTTAAGCATCACTTCGGCGGCCCGGTCAATCAATCCGCCCCCGGTCCCGTTCGCGACGTTCCCCAGCGTTTTCAGCGAGCATGGTGCAATAATCATCACGTCCGGGGAATTTGAGCCGGATGCGAAGCGCGCATCAATCTCGCTCTCCCTGAAATCCGCCTTCGGGAGCTTCACGCCCTCATACCTCGCGACTTTCCGGGCGGGCCCGCTTATGACTACGAATACGGTGTGCCCAAGCTCCTTGAGCGCCTCCACGAGCCGCACCCCGTAGGTGGTGCCGGATGCGCCGCTCATCGCAACCACTATGCGCATAATTCAATTCGTTAGCCCTTCTTTTTTAACCTTCCCCTATCTATTCTCCTTATGCAGGTGCTCAAGTTGGGCGGCTCCGTCCTCACCAAAAAGAACGGATACATGGAGCTGGACCGGAAGAACATAGATTCATTGGCGGAAATGCTGGGCGGCGCATGGAAATCCGGGGTGCGCGATTTCATCCTCATCCATGGCGCGGGCTCGTTCGGGCATCCGCTCGTGCTGAAATACGGGCTGGAAAAGGGCGTGCGCACCGAAGCGCAGAAAGGGGGGATGGCGCTCACGCACGCCGCGTGCACGCGGCTTTCTCAATCCGTAGTGGATGCGTTGCTGAAGAACGGGGTGCCCGCCGTGGCGGTTCCGCCCGCCTCATTAGGGAAGCTATCAAACGGGAGGATAAGCGAGCTGGATTCCGGCATCGCCCTCTCCCTCCTCTCCTCAGGCTTCCTCCCGGTCCTGCACGGCGACATGATGCTGGACGAAAAAAGGGGCGGGTCGGTCTGCTCCGGCGACCAATTGGTTTCCTATTTCGGGAAGGGTGCGGAAAGGGTAATCCTCGGCACGGACGTGGACGGCATAATCGCGGATGGGAAGGTCGTCCCGCTCATAACAAAAGCGAATGTCTCCGAAGTGCTCGCGCACGTGAAGGGCGCGGAGACCGCCGACGTGACGGGTGGCATGCGCGGCAAGCTGGAGGAGCTGCTCGGCATAGGGAAGCCGGCTTACATAGCTAATGCGCTGCACCCGGAACGGATAGAGAAACTCCTCCGGGGGGAGAAAGCGGTTTGCACGCTTGTGGAGTAAACAGTTAAAAACACTCTTTCCCATATTATAGCCATATGGGCAATAATGACAGCGGAGGCCGTAGGCTGCCGCCTCTTCCCGTTGGCTACCGGCAGGCTGCGAGGCCGCCGCCCACTCCGGCGGAGAGGGCAAGGGGCAACACCCCCTCCCCAATCCCGCCCACGGATGCGTCCTCAGGCCCGAAGCCGGCCCCGGAGAGGCCTGCGGCAATCTCGTTCAGGGAATTGTTCGGCCTCCAGGCATACGCGAAATTGGTCACGGCGATAAGGATTCTGTGCAAAAGTTGCCAGATATCAATCGAGGATTTCAAGACCGTCGGGGATTCGCTTTTTTTCCGCAGGGCCAAGGCCGCCGGCATAGAGCACGGGGAGATGAGAATCCCACTGGCCTTGTTCGGCCCGGAGGAAGACGTCTATGCCTCCATCTATCCGGAAATACGGGAAGGCAGGCTGCCTGCGCCTTCCCTGCCGGACCTTCCACAGGTGCCAAAAGGAATTTTCATGCGGGTTTCCGCGGCGGGGCTTGAGCTGGCATGCGAAAATCCCGAAGTCCCCACGACCTTCCCCAGGGTGATGGTTGATAGGCTGCGCAATGTGTTGCACCTGATCGGCAGCGCGGATGCGGGCATTGCGGGCAGCATGTCCCTGGAAGGGGATTCCATAATGATAAAGAGGGAAGGGCATAAGTCCGAGCTGGCCTCGGCAACCGCGTCCGCCGAAGGGGGGAGGGAGATGCGCATATTCCTGGAGGACCTCGGCTGGTACAGCGAAGTGGCGGATACGGACGCCGTGAAGCGCGGCAAAACGGATGCGACAATTATGGTCGCCTCGGAGAATAAGATAAGGGCACTCTTCTGCGGACGCAGCGTTCCGGGAGCCGTGATGGGCATCCTCACTTATACGAGGCATGTTTTTATCAAGGTCACCAACAACGGCGTTTTCATCGCCGCCGCATCATCGCGCAAAGACGGCAGGCCGCTTATTGAAGTGCCGCTTCCTTTGCGGTAGGCGTGCGCAACAATACACTATTTTATAAACTTTTTAACACAAATTATCTCTTATATGCCGGAACAAAACCCCACCTGCGCGGAAGGGCATATCCTGAAAAAGCTCCGCCTCAGGAATGCCCGGTCGTCCCTGCTGCAAATCCTGGGAACGAGGCAGAGGCACTTGGAATCGCTCGCCCTCGCGCGTGAGATGGCCCTCCCCTCCTGCTCCCTTATCGTCATGTCCTATGATTCGGGGAAGCCCAAATTCCTCTTATTGTACAAGAAGCATGGCGGAAGGGCGCTGGGCCCTTCCGGAACCGTGGAGGATGGGGAAAGCCCGCGGGAATCGCTGCTGCGCATATCGCATTCGCAGCTCGGGCTGGAGGCCGCTGGCCTGAACACTGTTTCAGACTCCTATGCCCAAATCTGCAGCAACGGCCGCGAATGCCATATGTTTGTGCTGGTCGTGCCCCTGCAAAAACTCAGGGACATGGCGGGCGAAGTGAATTCCGGCAGGCACCCCGATTTCATGCTGGGGTGCGTTGCTGGCGCGGATGAAGTGCTGGCTGCAAGCGCCAGCCTGAATCACATCCATTCCCAATTCGCGCAGGGCATCGCAAGGGCGGACAGGATAAGCGCCTAAGGCGTCGCGAGCTTTACCTTTATCCCCTTGTTCTGCGCCCTCGCCTTTTCCAGCACTATGCCCGCGGTAACTATGTCCTGTATCCCCAGCCCGGTGGAGTCAAATACCGTAATGTCCGCGTCGCTTGTGCGCGCGGTTTTCTTCCCGGCCACCACCTCCCCCAGCTCGGCGGCTATGTTTTCCCTGGAAATCAGCCCTTTGGAGACGGGGACGTTTATCTCCCCGGAGTGGGAGGCCTGCTCCCAGTCGTCTATCACCACTTTCGCCCGCGCCAGGATTTCCGGCTCCAGCTCCCCCTTCCCGGGCGCGTCCGCACCTATCGCGTTTATGTGCATCCCTTCATGTATCCACTCATTCTTCACAATCGGCTGGTGCACGGGCGTGGTCGTGATGAGCACGTCCGAATCCGCGCACGCCTTCGCCCCGTCCGCCACCTCCGCCTGGAAGCCGAGCGATTTTGCGAACTCCACAAATTTCTGTGCGCTCTCCGGGTTCGCATCCACCGCGTAAACCTTCTCTATCTTCATGGCCTCCCTGTGCGCCATCAATTGGGTGTGCGCCTGCATCCCGGTGCCGATGAATGCGATGTTCTTCGCGCCCTTCTTCGCCAGGTGCTTGGTCGCGATTGCGCCCGCGGCGCCCGTCCTCATCGCGGTAAGCCAGGAGCCGCCCATCACCGCGAGGGGCACGCCGCTGTCTGTATCCACCAAAATAACGGTCGCCAAAACGGTCGGGATATTCCTCTCCTTCGGGTTGTTCGGGAAAACAGTGACCGCCTTGAGCCCGCTCTGCTTCAGGTTTTTGAGGTACGCGGGCATGACCCGAAGGTCCCCGGTAGGGTACATTATGTACATCTTCGGCGGCATCTCCACGTTGCCGCGCCCCCTTTCCCTGAATGCGGCCTCCACTGCGGGGATGACGTCCCCCATCTCAAGGATTTCCTTCACCAGCGCTTCCTCTATAACCAAGGTTTCTGCCATTCATTCCACCCGTTTGTGCAGCCACTTGGGAAATAAGGAATAAAAGGGTTTGCGCCAGGTCAGGGCTCCTCTTCAATGGAAGGGGGCTCCAGCTTCAGTTTCTCCCCGCGCCTCATCCCGGGCGGGAACAGCTCCCTCTCCTGCTTCGCGACTATCCTGGATATGAGGTGGTTCGCTATCGCCCTCGCCACGAGAAAAGCGAGGTGCTCCCTCTCCTCCGCCTTGCAGCGGACCGCGCACCCGCGGAGCTTGGGGACGTATGCGGTGAACATGCCGCCCTCGGCCATCACTACGACGTCGTATCCCTCAACCCTCATCCTGCCCATCATCCCAGCCCCAGCCTTGCCGCCATGTGCCTCAGGTCCGTGGCCCTGTAATCAAGGTCCGGGGGGAGGATGCCCGCCTTCTCAGCCGCGTTCGCCACCCTCGCCCTCTGCGCAATGATTTCTTTCGGCACGGAAGCCTGCCCGGCCGCGCCAATCCCTTCGCGCATGGGGCGCCTCTCCGCCGCCATGCGGCTGCCCGGTGCGGCGCGGGTTTCCTGCCGCGCAAGCTTCCCGTACCGTATCCCCCTTATCTCGGCTGCAGCGCAAATCGCCTTTATCATCCTCTCCGCATCCCTCGTCCGTTTCGCGGAAATGCCCTTCGTTTTCGCCTCGTGCAGGCGCCTGCACAGGGTGAGGAGGCTTGTCCCGCCGGTTATCGCAAGCGACGGTCTTACCGAAGAAAAGAACTCCTCCAGCTCGCCGTAGAATCCGGAAGGGAGCGAACCCGCCCTCATCTTTCCCAGCGTGGAGGGAAACTTCATGGGTATTGTTATTTCATCACTGTTTTTATTCCCTTTCCCGGATATACCCCATACCCGCCCCGGTAAATGGGGAGGAGGGGGATGGTGGGAGGATGTTTGAAGGGCAAGAGAAATGCGCCTTATGCAATGTTGGGATTGTGCACAGCGATGCAATCAAGCGCACCGATGTGGACGGTGTCACGCACGCGTTCTGCGCGCAGTGCGCACAGAAGAAAGGAGATGTGGGGCGCTGGCTGAAGCTGAGGCACTAGTTTTTAATTTTTTCCCGGCTAATTGTAATGCGGTGGTTTTAATGCAATCAAGAACTCTTGTGGCGAACAGGTTTTCGGCAAAGGACATGGGGGAGCACCCCAGGCCGAAGTGGGGGCTTTGGTCCTCCAACGGGGTGATGCTCCGCGTCGCGAAGTTGCGTGAGGAAAAAGGCAGATTGGCTGCCGCCGGCATCGGTTATGCGGAAGCGGGCCGGCACAGCCATGCGTTCAAGGTGGCGAAGCGGCTGCTTGAATCTCCTGAGCGCACCGGCGGCGACGAAAGCAACCTGCTCGGCGCGGCCCGCATAATCATAGCGTTATACAAGGCGACGGGGGAGCCCGCCTGGGCAGGATGCGCGGAGCGCATGGGGGCGTGGGCGCAGCAGAACGGGATGCTGGAGGACGCCGCGCTGATTTTTGAGGAGTCGGGCTTTGAATCCGCCGCGGACATTGTGCGCAGCCAGCTGCGGCTTTCAATATGGGCGGACGGAGTGGGCGCCACCAAGCCGCAATGACTCATGCATAGGCCGGCAGCACGTGGATTGAAAGCCCCGGTAGGGGCATGAACGCCGGAACGTGGCCACGAAACGGCATCGCCACTTATTTATCTCGTTACTATGACCGTTCCGTGCATGCTTGCCTGTATGCCGTCCGTATATTCGTATGTGCCCGGCGCCTCCACAAATGTGTGCCAGAATGGCTCGCCATCCTTTGCTATGTAGGGGGAGTCTATTACCCCTATCATCCTCACCGTGTGCGGGATGTTGTCCTCGTTCACCCAGTAGACGGTCTGCCCCTGCCTCACCGTGACGGTCTCGGGCACAAATTCAAAGTTCCTTATGTAGACTGTGACGTCGCCCTCGCTGGCGGTTGGCGCCTCAACCCCTATGATTGCGCCTCCGCCGCCGCCCGTCCCCGCTGCGGCTTCCCCGCTTCCTCCGGTGCCGCCGGTCGTTTCCCCTACACCGATGACCTGCCCGCCGCTGCCTCCGGTTGCGGGCTGCCCGCTTCCGGTTCCGCCGCCGGTTTCCTGCGCCACCCCTCCGGTTTGCGCACAGCCCAGCAGCAGGATTCCCGCCACCAACAATGCCATTATCCACTTCATGCAAATCCCCCGTTCATCCCCCGGCGTGAACCTTTATAATTATTCTCTTTGCCCGAGCAGCAGGGCCTTTCCCATATTTTGGTTTTTTCCTTTCTTTAGAGCCATAAAGCTATGGCCGCAAAAACCAGGACAATGGATTCCAGCGCAGCACTAAAACCGGACGCGGCAGTCAATGCTCCTTCCAGGCTGGCATCCTCATAAGGTATTCCCTCGCCTGTGCCTCTGCTTCATTCTCCGGGGCGCCCTGGGATACGAGCAGTTTCTTGCTGCCTTCCAAAACGAGCTCAAAGGGCTTGAGCGCCCCACCTTCATCCGCGCAATGTAAGCAGTATGGTATGCTCGGATTGCCAATCGCGTGGTCCTGCGGATGAGGTATCGGCATCCCGCACGAGAAGCACCTTGCGCCTTCCGCATCCGGCCTCGTGAATGAAATCAGGTGGCCGTCCGGGTCCGCGACCATGAAGTCCTTCGCGCCCCATGACCTGTCGGTGAGCTCCTTCACTATGGCCACTCCCCTGCTTTTGAGTTCGGCGTAATAGGCGTCCATGTCCTCGTATTGCGGGAACTCCACGTAATGGACCGCGCCCACGCCCGGCTCGGTATCCTTCGCGAACCTGAAGTTCTCCACGAGCCCGTCCCTCATGTTTCCGAGGGGCTGCAGCATGAACACCGCGCCGAACCTGCTGAAGTTCGCGTATTTCGGGAATTCCCTGTTGGGCATCACCAGCTTGGCCGAAAAGCCGAGCATGTTCTCGTAGAACTCCACGGATTTCCTCATGTCCTTCGTGCCGAGCATTACCGAGATTCCTGCCATTTTTCCACCCGGCCCCATTTACTGCACTAACGTTATTAACCTTTCGTCCTCATCCCTACCCATGATAAGCGAACTCATTTCGCTGGCGCTGGTGTGCATAGTCGCGCTGCTTATGCTGCAGCATTTCGGCCCATGGGCGCTGCTGGTCAATCTGGTGGTGGCGCTGTTTGCCCTGAAGGTGCTGGGCTGGCTTGGGATAAGGGTGGAGATAAATTTCTGGAGCCTCGCAATAGTCATCCTCGGGGGGGTTGTAGGCCTGCTGCTGGTCCTGTTCCTGAGCATCACCGGAATAGCGTTCTCAAAAAGGTAGCTCAGTCCACGATGAGTATGCCCACAAGCTCCGTGGTCCCCATGGTCCTGTACTCATAGATGCCGGGGGTGTTGAATTTGTAGCTCCAGCTCATTCCCGGGCCCAGTACCTGCTGGTCGAATACGCCCTCCATCCTCAGCATTTGCGCCCCCCCCGCCTGGTTCACCCATGTGACCGTGCTGCCTGAGTTCACCACCATGAACGTGGGCACGAAGCCGAAGGACCTGATTTTTATTATGTAGGCCGTCTCGTTGGAGCCCTGCGCGAACATCGCCGGGTTTGCGAAGCCCAGCATCAGTATTACGATGAAGCTTGCGAGCAATGAATACCAGAATACCTTCTCGTTGGCCGCCATATACACATAAAGGAAAGAAAAGATATAAAAGCTAGAGTTTTTGGAACCTGCCCTCCAGCTTCCTGAGCACTTTCGGGAGCGTGGTGTATTCCATGTCCTCCGGGCTGAGGCGGTGCGGCTCAAAGGGCCCGTGCCTGCGCATGTAGTCCGCTATCTTGAGCGCCTTCCTCCTCGCATGGTCGTACGCGATGTCCGCGAACGCATCCACCGGGCCGACGAGCTGGCCGTTGTTCAGCTGGAATCCGAGCGCGACCACGCGGGGCGGGCCGTCAAACCTCGTGCAGACCGCATCCTTCATGCCCACCGGCATTATGGGGCCGTTGTGCGAGCCCCTCATCCACCCCGAGACGAGGTGCGGGAATGCGAACGGCTCCAGTATCTCGCCCACCGCGGGGAGCCCGCTCTGCCCGCGCACTATCGCGACCGGGTCGTCCTTCCCCACGTATTCCCCGGCTATCTGGTGCAGCTTGTCCGTGCTGACCACCGCCGCCGGCTCCGTGGGCGGGACCTTGTTCCCCTCGCCGGGATAAACCCTCTTTATCACGTACCTGCTCTTCGCGCCTATGAGCGCAAGCAGGCTGTACAGCTCCTCCGGGCTCTTGAGCATTACCTTCTTGTGCCCCAGCACGTCATAAACCTCAAAGGTGAAGCCGCCCTGCATGTTCGGGTCCACCACCAGCCCCGCGGTGGAGAAGGGGTCGCCGAACATCCTGAATATGGGGAGGTTGAACGCGCCCGGCTCGGTCTTGTCCATCAGGAAGCACATGACCGGCTCCGCCCCCCTCTCCTCAAACTCCATCTCGGCGCATCCCGGCCCCATCCCCTTCACGTTGCCGGAGAAGGCATCCGAGAGCATGTCCTGCCCCGCGCCATAGAGCTTCAGCTCCTTCGCCTTCTTCGTCCCTGCCATGAACACGTCCCAGGCGAGGGAGTGCACCGCCTTGTTGTCTATCCCCTTGTCGCTCGTTATGATGAGGTCAAGGTCGTCGCCGCAGTTCGCCACATAATAATCTATTATCTTCCCGCCCTTCTTCGCCTCGCCCAGCATCTCGCGCGCAATCCCCATTATCGCCGGGTGGCACAGCTGGTGCCCGCAATAGCTCCCCACATCCGCCTTTATGATGCTCAGTGTCGTCTTCATAAGTCCCACCTATTATGCCTCCTTATTCTCCCGGTTCTCAGCGCCCTCCGCGGGCACGCTCAGCACCTGCTCGCCCCTGCTCTTGTCCCGGTACACGGTCACCCCCTTGCACCCGAGCTTCCATGCGAGCATGTAGGCGTTTTCCACATCCTCCACGGACGCGGTTGAGGGCATATTTATGGTCTTGCTGACCGCCAGGTCGGTCCATTTCTGGAACGCGGCCTGCATCCTTATGTGCCCTTCCGTGGATATATCATATGAGATAACAAATATATCCTTAATGTCCTGCGGGATTTCCCCTATTTCCTTCAGGCTGCCCCGGGTTATTATCTTTTTCATTATCTCAGCGCTGTACAGGCCCCGCACCTTGAGCACCTGCTCAAACACGTCGTCCGAATAGAAAAGCTTCGTCCCATCCATCACGTTCTTTATGTACGCGAGCGCGAACGCAGGCTCTATCCCGCTGGAGGTCTCCGCAATCATGGAGATTGTGCCCGTCGGCGCAATGGAGGTCACCGTGGCGTTCCTCATCGCGTCGTATTCTTTCGCCCACGTGCTGTTCGCGAACTCCGGGAACGAGCCCCTCGCCCTGCCCAGCTCGTGGCTCATCTTGCGCGCCTCCGTGGTTATGAATTTCATTATCTCTTCGCCGGCCTCCAGCCCCTTCGGCCCGTCGTATTTTATCCCTATCTTGAACAGCATCCTGGAGAATCCCATGACGCCCAGCCCAACCCTCCTGTGCCTCAGGCTCATTTCCCTTATCTGCGGGAGCGGGTAGTTGTTCAGTTCCACCACGTTGTCCAGGAACTGTATCGCCAGCCGGACCACATAGCGCAGGCGGTCCCACTTGACCTTCTTCTTCCAGTCGCCCTTGCTCCAGTCCAATTCCACGAATTTGGAGAGGTTTATGCTGCCAAGGTTGCACGACTCAAAATCCGGCATAGGCACCTCGCCGCACGGGTTGGTCGCGTTTATCGTGTATTTCGGCGTCGGGTTCGCCCTGTTTATCGTGTCCATGAAAAGGACCCCGGGCTCCGCGGACTTCCACGCGCTGTATGCGATGAGCTTGAAGAGCCCCCTGGCGTTTATCCTGCGCGCCGGCTCCTTCGTGCGCGGGTTGATGAGCGCGTATTCCTCGTTGTGCTCCACCGCCTTCATGAACGCGTCGTCCACGCCAACGCTTATGTTGAAGTTCTCCAGCACCCCCATGGTCTGCTTCACGCTTATGAAGTCCTCTATGTCCGGGTGCCACACGTGGAGGACGCCCATGTTCGCGCCTCTCCTCTTGCCACCCTGTTTAATCACATTGGTGGCATGGTCAAACACGGTCATGAATGAGATGGGGCCGGAGGCGACGCCCGCGGTTGATTTGACGAAATCCCCCTTCGGGCGCAGATGGGAGAAGCAGAAGCCCGTCCCCCCGCCACTCTGGTGTATGAGTGCGGAATATTTTATGGAGTCAAATATGTCCTCAAGGGAGTCCCCTATCCCGAGTATGAAGCACGCGGAGAGCTGCCCTATGTTCGTGCCCGCGTTCATGAGCGTCGGGGAGTTGGGCAGGAACTCAAAGCCGGTCATTATCTCGTAGAACGCGTTCTCGTATGATTTCACCGCCTCCTCGTCCCCCCCGAACCTCGTCTCCGCGGAGGCGATGTACCTCGCCACCCTCCTGAACAGCTGGCTCGGCGTTTCCTTCACGTTCCCCAGCTCGTCCTTCACCAGGTACCTCCTCTGCAGCACCTGGATGGAGTTCATGGAAAGCTTCAGGTCGTCCTGCACGCCAAGAATTTTTTTCATGTCGCGCTGCAGCGCCTTCCTCTGCCTGTAGAGTATGTATGCCTTCGCGGTGGCGGCGTGCCCCTCCTCTATGAGCACCTTTTCCACTATGTCCTGGACGTCCTCCACGGACGGGATTTTGCCGTCAAACCTCTTCTCTATCTCCTTCACGACCTTCTTCGCTATCGTGGAGGCCTTCTCCTTGTCCTTGCCGCCGACAGAAATAGCCGCTTTCCAGATTGCCCCCTCCACCTTGTGCGCGTCAAAAGGAACAACCGACCCATCCCTCTTCCTCACTTTCTCGACCATCAAAACCAACCCCAAACCCAAAAGCGTTCTTCTATAAACAAAAACACTTATAAATGAAATTAGGCGCTCTCGTGCCGTTTCAGGGTTTCCGTACGCGGGCGCGCATCCCCCTTTTAATCCCTTTTGCGGAAACAATCCGCATGAGGCCGGTGAAGAGGTATGCGGCATGCTGCCCGGAATGCGGGCACTGCGTCAGCGCGGGAAACAGGCCGGACCCGCTTTCAAATTTCCCTTATCTGCGGAACACGCACGAGATGTTCGGCGGGAAGCTCGTGTGCCCGAATTGCTCCGGCGTGAATGTGATGAAGAGCAGGCGCATCTGATTCTTCCGCGCGCTATTGCGCAACGAAAGCCCCAACAACCCTCAGTTTCTGGTTGCTCGGGTCCAGCACTATAATCCTATCATGGCTCCGGAATGAAAGAGGGGCATCACACTTAAGCTCCGCGTCCGAAACCCTGCACTCAAGGAATTGGAAGTTCAGGCAGGCATGCACCTTCCTGTTCAATTCATCCTTGTAGAACGGGCTCCTCTCAAACCTTCCGATTATGGACGCATCCACCTTGTTCTCGGCGCGGAAGCTCAGGAGCTGCCCCCGTTCAATTTCATCCCCCTTATAAGAAATGCCAAAGCGCGAACCTTCCCCGCACTCCTCCGCGTCCTTGTCGTTCAATTGTATGCTCTTGATTTCAACATTCTTTTTCCCCGGGAAGAATAGCAATTTGTCATGCTTCTTCATCCCGCCCTCCTTCACCAGGCCGAGGGCGACGCTCCCCACGCTCTTCACGGTGAAGGCCTTGTCCACTAGCGCGAACAGCTCGCTTCCGCCGCTCGCCTCCACGTCCGCGTTCAGGATTTTCTCCCTCGCTTCCTCAAACGTCGCAAATTTCTCATATTTCTCCAGCACCGTCCCCTTTACGGGCAATGGAACCGAACTTATCAAGATGCCGCGCTCCTTCTTCGCCGCCTCAAGCGCCACAATCATCTCGCCCACGAATTGGTTCAGCCCATCCACCGCGACCACGACAAGGTCCGCGGCATATATGGAGTAGATGAGGGGCTGCACCTTTTGCGGGTAAAGGGTGGGCTCTATTATGGTCTTTATCTTTCCCCCGTAATTTATGGAATAGAAGCTGATGTCGTCCTGCCCCGTTTCCTTCCCGAGCGCCTTGCAGATATCCTTCCTCTTTTCGGCATTGTCAGAAATCACGGTTATGAACATCCAAATCCCCGTGCCACTCTTATTCAGAACCTTTAATAAGGTTATTTCGGAACTCTGGGCGTATGGGAGGGCTCGCGTCAAGGGCAGGCTTCAGAGCGTTCTTTCTAGCCCTGCTCATCTCTCTTGCGCCAGGCCCCGTGTCCGCGCAATGCGTGAACCTCTCGGATTCAGGCACGTACGGCACGGGCGTAGTGAACGTCTCCAATATCCTGTACGTGAATGAGAACACCACCCTATGCACCGACACCTACTTCATCAATGCAACGGCAAGCACCGCAATGCTCCAGATCAACTCCTCCAACATCTTCCTTGACTGTGACAATTCCATCCTGGACGGCGTGACAGGCAGCGGCTACGGCATATACATGACCGCTAAAGAGAATATCACCGTAAAAAACTGCATGGCCACGCTATACGCTTCCGGAATGCGTATCGCATCGTCTTCAAAAAATATCAATCTGACAGATAATTTCGTGTACAATAACAGCCAACACGGGATAGCGATCGTTGGCACGAGCGGGGCGCGTGCGGACAATTTCACCATAACCAACAATCGGGCATGGAACAGCACCAATTATGGATTTTATGTGGAATATATGGATAATAGCATATTTGCAAACAACACCGCCTGCCTGAACAAATACCACGGCTTTTACATATTAAACTCCAGATGGGCCCTCATCCAGAACAACAACGCAAGCAACAATTCCGTGGGCTCCAGCTCCTACGCGGGTTTCCAGATATATGCCTCCAGCTACAATAACCTCACGAACAACACGGTGTCAGGGAATGGGGATGGGCTATACCTCTATTTTGACAACGGGTACAATATCCTTGAGAACAACACCGCGAATGAAAACAAACAGAACAACTTCCGCATCTTCAATTCGGTGTCCAGCAACTTCAGCGGAAACGTTGCTAACAATACCAATCGCATTTCTTCCACAGGTTTCTCCACAAGCGGCTGCACCGGCTGCAGGTTTGTGAACAACTACATAAGGAATTGCGGAGGCTCGGGTTTCGCCAGTTCGGACGCGGGGATCGTGCTGATAAACAACACTGTTGCAGATAGCGGCGGCAGCGGTTATGGCTTTGGCATATTCTCTTCCGCCTGCACCGTCGTGAACAATACCGCCATAAACACCACCACGGGTGCCGCATTTTACTTTTCCGGCGTTTCAAACAGCAACATCACGGGCAATCTTGCAAACCGCACGGTGGGCGGAGGTAATTGCTTCACCGTGAGCGGCTCTTCGGCCAATGCCAACTTCACTTCCAACGACGCTTACGGCTGCTCCGGGAGTTGTTTGTATGTCACTTCAAACTCGATCAATATGGCAGGTTTCTCAGGCACCGTCTGCACCAGTTACGGCTTCCTTTTGAGCGCGAATTATGTGAATGTGAGGGATGCAAGCTTTTCGCAGGCAAGCCAGGGTTTCTATACTACATCGGCACAGTGGAACAACTTCACAAACATGGTTGCCTACGCCAATGCCTACGGAATCCATCTGAACGGTCCAAATGTGAAGAATAATACATTCACAAACGTGACGGTGTACAACAACTCCGACACCGGCTTCTACCTCCCTTCCAGTTCCTTGGACAACCGTTTCATCAACAGCAGCACCCACAGCAACACCAAATACGGAATTTACCTCTACCAGGGCTCAAACATCATCGGCACGAACATCCATGCCTACAACAACACCCTCGCGGAGTTCTATTTCAGCCCATGGGGCTCAACCACCGCCCCGATATCCATCACAAACCTAACGATAGACAACCCGTTCGGCAATTTCTCCAACTATACCAGCATAGACCTGCTGCAAACGATTGCGGGAGGTTTCACTGTGTATACAATCAGGTGGGATTACAACTCCACTGCCCTCCCCGCCAGCGTCAACTCATCCTTCGCCCAGAAGTACATAAACATAAGTAACGTAAGCGGAACGCCCACGATAGACCAGATGAACTTCACCTGGCTGAATTCCGAGCTGGACGGCTATGATGAGAACAGGTTCCAGCTCTGGAAATATAACGCATCCGGCTGGGGCGACACGGGCGCGGCACTGGACACTGCGAATAATCTGCTCTCCCTCAGCAGCTTCAAGCCCGGAAGCATATACGGGATTCTGGAAAGAAGCGACGCCCTGCCGCCAAACGTCACTTTTGAGCCGCCAACGCCCGATTCCGGCATCTTCTCAAACGCCTCCGCAATAGAAGTCAATGTGAGCGCCGAAGATGCCTCGGGCATCGCCAACATCACCATATACCTGTACAACTCATCCGCCCTCTTCAACCACTCCAACGGCACATCGGGCGAGCTGTTCACCACCTTTGCCGCCCTCCCGGATGGCATATACTATTTCAACGCCACCGCATATGACACGGTGGGCAACTATAATTCCACGGAAACCAGGAATGTCACGATAGACACGGTTCCGCCATCAGTGGCCATCCAAATCCCCGCCAACGTGACCTATAATTATACGGGATTGGACCTCAACTTCACAGCTTCGGACCTGCATCTTGATTCCTGCTGGTATGCACTGAACGGAGGCGCGGCCGTCCCGTTGCCAGGATGCGCGAACAACACCATCACGGCAATTGAAGGGCAGAACTCCATATTCCTCTATGCAAACGACACCGCAGGGAACACAAACTCCACAAACGTCTCCTTTTCCGTAGATACAATCTCCCCATCAGTTTCAATCCAATCCCC
>JAQUBA010000003.1 GCA_028686985.1 Candidatus Iainarchaeum sp.
CCCTTCCATTTCTTGTATCCGAACCATGCCGCCCCCGCAAGCACAACCGCGCCAGCCACATGGAAGATGCTCAACCCGAAGGGAAGCGTTGAGCCCGCCCTCCTGCCCTCAAATGCGCCCGCAGCCCCAGCCGCGGCCCCTCCGCTCACAGCCCCGGCTCCTTCCCCGGTGACCACCACCTCCTTGCTCACGGTGTGCTCCGCGTTGTCCGCATCCTTGAATGTTATCACGATGGGAAGCACGCATCCGTCCGTGCATGCCCCATTCGCCCTCACGGTCGTCTGGAAGCTGCCAAAATCATCCACGTTCAGCGTCCCTATGAACTTGTCCTTGGTCCCCGTGACCACCACTCCGTTCCCGTCCAGCGCCGACACATACACGCTCCTTATCGGGGTGTTCCCCGTGTTCGCTATCCTTATTGTCACCTGCGTCCCGCCCCCGCCCATCACCGATGCGGCAGCATCTGTACTCGTGCTGGAGCTTGAGCTCGCAGCCTCGGTCTCCGCGGTGAGCGTTATCTCCGGCGTCGCCTCCACCGCCACGCCCACTTCATAAGTGAAGCTTTCCTCCCCATCGCTTATCGTTATCGGAATGGTGTAATACCCGGACGATGAGCTCGCCTCTATCCCCAAGGCCACTGTCTCCACCCTGGTTTCCCCGGGCATAATCCCGTCAAAATAGATTTTGGACGAGCCAATCGGGGTGAACACATCATTCTCCCCGATTTCCGCAACCACGCTCTGCGCCTCGCTACCGCGGTTCTCTATGCCCAGCGTGAATTGCGCCTGCGAGCCGATTTCGCTCCCGTCCACCGGCGCAAACGTCATCCTGTATTGCTCGGAAGGGTCGGCTATGCTCACGGGGCCCACATATGCCGTTTCCGTAATCTCGTTCTGCAGCGAATCGTAATATGTTATCTCAAGCGGGATGGAATATTTCCCCGGCTCTGCGGAGGAGAGCGCAACCAGCGAAAGCGGCACATCCACGCTCGTGCCCGCGAGGACGTCCCCGACCGCCTGCTGCGTCGTGCCGCTAAGCCTGAAAGAGGAATCGTCCGGGGTGCCTATTGAAACGCCCCTCATGGTGCCGCCCGTGTTGGTTATCCTTATCTCCGCATCAAATGTCTCCCCTTCCTGCACATAATCCTCCGCAGAGATTGTTTCCACCATCAGCCCGTGCTGCTGGCGTATCTCTATCGGTATTGAGACCGTGGAGACCTTTCCGGACCTCACCCCGTTCTCCCCGTAGTAGATGTCCAGCTTCACCACCACCACTCCGCTGGAAACGCTGGAGGGCACCTTGAAAGGGACTGAGGTGACCGCTTCAGCGCCAGCCCCGATGTCGCCCACATAAATCCCCCACTTCTCGTCCACCATATATGTGTAGTATATGTTCGTGCCCGTGGCTGAGGTGTCCCCGCTGTTCTTTATCGTCACCTGCAGCTGTGCAGTGGAATCCGGATAAGGGTTCTCAGGCACAATGGAATATTCCGTTACCTGCAGCACCGGCGTGCTGAACGCCATCCCCACCACCATCAACGTAACCAATCCAAATGCAAATTTGTCCATCTTTTTTCACCTTTTTACCTTGATTTCATCCTCTCCCGCCTTCCTCGGCTTCTGCCTCACGTCCCCCTCTATTTTCCCGTCCCGTATGCGTATCGTCCTCTCGGCATACGCCGCGACCACAGGCTCGTGCGTGATTATCACTATTGTTTTCCCATCCCTCTCCCAGAGCCCGTAAAGGATGTCCAGCACCTCTTTCCCGGATTTAGAATCCAGGTTGCCCGTGGGTTCGTCCGCCAGTATTATCTTGGGATTATTCGCCAGCGCCCTCGCGATTGCCACGCGCTGCTTCTCCCCCCCGCTCAACTGCGATGGCAGGCTATTCCTCTTTTCCAGAAGCCCAACTGCCGAGAGCAGGCCATCCGCCCTCTTCCTCCTTTCCTTCCTTCCCATTCCCCCTATAGTTAGGGGCAATTCCACATTCCTCCCCACGGTGAGCGTGGGCGCAAGGTTGAACGCCTGGAACACGAAACCAATCTTCTCATTCCTCGCATCCGCCAGTCCGTCCTCGTTCATCTCCGTCATCGCCACCCCGCCTATGCACGCATCCCCGGAAGTGGGCTTGTCCAGAAATCCCAAAAAGTGCAATAGGGTGCTTTTTCCGCTTCCGGAAGGGCCAGTGATGGATACAAATTCGCCCTCATTTATCCTGAGGCTCACCCCATCCAGCGCCTTGAACCTGGATTTCCCTGCCCCGTACTCCTTGGTAATCCCCTTCAATTCAAGTATTGGCTTCTTCACATCTTGAGCAGGTTGGGGCGCTTATAAATAGATTCTCCGGAATAACCCCCAAATTGCTCCCCAATTCCTGCTATTTGGAGCTCACCCACGCCAAAATCGCAAGCGAAATGGTCGCAAACACGTAGGGAATGATTTGCATCACCCCGAACCTCCCGTACACCCCGAAGAAGAAGTGCAACAGGGGATTGGCGGTAATCGCAAACAGCATGAATGCAATCACTGCGCTCAATACCCCAAGCGTAAAATGGCTCTTCAATTCCATGTAATCCTTCAAGTACGTATATACCAGATAAATGGAAAGCAGCAGCATCAGGCTTGAAGTGGCCGCGCCAACCATAAAGAACAAATCCGGAGAATGGGGCGCCATCTCCCCGGGCGCAGGCATGGCCTGCCCTTCCTGCGGAGGCCCTATCCTCGCATCAATATCCCTAAAGGCAAAAGCCATGTTTGCCGCAAGCAGAATCACCACGGCTAAAAGCACTATCAACGCAGTCCCTGCCGCCGCCTTAAGCGCAAGGTTATTTTTTCCTTTTTCCTTTCTTGTTTCCATCCTTATCACCTAAAATTTCCTTCATGAATCCGTTATCATCCAGTTCCGGGCTGATGAAATACACCGAGCCGTAGCCCTTCTTCGGCGTATAGATGATGCCGTTCTCCACAAGCAGTTCCACGTGCGCCTGCACCGTCTTGTAATCCATTCCCAGCCCCTGCGCAAGCTTCCGCGTGTTCATGGGGGTGCTGCCCAGCACCTTCAGCATCCTCACGCGTGTCGGCCCGCCCTTTGACGCATTCAGCAGCCAGTAGAGGAGCCGTGTCTTGGAGTCCATCGCATCCCATTTCCATTCGCAATTTTAAAAACTAGCACAGGCGGGTTAAATAGATTCCCCCAAATTGCTCCCAAAAGGGAAAACCCTATTAATATTCCCGCTTCTAACCAATTCCATGGCAGAGGATAAACTTACGCATCCAACCCACCCGGTACTTTTTGAGGTGGACATCCACCACCTCTGCTGGTTCGTGGACATAACTGAAAAGAACCCGGACGCCACCCTCGTCTCCACAATGTCCACGGTGCACGGGGACCTCATCACAAACATAATCCAGCTCACTTCCCCCACTCCGAAAGTGGATATAGAGCGCATAAAGAAGCACCCATTGGTAAAAAAAGTGGAAATCCTCGCCATCTCGCCCAATAGTGCTCTCCTCTCCGTGACTTCAAGCTACAAGGCGATGACTTACAAGATTCTCCATCAAACTAACGTAAAACTGCTTGAATCCCCGGTCACTAAGGGTGGAATGGACTCCGAAATCCTGCTCGCCCCCTCGCACAAGGATATGTCCGACCTTTTGAGCTTATGGAAGGAGCAGAAGGGCTACAACGAGGTGAAATTGAAGCGCAAGCGCAACCTCAGGCCCGAAGACGCCAAATCCCTCGAGATGTTCCGCACCACCGGCTTCTTTGACCTCCAGTCCGCGAAGGAATTGGTAACCCCCAAGCAACTGGAGATATTCCAGCTCGCCTGCGACTACGGCTATTATGATACTCCTAAGAGAATAAGCATAGAGGAGCTCGCCCAGCGCACTGGGCTTTCCCCTTCCACCCTTGCCGAGCATCTGAGGAAGGCGGAGTCCAAGCTTCTCCCAATCTTCTGGAAAGTCCTTCGGAAACTCTAAAGCCACTCCAGAGCGGCTCAAATATTATCTACCACTTGCCATATATGTATAACCATGAACCCAGATGCCAGAAAGCTAACCGGAGCGGATAAGCCAATTGTTGCAGGTACCCAACAGCAAGTTCCGCGCAAGAGCAGGTTCGCGAGGGCAGCCCTATTCGTGGCTCCTTTTGTTGCTTCAGTTGCAGTTGGTTTTGGAGTATCGCATGCCTTGCGTTCAGAACACAAGACCGATGGCCAACCGGCTGCTCATCAACCAACAAAGAGCATTCCGCTGGATTGCGGTTCGCAGTATGCACCTTCTGGGTCAGGGCAATATTATTTTGATGAGCACGGCCGCCTGCAGGAGGGCTATGTGGTCGTTGGCGAGCACGGCCGCGTCATCCTCTGCCCGCCGATCTGGAAGCGGTAACCCGCCGTACAGCGGCTCAAGCAATATCTACCAATTGTAGAGTATGTATATCCATGAGCGATATCAATACCACTTACGAAAACCTGAACCGCTCCTGGAAATCAATGTGCCGCCTTCTCTTAGGGGAAGAAATAGGAGAAATGAAGGAATACGAGAAATGGCTAACCCAATACCTTGAGCCCATGCGCGCGGAGCGTTCCGCCATTTCCTGCAAGGACGTTTACGTTGCGGTCCAAGATTATTGCAAGGGCGCGAAATTCATCTCTTTAGAGGACACGCAAGCCGCAAAGCCCGCCCCCCTCTCCATAAACGAAATCAAGGACATAGATTCCATAATTGACGCTTTCCATGAGCGCTTCCTCTACTCCGGCAACATAATCCTCTCCAATTCCAGGGACGTCTCCCAGAGCACCAACATCCAGAACTCATTCCACATTCTCCGCTCAAACTTCATCTGGGATTCCGAATACGTGGGCTTCAGTTCCATGGTCCGCGGCGGCAAGCACCTCTTGGGCGTGAATAATGACGCCTATTCCTCCTTCATGCTCAGCAGCATGGAAACCTACAAGAACAGCCGCTGCCTTGAACTTTGGGAATCCTTTGATTGCACCGGATCCTATTTCACGTTCGGCTCATGGAACTGCCAGAACATCCTCTTCTCCTTCAACCAGCGCAACAAGCGCAATGCAATTGGGAACATAGAGCTTCCACGCGACAAATTCCTTTCCCTCAAGGATAAGCTCATAGAAGAGATGCGTGACGAGCTTAAGCGCAACAAATCCCTGCCTTCCCTCTTTGAAATCGCGTCTGCGAACCCGCGGAAGCCGAAAATACCGGCGGGCTTCAGTACCGAAGAGATGCAGGAGGGCACGGACAAGGGCACCATAGAGGATGCATTCCGCAACACAACCAAAATAGTCCTGGGCAAAGAGCTGCAGGGCATGGACGCATACGGGGACTGGCTCCTGCGCCACGTGATAAAAACGAAGCCCGCTGCCTCAGCGGCAACCGGCAGGCCAACCTCCCTCAGCTCCCACGCCCCGTACAAGTTTTATCCAAGGGACCGCATCGTAAAGGTCAACGAGAGCATAAAACTGGGAGAAATCCTCCACATGGACGAATCAGACATAAATTCCCTTGACTCCCTCAAGGATTCCCTATGGAAAATCGCCTTCTTCTGTTCCGAGATAATGCTGGGCGAAAACAAAAACCTCATAGGCGTGATGCTTGCCAACCAGTCCAGCAACTGCTACAAAGGCTCGGTTTATTCATACGACGAATATTGCGGCTTCTCCTTCTGGCCAAGGGATTCCAAATACATGTTCGGCTCTTCCATGGCCTTCTCCTGCAATTTCTGCATGGACGCTTACAATTCGGTGAATCTCTCCCGCTGCTTTGAAACGGAGAGTTGCAGCAATTCCTCCGACCTTTACTTCTCCCATAATTGCGAGAACGCACAGGACGCGATGTTCTGCTTCAATTCTAAAAATTTGAAACACGCCATAGGGAACACCCTTCTTGAGCCGTGCAAATACAAATCCACCAAATCCGCGCTCCTTTCCCAGGTTGCGGGCGAGCTTGAGAGGACAAAAACACTCAAGTGGGACATATACAACATCGGCTGTGCTATGGTGAAACAATGAACTCCCAAACCTACGAAGTGCTCAACAAGGCGTGGAAATCCACATGTAGGATCCTCCTGGGTGCGGAAATAGGCGACATGAAGGAATACGAGCCCTGGCTCCTTTCCGGGGCGGATGCGCCAAAGAGATTCAAGTCCTCAATTTCCGGAAAGGACGTTTATGTCGGCATAGGTTCCTACAAGGAGGATGGAAAGTTCATAGGCATGGATGAGATTGATTTCTCCAGAAAATTCGAGCCACTCGGCATAAACCAGGTAAAGGACATAGATTCCATAGTAGGGGCGCTCAAGGAAAGGTTCCTCTACACAGGCAACATCATCCTCGGGAATTCCAACTTCGTGGAAAAGGGCGCAAACATCATGGACAGTTCCTACATTTACAACGCCACCGACCTCCTTGATTCCAAATACATAGCGCACCTCTCCATCGCCCCTGAGAGCGAATACTGCTTCGGCTCCAACGGCGCGGGCTCAAGCAAGCATTGCATCCGGGTTTACGAAACTTATGACTGCAACCGTTGCCTGGAGATCTGGAACTCCCGCAGCTGCGCGGACGGCTACTTCACCTACAACTGCGATGGCTGCAATGAGACCTTCTTCACTTTCAACTCCTACGGAAAGAAGTATGCAATCGGAAACCTGGAGCTCCCCAGGGACAAGTACCTCCAGCTCAAGAAGAAGCTCCTGGCCGAGATAAGGGAACAACTCATTTCCGGGAAGAGGCTCGACTCCTTGATGGACATCGTTTCCTCCGCGAAGGAATGCAAAAAAGAGCACGAAGAGCTCAAAACCATGCTAAAGGGGCATAAATTTGATGAGCCGCGGACCAACAAGGAGATAATAGAAAAAGAGTTCTCCGAGACCTCCTCCATCCTCCTTGGCAAGCCGCTCTATGGAATGGACAATTATTCCAAGTGGCTTACTTCCAAAATCTGGAAGCGGAGCGAAGCCAATTCCGCCCTCACCGGAAGGCGCACGGTGGTGGTTGATTACTGCAACCTCGGAAGGATCCCCGAGCACCGCCTCATCCGCAAGGACGAATGGGAGCTGATAAAGGAAAAAATGAAGCTCACGGAACCAGAAGTGGATTCCCTTACGGTTGCCAACGCGGGGGAGACAATCGGCAAAATTGCCTACATGCCGTTTGATTACAATATCAACAGCACGAACATGATTGATTGCACGACCACCCTTAATTCCTCGGACTGCTATCTCGTCATTCCCTCCATATTCTCAAAGAAATCCGGAGTCTGCACCTGGATAAGGCACTCCTCGGACCTTTTCGGGTGCTGCGCGGGCTTCAACTCCTCCTTCTGCATGAAAATGAACTATTCCAAGAGGATGAACCGCTGCTTTGAGGCGGACAATTCCAGCGGATGCTCCGGCGGGTACTTCCTCCACAACTGCGAGAATGTGCGCGACTCCATGTTCTGCTTCAACGTGAAAAACCTCTCCAATTCCATCGGGAACGCCCCGCTTCCGCTGGACAAATACAAATCTGTGCGCTCCTCCCTCCTGGAGCAGATGCACTCGGAGCTTGAGAAAAACAAGGAATTGAAGTGGGACATCTACAGCATCGGCTGTCACTGAAGGGTGTGATAGTTCCCGAATATATCCTTCCTCGCGTCATACCCCAGCTTCCTTGGCTTATCCACGTCCACATCTATCTTCTCGCCGGGCCCGTCTATTATGGGGTCAGGAAGCCCGGGCTTACCTTCTGACGGGGGCTTCTCATCAGGCCCGGCTCCTTTCCCTTGCGCTTGCCCTTCTCCCTCATCCCTAGCGGATTCATGCAGCCCCCACTTCTTCATGTCCACTATCCTCATCTTCATCGGGAGCATGTAATTCCTTCCGTCATACAGCCGCACTATGCACTCTCTTTGATTGAGCCGTATGAACATCTCCTTCTTTGACTCTTCCAGCTCCGCCTGCGCCCTGTGCTTCTTGAAATACTCCTCCAGCTTGATTTCCATCACCGAGCTCAGCATCGCGGCGTCCTGCCTGTTCAGCTTAAAGGCAATCAAATTCCTCGTATTGGAAACTATTGAGTCCAGCACCTCCTTGCTCAGCTGCCCAAGGTACTGGCACGAAAGGTAAGCATAGAGGTTGAATTTCCTCGTCTCTGAAAGGATATCCCTCGTAACCCTAGTTTCCACGCGGGGGAACTCGTCCACCACGAGTATGGTCGGCTTGTCCATCAATTTTCCGGTAATCGCCAATATGTACATCTGGTTGATTATCGCGCCGGCAAGGAAGCTTATCATCCTTCTCCCGAAGAAGTGCGGGTCAAAGCTCACAACCGTAATCCTATTCTTCTCCAGGAGGTCCCCGAGCTTTTCCATTTTCTTTTCCTTGCCCAGGTACAGCTGGTATTCCCCAATGAAATTGAGGATGGGCAGGATTGCGGTGTTGAAGTGGTGTATGTATATGTCATTATACTCCTCGTCAAAGAACCTCTTCACCTCATCATTGTCGCACATGCTCACGAACTCCGCCTTCGTGGTCGCATCTGTAAGCAATGCGCTGATATTCATCAAATCCAGCTTGTCTATCGAGCTGAGCAGATGCACCGCATAGAACAATACCCTTTCCGAGTACTTGTTCTCCTGCCCTATGGAAGATGCAATCAATTGCGAAATCAATTGCGTGAGCATGGGCGTCTTCTGCCCGCCAACGTCCAGCGGCTCTATGTAATTCTTGACGAAATCCACCATCTTCGTCCCCTTGAACGTCTTGGTGAACTCCCCGTGCGGGTCAATCACTATTATCCTCGCCCCGTCCTTGTATTTCGCCTCAATAGCCTTCAGCAGCACGTACAATGCCTTGGTCTTGCCCGAGCCCGAGGTCCCCGCAATGAGCGTGTGCTGCATAGGGTCGTAGTTATCCACACCCAATGTGACGCCGCTCTCCTCAAACACCGGGAACTTGGAGCTTGTGTGTATCCTCTTCGGAATCGGGTCCAGCACTTCCAGGTATATGGATGAGTTCTCCTCTAGGTTTATCCTCATGAATTTCTCCGGGTCGGTCACCACCACGCTCCTCTTCCTTCCTTTTTCGTCAATCGCGTTCCCTGCGGCCACGAATCCCCCCAGAACCTTGCTCAGGCTCAGCTCAAGCTCCTCAACATTCTCCTTGAGCATGAAATCCAGGAAGCTGTACCTCCCCCCGTTTATCTTGTAGAATTTTGAGAGGATTGCCGCCTTCCCCCGCGCCTCCTCTATTTCCCCCAGCTCCCCGAACCTGAAGGGGAATACGAGCGCGGACATGTCCTGCAGCCCCTTCTTCTCCCGTATGTAGAATTTCAGGGTGTTGTTCTTCCTCCGTATAATGAGCCGGAACGCATTGAGCGAGAATATGCCCGAGAAATCAAGGAATCCCAGGAAAGGGAGCCGCGCCTTCACCAACTGCTCAAAGAATGCGCGCATGTCCTCCGCATCCACCTTCTCGGAGTAGAGGAGCATCTCGCGCACTGGCAGCCTCCCGGCTGCCGCATCCTCCGCCCTGCTTAGGGTTATCTTCATTCCTGTCGGCAAGCGCAATTCCATTATCTCACAATCAAATACTAATTGAAACGGGGATATATCCCTGGTGCCGCTCTAGAGCGGTTTTACGCCCCCATCCGCTCCGTCGTATGCCCACATTCATCCACATGGCAACATTTATAAACACCTTTAACCTAATATTATCACCGATAACATGCCTTCTACAGCCGTAAGAACCCCCATATTCCAGGTGCCTGAGCTCTGCGGCCGCTACGGCGGCGCGGACGTCCTCGTAGCCGACATGAACGCGGGGCGCGGCACGGCGAAGGGGATGCGCGACCGGGAGCTCATGAAGATCCTTGAAACTACTCAATCGGGAAGGCAGCATACTGTTTTTGTGCAAATCACCTGCGGCAATTCCGGCTATGACCTTGGCATGGAGGCCAGGGAAGCGCAGAAGAGGACCGGCAGGAGGATAGACGTGGTAAACCTAGTCGCAAAGGGCACCTCCCCGGCAATAAAGAAGAAGCTCGCCGAATGCTCCTTCGTCCACGAGATGGACCTGGGCCACCACGTGACGATGGCGGAAATGCGGAAAATAGCAAAGGAGGCAACCGGATACGAGGGCCCCGAGGAGGACATATGCGGGGTGGAGAGGTACAACCTGCGTGGCGGCTACCGCGCAGTGGTGAGGCAGATGGCGGAGGAAGGCCTGAAGCCCACACACATATTCGTGCCGGTCGGAGGCGGGGAGTTGCTAACCGAAATCGCTGCGGAAGCCGAAAACGTGTGGGGCGATGGGTTGCCTAAAATAGTGGGGGTCACAGTCAAGCAGAATGTCCTTGTCCACAAAGAGGATTTCATAAGAAATCCGGGGAAGAGCATCGCGGACAAGCTTGTGTGCGGCTATTCAAAATTCAAGGAACTTGTAAAAGAATTCGTGCGCAGGGGGGTGGCCGAACTAAAGGTTGTGGGGGACCGGCAGATTTACGATGAATACACCTACCTGAACGGGATAGAGCCGGCGGAGCCGTCCGCCGCGGTGGCGTTCGCGGGCGCGAAGGCATATGGGCTCAAGCTGGGCGACACCGCAGTCATACTCAACACCGGGATGGGGATTTACGATGCTGCGGCCACGGAAAGGTTCTTCAGGGACAAGCTTTTCAGGAAATTGCGCAAAATAGGCGCCGTTGCGGCAGGCGCGTTTCTGGCCCTGGGCCTGGCTTTCTACGGATACACGAAGTGGAACGAGAAGCAGGAGCGCGTTGAGCGCGAACTGGCCTTTGAAAGGAATATGGCCAATAGTGCCTGGAACATGAACGAAACCGATTCGGCGATGCGCGCGGCCTCCGGGAGGATGAGGGGATACACAGTCCAGGAAGCACAGCAGGCCTGCGAACTCCTTGGCAAGCCCAGAGACGTATGCGAGAATTACTATGACCAGTCCAAGTTCACCCCGCTGGAGATATATTTCTTAGGGCAGGTCTATAATCTCAGCTTGGACAACTGGGCCAGGGAGGATAGGCAGAAGCTAATAGAAAGCTGGAGAAACGGCACATATGCGCCTGGAGAATACTTCTACAGACTTCATCCCGAGGCGCTGCCATCAGAAAGATAGTTATCCAGCCTGGTAAATCAGAAGCAATAAAAGTCATTTCATGGACTATGTTTATGCAATTGGCCTTAGCCGAGGTCGCATAACCCGGTAGTGCGCCGGTCTTGAAAACCGGTTCCGCAAGGAATTGCAGGTTCAAATCCTGCCCTCGGCGAGAGAAAACCCGGAGGGGGTAACAACCCCCTCCCTATTTTCTTCTATCTTTCGGACCCTCCCCCCACTTCACTCTGTAACTCTTTTCCCGTGCTCCTTACGCAACGGCGCGACCCTACCCATTAATAATTTTTCTTGCACTAACCCGTCCGGGGTGGTAAGAATGCCGAAGAGCGTAGTGGGGAAGGTTTCCCACTTTTTCGGGAAAATAGGCGTGGCAGCGCTCAGCATGAGCGGCCCGTTGAAGATAGGGGACCACATCCGCTTTGAGCACAAGGACGGCTCGCTAGTTTTAGAGGACACCGTCCGCTCAATGCAGATACAGCACAAGGAAGTCTCCTCCGCGGGCCCGGGCGACGATGTCGCGCTGAAGCTGAACGGAAGCGTCCATGAGGGGAATATAGTATACAAGGTAACCCCCTGATTACCGGCGGGGAGCCCTGAGAAGCTTTATATTCTCTCTCCCGTAAATTCATCCCTATGAAGCCCCTCGGCACCGTCGTCTCCACAGAAGAATCTCCAACCACTCAAGAGTTCTCATTCGTTTTGGAGGAAGGCGCCCCGGTAAAGAAGAACCAATTCATCCAAACTACAAGCGAGGAAGGAACCGTATTCGGATTAGTCAGGGAAATAACCCGCGCCAACCGCTACTTTGAAAGGGCGGAATCCGTAGCGGAATACGAAAAGGAAACCTCCATTTCCACCCATTTCCCGGTCAAGGCATGGGAATACGCAATAGGCGAGGTAAGGGTTCTAGGGTTGATGAACAAAGTGGGGGACAAGTACAAGCACTGGCGTGTCTCGCTCCCGCCTTCCCCCGGAGCAAAGGTCCTCGCCGCGGACGAGCAGATGCTCAACGATTTCATCGGCTTCCAGCCGGATGGATTGATGCTGGGCAAGCTCCAGAACCATGACGTGCAGGCAAAGGTCTCCATGACACGGCTGCTGCAGAAGCACCTTGCCCTGCTTGCCATGTCCGGCGCGGGCAAAAGCCACACCGCGAGCGTCATACTTGAGGAACTATTAGACAGGAAAAAGGAGGACGGAAGAATCGCAATAGTGGTGATAGACATCCACGGCGAATACATCGGCTTCAAGAGCGACCCGAGATATGGGAAGCAGGTTAGAATCGTTGAAGGAAAATCCATCTCCGTTCCCTTCTCCAATTTGAACGCGGAACTTCTCGGCACACTTTTCCCGGACATGACCGGCCCGGCCCGCGTAGAATTGGGGAAGATACTCAAGCAGATGTCCGAGGACTCAAAGCAGAACAATACTGTTTATGGAATGCAGGACCTGATTGCAAGAGTGGAAACAGCAGGCATAAACAAAAATACAAAAGAGTCGCTCATGCGCCCCCTCTACGAACTCTTGCAGATGCGCCTCATCCACCCCACGCGCAAAAACCCCAACCTTTACGAGCTGCGCCCAGGGGAAATGCTAGTCTTGGATTTGAGCGACCTGGACGACCAGAAGAGGAAGAAGGCAATAGTCACACTGATTGCCTCCCGCTTGTTCAAGTTAAGGAGGAAAGGTTCCATCCCACCATTCATGCTTTTGGTGGAGGAGGCGCACAACTTCGCTCCTGAACGCTCCAAGTCCGTGCACACGCCCTCCAAATTCGTAATAGAGAAAATAGCCAGGGAGGGAAGGAAGTTCGGCGCGGCCCTCTGCGTGGTTTCCCAGCGTCCCGTTCAATTATCCACCACCACCCTTTCCCAATGCAACACTCACATCATCCTCCGCGTCACCAACCCGAATGACCTGGACCACATCCGCCAAAGCTCCGAGGGTTTGGATGACCGCACCATGCGCAGCATAACCTCCCTAAAGGTGGGGGAAGGCATCATCGTAGGCGAAGCAATCAACTACCCCGCATTCGTGGAAATCCGCGACAGGAAATCCAGGAAGATGGAGAAGGGGGAGCCGCTCCACCTTCAAGCCGTGAAGTTTGAGTCCGCCCAGCAGAAGAAGGAAGAGGAGGAAGAGGACGAGATTGAGGCGTTCCTTGACTGATTACCGGCATCACTGGCGGAGAGGTCTCCCCCCGTTTATAAACCTCCAAAATCCTCTCCAAACCCATGACCAGTGTGGAGAAAATAAAGAACCTCTCGGAGGTGGCCTCCTTCGACATGGAGAGCTGCCAGAGCTCCACTTTCATCTCGTTGGGAAAAAACCAGCTCCCCATCTACAAGGCATCCAGCCCGAGGGGCTCCTGCAAGCTCTTCAAGACGCTCCTCACCAACAAATGCAAGATGGACTGCAAATACTGCATAAACTCCAAATGCTCCCTGCGCAGGCAGCCGCACAAATATGAAAAAGGGGAATTGGCCCGCACGTTCCATTTCTTCTACAAGAAAAGATTGGTGGAAGCCCTCTTCCTCTCATCCTCCATAGAGGAACCGGAGCAGAACATGGAGGAGATGCTGGATGAAGTCAAAACACTCCGCGAGGATTTCCATTTCCGCGGCTACATCCACCTGAAAATCCTTCCCGGCTCCACCCGCGACCAAATCCACCGCGCATCCCTCTACGCGGACCGCCTCTCCATAAACCTGGAATCCATTTCCCCATCCCACTTATCCGAGCTCTCATCCACAAAAGACATGAAAAACGACATACTTGTGCGCCAGGCTTGGATAAGGGAGGAGGTAAGAAAACGCGCGGGGCTCTCCCATACCACGCAGCTCATAGTCGGCGCCCTCGGGGAAACCGACAGGGATGTATTCGGTTGTGCCATTTCCGAATACGCCCACATGGAGGTCAAGCGCGTCTATTACTCCCCTTTCTCCCCCATAATGGGAACCCCGATGGAGGGCTATTCCCCGGCAGGGAAATGGAGGGGCCACCGCCTCTACCAATTGGATTTCCTTTACAGGGATTATGATTTCAAAAAAGAGGAGATAGACCTCGCATACAAGAATGATTTCCTGCCGAATGAAGACCCAAAAGTGACAATCGCACGCTCCCAACTAGCCAAGCCACAGGAGATAAACGGCCTTGGGAAGGAAGAGCTGCTCCGCATTCCAGGGGTGGGGCCCAAAACCGCGGAGAAGATCGCCTCCCACAAAGGAAGATTGTCCAGCATGCTGCAGCTGCATAAGCTGGGCGTCAACCTTTCCAAGGCCCTCCCGTTCATAAAGATAGATGGAAGCTACCAGGAGCGGATTACGAGCTTTGCTTGCGGCGCCTAACTCGTAACTTCCTCTAATCTCTTTTCCTTATTTGCCTGCTTGATTTCTATTGCCACACGCCTTCCAAAGGAGATGCCTTCCCCATATAAGTAATACGAGTACGGCGTAAACCTCGTCCCAGGGCTTCCAGGCATCCTGAAGGAAACGTCAAACACGACCAGGCTCTCCTTCCCGTCGCGCTCCTCAATCGCGCACTGCAATGCAAAAGGCCCAATCAATCCTTTCGGATAATGCTTCTTCACTTCCGCAACGAATTTCTCGCCCGCTTCAAACACTTCTTCCAATAAAGACTCGCGCAAAGTGCAGGCGATATGCCCGGTCTCAATCGTAGTAAGCCGCCTATACTTCATAACTTCCATCTGCTGGTGAGCCGGCAGCCTAAGCAGCCCATCCAGATTCGTCTGCCTCCTCGTATCTATCCCCAGCAATTCCAGCTCTCCGGTAAGCGGGGAATAGAAGAAATTGAAGTTGAATTGCGCCCCAAGAATGAACTCTTCTATCCTCGCCTTCTTCAAATCCTCCTCCGCAACCACTCCCTTCGCAATCAGGTCCCTCCCCTTCTGCTCGTACTCCTCAGGGGAGCCCGCAAAGAAGAACGCCCTCTCATAGTGCCTCTTCTTCTCCTGCACCTTCACCAGCGCGAGCGCATCTATGTTTTTCGGCGTAAAAGTCCGTGCAATGCTTATTCCCGCTTTTTCCAGTAAAAAGTATTGATTCTTAGCCGCATCCCTCTCCTCCGCCCTAAGCAAATATTTGTTCCCGAAAACCGGAATATGGAAATCTTTCTCTATCGCGTCATATCCAACATAAACAGAAAAAGACCGATTAGGGACAAACACCGACCCCTCCAATCTCTTCTGGTTCTCCGGCCTCACAACCTCAGCAAACTTATTCAATACAAGCACTTCATCAACGCACCCGCGAATCCCGTGCGTCCGGTAATGCTTGGCATAAACCTTCTCCCTCCCCTTCTGGCAAACAACGAGGGAATTCATGCCCTCATGCTTCGCGCCCTCCGAAACGTCCAATGCCGAGTGGCTCCCCAAAGTAGATACGAACACCATTCATCTCACCTATACCTAATATATTCCTCCAAACCTTCTTTATACCTAATCAATCCTTTCCCTGAAAGCACCTTCCCCTTCCTTATCCCCCCAAGGTGCGAAGGAACGAATCCCTTTTTCGCATATTCCCTGAATGCACCGGAGAAGTCCCTCCATCTCCTTTTCTCTATTGCAAAGAGCCGCCCTTCCCTCTCCACAAATTTCGCCTTCTTGTGCTTGGAGCGGAACTTCACGCAATCCTCCTTCATTTGCGAAAGCGGCCCGCGCATCTCCTTTTCCTTAGGCAGTTCCTTTTCCTTTACTTCAAATAGCAATATCGTCTTCTTTCCATCCGAGTAGGGATGCGAGCCAACCATAGTAAATCCATTCGCAGAAAGGAAATCCCCGAATGCAGCGCCCACCCTCCTTATCTGCCCCCAGAGCACGTCATCCACTATTTTTTCATTCGCGAATTCTATCCCGTAAAGGTTTCTCCCGCGCGCCCATTTTCCAATTCCCGCGGCATTCATCTTCTTAGGAAAGAAGAATTCTTCGGACGGCTTCATCAAAAATTTCCTGCAGGCATTTATGAAACGTGAAAAGTTCGCGGCGGAAACCGGAGCCGCGACGTTCCTCTCCGAATCCACCGGGTCCACAACTATGAACTGTTCCGGGAACCGAGCCCACAGCTCCTTCTCATTAGCATAATATGCCTCCAAATCCAGGGCAACCTTCCCGTTTCCCCATTTCGAAGCCGCTTTCAGCACCCCTTCAAAATCCCCATACGCAATAATCAATAGCTCGCAGAGGTAGCCCGAAAATCCCAGCGTCTTTATCTCCGCCCCGTAAAGCCCGTTCGCCTTCAGGAATTTCTTCAGCAGCAGCACTTCCCCTTTCTGCCCCTCCTCCATCTTCTCCAGCACATACCTCGTGTGCAATTGCGAGCGGTCCACCGCGCTCTTTATGCGCTCCCCTTCCACCATCAGATAAGCCGGAACAACATCTATCTTCTTCCCGTTCAAATGAAATTTCACATAAGGGTGCTCAGCATACGCAATCTCCATTTTCGCTTTCGGATATGCGGATTCCACCGCCCCCCTCACTTCCTCAAACATCAATTCCTTGGAATAAGAATGGGGAAATAGCGCGAACAAATCCACGTCCCCTTCCTCAGCAAGGAAAGTCCCTTTTTTCACGGAGCCGGTAAGCATTGTCTTCACCCCGGAAGGCAATAATTCCCCTATGCGCACCTCCGCCTCCCTCGCAATCCCCTCCACTTCTTCCCGCTCTTTTTCGCCCGGAGTAACCTTTTTCAGCACGTTTTGCAGCGTTTTTTCCATTGATTCCGGAGCCATCATCGCACCTTTTTATGCATTCAGACCTCTACTTTTTGGTTAAAAAATACATAGCCCCCTCCGGCATATATTTTTACGTCGATAAACCGAAGGGAAGGTTTATAACCCTGTCGTCATAAATCATAGCCATGCGGTTGCACGTATTGTTAGCAGTTTTTGCGGCACTCCTCCTTTACGGCTGCGTTGAGGAAAGGACGCTCAGCATAAGCGGGTATGAAACGGTTGAGGGGGTCAGCGGGCTGGACCTCACCGGAGATGGGATAAACGACGTCTTATCCTACCAGTTCCGTTCCATCGCGATAGACCAGCCGATGGGCATCTCCATGGCGAAATACGTGTCGGTGGCGCCCTATTCCTACTCGTTCACCGAGCCGTCCTACCTCTCCCCCCCGGACCTTGCGGGGGCAAAGGCCAAGATAGCGGAATTTGACGCGGCGAGGAAAGCGGGCGAGAGCGCATGCCTGCAGCGCCTGGGGCTTTCCTTCGCGGCCTGCAACGATTACTCCTCATGCATGGAGAACTGCGGTTCTGACCACTGCGAAGCGTCCAAGAAAGTTGGCGGCGACGCATTCGGCTTTGAGCTGCTCGCGTTCAAGGACAAGAGCCAGGAGATGGACCGGCTCGTATCCGAGCTCACATCTACACAATCCCTCCCGTCCCAGGACGACAGGAAGGAGTTCATAAGGAAAACGGTCAGGCTCATGGCGGTTTCCAGCGACCTGGCGGGCATGAGCATGTTCAACTCAAACACCTATGGGACGTGCGGCCCAGTCCCGCTGCGCCTTGACCTCCTCGGGCAGGCGGCACAGCTTGTGGGCACAACCGGGGTATCCCCTGACCGGTACAGGTATCGCGTGTCCGAAGTAATCACGGGGGGGACGGAGGAGGAACACATAACGCTTTTCATACAGGACACGCCCCCGGTCGCGATGAGCATAGACGAACTGTCCGTTGACATCCCCCAGGGCGTCGTCTACCAGAAGTTCCCGCTCAGGCTGGGCTGGGAGAACATCCGCGCTGATTCGCCGCGCAAGGTGCTCGTGTACGATTTCACGTCCCCGGACGCGCCGCAGGACACGGTGGTCTCCAGGTGGAGCAACCCGCAGATTGACGAGCGGAACGTGAAGTTCTTCACGGTGTTCAGCATGCTCGCATCCAACCCCGCAGTGTCGCTCTTCACCGGCATATCCAAATCCGTTTTCACGCTCGCATATTCGCTCGGGCTGGGGTATTTCACCGCATTGGGCGCCGCCGCGGCATTCCTGCTCTACGTGGTGCTCCTCGCCATAATGCTCATCACCGCGCTCTACCATGCGCTCCGCGCGTACATGGACCGCAAGGACGTCCGCGAATACCTGATAGACAGGATGGGCCCGCCCATAACCGACTGGAGGAGCTATGTGGGCGTGGGGGCAGGCCTCATCATCGTATGCTTCCTGCTCAACGCCTTTTACATACGCCCCACGGAGGTCGGCCAGCTTGACCTCGCCACGGTCCAGCTCAGGGCGATTTCCGACATACCCGGCGCCGTATCATCAATCCTCTTCATACTCGGCGCATACACGATTTACCTGTTCGCCGAGGACCGGCTCAAGGGGATTGTCCTTGGTGAGGGATACTTCCGGGCGAAGGGCGCAACTAAGGAAGAGAACGTCGCGTCCCTGTCCAAGCTCAAGGTGCTCTCGGACAACCTCAAGACGAGGATTGACACGCTCTCCCATACCGGGATGGACGTGAAGGAGGAATATTCAGTCCTCATCGCAGTCCCAACGGACCGGCTGGAGCAGTTCGTTGAAATCGGGAAGCAGAACACGGCCAAGAGCCTCATAGACTTCCATATGGGGAGGCTGGAGGAGATGGACAAGCGCATAGAGCAGAAGGTCGGCATAATGGAGGAGAACTGGCCGGTCTGGAACAGCGAAATAGAAAAGGCGGTGGACCAGAGCGGGGATGTTCCCGTGGAGACGCTGGTTTCCATACCGATGCAGTGGAGGGAGTGGGCCGTAAGCAAGTTCATAAGCGAGCACCGCGCCAGGCACCTCATCCTTGAGGACAACCGCATAAAGCGCAGGACCGTCTCGGTGGAGAACATGGTCAGCACGGCGCTCGCCGACCTGAAGCGCGAGGGGCTCGTGGACGCATCCATAGTGATTCACGACGGAAAGGTCCTCTCCAATTCATTCTCAAGGGGGAACGCTACGGTGGGCGCGGTCCTCTACCTAAAGCTCTCCGGCTTCGCCAAGGCAATCGCGAGGAAGTTCGGGGAGGAGGACGTTAAGAGGTTCGTCATCATGGGCAGGAAGTCCGCGGCGGTTTCGCTGCCTTCCGGCAAGAGCAATCCCCTCCTTTTCACTGAAAGGGGCAGGCTCAAGCAGCTCATAGAGCAATGGAAAGCGAAGACTGGCGAGCAAGGGTGACACGATGGAAGAGTATGGTGCTGAAAGCATAAAAGTACTGGAAGGGCTCGAAGGCGTCAGGCGCCGCCCGGCCATGTACATAGGCGATACCGCGAAGCGCGGGCTCCACCACCTCATATTCGAGATAGTGGACAACGCCATAGACGAGGCGCTTGCTGGCCACTGCAGGAACATAGAGGTGCTACTGAAGGCGGACGGCTGGGCGTCCATACGCGACGATGGGAGGGGCATCCCGACCGAAACGCACTCCAAGACCGGAAAATCCGCGATGGAGCTCGTCTCCACCGTCCTCCACGCGGGAGGGAAGTTTGAGAAGAAGGCGTACCAGGTGAGCGGCGGCCTGCACGGCGTCGGGCTCTCCGTGGTGAACGCGCTCAGCGAGCACATGGAGATAGAGGTGCACCGCAACGGGAAAATATACCTCCAGAAATATGCGCGCGGCCTTCCGCAGACGAAGGTGGAGGAATTGGGCAGCACCGATCACCGCGGCACCATAGTCCGCTTCCGCCCGGACATGTCCATCTTCACTGGCGGATTTGAGTTTGACTACCTCCGCGACAGGCTGCGCGAGCTCGCGTTCCTCAACTCAGGAGTGCGCATATTGCTCAGGGACGAGCGCGAGAACCGCGAGGAGGAGTTCAAATACGACGGCGGGCTTTCCGAGTTCGTGAAGTACCTCAACCGCTCGCGCGAGAGGGTACACGAGCCGTTCTCCTACAAAAGGAGGGAGGGCGACGTTGAGGTTGAGTACGCGATACAATACACGCAAAGCTACATCCCCCTCATCCACTCATTCGCCAACGACATCGCGACGATAGAAGGGGGCACGCACCTCGTCGGCTTCAAGACCGCGGTCACGCGCGCGGTGAACGAATACATAAAGGAGCACAAGCTCCTCAAGGGGGAGGGGACGATAAGCGGCGACGATTCCGTGGAGGGCCTCACCGCGGTCGTGAGCGTGAAGGTGCCCGAGCCGCAGTTTGAGGGCCAGACCAAGACCAAGCTTGGCAACAGCGAAGTGAAGGGGATAGTGAGCAGCATCGCATACGACAGCTTCTCCCGCTTCCTTGCCGAGAACCCCTCCGATGCCCGCGGCATCATGGAGAAGGTCATCAAGTCCATGCGCGCCCGCGAGGCGGCGCAGAAGGCGAAGGAGCTCATACGCAGGAAGGGGGTGTTTGACGGCTCCGTGCTCCCGGGCAAGCTCGCGGACTGCATAGAGAAGGACCCCGCGAAGGCGGAGATGTTCATAGTTGAGGGGGATTCCGCGGGGGGAAGCAGCAAGCAGGGGAGGGACCGCCGCTTCCAGGCAATCCTCCCGCTCAAGGGGAAAATCCTCAACGTGGAGAAATCGCCCATACACAAAATCCTCCAGAACGAGGAGATACGCGTCCTCATCACCGCGCTCGGCACCGGCTTCGGGGAGGATTTCAACATCGCAAAGCTCCGCTACGGGAAGATAGTGATAATGACCGATGCGGACGTGGACGGCAGCCACATACGCACCCTGCTGCTTACCCTTTTCTACCGCTACCTAAAGCCCGTGATAGAGCAGGGCACATGTTCATCGCCCAGCCGCCCCTCTATGGGGTGAGGAGGGGCAAGGGGATGCGCTACGCATTCAGCGACCTGGACCTTCCCAAAGTTGTGCAGGAGGCGGGCGAGGGCGCTTCGGTGCAGAGGTACAAGGGGCTGGGGGAGATGAACCCGGAGCAGCTCTGGGAGACCACCCTGAACCCGGAAACGCGCTCAATGAAGCGCGTCACCATCGAGGACGCAATGCTCGCGGACGAGATGTTCACCATACTGATGGGCGAGGCGGTTGAGCCGCGCAGGAAGTTCATTGAGGAGAACGCAAAATATGTAAAAAACCTTGACGTGTGATAACATGCCGCTTACAGACATACCGATTGAGGAAGACATGAAGTCCTCATACCTGGACTACGCGATGAGCGTCATAACGAGCCGCGCGCTCCCGGACGTGCGCGACGGGCTCAAGCCCGTGCAGAGGCGCATCCTGTTCGCGATGCACGAGCTGGGCAACACCCACAGCAAGCCCTACAAGAAGAGCGCGAGGGTGGTCGGCGAAGTGCTCGGCAAGTACCACCCGCACGGAGACATGGCGATTTACGACGCGCTAGTGCGCATGGCGCAGGACTTTTCCCTCCGCGCCCCGCTCGTGGACGGGCAGGGAAACTTCGGCTCCGTAGATGGCGACTCCCCCGCGGCTATGAGGTACACGGAAGTGCGCATGGCGGAGCTCGCGGGCGAGATGCTCAAGGACATAGAGAAGAAAACGGTGAAGTTCACGCCGAATTTTGACGGCACGCTGGAGGAGCCAACGGTGCTCCCCTCCCGCATCCCGAACCTCCTCCTCAACGGCTCGGCGGGAATCGCGGTAGGCATGGCAACGAACATCCCCCCGCACAACCTGAGCGAAATCGCGGACGCAATCATATCCATAATAGAGGGCGGAACCGAAGAGGACGTCCTCCGCATTGTGCAGGGGCCGGATTTCCCGACCGGCGGCTCCATAATAGGGAAATCCCAAATCATAAATGCGTACAAGACCGGCAGGGGCATCATAACCGTCCGCGGAAAAGCCGCGATAGAAAAGAATGAAATCACCATCCTGGAAATCCCCTACCAGGTGAACAAGACCGCGCTGATAGGGCAGATTGTCTCCGCGGTGAAGGAGAAGAGGATAGAGGGCATAAGCAACGTGAGCGACCGCTCGGACCGGGACGGCATGGCCCTCGTCATAGAGGTGAAGAGGGGCGAGGACCCGGAGATAGTCCTCAACCAACTCTATTCATTCAGCGACCTGCAGAAGAGCTTCGGCATACAGAACCTCGCGCTCGTGGGCGGCCAGCCCAGGATGCTCCCGCTCATTGAGATGCTCAGGGAATTCATCTCCTTCCGCAGGGAAATCATAATCGCGCGCAGCAAGTTTGACCTCGCAAAGGCGCAGGAGCGCCTGCACCTCCTTGAGGGCTTCCTCGTCGCGCTGGCGAACATAGACGCGGTCATCTCGCTCATACGCGCATCCAGGAACGCGGAGGAGGCGCGCGGCAAACTGTCCTCCGCATATAAGCTCTCGGACAAGCAGGGCGCCGCCATCCTTGACATGAAATTGCAGAAGCTCACCGGGCTGGAGAGGCATGGAATAGAAACAGAGCACGGCGAGAAGCAGGAAGAGATAAGGAAATTGCACGAGCTCCTCGCGGACGAGAAAAAGATATTCAACGTGGTGAAGGAGGAGATGCTTGAGCTCAGGGCCAAGTACGGCCAGCCCCGCCGCACCATGGTCGAGGAGGGCGAGGCCGAGGTTGAGATAGAATCCCTGATTCCGGACGAGCAGGTCGTGGTCACCATCTCCAGGAAGGGCTACATAAAGCGCGTCCCGCTCGCGGAGTACCGGGCGCAGCACAGGGGCGGCGTCGGAAAGATAGGCGCCGAGACCGTGGAGGAGGACGCGATAGAGGACGTTTTCGTGACCACCAACCACAAGTACATCCTCTTCTTCACGGACAAGGGGAAGGTGCACTGGCTCAAGGCCTACCGCATACCCGAGGCGGGCCGCTACTCGCACGGAAAGCCCATCGTGAACCTCCTGCGGGCCGAGGGCGAGCAGGTCACAGCATCAATCGCGGTGGATGAATTCAAGGACAGCGAGTTCTTCTTCATGGCTACGCGGCTCGGCACGGTGAAGCGCGTTGAGACGTCCAGCTTCAGCAACCCGCGCAAGGGCGGCATAATCGCAATCACGCTGCGCGAGGGCGACTCCCTCATCGCGGTGAGGAAGACCAACGGCAGCCAGGGGCTCTGCCTCGGCACCAGGAAGGGCTATGCGATACATTTCAGGGAGGAGGACGTGCGGGGCGTGGGGCGCTCGGCCGCGGGCGTGCGGGGGATAAGGCTCCGCAAGGGAGATAAACTGGTGAGCGCGACCGTCACGGGCAAGCAGTTCCTTCTCACCATAACCGAGAACGGCTACGGGAAGAAGACGGCCGTTGCCGAGTACCGCATGCAGGGGAGGGGCGGCCTGGGGATCATCAACATGAAGGCCGGCGCCCGGAACGGCGACATCGTGAACGTGCGCTGCGTGGACGACGGGGAGGACGCAATCGTGACCACCGCGTCCGGGATGATAATACGCGTTCCCGTGGGCCAGATATCCACCGTGGGCAGGAACACCCTCGGCGTCCGCGTCATAAAGCTCAGGGAGGGGGAGAAGGTCTCGTCCTTCACCACCGCGCCTTCGGAGCAGGTGGCTGGGGAGGGCGCGCAGTAGCCGCGCCTCCCATATTTTTAAAGACCTAATAATCATACTTAGCCAAGAGGTGTCTCCATGCTGAAGAACGTGCTGCTTTTGCTGTTGCTCGCCTCCGCCGTGTACGCGGCGGAATGCGAAGCCGGTTTCCGCGACCCCGTGAGGGTGCTCGTGCTGGACGCTAAGTACCGCCCCATCTCCAACGCATCCGTTACCTTCACATACCAGAAGGACTACACCACGGGCAAGGGCTACATAACGACCAACGTGCTCTATACCGACGCCAACGGAAAGGTCTCAACCACGCTTACAAACACCGAGCAGTTGGACAGCCGCGTGCGCTGCGACATAAGGCTCAACGTGACCTATGACGGCGTAACGCACATGGAAACGATAACCGCGCAGCACCACCTGGCGGACGAGCAGGTGCATTTTGACGCCTATTCCCTCACCGTGAAGGCGGTGGACAAGTTCGGCGCGCCCCTTGCATTCTCGCCAATCCGGGTGAACAGCATGGAGTCCACGACCAACGACCGCGGGCTCGCATACTTCATCGTGAACAAGAAGAACGACGTGGACGTCGCGGTTTCGTACCGCGGCGCGGTCGTTTCCAGGAAAATATCCGTCCAGAACGACACGGTCTACACCCTGCAGGCGCTCCTATACAATTTCATGCTCAATGTGATTGACGACAAGGGCGACCCGCTGGGCGCAATAATCCTGGTGGACACGCAGGAATACAACGGCAGCTCCGTCTCAATCCAGGACACGCCGCTCGCGCGGCCCACCGTTTCCGTTACATACGGCCTTCTCACCAAGGCGCCTGAGATAGACCTTTCCCAGCGCGAATCCTACACCGTGGTCTTTGACCTAACGCCCCCGGACATATCCGGCGTCGGCGTGCAGATGACGCCCGACCACGACATGGTCATATCCTTCTCGGTGGAGGACCCGAATGTGCATGCGAGCGGCCCGTCCGCGGATGACATAACCGTATCATATAACGTGGGCGGCGTGACACGCACCGTCCCCGCATTCGTGCAGGGCGGCAAATATGTCGCGGAGATATCCCGCCCCCCGGACAACTCCCTAGTCCGCTTCACCATAGCCGCGAAGGACAAGGAGGGCAACATGGAGACGGTGGATGGTGAATACCTGGTGCAATACAGCCCGCAGGGCAACGGCACTGTGGCGCCCCCGGGCGATGGCAATGCAACCGGAAGCCAGCCCCAGCAGATGCTGCCCACGGACAACCCGCTTCTCCTCGCCGGCGCCGCGCTGGCCGGGCTCGCAATCCTTTGGACGGTTTATAATTATGTCAAGGGGCTTTCTTCCGGGTGATTTTACACACTTCGCCATGGCTCCAACGATACCTTTATAAATGATTTCTTCGTATATAAGTTGTGTGAAAAGGTGACAAAATGCCCAGAGGCAGGAGAATCATAATCAACCGGAAAATAAACGATGAAAAAATAGACAGGCTAACCTCCATAGACATGGAAGATGTAAGGAAGAGGAGGGGTGCCGTTGAGCGCAGCCTTTCCCTTGCGATAGGCTCGGTGATGGATGCCGCTCAGAAGACATATGAGCGCTCCAGGAGAAGCGACGCGGAACTCAGGCGCGCGGGCATTTTGTCAATACAGGACGCCTACGAGTTTCTCCGCTCCAAGGGCATGGACATCTCCTTCAGGGCATTTGGGGGAAGGATAGAGCGCAGGAGCGTTCCATCCGTGAAGGTCGGCAAGAAGCGGTACATCCCGGTGCAGTCGCTGGAGGACATACTCTCCCTCGGCAAGGATTTCTACACAATCCGCGAGGCGTATGAGCTTTACAAGAAATACAACAGCACAATCAACTACAGGGCATTCATAGGCAGGGTGGAGAAGAGCTCCATCCCCTCGCTGAAGATAGGCACCAAGAGGCTCATCCCGCGCGACACCATTGACAGCCTCTCGCACGTTGCACGCAAATACTACTCGGTCAGCCAGGCGATAAAGGAGCTCCATGTCAAGGGCGTTGACATAAAGAGGAACGCCTTTGAGCGCAGGCTGGACAGGAACCGCATCCCGCACGTGAAGATAGGCGGGAGGCGCTTCATACCGCGCGACGTGGTGGACGAGCTCGTCGGCAAAGAGCTGGCCCTCAGCAAGCCTAAATAACCCTTTCTGCCTGAATCCTACCCATGGAGAGGAGGAAGGCGCTTTTCATTGACGCAGACTACGTAGTGCGCGCGGGCAAATGCTATGCACGCCTCCTCGTAAAAGGCAAGAAAACCGCTTTCCTGTACTTCCAGCACGACCCCTATTTTTACGCCGACGTGGACGAGGCGGGAAAGAGGGCGATAGAGTCGCTCTCAGTGAAGGGGGAGGACGGCACCGCAGTTTCGCCCAAGCGCACCGAATTCGCAGAAAGGATACTGGACGGCGAACCGAAACGGCTGTTGCGCGTAATCTGCCACGAGCCGCGGCACGTCCCCATCCTGCGCGAAGCAATCCCCTTTCCATGCTACGAATATGGAATACACTACGGAAGGCGCTTCATGATGGACTTCTCGCTGGTCCCGTTCTCCGTCATCTCATATGAGCGGGACGGGAGGCGGATAAGCCGCTTCCTGAAATCCTCCCCCGGCGACCCGCGCATGCTGAGGCGCCTCGCCTTTGACACCGAGGTTTACAACCCGCTGGGCGCGCCGCGCCCCTCCAAGGACCCGATAATAATGTTCAGCTTCGCCTGCTCCGACGGCGCGAAGGGCGTGGTCACCTACCGCGACGTGAAGGGCGGCAACGTGGAGCTCGTGGACGACGAAAAACGGATGCTGGAGCGTTTCTTCCTCATGCTCAGCGAGAAGGACGTGGACGTCCTCTACGGCTATAACACCACCAACTTTGACCTCCCGTACATCGCGGAGCGCGCGAAAAGGCTGGGCATCCCGCTCGCGCTGGGGAGGGACGGCAGCCCGTACCGCCTGATAAAGAAGGGGATGATAAACCCGCTGAAGATAAAGGGCCGGGTGCACGTGGACCTCTACCCTGTGATGAAATTCTTCGGCTTCACCGGCCTCATCCGCACGGATGATTATACCCTGAAGAACGTATATTCCGCCGTAACCGGAAAAAAAGCCACAAAAATAGACCGCATGGACATATGGAAGCAGTGGGACAGCGGCGACATCGCCACCCTCACCGATTATGCGCTTGCGGACTCGCTCGCAACGATTGAGCTGGGCGAGATGGCATACCCCCTCCTCTCCGAGCTTTCCACAATCACCCGCATGCCCCTATTCGACGTCGCATATGCGACCTCCGGCCAGCTGGTGGAGAGCCTGCTGATGGCGGAGGCGGCTGCCCACAACATGATAATACCCCCAAAGCCGGGCGGCTCCGCGGTCGCAGCCCGCACAGAGAACCCCATCCAGGGCGCGTATGTGAAATTGCCCGAGCCGGGCATATACGAAAACATCGCGGTGTTTGACTTCCGCGGGCTGTATCCATCCATCATATGCTCATACAACATAGACCCCTTCACGCTGGGCAAGCCGGGCGAGGGCTTTGAGTCGCCCACCCGCGCTAAATTTGCAAAGTCCCCGCGCGGGCTCATCCCGCTCGTCCTGGAGAGCCTCATAGACCGCCGTGCCATCATAAAGCGGCAGCTGAAATCCGCGGCCAAGGACACCGAGGAGCACAAGATGCTCTCCGCGCGCTCCCACGCCCTCAAGATTCTCGCAAATTCCTTCTATGGCTATTTGGGATACGCCCGCTCCAGATGGTACAGCAGGAAATGCGCGGAGAGCGTCACCGCGTGGGGAAGGATGCACATACTCGCCGCCGAAGAGAAGGCGAAGGCCGCCGGATTCAAGGTCCTTTACATGGATACGGATTCCCTCTTCCTGCTCCTCGGCGACAAAAAACGCGAGGACGCGCTCCGCTTCCTGGAGGAGATAAACCGCGAGCTCCCCGAAAAAATGGAACTGGAGCTGGAGGGCTTCTACACCCGCGGCGTTTTCGTGAGCAAGAAGGCTGAGGAGAAGGGCGCGAAGAAGAAATATGCCCTTCTGGGGGACGACGGCCGCGTAAAGATACGCGGCTTCGAGCTGGTGCGCAGGGACTGGTCCGCCGTGGCGAAGACCACGCAGCGCCGCGTGCTTGAGGCCATCCTTCGCGAGGGCAGCAAGGACAAGGCCGTGAGGATAGTCCGCGAGGTGGTTGAGCAGCTTCGCTCCGGAAAGGTCCCGCTCGCCGACCTGGCAATCTACACCCAGCTCAAGAAGGACCCGTCCAACTACGACATACTCAGCCCCGAACTGCTAGCTGCGCAGAAGGCCCTCAAGCGGGGCAAGCACATAGAGCGCGGCAGCATCATAGGGTATGTGATAACCCGCAAGGGAAAGAGCATCTCGGACAGGGCCGAGCTGCTGGAGTTCGCCCCCGACTACGACCCGGACTACTACATAAACAACCAGGTGCTCCCCTCGGTGCTCAAGATACTCAAGGAGCTGGGCGCGGATGAATACGAGCTGACGCACGGTGGCAGGCAGAAGGGGATGGGCGACTTTTTCTGAATTTTGCACCTGTGACAAATATTTATAAATCAAATGAACGAATTATGTACAATTCGTAGCGTCTAGTGGGGGTTATACGCATGGAAAAAAAGAGGCTGCTCAGTTGGGGCCAGGGGAACGAGGTCCTGGCCGGCATGGTGGCGGACTTCAGGAACGGCGATGCATGCTGCATAGTGACCGAGCCGGCGGACGCCCCAAAAGCCGTCTCTTCGCGCAAGAAGGGCGGCGTGTGCTGCGTGAAGTACCAATGGAAATCCTCCACGGGCGGCATGCAGGTTGAGTCCATGGAATATTCGGACGAGAACCTGCGCTGCCTCCATTCCATAGACGGGAAGGACGGCGTTGATTCCACCGCATTCACGCACGCTGGGCAGACCTACATGGCGCACAAATGCACCCGCGCAATCGCGAAAAGGCTTTTCTCAGCGGCATCCAAGGTAAAAGAGTTCGTTTCGCGCATAGCCGGATGGTTCAGGACGCTTGCCGGAAACTTCTACCTGCTCTCCCGGGTGGACAAGGCGACATGGGGCATAGACAGCCGGTTCTCGGCCCCGCACCTCCAATCCTCCTCATGGTCCGACTTCAACGATGAGAACAAGGGCAGGTTCGCCGAGTTGGCCACGGAGATGATGGTCAGGATGCACAAGAGCGGCCACATTTTCTCAAACCCCGTGCCTTCCGAGATGATGCTTGATTCCAGGAGGGCGCTGGTCGCGGACCCGCGCTACATAAGGCGCGCGAGGGGCGGCGCGGACGCGGTGGACAATTTCATACTCATGATGCGCGGGCTGATGCGCAGGGGCTTAACCTGCAGCGGCACGCTCTTCTACTGCTTATCAGTCTATGCAAATTCCATGGAAAAGGAATGCAGGCAATGGTACGGGAAATCCGGCAAGCCGCGGTCAGCCGACCTTTTCCAGATTGCGAAGGAGCTTGAGAGCATGGTAGTGGCTTAGCCCGCTACAATTCCTCCGCCACAGTGGCCCCCCCCGCCCCCCTGCCCCTCGCAAACCTGTAGCTCCTCGCAAATTCCGGATTCATCAGGCTCTCCTCGTGGCTTATCACAAACGCCTGCTCAACCAGCTCGGGCACCTTGTTCTCCAGCGCCTCTGCAAGCGCCTGCCGCGCCCCTGTCCGGGTTGTGGATGGGCTCGCCCAGAACCAGCCATCCCGCCCCGGTTTCCAGCTACGCCGTAAGTATTATAATATTGCTATTAGCCATAAGAGCTAACAAACCGGGGGTATGGATGCGTAATCAGATTTCTTTGGTATCAGTGGTATTCCTCTTAATAGCCGCATCCACGGTCAGCGCCCAGTGCGTAAATATCTCCAATCCCTCAACGTGGGGCACGAACATCGTCAATTCCTCCGGCGTCCTCTACGTGAATGAAAACACCACCCTCTGCGAAGCGACATATGAATTGAACACTGGGACGGGCGCGTCCATGCAGCTTAATGCATCTGGGATTTACCTGAACTGCAACGGCTCAACCCTTGACGGAGTGGATGGGTCAGGATACGGGGTATACGCGACAAACGTGGATTACAACACCGTGGAGAACTGCACCTCGCAGAATTACTTACATGGGTTCTATTTCAAGACAAGCACACACGACAGGTTCGCGTTCAACACCATGATAAACAACACCCAAAACGGCATATACGGGAACGGCATGGACTATGGGGAACTGATGAACAACACCGCGCACGGGAACATCCTGCGGGGCTTTTACCTGAAGACGAGCTCGAACAGCACCATGATGGACAACGTCGCGTACAACTCCTCGATGGGTTTCGTGCTCTCCACAAGCGCGGACGGAAACGTGCTGGCCGGGAACACGGTGCATGATACGCACGGGGTGGGCGTCGGGGGCTTCCTCGTCTATGCGAGCTATGACAACCTGCTTGAGAACAACACCGCATACGGGAACGACATAGGGTTCTACCTCCAATCCGCCAGCGACAACACGTTCAGGTTCAACGAGGCATACAACAACACCGGCACCGGCTTTTTCATTTACCAGGACTCTGGATACAACGTGCTGTTCAACAACACGGTCGAGGATAATACGGTGTATGGCTTCCACATCTATGCGGGCTCCAACTCCAATAACCTCACCAACAACACCGCGGCATACAACGGCAATACTGGCATGATCATAGAGTCGTCGTATAACAACACTCTCCTGAACAATACAGCATACAACAACACCGCCTATGGAATATACGGCGGCAGCGGAAACGTCCTTGGCTTCAACGTGGGCTACAACGGCTCTTATGGCATCGCGCTCACCTCCACCACTAACAACACGCTCAAGAACAACTCCCTGTCCAACAACAGCCTCAACGGCGTGTTCCTGTACAACGCGACCTACTGCAACATCACCGGCAACAACGCATCCTACAACTATTACGATGGCTTCGCCCTTTACGCATACAGCGACTTCAACAATTTTGAGTCCAACTCAGCCGAGCACAACGGCCACGATGACGACGATTATGCGTTCAACGGCTTCCTCCTTGAACACAGCAGCGGCAACGCATTCACCGGTGATTCTGCGTACGACAACAGCGACCTGGGCTTCTTCCTCAACACTTCGGAGAACAACACCTTTAACGGCTCCACGGCATATTCCAACTACGTCGGGGGCATTTACGCGTTTGGGTCAGATTACAACATCTTCACCGGAGTAGCGGCAAACGGAAACCTGGACTATGGCTTCCTGCTTGAGAGCTCCTCAGGCAACAATATCAGCTCGGCGGAGGCGTACGCGAACCTGGGCTACGGCATAATCTTGGACGGTTCCGACAGCAACACGATTTCGGATTCCAACATAGTTTTAAGCCTGATATATGGCATGGAGATTTACAACAGTTCCAGCAACCTCGTAAACAACACGAACATTTCCCTCATGTATCTCGCGGGCTTCGTCCTGTCCGAAGGCAGCGAGGGCAACGAGATGGTCGGCCTGAACATATCGGACAATGCCGCGGGCATCGTGATAGTCGTTGAGGAGCAGAACAACATAACGAACAGCATTGTCGCGGAGAACGAATTGATGGACGTGCTGCCCGTAGCATGCTTCAGCGGGGCCCTGGACGGAGTGAACGGTTCGGGTGGTAGGCCGATAAACTATTCCAACTCTTCCATTGAATGGAGCCACTTCGAGTCGTCCGAATTGATTCTCTGCAACGCCAACTATTCCAACCTCACCAACGTCACCGTGCGCGGCTCGGACGAATTCAACAACAACGCCCTTTTCGTCATGGACAGCGGCAACGTCAGCATAACCGGCTCCAACTCCTCCGGCAACTACATGGGCTTCTATATTTACAACAGCCATAATGCAATCCTGACCAACAATACGGCCATGAACACGAGTTTCGGGGGCATATCCCTTGAATCTTCCAACTACGCAACTGTGCGTGGCTCCTCCATAGGCAACAACTTTGCGGACGAGACCGTGATTTTCGAGCTGGGCGAGCGCAGGGTTGGCATATCCCTCTGGGATTCCCAGGACGTGGCCATGTATGACAATGCGATAACCGATATCTGGAACTCCAGCGCATTCCTCCTTGAGGCGGATTCCAGCACCGAGGGATTCTACAACAACACCATAACAAACGCCACAAATGGCATAGAGGTGACAGACGCCACAATCATCTTCACCGGGGACAATTTCATATATGGTGCCCCGGCTGGTGGCAGCGACATATATGTGGAGGGCAGCGGCTACCTGGACGCGATGGGCGGGGCCGTGTGCACCGACTTCCTCAACTATTCCATATACGCCCAGGACATCATGGCTAAATCGGTCAACCTCTCCGCCACCGCGCTGTCCATAAACGATACCAATTTCAACATCACGGTTCCGGGCATGCTGGGCGCCAGAGTGCTGAGGACGCCCTGGATGTTCGGCGCCATCAACGTGACCTCGCTGGCCAGCGGCGCCGCAGCCAACATAGCCATTCCCTACAACGATTCGGACGTGGCTTCCTCCGGCTACCCGGCGGGAAACGTCGCAGTGGGCGCGTATTCCAGCAGCTGGACCAGTCTCGGCAGCACCAGCATAGACACCGCAAACAAGACGGTAAGGAAGGACGGAATCGCTTCGTTCAGCTATTTCGTGCCGATTGCGTACGAAGCCGCCCCCGCCAGCAGTTCCGGCAGCCATGGCAGGAAGGACATAAACATGGCCTATTCTTTCAACTGCTCCAGCGGCAGGCTTGAGGTGGTGGCTTCGTATTCCGGAGACCCCATAAGCGGCCTCGGCATGACCCTGTTCAGGGACGGCCGCGTCCAGTCATCCGGCACCACGGACTACCGTGGCAAGGCCCCCTTCACGCTTGTGCAGGACGGAGCGTACAAGGTCGTTTCCGAAAGGACGAGCGACTATTTCAGCGGCGAGCTCGTGCTTGGCAGCCTGGAGTTGTGCCCGGCTGAAGGCGCCGCGGAAGAGCGGGAAACGCCGATGGAGCGGGCACTGTCCTCCCTGGGCGCAAACCAAACCCCTGCCGGGGAAGAGGAGCAGCCCACGCAATCCGAGCCGCAGGGCCCAACACGCGATGACGCCATCGCCGCGATAGCCGCAGCGCAGTCCACAATCTCCGCCGCATCCGATGCGGGCAAGGACGTGGGCGATGCGCAGGCGAAATTGCAGGAAGCCAGTGATGCGCTTGCGCTGGGCGAGTATGCGGATGCGATAGAGTTCGCGAGGGAGGCCGAGATGCTCGCCGGCAGCGCGCAGGCGAGGGAGATAAGCGCTCCGGAAACGGGTCTCCAGCCTTCCAGCACCCAGCCCCAGGCATCCGGCCCAGACTGGGCATTCATCATCGGCGTATTGCTCGTGCTGCTGGCAATTGCGGTTGGAGCACATTACCTGTTTGCAAAGAAGAAATAGTGTTTTCAGGGCACGAGGGTGCGCAAATCCGGCACCCCGAAGAAAACCCTGACAAATCCGTTCTTGCGGGTGCGGTTATGCGGGGGGACCGACTCAAAACTCCTTAAGCATCCCCTTGAGCAGCATTGTTTCCGCCCACACATCGTCTTCGTGCGCTACGCTGACAGTGGAGTGTATGTACCTCGTCGGGATGCATACTGCTATTGAAGGGATGCCGCTCTTCACGTTGTGCACCGATGCCGCGTCCGTCGCCCCGCCGTCAAACACCTCCAGCTGGAACTTGATTTTGTTCCTCTTCGCAATCCTGATGGTTTTCCCCGCCAAGCCCCTGTCCGCGACATTGCCGCGGCCGCCAGCCTCCAGGAGCGCAATCGCAGGCCCCTTTCCGAGATATATGGGTGCTTCCTCAGGCTTCACTTCCGGGTGGTCGCCAGCCACGGTAGTATCCACCGCAACGAACGCCCTCGGGTCCAGCCTGAAGCTTGCTGTCTTCGCCCCCTTCCCAAAAGTGGAAACCTCTTCCTGGGATGTCCCCATCAGCACCACGTTCGCGGGAAGCCCCTCAGCCAGCTTCGCCAGCACATAGCACCCGAGCCGGTTGTCCAGCGCCTTCCCGGAGAACATCTTTTTCCCCATCCTGCGGAACTGCGTGTTGAACGTCACCGTATTCCCTATCTCCACGCCCAGCTCCTCCGCCTCCTTCCTGTCCGTGGCGCCCACGTCTATGAAAAGCCCCTTCGCCTCCACCGCCGCCTTCCGCTCCTCCTCCTTCATTATGTGGGGCGGCTTGCTCCCGATGACCCCGGCGACCATCCCGTTCCCGGTAGAGATGGTCACCTGCTGGTTGATGAGCGTCCTGTCGTCTATCCCGCCTATCTTGATGAACCGTATGAACCCCTTTTCGTCTATATGCTTCACCATCAGCCCTATCTCGTCCATGTGCGCCCCTAGCATGAGCGGGTTCTTGCCTATTGATTTGTACGCAAGCACGTTCCCGAAATTGTCTATTTCGGTTTTCAGCCCCTTTTTCCTGAACTCCGCGGCGAGGAGCTTCGCCACTGCCCCTTCCTGCGAGCTTACCCCGTCCGCCTCCGAAAGCTTCTTCATGAGTTCGTAGTCCATGGGAACACCGCGCACCTATCTCTAATCAGCTTAATAAGTTTTTCATGGCCGGCAGGAAAAAGAGAAGGAGGCCCCGCGCTGGGCGGGGCACGCAAAAACCTATTCCCCGGAGCCCCTCTTCCCCTTCTGTTTCAGGGGCACTATGTTCGCCCCAGCCATCTCCGACATCACGTTCACGAGGTTGCTCCTGGAATCAATTACATACTTGGTCCCGTTCTCAAAGGAATCCCGGAAAGTCTCCAGCGCCTTGTATGTCTGCGCCTCGTTCTTGAAGTATTTCTGTATCGCCTCGTTCACAATCCGCACGCGGTTCGCTTCGGCATCCGCCAGCCTTTCAATCGCCTGCCCATGCCCGTCCGCCTCAAGGATTTCGCTCTGCTTCTTCCCTTCCGCCACTTTGATGAACGCTCTCTTCTCCCCGTCCGCCCTCGTTTCCGCGGCGGTTGCCAGGTCCTGGGCGGCAATCTTTTCCTGCTCCGCCTTCACGACCTTGTTCATGGAGTCCTGCACGTCCTGCGGCGGCTCTATCCTCTGCAGCTCCACCCTCAGCACGTCCACTCCGTAATTAGCTGTTTCCTTGTCCAGTATCTCCTCTATTTTAGTGTTGATTATTGACCTGTTCTCGTTCGCCTCTGTGAGCGACATCTGCCCGATGACCGCCCTCAGTGTGGTCTGCGCCAGCGTTGTGAGCTGGCTCCTTACGTCATTCACCTGGTAGAGCGAGTTCTCCACGTGCTTTATCCTGTAATAGATGACAGCATCCACAATCGCGTTCAATTTGTCCTTCGTGATGACGTTCTGCGAGCCAACGTCTATCATCCTCTCCGTGATGTTGACCTTTATCATCCTGTCCACGAATGGAATGATGAAGCTTATGCCCGCCTCGGAGGTGTGGCTGTATTTCCCAAACCTTTCAACTACGCCCTTTTCCACCGGCCGCACTATCCGTATGCTCATTGCAATGATGATTAGCGCAAAAATCCCGGCCACAATCCACAGCAAATCAAATGCCATATTTCATCCCTATCGGATATGTGCGGTCCTGCTTAAATACATTCCACTTCAGCACTTCGGGCAGTCCAGCAATTCCAGGTTCTCGTACGGGAACGGGCTTTCCGCAGTATCGGTCCCGTAGATGTTTCCCTCCCCGTCAATCCAGTAATAGTCTGAGCCGCTGTCCACTATGTAATGCTCGCCCGTGTCCCTGTCGTATACGTCTTCAATCCCGAGCACATAGTTGTCCCAGTCGTGGTTGAGCTCGTCCATCGTCCTGCTCCGCATCTCAAACGTTGAGGAGATGATTTCCGATATGTCGCTCTGGCTCTGCGAGAGTATCGCGGAGCGCCTCATCATCTCCTGCTGCTCGCGCGCGGCCCATGCATCATCCACCTTGAACGAGCGCTGCATGTCCAGCACCAGCAGCTCGGTGTCGTCCTTGAGCGCTACGGGCGAGTAGTATTCCATGATTGCAACCGACCATATGCCCGTCCCGGAAATCTCCACCAGCGTTGTGCGCACAAGCAGCACGCCCTTCATCGCAACCCCCGCATACGCGTAATCAAAGTCCATCTCGGCCGCGGACTGCCTCGTGACCAGCGCGTTAGCGGGCGGCAGCAAATCCGGCCTGTCCGCCACCCTCACGTTCGTGGCATCAATTCCGCCCGCATCAAGCAGCTCCCGCGCATATTCGTCCGCAGGCACGTACGCCCTCACCATCATGGGGTTTGCATATCCCCCGGAAGGGTCGTAGAGCGAGCCCTCGGTGAACCCGGCATACGCCAGCAAATCGTTGGGCGTCACATACACGTATCCATACGGGTCCTGGAAGAAGAAGCCCTGCCCCTGCTGGGACTTTGCCTCAAATGCCACCCCCGCGTCTATGTACGGCCGTATTATGCCCGAGCCCTGCGTCACCCTCCAGTTCTCAGGGACGTCCATGGTGAACGCGCCCTCGGCAGGGTCGGTGAATGTGTAGAATGAGCGCGAATTCACCTGCGAATATGCGGGCTGTGCGCCTGATGCCTGCTGCGTGCCCGTTGCGGCTGGGACTGCAATGCCCGCATTCCCCGTGCCGCCCTGCTGCGCCGCGCCCCCCGCCTGCGAATCCGCCGCGCCTGCGCCGGTTCCCGCGCCCTGCTGCGCGCCGGCCGCCGGCTGGATGCCGCTTCCCTGATGCTGGCCAGGGTAAGTGCATCCCGCAACCAAAAGAAGCAAAACCAATATGGGAGATGCATACGCAGTTTTCATGTCCCACCCTTCCAGCCATGCATATTTATACTTTATTATTTCAATAGTGTTTCAATATCACAAGGGGCGTTTGAGATGGGAAAAAGCAAGAAGGACCTGGGAAAGCAGTTGCAGAACATAAAGAAGCGCATACAGGAGCTTGAGGCGAAGGCGAAGTACGACCCGCTGAGGAAGAACCCCGCGCTCCACGACGAACTGGCCAAATTGAAGAAGAAGGTAGAGGAAGCTGGCTAGCTGGCACGCCCACAATTATTTATAAAGTTTTCAGGGGATACAAGCGCATGGACATGAAAGCATTGCTCGCAATTCTTCTGGTTTCGCTCGCGCTTTTCGCGGGCGCGGCGTGGGCGTATGACGATTACGGCTACGAAGACGACTACTATTACGATTCCGGGTACTCTTCCTGCTGCTGCGGGCCCGTCTTCGCGCTTGTTGGCGGTGCAGCCGCCTTCACTTACGCATACCAGAAGAAGTGAGCGGGGCGTACGTCCAGCGGTGTCTTTTCCTTAATTGTTAATTTTTTGCAGCGCCGCATCCCCGGCTAGCCGATGATGCCCAGCCGCGCCCCCGCCTTCCAGAGGGCAAAAGCCAGCAGCCCTCCGGCAACCGCCGTAATCAGCTGCACCACCCCCATCGCCTCAAGGAAGAGCGCAGGAACGAGCGAGAACTGCAGCATCGCATAGGCGGCAGAAAAGAGGAAGCCCGCCTTCACGAGCGAACCCGCCCCCAGCGAGATTAGGTAATCCGTCTTCCTCCCCGCGAACAGGAATTTCATCGCGAATATGAGCGCCATGTTCCCGGCCCAGATGAACGGCACCATATACACCAGCGCAAACGTGAATGGCCCGAACAGCACGCCCCTCGCGATTGCCCCGATGCTCGGCAGCAGCGCAAGCGGAACCACTTTCTTGGAGTCCATGTTCAGCGCCGCAAGCACGAGGAACGCATTGACCGCTATCCCCACAAGGAGCTGGGGGTGCCCCAGAAGGAACGGGACCATGAAAGAAAGGAAGCACAGGGCAAGGAACCCGGCGTGCTCAAATCTCTCCCCGAGCCGGAATATCCTCGCGTCCAGCACCTCCGCCGCCCCGTCTGCAAAAGCCACCATGCACCCATCCTCCGCCTACCTTCATAACATCAGTACGCATTTAATATGTTTCCATGCCAAGAAGGTATCAGGGTAATTTAAATGGCAGAAGGACAGGTGAAATTTTATAACATAAGCAAGAGGTTCGGCTTCATAGCCGGGGACGACGGTAAGGACTACTTCGTCCACCAGACCGGGATAGTGCCGGGCACACAGCTCAACGAGGGGGACCGCGTCTCTTTCGACATAGTGCAGGGTGACAAGGGACTGAAGGCTGAAAACGTAAAGAAGCTCTGACCATAACCTTCCTTATCTTTCTTTCCAATTCTTTTCCTTTACTCTTTACTTATTACCCATCAGATTCGCCGCTTCCTCGGTCCTCTCCAGCAGGAAAGGCATGCAATCCCTCATTCTCCCCCTGCCCCTGTTCCACTCCGTGACTATCTCCCTGTAAATCTCAATCTCCTTCGCATACTCCTTCCTTATCTCCGTCCCCAGCACTCCGTGCATAAGTTTTGGGATGCCGGGGCACAGCCGCCCCATCATCTTCCCAGAAGCGTTCTTCGGGTATGCCTTGCACACTGAGGGTGCAATCCCGTGTATTTCGCACCTTCCGTTCACAAGGAAATAGCACGGGTTGGATCTGAATGCGAGCAGGTAGTCCTCCGCCAGCCCGGAATCGTGGAACTCAAGCACCATGTCGTTGTCAAAATTCAGTGTGCTGCAGGGCGCGAATTGCGCGAAATCCGGGACCCCGTACCCGTCCCCATGCAACCTCAGCACGTCAAAGGATGTGACCGTGATGAGGTGGTTCCTGCAGCATTCCGCCTTGCAGAGCATGCACGGGCTAAGCATGGGGAACATTCTCCGCTACATTTTTTATTCATTTCTCCGTCGTTATTTTTGCGCCGGCGACGCCACGGTTTTTTTGCACTCCCGTAAAATTGCGATTTTCCACGTCGGAGCGGGAATATGTATTTAAGCATATGCCCCCCGTAATAAAATCACGATGCAAAATGGGTCTAACACACCTACATTTGACGGTCAACGCGAAAATCGACCCTAGTTTTAGTCAACTCCCGAAGGAGAAGGCACGGGAATTCGTAGCGGAATTGCTGCGGATCACCGGCATGAAGCCCCTCGGCGAGCTGAAGTGGTCGGACGCAGTTGACCTGGATTTCCCGGGGCAGAGCTACGTGCAGATGATAACCACGAGCCACACGTCGCTGCATTTCTTCAGCGACACGCACGAAGTCTACTTCGACCTGTACTCCTGCAAGGAGTTCGACCCCCAGAAGGTCCTTGAGCACCTTGACAAGGCGTTCGGGCTGCGCGAGTGGCACGGCATCCTTTACAGCCGTGAAACCGGCAAGAAGCCGGGCCTCATGAGGATCGGTTCCACAAAGAAAGAACTGCTGGTCATCAGGAACTGAGCGGCCAATTCCATTCATTTTCCTTTTTTCATTTTCCCTTCCCATCCTTTTATTATCCCCTCCGCCAATAGTATCCATATGGGATGCGCGAGATGCGGTGCTTGTTGCATGCAATTCGGCGTTTGCATCACACCCGCGGACATCGTGAGGATTTCCCTCGCCACCAGGATGCGGCCTTCCCAATTCGTAGACACGGTACAGGATTACCCTGACAGGGAAAGGAAGGAGCCGTCGCTGCTCATAGGCGGGGGAAGGCAGATCCTCGTCCTGAAGCGCAGCAGCGGCAATGTCTGCTCGTTCTATTCCCCGGAGGGATGCAAAATATACCATTACCGCCCCCTCCTCTGCAGGACCTACCCCTTCAAAGGGGGGATGGAAAACATGCGCTCCCGCGCCTGCCCTTCCCAATGGGTCCCCGAGGGCAGCGAAAAGGAGCAATACGGGCACGACATACTTCTTTACGAAAAAGAGCTTGCGGAATTCCAGAAATTCGCCGAGAAATGGAATTCAAATGGCGGCGGCACCCTCACTTCCCTGCTTGCGCAGATGATGAAGCCCTGAGCCATTCGGCCTTCCTCGCCATCTTTTCCTTTTTCGCATCCTCCAGGGAAATCCATCTCACCCCGGAAAATCCCGCGCCCACCCTCGCGCCCATGCTCTTCGCGGAGGCACGGAAGCCGAGGGCGGGAATCCATTTCCTCCTCTTGCGCGAACCCGCATTATGCCTCCCTTCAAGCACAACGTCCCCTATTTGCGCGTCTATGCCGGTTTGCGCGAGCACCGCTCCCTTCAATTCGGATACCGGATTCATCCCCTTCCCCACCAGGACGCAGGGAAGCTCAAGCAGTTCTCGCTCCTTCTCCTTTCTCTTCAGAAACAGCACGCGCCCCCCGTCCTCAATGATGGCGCAAGCAAGCGCCGCATACTCCGGCGCCTTCACAATCTTTTTCTCGCGCATCTATCTCTTGCCCTTCGCGTAATCTTCCTTGAACTGCGCAATCCCCTTGTCCGTCAAAGGATGCCTGAAAAGCTTCTCAAACACATCCGGAGGGACGGTCGCCACGTGGGCGCCGGCCTTCGCCGCATCCAGGACGTGCACCGGGTCGCGCACCGAGGCGACAATCACTTCCGTCTTGAATTCGTAATTGCAGAAAACTTCCATTATATCATAAATCAGCTGCATCCCATCTTCTGAAATGTCGTCCAATCTCCCCACGAACGGGGAAACGTAGGAAGCGCCTGCCTTCGCCGCAAGCAGCGCCTGGTTCGCGGAAAACACCAGCGTAACGTTCGTCCTTATGCCCTTCTTCTCAAGGATTTTTACCGCCTTCAGCCCCTCCTTGGTCATGGGCACCTTCACCACTATGTTCTTTGCCCATTTTGAGAACTCCGCCCCCTCCCTTACCATCCCGTCCGCATCCTCGCTTATCCCTTCCACGCTCACCGGGCCGGGCACGATTGCGGCAATCTCCTGCACCACTTCCTTCTGGCCCCTGCCAGATTTCATAATGATAGTTGGATTGGTTGTGACTCCGTCGCACATCCCCATCTCAACCGCAGCCCTTATCTTCCCAACATCCGCCGTATCCAGAAAGAATTTCATTTCATTACCTCTTCTTCATCGCCATGGACTCCTTTACGACCGAAGCGATTCCTTCCGCATCCAATTTATACTTTTTGATTAGCTCCAAAGCGCTCCCGGACTCGCAGAATTGGTCGTAAATCCCGTGCCTTTTCACCGGAATCGGGTATTCCTCCGCAACCACCTCGGCAACCGCGCTGCCCATCCCTCCGGTCACCTGGTGCTCCTCCACAGTCACAATCAGCCCGGCCTTCCTCGCCCACTCCACCACCGCCTTTTTATCAATCGGTTTTATGGTGTGGCAGTCAACAACGGCGCAGGAAATTCCCTCCGCGTTCAATTTCTCGGCCGCCAGAAGGGACTCATAAACCATGGGCCCGCACGCAAAGACCGCGGCGTCCGTGCCTTCCCTATAGGCGTTTGCCTCCCCAATCCTGAATGGCGTCTCCGGAGTCGTAAATGACGGCATCTTTTCCCTGCACGTGCGTATGTATGCCGGCTTCCCGGCCTCGTACGCGGCAATGGTCGCCTTCCTCGCCTCCTCCACGTCCGCGGGCGCCAGCACCACAATGTTGGGTATCACCCTCGTAATCGCGATGTCCTCCAGCGCCTGGTGGGAAGCCCCGTCCGGCCCGACCGTAATCCCCGTGTGCGAGCCGTGGAACACGACCGGCACGTCGTTGTAGCATACGGAGACCCTTATCTGGTCCCAGTTCCGCCCTGGCGAGAAAACCCCGTATGCGGAAACGAACGCCTTCTTGCCGCACGCGGCAATCCCCGCAGCCACCCCAGCCATGTTCTGCTCCGCCACGCCCACCTGCACGAACCTCTTCGGGAACTTCTCCGCGAACCAATGCGTGCGCGTGGATTCGGAAACATCCGCGGTCAAAACCCATACGTCCTGGTCCTTCCCGCCCAATTCAACGAGCGCCTTTCCGAACCCGTCCCTGCTCGCCGCAGAGCCCTTCGCCGGAAAATCAATCGTAGCGTGCATGTTCATCCCTCCTCCTCTATGACGCTTCTCTCCACGCCCAGGAGCTTCAGCGCCTCCTCGGCCTCCTTCTGCGTGGGCGGCTTCCCGTGCCATTCCGTGAGGAATTCCATGAACGGTATCCCCTTGCCCGGAATCGTGTGCGCGATTATGAGCGTCGGCTTCTCGTAAATCGCCTTGCTCTTCTCGCAAGCGTCTATTATCTCATGTATATTGTGCCCGTCAACTTCTATCACGTGCCAGCCGAAGGCCCTATACTTCTCGGCCAGAGGCTCAAGCGGGAGCACCTCCTCCGTGAATCCGTCTATTTGTATATTATTCCTGTCCATTATCGCGGTCAGGTTCCCCAGCTTGTACTTGGAAGCCAGCATCACCGCCTCCCACGTCTGCCCCTCCCCGTGCTCGCCGTCCGATATGACGGCATAAACCCGCCATCTTTTCCTCTCGGCCTTGGAAACTATTGCCATCCCCACCGCCTGGGAAAGCCCCTGCCCCAAGGGTCCGGAGGAATTCTCAATCCCCGGGAGCGAGCCCCTGTGCGGATGCCCCTGCAATCTGCTCCCCAATTTCCTTAGCGTAAGCAATTCTTCCTTCGGGAAATAGCCCGCGTTCGCCAGCGCGGCATAAATCACCGGGCATACGTGCCCGTTGGAAAGGACGAGCCGGTCCCTGTCCGCCCACAAGGGGTTTTTCGGGTCATGGTACAATACGTTGAAATAAAGAGCGGTGAAAATGTCGGCGAGCCCGATGGAGCCGGCGGAGTGCCCGGACTTCGCCTCGTATAGCATCTTGATTACGTCTTCGCGTATCGTGTTCGCAATCAGCCTCAGCTGCTTGTTGTTGGTGATTCTCATTCTGCTACCCATGCCTCTCCCCCCACCCTTTCTTCAACGCCTCCTTCAGCTCCCCTATCGCCTTCCCCGCGTCCGGCTTTGCGAATATTGAGCTCGCAGCCGCGAGATTGTCCGCCCCGCAGCTTGCCACGCGCATCCCCGTCTCCGGGTTTATGCCCCCATCCACTTCTATCTCCGCTTTCGGAAGCATCCTTCTTAATTCCTTTACCTTCGCCTCCACCTCAGGGATGTACTTCTGCCCGTAGAACCCCGGATGCACGGACATGACGAGTATCTTCTCCGCATTTTGCAGGTGCGGCTTCAGTTTTTCCAGCGGCGTCTCCGGGTTCAGGGCAACCCCAAGCCTCCCGCCGCTCCCCTTCACCGCCTCGGCGAGCTTCTCCCAGCTCTCCACCGCCTCAACGTGCACCATATGGAGGTAAGGGCCCTTCACCTTCCCGATCCATTCCTCCGGCCTCTCCACCATCCAGTGTATCTCGTACTTCAGCCCGGAAGGCAAATCCTGCAATTCCTTTATCCCGATGGTAAAATTTGGGACGAACTTATTGTCCATTATGTCAATGTGAATGGTCTTTACATAATTTGAGACGCGTGAGATATGGTCCAGCAATTCCTCCCTCGTTTTCACCAGGACGGCTGGTATTACCTCTAGCGCCATAGTTTCACCCTGGCACGGCCCCCGCCGCGCCTAGAATACGAGCGCCTGCCCGTAATATTGTATATGCGTTTATAATTAAAAGTTTGCCCTAACCCAGGAACTTCCGCATCGTCGCCGCCTTCACAATCTCCTCCTGCAGCGCCTCGTGCCCGCCCGCCTCAACCTTCTTCAAAATGTATTTGGAAAGCGCACGGTGCGGCTCGTCCGTTTCAAACTCAAACCTCTCCAGCACCGGGAGCATTTTCCTCTCTATTTCCGGGAAAAGTTTCAAATTCTCAAAATTCAGATAAACGAGCGCATCCTCCAGGTCCTGCTCAAATCCGGAATAAACCGAGTTAATATAATCATAATCCTTCTCGGAAAGCGCGTCCAGCCCAAGCATCTCCGGCGGAATCCCGATTGAATACAAAGCCGCGCAGAATGTAATCGCGCGCGGCAGCTTGACCTGCCCCGCCCCCCGCGAGTACCCGAACAGCCCCACGTGCAGTTTCCTCTTCCTCCTCGCCGGCACGTACCTCGCGACGCGGTTTATGATTGGCGCAAGCAGCGCAATCTGTTTTTCGTATTCCGCGGAAACCTTCCCGATTATCGCCATGGACCTTTCCGCATCCACCCCGGGCGGCTTTCCCCTCGCCCTTTCCCTTATCTTCCTGACCGCCCCGATCACCTGCTCAGGCCGGTAATCATATTTGAACGCGGACTGCAGCGTGAGCGTCTGCACGTTCGGGTAGCTGTCCATAAACTCCTCTACATTCGTCGGCTTCAGGTTCCCGCGGAAAGGCGCGCTTCCCGCCCCTATAATGGGATAAATCTTCACGCCGCTTTCCTGCTCCAGCGCATGCAGGTCCGCCACGGCATTCTTTATTATCAATACGGTGCTGAGCGAGCCGTAATTCAGCGCAGGGTCGCTCCTCGCCAAAAACACCCGCTGGTATTCCAAATCCTTGTCCGAAATATACTCCTTTACAATCCCGGCCGCATTCCCCATCGCGTTCCTGTCCTCAAGCAGCGGAATCATGCTTATGCGCGAGGGCTTGAGCTCACCCACCCACTGCGCGACCGTCAAATCCCCGCCCGCAATCTTCTTCCCCCCCTTGCCGGCCACGAAATCCTTATAGTAGTTGTATACGCGGTTCAGCGACGCTGCGCTCGTCGCCATCGGCAGTATGACTTCAAATATCGGCGCGACGTCCTTGCCGTAGAACGCGCTGCACGCATCAAAGTTCCGCGGGATTGATTCCAATGCTTCCAGCAGCACCTTTCCCTCGTTCTTCTCCACCTCTGGGTTCGGCACCCTCAGCGTAAGAAAAACATCCTCCCCCAGCATTTTCTCCTTAAAGAAATACTCATACCTTCCCAATAATTTCTTGACCACGAAGGAATCCACTTCCTTTCCTTCGCAGTCCCACATCTGCTCTTCGCATCCCAAATCGTAATATGCGTAGAACGCCTCCTTCACCTCCGTCTCTCCGTCCATGACCGCGGAATCGCTGAAGAAAGGTATGGAAGCGTTGTCCGGGTGCTGCGTGCTCATGCATCTTGGCACTTTCATGTGGTCCCCCAACATTTCTGCGGGCATCCGTTTATAATTTTTCCCGAATTAACAAGCGCGTGGTAAAAATGGCAACAAAGAAAAGAGCCAAGAAGAAGGTTGCGAAGAAGAAGGTTGCGAAGAAGCACGTGCACCGCGGATGCTGCTGTTGCTGAAATTTTTTTCCTGCTTTATTTTTCAAAACCGCTTTTTACGCGAAAAATTGCACATACGTTTATAATCCTTAACTGTTTTTACCCTTCCGTGGTAAAAATGGCAACCAAGAAAAAAGCCAAGAAGGGAAAGAAAGTTATGCATAAGAAAAAGGGAAAGAAGAGATAATTTTTTCCCTTCTTCTTCTTTTTTATTCCTGGTGATCCGATGCAAAAATTGCTGCTCTGTTCCGCGCTCATGCTCCTCCTTTTCGGTTGCATATCCACTACGCCGCTCAAGGACCTCAACGAAAGGCCCGCGGATTTTGTGGGGGAAAAGATTTCCGTGTCCGGAACGGTTGAGAACTCCATACGCCTGGGCACGCTCTCAAGCTACACGCTGGTTGACGGAAACGAATCCATAAGAGTGTCCAGCCAGTCACTCCCCGCGGAAGGGGGGAAAGAAACCGTGACCGGCACGTGGATGCGCGATACGCTGTTCGGATATTACCTGCTCGCGGAAGAATAATCAGCCCTTAACCAGCTTTACTATATTTTCCCTCCCCTTCTTTATCCTCTTCACGTATCCCTGCGCTTCCAGGGATGAAATGAGCAAGCTTATCTTCGTGTCCGTGCATTTGAGAATCTCGCGCAGCTCCTTCTGGTTCCTCATCCCCTCGCTGCCTTTCAGTATTTCAAGCACTTTCTTCTCTTCCCCGTCCAGTTCCCTTTTCCTTTCCATCGCCGGGGCCTTTTCCGCCTTCTTTTTCACAAATAAGAAATATGCGGCGCCAGCCACAATGACAACCAGCAGAACCAATCCGCCAGCCAATGCCGGCGTCCAGCCCTCATTCCGCACCTCCGGAATATTCTCATCCAGTTCCGCGGTCTCAAACCCCTCTATCCCCTCAAACTCATCGGGGGAGAACAATACTATGTCATAAGACGCCCCTTCAGCCCCCACGGCAATCCCGTCTTCCGCGTACCCCTTCAGCGTTCCATTCTCATAATAATACGCGGAAATGTTGTACGCCCCGGGCACGACCTGCATGGAATAAGTGCCGTCCGAAGATAAAACCTGGTAAGTGGAAGCGCCCTCCGCCTTCACAAGCGCACCCTGCACCGCATCAAAGCTGTCCGCGCTGTACACGTTCCCCTGCAGGGTTGCGGCATGCAAAACCGCAAAAAGCGCAAAAACCGCCAGAAAAGCCTTCACAATCCCCTATTCGGGGAAAAGCTTTCTAAAACCTTCCGAAAGCTTTCGCGAAAGTTTCCATTTAAATACCCCCTTCGCAGTCCCTGCAGGTGTTTCAAATGAGGAAATTGATGCTGGTGCTGGCCTTGTTCGGGCTGATGTTCGCCACCACGGGTGCGGACGCCACTTCGGACGTGAGGCAGGGCATATTGGAGATGAGGTATGCGCAGATGGAATGCAGGGCTAATTTCATGTATGCTTCCATGGACAGCGCAGAGGAAGACGGCGGCGCAGACCTCTCCGGAGACCGTGCGGCCATGGAAGGCGTCATGACGCAGCTACGCTCCCATGTGGATGCCGGGGACTCGTATGGATATAACCACTATATGTCCCAGTTGAGGAACACGTTCTCGGTTGCGGTCCGCAACACAAAAGGCGCGCAGACGGGCGCCCTTAACGCGGCAGGCTCGTGCGGGGATGGCGGGCAAGGCGGCCAGGGTTCCGGGCAGGGCTCCGGGAACCAATCCGAAAACTGCGCCCAGGCAAGGCAGCAGTTGAGGGACCAGATGAGGGCAAAGTACGACGAGGCGAATGCGGCATACGTTGGATGCAAGCACACTGCGGTCGTCGGAAGGATACATGCCGAAGTTGATGAGGTGGAGAGCTGGAGCGACGGGGCCGAAGAAACGGCAGACAGCATGGAAAGCAGGGGCTACAACGTTTCCGGGCTCCGCGGCAGGATAGCCGAGGCGGAGGCGGATGCGGACGAGCTTGACGGGGCGGCCGATTCCGGCGAAACCACGGACGAGCTCCTGAGTGAGAGGAGCGGGAAGTGGGGCCATATTTTCTACCTATGGGCGCAGTTCCACAAAGAGCGCATAAACCTCCTTCTGGACCGCTTTGAGGAGAAGACCGAAGGCTACGGAACCCAGGCCGCGGGGATAAGGGCGCTCCTTGACGAGGCCGCGAGCGTGGGTGACGACGAGATATATACCCTTGAGGAGGCGCAGGAATCCAAGGCGCTCGTAAACCAGGCAATGGAGGAGTTCAGCGCGCTTGTTGGGGCGGCGAGGGGAGAGGCATGAGGGAAATACTCATCGCATTCTTCACCCTCACCCTTTTCATCGCGGGGTGCACTGGCGGGCCGTCGGGCAGTGGGCCCATCAGCACCAGCGATGTGGGCAGCGGGGACCTTTCCGCGGACGGCCTATCAATAGACCTCAACGAGGATGAAACCGACCTCCCGGAAAGCGTCCCTTACGGGGAACTCGGCGGCAATGACATAACCGACGAAGACCTGGGCGTGGGCGACCTCTCCATAGACCTGAGCGATGACGAGACCGACCTCCCGGAGCAGGTGAGCTGAAAAAGGTGGGCATATGTCAGTATCAACACAGGGAACAGGCAGGACGACCATAGCTATTGATTCGGGCAGGAAGCCGATACGCGAAAGCCCTCTCCTGGAGGGCTCAGGGCGGGCAAGGCTTTTGAGGGATTTGGTCTCCGGGGATGGCAGGGTGAGCAGCGATGCCGCGCGCACAATTAGGCACCGCGCCGCGAAAAAGGAGAACATTTCGGAGCTCTTCCAGGCAATCGGCCATGTGCTGGCCTCGGGGGACACCGAGACCGTAAGGAACCTCCTCTGGGCCGTCAAGTACGCAAAGGAGAACGGGGTGGACATATCCGCACTGGAACCCACCATATACGGGCTCCGCAGTTCGCAGGATGGGGTGACCAGCTCGATGGCGGGCTGGTTCGGGGGCGGGCCTTCCACCTGACAGGCCCGCCCCTTCTCTTTTTTATTCCTTTTCAATGAAATCCACGCATGCTCCTGGAGCTCGCCATCCTGCTGGTTTCACTCGCTGCGCTCGCGTGGTCCGCAAACCTCGTGAGCGACAAGGCGGTCGTGCTCTCCGAATATTTCCACATATCCCAGATGGCGATAGGGTTCCTCCTCATCGCCGCATCCACATCCATACCCGAGCTTGCCGTCTCGGTCATGGCATCCATAACGGGCCAGGGCGCCATCTCCGCGGGAAACGTCTTCGGCTCCAACATCGCTGACATATTCCTGGTGATAGGGGCATGTGCGTTCTTCTATAAGATTGTGCTAAGGAGGGAGGACGCCATTGAAGTGGGCGGCGTGCTTCTTGTCACAAGTGTGATAACCCTTTATTTCATCTACTCCACGTTTGTGCTCGGCTACCCGGTCATAGGTCGCCTTGAGGGGGCGGTGTTGCTGCTGGCTTTCGGAGCCTACATATATTACGTCCTGAAAAAGAAAAAATTCACAAAGAACGGCGACAACGGCATCACCAAAAAAGACGCACTGAGGGCATTCGCCCTCTTTTTCGTGGGCGTCACCCTGGTGCTCATAAGCTCCGGGCTGGCGGTTGATTCAGCGGTGAAGCTGTCCGAGCTTGCCGGGATATCCCAGAGTTTCATCGGCGCCACAATACTCGCGGTGGGCACCTCCCTCCCAGAGCTGTCCGTGGAATTGGCTGCCGTGAAGAAGAAGCGCTATGCGCTGGCGATTGGCGATGCCATAGGCAGCACAATCACGAACATCACCCTGGTTCTGGGCGTGGCCTCCCTGCTGAATCCAATAACCATACTTGCACCAGCCTCCTTCCTCACCATCCTGCTATTCGCCATGCTTGCAAACATCATCTTTTTCTACATGACCCTCGCGGAGAGGAAAATCGGACGGGTGGAAGGGGCGCTGCTGCTGCTTTCGTATGTGGCATTCCTGGCGGTGCTGGTCGGTGCGGAAAAAATCAGTGTTCCATGAGCCGGCATGCGTGCCCCCATCGGAAGGTTTTAATTACTCACGGAAGTAGTTCATCCGGTGATTCCAAGTGGTCGAGAAAAAACTCAAGAGGAACATGGACACCTTTATCGGTCCATGGGCATACATCGCGGGCATTATCATAACGCTGGTCGCGGGCTTCGCCTTCCCGTTCAACCCGGTGACGCCCTCGGGCGCGACTCTGACCGCGGTCGGGGTGCTCTCCGCGCTGGGGCTGGTCATAGGCCTGCTGAACGTGAGGGACATTGAGAAGACGAAGTTCCTCATCGGGGTGCTGACGCTCCTGATTGCCGGCTCGCAGATAACGCTGCTGACCTCCAACATAGCATACCTCGGCAACCAGATACAGAGCGCGGTCTTCTACCTGATGTCGCTGACGATACCTGCTGCAACGGTCGTCGCGATAAAGGTAATACACGAAGTGGCTTCCTAGATTTTTTCTTTTATGAAAATCGGAAGGATGCTCCTTCTTATGCAGCGGGAGTCCTCGCGCAGGGGGGCTCCCGTCCTTTCCGTTGAATCAGCCATAGGCAGGGGACCGTTCGCCATCCTGGTCTTCACAGTTCTCTCTGCGCGCACCCGCGACGAAACAACGATAAAAGCCGGAAGGCGGCTTCTTTCCAGGGCGCCCACGCCCCAAAAGCTCGCCCGCCTCCCACTCCCGCAAATCCAAAAGCTCATCTACCCTGTCGGCTTCTACAAGACCAAGGCAAGGCACCTCCATTCCCTTTCCCTTGCCCTGCTCCGCGATTTCGGCGGAAAGGTGCCCTCCGCATTTGAATCCCTCATCCCCCTCCCCGGCGTGGGCATGAAGACCGCGAACATAGTGCTCGCGTCCGCCTTCGGCAAGGATACGATAGGGGTGGATACCCACGTCCATAGGATAAGCAACCGCCTCGGCTGGGTGAAAGCCAAATCCCCGGAGAAAACCAGCGCAATCCTCAACAAAACAATTCCGGATAAGTTCAGAAGGAGGCTCAACATGTCCATGGTGGCGTTCGGGCAGACCGTATGCACCCCACTGCGCCCCTTCTGTACGGAGTGCCCGCTCACAAAAGTATGCCCGAAGATAGGGGTAACCAGCCGCAGGTAGCCGCAGGCACCATCACTATTCAATCAAAAAGCCAAAAGCCCCGTATTTCCCCAATTTATCCGCTATTTCCCCAGCCTTGCCCGCATCCGGGGCGAGGATGAGCACGCATCCCCCTCCGCCCGCGCCCGTAATCTTCGCGCCGAGCGCCCCGTTTTCCAGCGCAACGCCCCTTATATCATCTATAATTGGGGTGGAAAGCCCCAGCCGTGCCAGCAGCTCGTTATTCTCATCCATAAGCTTCCCCAGCGCCTTCGCATCCCCCCGCGCCAGCGCTTCAATTGCCTTGCCGATAAGCCACTCCTCCGCCTCCTCCAGGGCCCCGTACTCCGAAGGGTTCCCCGCCCTGATGGAGGAAACCTTCCCCACCAGCTCCTTCGTGGGCCCCTTCTTTCCCGAATTCGCAATCACGAAGTGGAATTTACCCCCCACCGCCAGGGGCTCCGGCTCCCTCCCCCTCTTGAACAGCATGACCCCGCCGTGCGCTGCCAGCGCATTGTCTATTCCCGAAGGGTTGCCGTGGAAGGCCCTTTCCCCCTCAAAGGCCGCCTTGGCCGCCTCCCTGTCGCCCAGCTCCCTGCCCGCAGCCGCCGCAGCCGCCCTCGCCAGCGCCACGCAATAGGAGGCGCTCCAGCCCATGCCCGCGCTGACGGGGAATTCGCTCGTAACAGACACCTTGAACCCCGTGCCGCCGGCCACTTTTTCCAGCACCCTGCGCGTCGCCTCCTTTAGCAAATCCCCGCATTCAAACGAAAAGGAGAGCGAAGGCGCCTTCTCCAGGGTTACGGTGGTTTTCCTGGGCATGCCTATCCCTATGCCCCTTGCCCCGTGCACCACAAAGTGCTCGCCTATGAGTATCGCCTTCCCATAACCCGTGCCCTCAAACCCCATGGGAAGAAGAAGCCACCAAAAGTTATTTAACCCTCAACTTTTTACCTTACCCATGTCCAAAGCCATCATTCTCGTAATGGACGGCCTAGGTGACCTGCCCGACGCAAAGGGCTACACCCCTCTCTCGGCGGCACTGAAGCCAAACATGGATAGGCTCGCCGACGAAGGGGCAACGGGCCTCTTCTCGTCCATAGGCCCCGGCATAGTGCCCGGGAGCGACACCTCCCACCTGAACATATTCGGGTACGAGCAGGAGAAGTACTACCCCGGGAGGGGCCCCCTGGAGGCGATGGGCGCACGATTCCCGTTGAAGGAAGGGGATATCGCATTCCGCGCCAATTTCGCCACCGTGGAGAACGGGAAGATATGGGACAGGCGCGCGGGAAGGATAAGCACCGAGGACGCGGCCGTTTTCGCAAAATACATCCAGAAGCTCAAGGTGGGCACCGGGATAGACGCCATATTCCAGCCCACGGTGGAGCACCGCGGGATACTCATACTCAGGGGCAAGAACCTCAGCCCGAAAGTAACCCCCACGGACCCGCACGCATCCGGTCCGCTCCCGAAATCAATGCCCATTGACCCGAAGGACAAGGCGGCGAAGCGCACCGCCGAGGCGCTCAACAAATTCACCAAGATGGCCATGCAGAAGCTGGACAAGGCAAAGGAGAACAAGGACAAGCGCCGCCCGGTGAATGCCGTAATCGTGAGGGGCGCCGGCACCTATGCAAAAGTGGAGCAGATGTTCCCCCGCTACGGGGTGAGGGGCGCATGCATCGCCGGCGGGGCGCTCTACAAGGGTGTCGCCTCATACGTGGGCATGGACATCGTGGATGTGAAGGGCGCCACGGGCACCTTTGAGACGGACCTGAAGGCGAAGGGCAAGGCCGCCCTGCAGGCGCTCTGGTCCCACGATTTCGTCTTCGTGCACGTGAAGGCCACGGACTCATTCTCACATGACGGGAAGTTTGAGGAGAAGAAGAACTTCATCGCGAAGGTGGACAAGGAGCTCATGCCAACCCTCCTGCGCGGAAACTGCAACATAATCATAACCGGCGACCATTCCACGCCCGTGAAGAGGCGCGCCCATTCCGGCGACCCGTGCCCGCTGCTTATTTGGGGGCCGGACGTCCGCAGGGACGCAGTCAAGAAATATGACGAGTTCGCCTGCGGCGGCGGGAGCCTCGGAAACGTGAAGGGCACCGAACTCTTCCACATAATGCTCAATCTGGTTGAAAAGGCGAAGATGTGCGGAACGTAGAATATGGAATAAATAAGGACAAACAAGAAATAGGATAAAAGAAAATAGAAAATAAAAAAGGAAATTCAGGACGACTGCGCCGTCCTGGAGATAACGCTTGCCTTTATCTGGTGCAGGATGGTCTGGTCAATGTCGTTCTCGTAGCTGTACCAAACCACTATCTTGCCCCTGAACTCCTGGTTCGCCTGGCTGGACATCTGTTCACCGTATGTGTCCACACAGGGCACATTCGTCAGCGTCATGGAGGAGCCGGAGTTGAGCGTGCTGGGCGCGCCGTATTGCCCGGCAGAAATCCTGCCCGTTTCCGGAATCTCGTTCCCAGGGGCGTTCGTGCACATGAATTCCTTCACCCTTATGTTCTGGCCCGCCTGGTTCCATACCTTCACGTTTATCATCAGGTCCCCGTTTGAGTTCACGAACAGCTGTGGCGGCGGCTCGTTGCACGTGAAGCCCGCCTGCTCAAACAGGCACACCTCCGGCGCCCTGAACGGGTTCAGGAAGATGAGCGCCGCAATAACGAGAACTATCGCGAGAATCGCCCAGCCGTAGGTCATCAGGTATTCCATGGCCGCTTGGCCCTTCAGGTTCATCATCTCATACACCTCATTAACATCATCTTCACAGCATGCTTGCGAATATTGACTGCAGGAACGAAGACACCACGAAGTACACCACGTACGCCACCACGAGCATGAACGGGAAGAACTTCAGCCCCTGCGTCTTTGAGCCGCTTTGTATGGCCCCCAGCAGCAGCGACGATATCAGGCAGGTGACGAATATGGTCGCAACGCTGAACCACTGGAACTCGTCCGCAGTTATTATGGGCGCGGACGGTTGCACGAATGTCATCTGCGTCACCTGGCTCCCCAGCCCCCCTGCCGGCAGGTATGAGAAGGCAATCGCCAGCACCTCTATGAGCCTGCTCGCGACCGAGAACAGGAATGGCGTCCCGAACACGGATGCGAACACAAGGAATATCACATAGACCAGCAGCGTGGATGCGATGTCCTTCTTCTGTATGGAGACCTCCCTCGCGTCCTCGGAGGTTATCTCCAGTATCTCCGCGACCTCCCCTCCCGTTGCCATCGCCTGCTTCACCAGCAGGATGGTCCTTTCCAGGACCTTGGAGTTGAACCTCATGGAAAGGCGGTCCAGCGCCTTCTCAAACGGCTCGCCGCTGAACGAGCTTTTGATTACATTCTTCACCTCTATTGAGAGTATGCCGAACTCCGGCTTCGCCGCATACCACATCGCCTGGTCCACGGTCATCCCGGAGCGCACGTTCGCGGATATGAGGGAAAGGAAATCGGGGAGCGCCGCCTCCACCGCGGCCTTCCGCGCCTCGCCCTGCAGCTGCAGGAACACCCACGCGAGCATCCATACGGCGAATGTCACCACCCCGACCGCAACGATGAAAGTCAGCGCCACTATTGCGAAATCCGGCAGGTAGGACCCCGGCAGCACGGCGAGCAGGAAATTCTGCAGCACCGAATAGTTCAGCATCACCAGGAACGCGGCTATGGCTACGAGGGCCGTGATGAGTATGAGGAAGCCGGCGAACGCCTCGGCGGAGTGGCCATAGCCCGCCCCGCGCAGCATCCGCTCTATCCCCCTTATGTGCTCCCTTGAAAGGAGCCTCCCAACCGCCTCATAAAAGGTGTTCAGCATCATAATCCCTCATATCACATACTTCGGCCTGGAGCTCTCCACCATCGCCAGGAACAGGAACTGGATGATGGCAATCATTACGAACACCAGCAGCAATATAGACGCGTCTATCCCGAACCTAGTGGAGCCGATCAGCGAGAGCAGTATGACCGCGAAAGCCAGCCCCAGCGACGGGAATATTATCCCGAAAATCATGTAGAACATCACGAGCGGGTTTAGCTTCTGGCCGTACGCCTTGAGCGCAATCACCTGCTCCCTGAAGACCTGGTTCAGCACCACTTCCAGCGAATCCGCGACGTCCGAGCCGGAGTTTATCGCGTTCGCTATCTGCAGCATTATCCTGTTGTAGTCGTTGGACGGGCAGTTCTGTATGACCTCCCTTATCGCCTGCGTCATTGACATGCCCAGCGTCACCTTCTCCACTATCCTGTTGAACTCCTCGCTCACCGCCCCGTACCCCCTGGAGACGCCCACGAGCGAGTCAAAGAGCGGCATCCCGGACTTGAGCGCAATCAGGAGATGCCTTCCGGCAAACACGAGCTCATAGTCTATGTCCCTCTTCCTCTTCGTAATCTTAACATCCGGGTAAAGCATGAAGTACTGGTAGCACATGAACAGGTACAGCAGGGAAAGCGGCACGAGCCATACCACATCCATGTCTATGGAACTCAGGAAAAGGAAGCTTAGTATGGAAAGTGTGGCCGCGCCCAGCAGCGCGGACACGACCACGCCGTCAAGGAACTCCTCCGGGTTCTTTTCAATTCCCGCCATCGTAAGCTTCTTCCTCATGTTCGGGTAGTAAGGCATCAGCCATTCTGAAAGCACTCTGAACGGCCTGGTGCCCCTTCCCCTCTCCCTGACCGGGAGCGCAACCGGGGTAACCTTTGTTTTTTCCATCAGCTCACCATCTATGTCTCAGTTCCGCCCTTATTTATGCCTTTCCGCTCCTTGATGCGCCTCGCCTCGGCGAGCGCCTCAGCCCTCGCCATCTCCCCCCGTGAATATTTTCCATACTCCAGCGGCGCCTCCTCCTGCAGGTATGCGAGGAGGTCCTCCTCGGTTTCCCCGCGGTCCGCCGTTCCGCCGGCTTCCGCCTTTCTCTTCCCCACCTCCGCGTCTATCTCCCTCCAGGTGGAATTCTTCAGCTCAAGGAACTCCGCGGAGTAAGTGTCCGCCACCTTGTCGCTCATCCCAGCCGCCCCCTCCAGCTTGCCCTTCTCCGCAAGCTGCTCAAACTCCGAGGTGTGCTTGCCCACAAGGTATCTTTCGTAGCCGGCCGCGAGCCCCGCGACCTGCTCCCTGAGCTGGGATGCGCGCGATTCAAACGCCGGCAGCGCCTCCGCGGCCCTGCCCAGCGCGGCCTCCTCGTCAAAATATTTCAGCAGCGGCGCGAGCGCCCTTTCATACGCCTCGCTGACCGCCTTCTTCGCGGATGACAATTCATATTCCTGGTCGTTCCTCACGACACTGAGCACGTCCGCCTTTGGCTTCGTCCTGTCCCCGGTCTCGGAAAGTATCGTCTTTAGCGCGACTATTTCCTTCTTTATCTCCTCCCTCCTGTCCGTGGATTTCTCCCTGAACAGCTCGCGCGTGAGCTCCAGCATCCTCTTCTTCACTTCCTCCTTGTCCAGCTTCTTGCCCGCCTTTACCTCGCTGCCGAACTGCTTCTCTATCCGCTCTATGGTCTCGGCTGCGCTGTCCGCGGGCGAGCCCGCGAGCACCGGCGGAATCCGTATCGCAATCTCCGGCGCAGCAGAGGGCTTCAGCGCGGGCTTCGCCACCGGTTCAGCAGGCGCCTCCATCCTCCCCGCCTCCCCGGCCCACCTATCCTCCACCTTCGCGCGTTTTTCTTCCTCAAATTCCAGCGCGCCCTTCCCCGCCTCCTCAAATTCTATTTCCGGCACGCCCGCGATGGGCGCCTCCACCCTTATTTCCGGCGGCTTGGGCGGCATCGCCCTCGGGGCGGGAACAGGCATCTCCGCCTCCTTCTTCATGGGGACCATCGCCTCCATGACCGCGCTCACCTTCTTCGCCTCAGCCGGCTTCATGGCTGGCGCGGGGGGCGGCGCCTTTGCCTCCACGCCGTACAATTTCATCAGCATCTCCGTGCCCGCGATGGCCTTCTCCACGCGCCCGTTCAGCGCGAGCGCTTCAGGGTAGCCCATCTCCGAAAATTCGGGCGGCGAGAACTCTATCCTTCTCTTGACCGGGCCTTTCTCCTCCTCCGGCATCTTGTAGTCCAGTGCATTCGCCTCCACCGCGCGGACGAGCCCCGCTGCCTCCTCAAATTCCATCTATCAGAACACCCATCTTTCGTTCTTCTTCACGCTCGCCAGCACCTCGTCGGGGTTCAGGTAATACCTGGAGACTATGGAGCCCACTTCGTTGACGGACTCGTAGCCGTTCCTGACCATCCAGTTGAGCACGTCCGCCTTCTCCCAGATGTTCTCCTCTATCTCCCTTTCCGTGAGCCCCGAGTAAAGGTTGAGTATCTCCGCAATCCTGGACGCCCTCCCCACCTTGGGAGTCTTGTCGGTCTTCGCGTCCCACCTGTACACTACGTTGTACTCGCCGTTCTTGTGGACCTCCGCGAATTCCAGCGTCCTCCTCAGGTTGAACCTCCTGTGCCTGAACTGCACGACCACGCCCGCGAGCGCGTCCAGCATCTCCTCAGGTATGTTTATCGGCGGGTTCGTCAACCTTGAGATGGTCTGCTCGGTGTTGTCCGCGTGCAACGTCGCATATACGCTGTGGCCGGTGTGCATCGCCTCAAAGAGGATTTCCGCTTCTTTTTGCCGCCTCACCTCCCCCACTATTATGCGGTCGGGCCTCTGCCTCAGCGCATTGACCATCAGGTCCAGCATGGTTATCTCGCCCTTCCCCTCCGGGTTCGGCTCCCTCGTCACCATCGGCACCCAGTGCAGGAACGCGGGCAGCGTCAATTCCCTCGTGTCCTCTATGCTCACTATCCTATGGCTCGCGGGGATGAGCCCTGCGAGCGCGTTCAGGAAGGAAGTCTTTCCGCTTCCGGTCCCTCCCGCGACCAGGAGGGAGAGCTCGTTCTGCACGCACAGCCACACCATCGCCGCCACTTCCGCGGTTATCGTCTGGCCGCGGATGAGGTTGGTTATCGTCCAGGGGTTCTTGGAGAACTTCCTTATGATCAAGGTGTTCCCGAAGTTGGAGACCGGGAAAAGCGTCGCGTTCACCCTGTCCCCCGTCGGGAGGTGCGCGTCCAGCAGCGGCGTGAGGGTGTTTATCTGCCTGCCCACCTTCCTCGCCACAAGCGATGAAAAGTCGTAAATCTGCTCCTCGTCCTTGAGCCGTATGTTTGTCTTGCACCACCCGTGCTTCTTGTGGAATATCCAGACCGGCTCGTTGGAGTTGTTGACAGCAATCTCTTCCAGGAAATCGTCGTGCAGCGGAGTCTCCAGCTCGCCCAGCCCAAGCGTGCTCTGCACCAGGTATGAGGCGAGTATCCTCTGCTTGTCCTCCGGGAGCATCGGGAAGTTCTTCTTCAGCACCTTCGCCGCCGCCTCCTCGAACTTGCGCTTGACCGCCGGCACTTTCTTCGGGTCCAGTATCTCGGTGATGTCCAGCTTCACTTCCGTTATCAGCTCGCCCCTGAGCTTCGTCTCAAGGAGCAGTTTCGTGCCCCCCGCTATTCCGGGTATGGAAACCATATAGAACGGGACGAAGTCGCCCCTCATCTCTATGCTGACCTCCACGGGGATATTCTCGCTCAGGAAACTGTACGAATCAATGACCTTCTCCCTGGGCCTGCCGCGCGGCTCGCCTTCGGGCATCCTCTCCATCGCCGGCTCATCCTTGAACCTGCTTACAATCCCCTTTATGTCCTCCTTTCCATCAGCCATATTCCCTCACCGGATAATCATCCTACGTCCCACAGTCTCTTTATTAAGTCCTTTAATTCTTTCCGTTTGCGCTCGAACTCGCCCTGCTCCTCCTCCGTGAGCCGAATCCTCTCCGCCCTCTCCTCCTTCTCCTTCGGGCCGGGCTCGCCTTCCCTGAGTGAAATCAGCTCCGCCTCCCTCCCGAGTATGCGTATGTTCTTCTCTATGCGGGCGGATTTCTCGTTCAGCTCCGCAATGAGCGCCCTCACCTGCTCCAGCCCCTTTCTCTTCTCCTCAAGCCCCTCCAGCAGGCGCACCGCGTCCTTCACGTTCTCGTTGCCCAGCGCGTCCGAGAGGCTTCCGAGCTTGCGCGCGGTCTCGTTCCTGAGGGCATCCAGCTGCCTTGACACCGCCACGCTCTCCTCGGTTATCCTCTCCAGCTGCGCGAGGTACTGGTCCACCGAGAGCTTGGTCTTCGCCTTTATCTTCTGGAAAGTGGAGTACGTGGTGGTTTCCTCCTCCATCGCCTCCATGATTTCCTTGGATTGCTTCGCCATCGCCTTGTTTACCTTGTCCACCTCGTCCCTGAGCTTCGTGAGCTCGCCCACGACCTCCCCGAACTCCAGCACGTTGCCGGTGACCGCGCCCAGGTTCTTCTCAAACCTCTTATACTCATCTGCGAGCTGTTCCTCCCTCCTTTCTATGCCGGAGACCTGGTGCATAAGCTCGTTCTTGTCCGGCAGCTTGTCCATCACATCGTGCGCGACCTTCAGGGCATCCTCGTACTGCGAAACCAGATCAAGGTCCGCCTTGAGGTGCTTCTCTATGTCGGGTATGTTCTTCCGTATCGCCTCCAGGCTCGCATAATTGCTTTCCAGCTGCGCCCTCACGGAGCCGGAGCTCTGCGACACGTTGGCCATCAGCTCCCTCACGGTCTGGAGCACCTCCGCGCTCTGCCTGAATTCCGAAATGAGCTCCTTCACGCCCCTTGACTCGTCCCTCACCTTCCGGTACTCGCCTTCCAGCCGCTTCATCTCGGATTCCAGCCCGGAGGTGTCGGCCTTCGCGCCCTTCGGCGCCCTCCTTACCGCGTCGTCCGCCTTTTTGAGCACTTCAGCCACGCGGGCGGTGAGCTCATCAACGTGTTTTTTGTACGCCTCAAGGTCGGATGCCTTCGTGCCCACCCCCTCCCTTTCCAGGATTGCCTTATGCTGATGGAGCTGCTTTTCTAACAAGCCGACCGATTCCCTTATCGCCTCCACCTTCGCGGCGAGCTCATCCACCTTGTCCACGGCCTGCTTGGAGACCGCGCCCCTCTTCTCGCCCATCCCCTTTACCTGCCTGGAGAGCTCCTCCATGCTCCTGAAGCTTTCCTCAAAATGCGAATACATCTTCTCTATGCTCTCGGCCTGGGCCTTCAGCTCGTCCTTCCCCTTGCGCTGCACCTCCTCCAGCCGCTTCAGGTCCCCCTCAACCGCGGCCTTCCTGCGGGTGAATTCCGCCTTCTCCGCCCGCACCTCCTCCGCCCTGGGCGTCACCCAGACGAGGTTCACTTCGGTGAGCTTGTACTCTATCTTCAGCACTTTTTCGTCCTCAAGCACGTGTGCCCAGTCCTCTATCTGGGAAGGCGGTATGCCGAGGAGCTTGGCTGCCATATTGAGTTCTATTTGTTTTTTTTCCTGCACGAGGCGTATGAGCGCATCTACGCCTGTGGTAATGAGCAGTTCGTCGAACTCCATACCTCTGCTTTTAAAAAGCACCTTTATAAAAGTTGCGCAAAAAACCACTATCGGAGATTTTTGATGGCAGGCAGAGGCGAGGGCTCAGGTTCCGTGATAAAGAAACTGGAGGAAACCGGAGTCCAGATGCTCAAGAACAAGAACAAGCTACTTAAGAAGTTCGGGAAGCCCGGGCTGAAGGCGTACAGGAGCATCACCCGCAAGGGCGTTTCCTTTGAAGAATTGGCGGAGAAATCCGGCCTGCCCGCGGAACAGCTCAGCGAGATAATAGAATTCATGGAGAAGGGCGGGATTGCCGAAGTTTCCGGTGCGCTTCCCCCCAGGGAAGAGAAGAAAGTGGAGAGCAAGCCCATCGCGGCCGCGCCGCCTGAAGAGGCGCCACCGGAGAAGCCGATGGCCAGGGTGCCGCCGCTTTCGGCCCCGAGGCCGCCACTCGCCCCCCCGCCCCGCGCCCCAGAGGCGCGCAGGCCCGCCGCAAGGGCCCCGGGCATGATAAGGCCCATAAGCGACGAGGAGATAGGAAAGGAGGAAAAAAAGGCGCTTGAAGAGGAAAGGGCTCCCCCGGAAGAGAAGGAAGCCCCACCTCCACCTGCGGCCCAGAAGCCGCCCAAGAGGCCGCGCGGGGGGATTTCACCAATCCAATTTGAGGAAAAAGCACCGACTCCACCCGCCCCGCCTCCGCGCGCACCGGAGCAGCCGCCGGAGGCGCCCGCGAGGCCGCCGCCCAGGGCGCCGCCCGCGCCCCCAAGGGAGGAAGAGGAGTTCCTAACGCCTTCCGAGAAGGCGATAAAGGACAGGTACGGCGAGACGGGGCTCATGGTATACAGTTTCATAGACGGGCAGCGCACCGCGGAGCAGATAATGCGCGAGGCCGGCGTCACCGAAGCCCAGCTCATAGAGATGCTGGACTTCATGGAGAAAAAGGGCATCATAAGGCTGGAGCACCCCGAACGGAAAAGGGCGCCATCGCCGCCCCCCCGCGCGCCGCCCCCCCGCATGGCACCGCCAGTGGCGGGCTCCAAGCCGCCGATGGGCGCCCCACCCCGCCTGGGCAAGTCTCCAACGGCTGCGCAGGCGCCAAAATCAATGTTCGCACCCATGGTGGAGGAGCAGCCGACGCTCTCCGGCCCGATTACGGATAAGGAGCTGGCATCCGTTTCACTTGACATACCTGTCAAGACGACGAAGGGGAACATACTCCTTGAAGTGCAGGCAAAGGCGCAGCTCATAATAAAATTCGGGAAGAGCTACTCCCGCGCATACGAGATGATTGACGGCACCAAGGATGTGGTGGACCTCTCCATGGCGGTCAAGCTGCCCATATACAAGATTTATGACATGCTCATGTTCCTGCAGGGCATGAAGGCAGTGATGCTCAAACCCGCAGCCCGTGACGACATACGCAAGAAATACGGCGAGGACGGCTACTCGGTGTATAAGAAATACGGGAGGGAGGGGGTGCTCCTTTACCAGCTTATTGGAAAAGAGATGAGCCTTAAGGAGATGGCCGCGCTCACCACAACGGACCCCAGCAAAGTGATAGATATGTTCATGTTCATCCACAAGCTTCTCGGGATAGAATTGCCCATAGACGAGGACGTCCTCCGCGAAAGGTTGGGGATAAAAAAGGAGGAGAAACCCGCCGCCTGATTCCCGTGCCGCTTATTTTTTTGCCAATTTAGCTGGTATGGTGGGAGCCGCTTCCGCAGGCGTTACTTTCCCGATTATCCTTCCGGATGGCGTCCTGAACCCTGAATCCACAAAACCGTTATGAGCCACCACAGGGGCAACCGGCGTGAGCCTGCGCCTCGCCTCCCCGCCTCCCATCAGTGCCTTCTCAGCTTCATCCTTTACCCTGGGGTCCATATCCGGATTGGCCACTAGCCCATCAAGCGCCTCCACCAACTCCCCCCCGTGCAAGCCGTAGCTCCTGCACATCCTTATCACGCGAACGTAAAGGCCGCTAGGAAGTTTCTTCTTCTGCAGCAAACATACAACCGCCTCCATAGGCTCCGTTGCCTTCTTTTTGAGCCCCTCCGCCCCCTCTTCGCCGGGCCCCGCGCATTCAATCTGCCTAATTTCGGCGCGCACCGCCTTCTCAATCCGGTCTATTGAATTGGACAAGGCGTCCATCGCAATTATGTGGCTGTCAATCGGCATCCCGCCCCTTGCGAACAGGTCCGCAATATCCGTGAAGTGGATGGTCCCTGCGCATGCTTCGCAAATCTTGTCCGCGACCCTCCACGGCGTGGAGGCCTTGCCCAGCAGGGCTGCAGCATCCCCCAGGAGGTTGCCCCCGTGCTTCGCGCGCACCTGCGCCGCGGCTATTACCGCTTCCTCTGCCGCAGTTATGATATCAGGCGGCATGCCCTCCATGCCCATGATTTCTGATGGTTCCCGCGCATATCCGTTGGTTCCGCATTTTCCGAGCCCTTCCAGCAGCGCATCCTTCACGAATCCCCTTTCCTCCCCTTCAGCCCTGCCGAACATTTCGGCAAGCAGCGCCAGCTTCCTTTCCCAGCCCAAATCAACGAGCATGGACCTGAACTCCACCTCAAGTTTTTCCGGCGTCCTGTTCCCTTCACAATGGAACATCTGGAACCTTATCGCCAGCTTGAACGCTAGCTCATCGCTCCCGAGTATTGGAGCATACTTTTGGATTATTGCACTATAAGCATCAAAATCCATAATAATATACCTACTGAAACACTTTAAATAGCTTTCGCCGTCGGCTTGCTCACGAAACCCTGCCCAAGCTAATCCGTTCCACCGCTTCCCAGCCCGCTTTCTTTTTGAGCCCCAATTTCCTTTCCTTCAATTCCAGCTCATTAACCAGTCCCTTCCTCCCCATCCCGAAGGAAACCGCAATAAGCTCCCCCCCCTTCCATCCGACTTCCCCAAACGCCCGCCTTATGTCCCTCTTCCCAGCCAGCCACAATGCAAATTCTATCTCCAAATTCTTTGAAATTGCGCTCCCGTCTTCAATGCCCTTTTTCGCAAGCGCATGCGCCAATTCTAGTTCTTCCAGCGAGCCGACCTTGCCCACATCGAGCAAAACAATCTTCCTGCACCTCGCCCTGCGCAGCAATTCCTCCGCAGCCAGGCCGCTTTCACCTCGGACGATGAGCATACTCTTATAAAATATACGGAGGAATTAAATCTCTACCTGATTTAGGTGAATCTATGGTTTATCAATATCACGAGCCATCAAGGAAGAAAGTCTCCGGAGGCACGGGCGGCAGGAAGCGCAAGGCCCGCGACAGGAAGCTCGCCCACATCGGGGGCGGCTTCACGGCGACGAAGGTCTCCGGGAAGGAGGACCGCTACCCCAAGAGGGGCAGGGGCGGGAACATCAAGGTCAAGGCGAGGCACACAGGCTTCGTGAACGTGCTCATGGACGGGAAGACCAAGAGGGCGAAAATCCTTTCCGTGATTGAGAGCCACAACCCGCAGTACGCGAGGCAGAACATAATCACGAAGGGCGCGGTCCTGAACACCGACGCAGGGAAGGTGCGAGTCACCAACCGCGTGGGCCAGGACGGCGTCGTTAACGGAATCCTTGTGAAGTAGTTTTTTCTATTTTTTCTCCTCTATTTTCCTGAACAGCTGCTCCGGCGCCTCCAGCTTCGCACCCGGCTTCACCAACTCCTTCCCCGCGTCCTCCCAAAGGGCCACCTTAATCCCCAGCGCCCCCCTCATCCTCGCGGAAGTGAATGGGAGGAACGGCCCACACAATATTGCGAGTGCGCTCAGCCCCCTTGAACTCACATAAAGAGTCTGCGCCCTCTTCGCCTCATTCTTCCAGGGCTCGCGGTCGCTCAGGTATTTGTTGAAAGAGGAACTCAATTCCATGAGCAGTTCCAGCCCCCTCCTCAATTCATACTTCTCCATCTCCGCGGAAATCTTTTTCGCGTACTCATCTATCTTCGCCAGTTGTGTTTCGTCATCCGCATCCAATTTCGCGGAAGGTATAACATTCGCATAAAACTTCTCAATCAATTTCTGCGTTCTGTACGCAAAGTTCCCGAAGTTCGCCACCAGTTCATTATTGTTCTTCGCAACCAGTTCCTTCTCGGAAAAGTCCCCATCGCTAAAAGTGGGAACCCCCCCAAGCAAGCAATACCTTATCGGGTCCACGCCGTATTTCCCAATCATCGCCATCGGGTCAACGATGTTCCCGAGCGATTTGCTCATCTTCTGCCCCTCCACGCTTATGTATCCGTGCACGAAAACCCTCTTCGGCAAGGGAAGCCCGGCGGAAAGAAGCATCGCGGGCCAATAGACCGCATGGAAGCGGAGTATGCCCTTCCCAATCACGTGCACGTCCGCGGGCCAGAACTTCTTGAACCTCTTCTCATCCGTGCCGAAGCCCACTCCGGTCAGGTATGTGCCCAAAGCGTCAAACCACACGTACATTATCTGGGAAGCATCAGAGGGAACGGGGACCCCCCATCCCTTCGCACGTTCAACGCTCCTTGATACGCTGAAGTCTTTCAGCCCCCCGCGCACGAAAGAGAGCACCTCGTTCTTCCTCTCCTCCGGGAGTATGAGCAATTCATCCTTCTCAATCAGCTCCTCCAATTTCTTTTCATACCTTGATAATTTGAAAAAGTAATTCTCCTCCTCCACCTCAACCGGCTTTTTGTTGTGCTCGGGGCAAACCCCGCCCTTCAGTTCGCCCTCCTCATAGAAGGATTCGCATCCCACGCAGTAGAGCCCCCTGTATTTCTTCTTGTGAAGGTCGCCGGACTTCTCCACGCGCCTCCACAACTCAAGGATGCCGGGCACGTGCGCCTTCCTGTCCGAGGTGCGCACAAAATCAGTATATGAAAGCCCGACCGCATCCGCCATCGCCCTGAACGCAGCCGCGTTCTCCTCGCACAGCTGTGCGGTCGTAATCCCCTGCGCCTCCGCCGCATGCACGTTCTTCAGGCTGTTCTCGTCCGAGCCGGTCACCAGCGCGACTTCATAGCCCTGCGCCTTCCGGTACCGCCCCATCGCGTCCGTTTGTATGAACTCCAGCGCGTGCCCCAAATGCGGCGCGGCATTGACATAAGGGATTGCCGTGGTCAGATAGAACTTATCCTTTGATTTTGCGATTTGAATCACCGTTCAGAATGAGAATAAGGATGAAAAGGAATAAAAACGGTCTATCCACGCCTAATCCGCGGCAAGCCTGCACATGCGCTTCAAGATGGCTCGGCTGCCCTCGGGGTCGTCTTTGCGTTCATCCAGCATCGCCGCAAGGTCGCCAATCCACGTGTCCTTCATGTACCCCTGGGGACAGCTCACCATGGCTCCCAGGGCGGCCGCAGCGTTGAGCGCCACACGCTCGTCCTCGTCCTCAACGGCCGCCGCGAGCACCTCCTTTATCCTGCCCTTCATTTCTCCAGGGATTACGGAGTCCCAGTTAGCGTGCCTGTTGCCCTCCACTATCTTCCTTAGCATCACCGCGGCCTCGCCCCTTGCCGGCGAATCCTTCCTGGCAATCTCGTCCATCAGCATGGGGACCGCCCTCGTGCCCATGGATACGATTGCGCGGAAGGCGCTGAGCCGGGTCTTGTCAGACCTGCACCGGATGAACCTTTGCAGCTGGATTTCCGGGGAATGCCTGGCAGCAAGCCTCATGGCCGGCTTTCTCCTCCCCGCGCGCGGCCCCTCCGCACCGTGCCCGGGATAGCCCTTTCGCTGGGCGTGACAGTTTATCATGTGTTTATGAATGTATATAAATGTTTTTAAATCCGCTCACATCCGCCCGGCACGCGGACAAAATAAAATGAGGGGCGCCGCCTAAACGGCGCCCTTGCAAACGCTCAGCCGCAGTCCCCGGCAGCCGCAGCGCCCGTATCGGAAAGCTCGGTGCCGCACGCGCCGGGTGCGTTGTTGAACGCCTCGCAAACCGTCGCCTGGTATGCCGCCGGCGTCCTGGAGCCGCTGTAGGTGTACTCGTTTATCATGATTGTCGGAGAGCTCCTCACCCCGTACTGCGTGGTTTTCTCAATCTCGCCATCCAATATCTCGAATTTGTTGGCCTCAAATTCCGCGGTAACCGCGGCCGCATCCACGCCAGTTTCGTTCGCAACGGTCAGCCAGCAAGTGTCTATGTCCGTGAGCGAGCATCTGGAGTTGACCGACCCAACGTACTCGGCCCACTTCCTCTCGCCGTACAGGTTGAAGATTATCTTCTCCCTCACATCCTGCCAGAGCTCCGCGTTGCCGTGCATTGAACAGTACTCTACGCCGTTGTTCGTGGTGCACTCATAGCCGTTTCTGCTCGCATTCACATAGACGATGTATACCGGCTCGAATTCCGCCGCGTCGGCGAGTTGCTCAACAACCGGCACAAGCCCCCCCTCGGCCTGGTTGCCGTACGGGCAGTAGCTCATGACGAACATGAGCACCTGCGGGCTGTCGCTCTTTGGCACGCCTGCGGCCTGTGAAGCGGCTTCCGCCTCGGCCTGCGCCCTGAGCGTGCGCATCTGCTCCTCAACCGCGCTTATCTCCAGCGCGCCAGAGGGATATATGTATTTGTAATCCCTTGAGATGTAAATTGGCATCTCCTGGCCGTCTATGTTGTAATACAACTCTGCATAGTTGCCCTGGTCCACGTACCTCACGTACGTGACGTCCATCTGTTGCCCGGTGCTGAGGAATATGTTGTCCTCAAGCAGGGCGGCGATGCTCTCCGCCTTCGCAGCATCAAGCACGAACGTATCGTTCTGCGCCGCGGCGGCCGCAGCCGGCGCACCTGCCATGCCCGGGAAAACCAGGAACCCGATGATTAATCCAAGCACAAGCCCGCCCACGCCCCAGAAATAAACCATGTTCTCGGGGCTGGCAGGCATGCCCTCTTCTTTTTTCTTTTCTTCAGCCATTCGTTTCACCAGCTAATATGGTATTTTGGTATTGTTGAATTATTTACTACTTCGCCCCTTTTAATCCTTTCCGATTTCCCCGCAAAAGGGCTCACTTCCGCATCGCTTCCAGCACCCGTTCCTTCGCGATTGCGAGCGCGGCCGCGCGGGTGTCCCCGTCCTTCGCCCTTTCCATCACCAATTTGGTATTGTTGGTGATTTTCTCGGTCACGACCTCAAACATCTTCTTCTCGTCCCACCCCATGGTCTCGCAGTAGGATGAGATGACTCCGCCGGCGTTCGCAAGGAAGTCCGGAAGGACAAGCACCCCTTTTTGCATGAGCTTCTTCTCCACCCCGTAGGTCATGGGGATGTTCGCCGCCTCGGCGACGATTTTCGCCTTGACATCGTCCACGTTCGCATCCGTAATCACGTTCGGGCGCGCCCCCGGAATCAGGATATCCACGGGCAGCTTGAACAGCTCCGCCGGGGGGAGCACCTGCCCCTTCCCGTGCGCGGTTACGGTCTTCTTTTCCGCTTTGGTCCTCATCAGCTCCCCATGGTCAAGCCCATTATTATCATATATCACTCCCTTGGAATCCGAGGCCGCGACAACCTTGGCGCCCCACTCCGAAAGGAACTTCATGGCGAACGTGCCCACGTTCCCGAAGCCCTCTATCGCGACCGTCATCCCGTCCAGCTTCCCGCCCCGGGACTCCACCGCCGTTTTTATGCAGAGCGCAACCCCGTACCCAGTGCTCCCCAGTTCGTGCGGAAGCCCGCCCATGGACGCCGGCTTTCCGGTGGTCGCCATGTTGTTCCCAACCTGGTCCGCAAACTGCGCCATCTCTTTCTCGGTAGTATTCATATCCGGTCCAGCTATGTACAAATCCGGTATGAACTTCTTCACCTTGTCCGCGAACGCCCTTATAGCCGCCTCCTTATGCGGGCTCTTCGGGTCAAATTTAATCCCTGATTTCGCGCCCCCGAACGGGATGTCCGCAAGCGCGTTCTTCCAGGTCATCGCGCGCGCAAGCCCCATCACCTCTTCCGTGGTCACGTCCGGCTGCATGCGCATCCCGCCCTTCCCCGGCCCCCTTGCAGTATTGTCTATCACCATTACGCCCTGCATGCCCGTCTTCGCGTCAAACACTTCCACCACATATTCCGGCCCAAACTCATCCTTTGCCCTCATGGATTTCACCAACTAAATAATTGGATGCTGCTGCTTATTTCGAATAGAATTTAAATCGTTTATCCTTGCCCGTCGATTTTTTTCACAAAACCAGAAACATGCCCGTTAAGCTCCTCCGGCTTCTCCGCCTGCGGGAAATGTGTCGCCCCCTTGAGCACGTGCATCTCATAATCCCGCAGCCTGACCTTCAGCACGTCAAGCGAGGACAGCTGCACGAGGAAATCCCTCCCGCCCGTGAGCACGAGCACGGGAATCCCCAGCCCCCCCATCATCTCCCCGATGCGGTCGCCTGTCTGCGTCATGGCCCGGAATGCCGTAACCAGCGTCTCGCTCTTCACATCCAGCACGCACTCCAGATACTTCCTGAATTCCGAAAACGAAACCCCGCTTCCCGTCGCCGCCTTGAAGAACGCATAAAGGGGCGCCATGAGCGGAACCTCCTTGAAGTGCTTCGCATACCATCTCAGGAATTTCTCCGCGGTGCCGTTCCGCAGCGCCTTCTCCAGTGCCTCAAGAAGCGGGACGGAAAAATCCTTCCCCGGCATGGTCGCAAGCGGATTCCCAACCACGGGGCTCACCATCACCATGGAGTCAATATGCGCGGCGCTGCCCAGCAAAAACCCGCCCCCCATCGCCCGCCTGTACATCCACGTGCCCACGAGGCATCCCATGGAATGCATCACGAGTGTGGTTCTGTGAATGCCCAGGTGCGCGGCGAGTTCGGCGGCGTCCATTCCGCAGTCCGAGAGATAAGAGTTCGGCGTGGAAAGGCCTAGCCTCACCTCCCCATGCCCCCTCATATTGAAGAACAAAAGATTGCAACCCGGGAATTTGTGCATCTGCTCCTTCCATTCCGAGTGCCTCAGCGCAATCCCGTTCAGGAACATGAGCGTGCGCGGATTTTTTTCGCGTGGAACCTGCCGCATATATATGTATTCAAGCAGCACGCCATGGGCGGTTTGGAAATGCTCCTTGCGGTACCAGGCCCCGGGCCGCGCGTGCACAATCCGCATGCGGTTATACATGTGTGAAAAGCTATTTAATGGTGTTTTCCAGGGCCGGCGCGATGCTTTTTAAATATATCCAATTATGGATATATCCATGTTTGTACTGCCTCGCATGCACCCGAAGCGCCCGTTGGGGAAGTTTCCGGGCTTTGCCGCGATGCACAAGAGCGCCCCCGCCGGCAGGGTGATGAGGCGGATAGGCATGCTGTTCGTCCTCTGGCTCATACGAAGGAAGCCCATGAAGGCGTACGACGCGATGAAGACGATGAGGGAGGACGGGATGCCATTCGCGACCGCGAACCGCATCTACCCCCTGTTCTCATCCATGGAAAAGGAAGGCTTGGTGAAAGGGAAGAGAATTTCCGGGGACAAGCGGGGCGGAAAGCAATATTTTATAACCATAAAGGGGAAGGACTTGCTGGCCTTCTGCAGGGAGCACATGCGCAGCGGCCTGCTTGGCGAATACCTGCGCGACATGGTGAAGTGATGGTAAGGGAGATAATCAAGCTGGATAGGGTAAGCAAGTTCTACCGGATGGGCGACTCCAGGGTGGACGCCCTCAGGGAGCTTTCGCTCACCATCCACGAGAACGATTACATGGCAGTCTTCGGCCCGAGCGGGAGCGGCAAATCCACGCTCCTGCACATGATGGGCCTCCTGGACATCCCTTCCAGCGGCAGGGTGCTGGTGGACGGGAAGGATGTCTCCCAGTTGCCGGAGAACGCGCTCGCCCGCATCCGCGGAAAGAAAATAGGCTTCATATTCCAGGTCTTCAACCTCGTCCCTTCGCTCAGCGCGCTGGAGAACGTCGCGCTGCCGATGATGATTTACGGGGTTCCCAAATACGAAAGGGAAAAGCGGGCGGAGGAACTGCTCGTCTCCCTGGACATGGGCAACCGCGTGAAGCACCTGCCCGGCGAGCTTTCCGGCGGGCAGCGCCAGCGCGTTGCAATCGCCCGCTCGCTCGCAAACGACCCCGAGGTCATACTAGCGGACGAGCCAACCGGCAACCTGGACTCAAAAACGGGGGAGGAGGTCGTAGACATATTCAACCGTTTCCACCATGACGGGAAGACGCTCGTGGTTGTGACACACGACCCGGACATCGCGCGGAACACGGACGAGATTGTCCGCATACGGGACGGCACAATAGTTGAGCACGAGATATCCAAGGAGCATTCCATCCGCACAAACGGCGGGATGGAACTCGTTGGCGGCATAAAGTCAAAGGTCAATGAAAAACTCGGAGTCAAAAAGAAGGTGAAAAAAATATGAATGCAAAAAATGCGCTGTTTGCGCTTCTGCTGTTGGGATATGCATTTGCGGGCCTTTCAATATCGGACTATTCCGTGAGCCCGGAGACGATTGAGCCGGGGGGCTCGGGATACATAACTCTGACTGTGTCCAACCCCTCCGAGACAGACACAGTGGATCTGGTCACGGTCTCCGTCTCTTCCGCTGAATCTCTGGGAGCAAACAGGCAATTCGCGGTCGGCGACCTTGAGCAGAGCTCCTCAACCACGCTTACGGTGCCGTTCCAGTCATCGCCGTCACTCCGCAGCAGGATATACACGGTGGATGTGACCGCGCGCGGGACCGTGGAAACATATGTCTATAATTCAGTGACCGGCGATTTCAGGGTAGAATCCAGCGTCGTGACCAAGCTCGCTACAATACCCATAAAGGTGGTTAAGGCGCCCATTCTCTCCATCTCGCTGAGCAGCGAGAACCTTGAGGACATCACCGAACAGACTATAACGATAACAAACTCGGGAGGCAATGCGTCCAACCTGCGCATGTCCATAACCAGCAGCGGCGTGGGCTTCCTGAACACGGACGAGGTCCTGTTCGGGGCGGTTGAGGATTCGGCGCAGCAGGCGGTCACGATAGACGCGCGCGGCGCATCGGACGGCGCGACCAAGCTCGCCTTCCTCGTCACCTACCGCGACGAGCTGGGCGAGGAGCACAACGCGACCAAGGAAGTGCCGGTCACGATAAAGAAGGGCGAGGGCGACTTCCGCTTCTCCCAGCAGGCGCCCGTCACAACGGGCGAGGACGACACGCTCACGATGATTGTTACCAATTCCGGCGACCCCGTGCAGGACCTGCAGCTCACCTTCTCCACGTCTTCCGGCGTGGTGCTGCGCGGCCTGAACAAGGTTGAGGTGGGTAATCTTGCAAGGGGCGAGTCCAGGGAGATATCAATCCCGCTGGTCGCGAACCTCCAGCCCGGCACCAACAACGTGAACGCTTCGCTCAGCTGGGTGGAGCAGGGGGAGAACCGCGAGGGCTCCATAACAATCCCGCTCAGCGTGAAATCCGATTCAGAAGTGGGCGTATACCTGGAGGCGAACCCCACCCCGCTCGTCGCGGGCGGGCAGCACACCCTCTCCGTAACAGTCTCCAACCTCGGCTCCTACTCCATACAGGGCGTGACCGTCGGTTTGGACAGCGATGCCCTCACCCTGCTAACCGTACAGCCGGAGCAGTACATAGGCGGCCTGGACAAAGACGACTTCTCCAGCGTCCAGTACAAGGTACTGGTCGGCAATGTGCAGCCCGGAAACCACAATGCGACCGTGGAGGTCAGATACAAGGACGCATCCGGCGCCCGCATAACCGAGACCAAGCCGGTCGTGATAAGGATTGAGGCCCCTGCCCAGAGCGGGGACGGCACCGGAACGCTCTTGCTGCTCATAGTTGTGCTGGGCGGCGCGGGCTACTGGTATTTCAGGATGAGGAAGCCCAAGGTAAAGCAATGAGAACGGAGGACATGGTTTCGTATTCGTTGCGGAACCTCAGGCACCAGAAGGTGCGTACCTGGCTCACCATCGTGGGAATAGTTGTGGGCGTTGCCGCAGTAATAGTGCTGGTCGGGCTTGCGGACGGCCTCCGTTCCTCAGTATCAGACCAGCTTTCCGCATTCGGCCCCAAGACCATAGTGGTCAGCCCGGTGAGCCTTGAGGGTGGGATCGGAGGCGGCACGGCAGACCTCCGCCCGACCCTGGGCAAGCTTTTTGAGAGGGACGCGGACAAGATTGAAAGGGTGGAGGGGGTCGAGCTGGTTACCAAGCTTATCACGACCAGCGTGGACATGAAGTTCCGGGACAAGCACATAACCTCGGCCATATACGGGGTTGATCCCGACGCCTACACAGAAACCACCAGCATAAAGATAAGCGAAGGGAGGTTCCTCCAGCCCGGCGACCGGCGCGTTGCGGTCATCGGATACGGGATAGCCAACGACAATTTCGGGGACGACAAAATACGCGTAAACAACCTGGTTGAGCTGGGCGGGCAGAAATACCGCGTGGTCGGCGTACTGCAGAAAAGCGGCAGCTCCTTCGGCCCGGGCGACAGCTCGGTTTTCGTTTCCTATGAGGACGGGAGGGAGCTCGCGGGAGATGCCCTTGCGGAAAGGGAAATCTCCGGGATACGCATAATGGTGGACGAGGGCTTTGACACCGAGGAGGTTGCCGACAACATTGAATACGTCCTCGCATCCATGCACAAGGTCCCGCTTGAAGACAAGGACTTCACGCTTATAACCCCGAAATTCATAGAGGACCAGGTCAATTCCGTCCTTGGCACGCTCACGCTCTTCCTCGGTGCGGTCTCTGGAATCGCGCTGGTTGTTGGCGGCGTCGGCATATCCAACACCATGTTCGTAAGCGTGATGGAACGCACAAAAGAGATAGGAGTGCTCAAATCCGTTGGCGCGCAGAACTGGCAGATAGAGCGCCTCTTCCTGGTTGAAGCCGCCATGATAGGGTTGGTCGGAGGGGTGATGGGGGTCCTTTTCGGCATAATGGTCGTGCTCCTGCTCAGCGTTTTCGGCATAAATGCAACGCCCTCCATCCCGACTGTATTGATTTCATTCATGATAGCGATGAGCGTCGGCATGGCCGGCGGCTTTATCCCTGCCAGAAATGCGGCGAAGATTCCGGCGGTGGAAGCGATGAGGAATGATTAGATGGACCTTCTGGAGATAACCAAATACGGAATCAAGAACCTCCGGATAAGGCACCTCCGCTCCACGCTCACAATAGTCGGAATAGTCCTGGGCATAGCCACAATAGTCACTCTGATGTCCATAGGCGAGGGCGTCAGCCAGGAAATCGAAAGCCAGCTGGACGCCTTCGGCACTGACATGATTTTTGTCGTCCCGTTCAACCTGGAAACGATGTCCAGCGCTTCTTCCATGTCCATGAGCACATCCGGGAAGCTCTACGAGCGGGACATAGACTACATAGAGAAGGTCCCGGGCGTGGAGGAGACTGCCCGCGTCAACTACGGCCGCGCATCCCTCCGCTTCCGCGATATTGACATATCGTCTGCCATCTACCCGGCGGACGAGGCGATGTTCGAGCAGTTCGGCGATTATTTCACACTGGAGGAGGGCAGATACTACACGGACAGCGACACCAAGGTGCTCGTGCTCGGGAACGATGCCGCGAACCTTATGTTTGATGAGCAGAAGATAGCCCCCGGCAATGTCATTTATGTGAACGATGAGCCGTACCGCGTGGTCGGTGTGCTCAAGAGGATAGGAACCGCCCTCAGCCAGCAGGACGATTCAACCATTTTCATGCCCTACGACCAGGGAAAGAAAGTGCTTGCGGATTACCTCGCGCCCGGGGAGGTTTTCGCCATATACATAAAGATACGCCCAGGCTACGATGCGGACGAGGTCGCGGCCCAGGTGGAGCGCCAGATTGCGAACGCGCACCGCATCTCCCTTGACAAGAAGGACTTCTCCGTCATAACGCCATCTTTCATAAAGGAAACAGTGGGCACGGTGCTCGACCTCCTCAACCTCTTCCTCCTCGCAATCGCCGCGGTCTCCGCGTTCGTCGGGGGCATAGGCATCTCCAACACGATGTTCATGAGCGTGCTGGAGCGCCGGCGCGAGATAGGCGTCCTCAAGGCCATCGGCGCGACCCGCAACACAATCCTCCTCATATTCGTGTTTGAGAGCGCGCTCATAGGCGCGGGAGGGGGCATGCTCGGCCTCGCATTGGGCTATCTCGCCCTTCTTGCAGCAGGGGCGTTCGGGGTCCCCTACATCCTCGGCGCCTACCAGATTTCCTTCGCATTCTCCTTCGCCGTAGTGGTGGGCGTAATCTCCGGCCTCATCCCGGCCCTCAACGCATCCAAGGTTCCGGCAGTGGAAGCCCTCCATTACGAATAATGCGCTGTTTTGTTGCAGAAGTTGTCCTACTCAGGGCAGCGTAGGCATGTTTATATAATTTTGCACCTTAACCACTTTGCTGATGCCCCGCTTGGGGCATTTCGGTTATCCTGGAAAGGATGTGTCCGTTACGGCCTCTAACAGGCGGTCGCCCAAGAATGCGGTGTCTGGACTATAGCTCACCGCAGGAAACCCCTGCTTGCTATGCTCGTCGCGGCGCGAAGGAGATAACCTCTAAAACGAACGAATGGGCAAGGAACGTAATCCGTAGTCGTTTGAGGAACTCTTTCACCGAGTCCAGAAGGCAGTGGCATCAGCTAATCCGGCAAGGAATCCGGCAAGGTGAAATTAATGGTGAAGAAGAAGTCCAGCAGAAAGGCCAGAAAGCCCCCTAGAAAACTAATCAGGAAAAAGGCGCCCAGGAAAAACAAAGAACGGGGCCCGAGCGGCAAGAAAAAGACCTCCAAAGTGCGCAAGATACTGAAATGGCTCAGGCTGGGGAGATAGCCGCCTCATTTCAGGACTTTTCCAGTTTTCATCTGCCATAAATAGAGGTCCAGCTCCCCCTGGCTCATCTTCGCCTTTTTCGCAATCCCATCCAGGATTTTCTCCATCTCCAGGTACCTTTTCCTCCCCAGAGCTTTCGGAATCTCTTGTATGTACCCATACTTATGCAATACGGAAAGTATGTGCCGGTCTATTATCGCCAAATCAAAATAGCCGAGGTTCCGCAGGAAGTGGCTCGCCTCCTTCCATCCCAATCCCTTCACATTTTCCACGAGCCATTCCCTCATCTCTTTCTGCCCCTTTCCCTCCAGCCCCTTCTTCACCCTCTTCCCGCGCGCCTCCACGATGAACCTCCCGCGCATGTTGTAGAAGCGGTGCCCCAGCTCCTTCAGCCGTGCAATCAGCTCTTTTTCCGGAAGCCCGCAAAATCCCTCCGCGCCCAGCGCGTCCTGTATCCGCATGCCCCCATGCGCCGTGTAATTCGCGGTGAGTATGCAAAAACATAATTCCGAGAACCATCTCTCCTCGCCGCCCTCCCCGGCCTCGGAAAATTCGCGCAGCCGCCGCTCAACCACTCCCTGCACGGGGCTTCCCCTCGCCCTTTCCAGTTCCGCAAACAGCTCTTCTTTCCCCACAATGCACCCCAGTTCGGTTTTCGTACCGTACCATTTATGAATATTGCAGGGTTTAATGCACCCGGTGGTTTTTGTGGCAAAAGCGAAGCTGATCGAATTGCTGAACAAGGGGCTTGAGCTGGAGCACCAGGCGGAGGCGCAATACCTCAGCCACGCCACGCTCCTCACCGGGGAAACCGCGGACACAATCGCGGCGCGCCTCACGGAGATTGCGGGCGACGAGCACAAGCACGCGGGGATGTTCAGGGACTGCCTTGAAATCCTTGATGCGGCGCCGTCCATAAAGATGCACGAAGGGCATCCGGCCACTGGCACGATGAACATCCTGAAGGCCAACCTGAAGGACGAGAGGGACGCCGTGGACTTCTACCGCACCATAGTCGCGGAGCTGAACAACAGCAGGGCGGAGCTGCCTTACGAATACGAATTCATAGAGCACAAGCTGAGGCACGTCATAATGGACGAGGAGGAGCACGCGCTTGAGATTAGGACGCTGCTCGGCGAATAATCAGGCGCGGGCAAAAACCCTCGCCGTGTTCTGCGCCGGATTGAAGCCGCCCAGCTTTCCTTCCTGTTTTTTTAATTCGTCTATCCCAGTGATGGGGAAATCGCTCCCATAGATGAGCTTGCGGGCCAGATGCTTCTTCCCCAGCCCGAGCGCCCTCAGCCCGGCCCTGTATAGGCACCGCCTTTCCTTGTCCAGAGTGTCCCTGGCCCTGGAGAAACCGAACTGCGCCCTGTCCCCGAAGTAATAATTTCTGCATTCGCATTCCCCGTAGGCGCCCGCAGGCCTGTCCCCCGTCCAGAGCAGCCCGCCCATGTCCCCATAAACATTTGGGTATCTGCTGACCATCTCCAGCGCGTGCTCAAAATGCCTTACCATAATCCCCTGCCCTGCCCAATAATTGACTGCCGCCATGTCGGGGGTCCCCATGTGCGCGAGCACAATCCTCAGGTCCGGGTGCCTTTCCGCGACAGGCATGAGCCGCGCGGGGTCGGCCGCCTCCGTATCCCCCCTCACCATCATGGTCTGTAAAAGCCCGGTGTGCGTTACGAGCACCGCGCCCATGTCCCCCATTATGGAATACATTCTTCCCAGCTCGCCCGCCCCCAGCTTTGCCGGGTCGAAATTCTGGGCAAGCGGATCTAACTTCACAACCGGCCTCCAGCCGTTCCGCAGCCGTTCATTCAGGCCCGCCAGTTCCGACAATTTATTGTACAGCCTCAACGCAGCATCCTCCCTGTTGGGGTCCACGCTCACCGCGCCGATTATCGTGTCCGGGAATGCTTCAACAAGGCGCATAACCTCCTTATGGGTGGGCGTCGGGGACTTCGGATAATCTATCGGAAGCAGGACCAGCTTTTCCGGATGCTCCCCGCCCGTCTTCGCGCGGTAGAGCTTCTCCACCACGTGCGGCAAAGGCGGGAAGCCCAGAGACCTGAGAGCGCCCACAATTTCCAGGATTAATCTATTTCCATCATATTCGGGATGCTCGCGTATAAGGTCCGCCAGCGTCTTCCCCCTATAATCCAGGTTCACCCATGGGCATGAGTCCCTCCCAAGAGAGCGGTCTTCCCCGTTTTCCGGCTTTGCAAAATGCACGTGCCCGTCCATCAGCACCATGAAAATATATTGCTAGCGACTATTTTTATTCCTTATTCCCCCAGCACCTTCGCAATTTCTTTCAGCACCGGCGCGATCTCCTTAGCATCATACGAATAGCTCACATGCACTAGCGGCCTGTGGATGTGCAAGAGACCTTCCAAATTCATCGGCGTTCCCGAAACCACATAATCCACCTTCAATTTCTTTATAGTCTCCGTCAGCTCGCGCATCTGCTTATCCGAGTACCCCATCGCAGGAAGCACATGCTTGCAGTGCGGATATTTCTTGTATGTCTCTTTTATGGAGCCCACCGCATATTTGAAAGGCGAGACAATCTTCGCCCCTGCCCTCTTCGCGGCCACCCATCCGGCGCCGTAGGGCATCCCCCCATGCGTTACCGTGGGCCCGTCTTCTATGATTGCAACCCGCTTGCCTTTTATTTTTCCGTCTATTTTCGGGACGATATCCGCCCTCACTATCTTCGCCTTTGGATTCACTTTCTCCGCATTCTCCTCCACCAGTTTCGCGCCCTTCCGGTTCTGCGAATATTTGCTTATCACTATTATGTCCGCCATGCGGAAATTCACTTCACCCGGATAATACTGCAATTCATTTCCCGCACGCAGCGCATCCGCAACCACAATCAGCAAGTCCGGCTTGTAGAATGGAAAATCGTTGTTCCCGCCGTCCCATAGGACATATTGGTGCTCCTTCTCCGCGGCCCTCAGTATCTTCTCATAATCAACTCCCGCCCACACAATCGCCCCGTTCGCAATATGCCCTTCATACTCCTCCCTTTCCTCTATGGTGCATTTCGCCTCATCCAAATCCTTCATCGTCTCAAAGCGCTGCACCTCCTGCTTGACCAATTCGCCGTACGGCATCGGGTGCCGTATTATCGCAAGCTTCCTCCCATATTTTTTGGAGAGCATCTTGGAAAGCGGGCTCTTCCCCGCCCCGGTGCGCGTGGCGCAGACCGCCACCAGCTTCTTCGTGCTCTTCACCATCGTTTCCCGCGGCCCCAGGAGCACATAGCTCGCCCCAGCCGCCATGGACCTGCACGCGAGGTGCATCACCTGCTCGTGCGAAACGTCCGAATAGGAAAAGGCGCACTCGTCCACACCCTTGCTTTTGATTAGCTCCTCCAATCTATTTTCAGAATAGATGGGAATCCCGTTAGGATATAGCACGCCCGCAATCTCATGGGGGTATTTCCTTTCTTCTATGCCCGGAATCTGCGCGGCGGTGAAGCCCACCACCTCGTAATTCGGGTTAGCCCTGTAAAACACGTTGAAGTTGTGGAAGTCCCTGCCCGCCGCCCCGATAATAAGGATTTTCCTTCTCATGGGTGCAATAGCCGGGAGAAGGTATAAAAATGCCGGCTATCCGCCGCCGTTTCCCCCGCCTCTTCCCTTCGCCCGCCTCGCCCTGTCCGCTTCCCTCTGTGCCCTCTCCTCCCCGGGAAGCAGCGCCACGCCCCTCCTCCTCCTTATCTTCTCCAGAATCCTCGCAACCTCCGCCCCCCGCCCTTCCTCACCAAGGGAAATGGGGGTGGCATCATCCGCCTCGCTGCCCCCGCCTGCCGTTTTTTTGGAAGGCGAAATCCTGGCGACCTGGGCTGTAGAGCTCACATACCTCCTGAATATCTCCTCGGTCCTCGGGTTGAGGGGCTTCGGGTTCAGGTACCTGGATATCGCATTATTTATCCTCCCGTCCCGCTCATCCTTCCCCCTCTCCAGCATGGGGAGCAGCTTGCCCAGGATCTCCCCGACCATCATCGCCTCCATCCTCACCTCGGGGTCCGCGTGCTTCCTGTCCGCCCCCAGCCTCTCCAGGTCCTCGGGCCTGAAATGCCATCTGGCCTCCGCCCGCCTCCCCGTCCTCAGCCGCTCGTACCAGTCCCCGAGGAGCAGCTTGATGCCCTTCAGCCCGTACATCTTCCTCTCCTTCTGCTGTTCGTATCCCGGGTTGCCCATCTCAGGGAGCATCCCGACTGCCGCGTTCATCAGCTTGCCCTGGCACTTGGCCCTGGGCACCGGCAATTCCTGCAGGACTGCCTGGTGGAACATCCATAGCGCGTTCTCCCTCTGCGCCGCCTGGAGCGCCCTCCTGCCCGGCCCGGCGACCAGCGTCCCAACAATCTTGACCATGTGGTCCTCCTCCAGCTTCGCCCCCTTCCCCATCGCTGAAACGAAACACCTCTTGGCCGCATCGGTAAGCATCCTGCTGGCCAGCAGGATTTCGCTGTCAAGCATGAACCCCAGAAGCGAGCCGATTGCGCGCGAATCCGAGGCGAACATCCCGGCATTTCCAAGTATCCTTGCCTTCTCGTCCGCCGGAACGTTGCTGTTCTCCAGCACCGCCCTGGGCGAACCCCTTAGCATGAGCTCAAAAACCTCATGTGCGCGTATCGCGTGCTCCCCCTCCGCGAGCATGGCCCCCACCATGGAAATCTGGGCATCGGTCATCGCGACCCCGTGTGAATCCAGCTCCTTATATGTGGCGAGCGCGGCATCAAAAACATCCGACCTGCAGGCACCCTCGTCCAGCATGAACCTTACCAGCACGTCCACCTTTGCCGTGCCAGCAAGGAAAAAGGACACGTCCTTCACTATGGCCATTTTGCGTTTGTGGTCTTCCGGGCTACTGTCCGGGTTTAGGAGGAATCCCGACAGCTTCTCTAGCTCCAGTTCATCCGCAGCCTTTTCCGCAGCCTCCAGGATGTTCTTCGCCCTGGTCCGGGCGGCGGTTTTTTCCCCATCCGCCTTTGCCGCCTGCCTTACAAATTCCAGGTCGCCCGCGCCCAGCAGATTTCCCGCCTCAAGATATCCCATGAGGTTTCCCATTGCCGCGTTGTACAGCCCCATATCCGTACTTTTGCACGAGATTACCCACCTTACAAGCGCGCCCATGCATGCAGGGCTGGATGAAAACAAGGAATCCCCGAGCAGCATCCCCGCCTCTGCCATGTCCGTGGCCGGGTCCGAGACGATGCGCAGGACCTCCCTCACAATTCCAGGAATGTCTTCCCCTTCCGCCATTTTTACCATTCATATTATGCAGGAAAAGGTTTTTAAGGGTTAGAAAGTGTGCATTAATGTTTTATAAACTCATTCCCACATCATTCTAACGGATTTTCATGCCACAAAAAGGGATTCCCGGCGCGGAGGGCAGGCCCGCCCCAGCCGCAAATGCGGCACAGCGCGCCTCCGGGCCAAGGAACCGCGCATGGCTTGCAGCCTTCCTGAAAGGGCAGGGCCTGGGGCCATCGGCCCGAATTGACGCCTGCTATGGGCTGGACACGTTTGAGCGCGCGTCCAGGGGGGACCCCCAGAGCATGGATGCGATGGCGAAGATTTCCGAACGCGCCGCCTCCCACGGCGCGGAGGCGCTGAAAACCTTCATTTCGGGCATGTGTGACATCTCGGTTACAACGCGCGGCACCGGCCCAATCAACGAGGTGATGGCAGTGCTCAGCCATCTTCTGGGGCTCGCAAAGGCGGCGGGTTCCTCCCAGGAGGATGTTTGCGGCGCCCTCAAGGCGGCTTTTTCAAGCATTAAGGCCATCACAAAGAGGGTGAAGGAACAGAAATCGCTTGAGAATGTGTTCGAGCCGCTGTATTCGCTCCAGGACGTCCCGCAGGCATTGCGATACATGGAGCAGCTGGCTTCGGGGAAAACGGCTGCGCCCTGCCCGGGCCAAAGCCCGCCCGCGGATGCGCGCGGGCAGCTGTTCTCCATGATTGAAAAACACATCCTCGCGCAGGGAAAGGCAAACGGGGCCGCGCCCCACGAAATCTCCGGGGCGGTGCTGCTGGCCCGCGAGAAGATTGCGTTTATTTCCGAATCCGTGAGGGACCCCGCCGTGATGGGCGGGATATGCGATGCCGCAACCAGGCTTGAGAGCATCTTTTTCGTCTCCAGATATCTCGCATACATGGCCTACGCCTCGCAGGCAATAGGCGCCGCAATCCCAAGCGAACACACCCTCCTGAGGCAGGCGAAAGCTGTGGGGCAGAATGCGGCGAGGGGCCAGTTGTACGCGGAATATCTCATCTCGCGGCTTGCCGGAGAGCTTGAGAAGCGCACCACCGCCACCTCCTGATTTTTATTCCCATCCTTGCCATTAATTTTGATGGAATTCAGGAAAACGCTAGTGTTCGCGCTGGTTTCCGGCTTCATCTCCGCCGTGCTTTCCATATCCATTCCATTATACCTGGATTCCCTCGGCTACAGCCTTCCGGACATCGGCTACATACTCGGGTTCGCCACCATCCTCTCCGCGCTCATAGGCATAGCGCTCGCAGCCCTGGGCGACCACCTGGGCAGGAGGCTCCTCATAATTTTCTACTCCGGGGCGATGGCCGCAGGCACAGCCATAATGGCGTTCATCCCCTCGCCCATAGCCTTCATCACGGGCAGGGCAATCTCCTCCTTCGCGGGAAACAACCAGTGGAACACCCTCCTCGCCCGCGTCTCCGACCTCTCAAAAAGGGAGAACCGCGCCGCGATGGTCGGCACATACACCGCGGCATTCGCCCTTTCCTACTCCGTCTCGCACCTTATCGCGGGCGCAATCATAGACAATTTTGGTTTCCTTGCCGCATTCTCCGCGGCCATAGCCACGATGCTGCTTCTTGCAGGCTTGGCGGCGCTTTTCTTGGAGGTGGGCAGCAGGAAGCACCGCTTCCACCTCTCCTTCAATGTGCTCAGGACATGGGACGGCAAGTTGAACATGCTGGTCTCCTTCTGCACCGGCTTTACCAACATCGCCTACATGTATGTGATGTACCTGTTCTTCACCCACCGCTACGGTTTTGACGCCACCCAGACCGGGTTCTTCATAGCCGCTACCTTCGTCATATGGTCCATATCCAGCTACCTAATCGGGCCGTACATAGACCGCAACGGGCTGAAGAAGGCCATATTCCTCGGCGCAATCCTAAACTCGGCCGCATGGTTCGCCGCAGTCTGGTTCCAGGACCTTCCCCCATTCCTCCTCATCCTTGCGATTGACAACATCACCTGGCCCCTCTACGGGCTGGGCGTCACAAAGATATCCACAATAATCCCCGAGAGGGAGAACATAGGCCGGGACGTGTCCATCTTCGGCTTCGCGCACGTGTGCGGCATAATCGCCGCGTCCTTCCTGGGCGGCGTTCTCGCGGAGATGTCCTTCGGCCATGCTTTCGCCGCGCGCGCAGTGGCAGTCCTTCTCGGAGGCTGCATCGTTTTCTTCCTCATGAAAACAAGGGATTAGCCGCTATTCCCCGCCGAACAGCTTCCTCATCGCCTTCACGAGCCCTTCGGGCTTTATCTTGAACTTGCTGAGGTCCACCATCTTGAGCACCGCGAGGATTTCCTCCCCCCTCTCCAGCGCCTTCTTCTCGTCGCCGCTGAACCTCCGGTAGAGCTCGCTGAGCAGCTCGTGGATGCCCATCTTTGTGTACCCTTCCCTGTGCCAGAGCTCGGTGAACTCATGCACCGGGCGCGATTGGAGGAACTGCTTCATGTCCGTCTCCACGTTCTCCTTCCTTTCCGGTTCGCCGTATTTCTGCTCCATGACCATTACCTTTTGTACCCGAGTTTTCTCAATAATTCTTTCCTATCCTTTTTATCCGCTTCGGTCTCCACCCCCAGCGGCCTCTCGCCGTCAATGACCCCCATTATGCCCCTTCCCATCGCGCTTTCCGCAATGACGGCCTGCACCGGGTTCGCGGTGGCCGCGAACACGCCCACCACCTCGCTTACGCCCTTTATCCTGTTCAGGACATTCACCGGGTAGCCGTCCCTTACGAAGATTATGAAAGTGTGCCCCGCCGCGATTTTCTGCGCCTCCTTCTCCGCATGCGCCCTCAGCCCCTCGTCGTTCCCCTCGCTCCGTATCAATCTTTTTCCAGACGCCTCGCAGAACGCCAGCCCGAACTTGAGCGTGGGGCTGCTCTCCGCGAGCGCCTCGTACAGGTCCTCAGCCGTCTTTATGAAATGGCTGTGCCCCAGAATCACATTCGCATCTTTTGGTATTTCCACATCCACAAGAGTGAGTTTTACATCAGTCATATGCCAACCCTCTTTATGATGCTTGTAGTATTCGCCGAACCAGGCTTCGCGTGCGCCCCCAGTTTCACGACCTTCACCCCCTTCGGCCTGAAGATGGGCTTCTGGTCGTACCCGTATGCTATGATGTCCGGCCTCACGCGCTCCAGCGTCCTTCCCATGTCCTTCGCCCCGGGAACCGCCAGATCCACCATCCTCAGCGCGCCGACCATCACGGTCCTGTAAATCTGGCCGTGGAGCGGCTTCCTCCCTTTCTTCCTTATGAATTCGTCCCGCGCAACGACCGCAACCAATACATTCCCCAGCTTCGCGGCCTCGGAGAGCGCGAGCACGTGCCCTATATGTATCACGTCAAATACGCCGCCGGTGAGCACCACTTTTAGTTTTCTCCTCCTTTCTTTCGTGAGGAAATACCTGCCCCCCCTCTTTTCCAGCATCCTCTTTTCTCCCGGATAGAGCTTCGCGTAATCCTTCTGGGAAATCCCGTTCTTCCTCACCTGCATGAGGTATAGGTTCCTGATTACGCTCGTCATTTCAAGACCATCCACAATTGCGCATAATATTTTCCATCCTTCTCAATCCAGTCCGGAAACCTTGCAATCTTCCTGAAACCCACTTTCTCGTAAAGCTTCCAGGCCGCTTTGTTCGGTTCGGCAACAGTTAAGAAGATATTCTTTGGGCGGAATTTCTCCTTCGCCACAGCGATTGTCCTCCGCATCAGCAGTTCGCCCAGCCCATTCCCGCGGAATTTCCCTGAAATCGCTATCCCGATGCACACGTTGTTTTCGTTCCTGCCAACCCCCTTTTCCGCGCTGGAAGCGCCGGCGACTTTGCCGCCCCTGACCGCGCCCAGGTAAATCATCCTGCCTCTTTTTATTTTTGAAATCACATCCCTCTTCCAAAACTTTTCTTCCTTCATGGTGGATTTCCTTTTGTGCGTGAGCCATGCCCCCTCCTCCATCATGGCATTTATGTATTCAAGGTATTCGCGCACAGGAATCTTTTCGGGGCTATCCAGTATTTCAACTTCTGTCCCGTCCTTCAGCTTCGCCTTCAGGGATAACACCTTGTAATCGTGCGCGGGAAAGGTATCGCATCCCTTATGTGGTTGAGCCCCAGCACCCATTTGGTCAGCCGCTCAATCCCCATCCCAAATCCTGAATGCGGCACGCTCCCATACCTGCGCAAATCCACGTACCATTTCATGTCCCCGTTCGGGTCAAGCCCGAATTCCTTCATGCGGGTGACCAATTCATTATAGTCCCAAATCCTCTCGCTCCCGCCTATAATCTCCCCGTGCCCCTCGGGCGCAAGCAGGTCGTTGCATAATACGTGCCCCGGCATCTCCGGGTCCTCCCTCATGTAGAATGCCTTTATGTCTTTTGGGAATTTCTCCACAAAGAGCGGCTTCTCGTACCCCTTCGTGAGGATTGCCTCCTCGTCCGCCCCGAAGTCCTGCCCGATTTCCATCTTCCCGCCCAATTTGTTCACCTGCTCCACCGCGTCATCATACAGCATGCGGGGGAAGGGCGCCTTCACCACCTTGAGTTTTTTCGGGTCCCTTTCCAATTCCTCCAGCAGGTCCGGGTGCTCCTTCACGAACTTCTGCACCGCGTATGAAACCAAATCCTCCTGCAATTTCATGTTCTGCTCGTGCGAGTACCACGCCATCTCCGGCTCCAAATGCCAATATTCAGCGAGATGCCTTATGGTCCTGCTCTTCTCCGCCCTGAACGACGGCGCAAAAGCATAAACCTTCCCCAGCCCGTAAATCATCACTTCAGCATAGAGCTGCCCGCTCTGCGAAAGGTACGCCGGCTCCCCGAAGTAATCCATCGCAAAGAGCGTGCTTCCCCCCTCGCACTGCGATTTCGTAATCACGGGCGGCACAATCTCGTAGAAGCCGTCCCCGTCCAGATACTCACGAAGATAATTCACGAGGTGGTGCCTCGCCTTCATCGCCGCGACCAGTTTTCTGCTCCGCAGCCACAGGTGCCTGACATCCAAAAGGAATTCCTCGCTCAAATCCTTGGAAATCGGGAAGGGCTCCCCGCGCGAAACCATGCGGAAATCCTCCACCTGCAGTTCCCATCCGCCCGGGGCCCTCTCATCCTTTTTCACCGTGCCCACGATATCCGCCGAGCTTTCTATATACGCCTGCGCCGCCTCGGAGAAAGCTTTCTCCCCAACCTTCTCCTTCTTGATTGCGCATTGTATCCTTCCCGAAGCATCCCTCAGGATTATGAAATTCAGGTTCCCGCTGCCCCTCTGCCTGTGAACCCAGCCCCTTATGGAGGCCTTCTTGCCCTCCATCTCGCCCTTCAAAATCTCCCCTATGTCCACGTACATGTTTTCCACCAGTAGCATTACTCAAGCCAGTCCTTCAGCCACCCTGTGACCGCAAAGGGCGCCTTCTTGAGCGCATCCACGTCCCTGCACCCGGTCAGCATGGCGCATATCCTCATCTGCTGCTTCCATTCCGCGCACATCGCATCCAGTCTCTTGTCATTATATGCAAGGAGGAACGGGCGCGATGCGCCGGCCGCGGAAGCGCCGAGCGTAACCGCCTTCGCGGCATCAACGCCGCTCCTCACCCCTCCGCTCCCCACGACCGGGAGCACGTCCTTGCACATGAGTATCGTCACCGCGGTTGGGAGGCCCCATTCCCCGAACCCGGGGGGCGTCCCCCCCCTCTCGTACTCAACCTTGCTCCAGGATGTTCCGCCGCTGCCCGAAACGTCCAGCCATTTGACCCCCACTTCCCTGAGCTTGAGCGCCGCGTCCCTCCCTATCCCGGCGCCCGTCTCCTTCACCATGACCGGCACGTCCAGCCTTTCACACACCTTCCCTATGCTCTTCAGCACGCCCTTGAAGTTCCTGTCCCCTTCCGGCTGCACCATCTCCTGCAAAACATTCAAATGGATTGCGAGCCCGTCCGCCTCAACTTTTGAGACGAGCCCCTCTATTTTCTCCATCGGATACTGCCCCAGCTGCGCGGCCCCGATGTTCCCGAGCACCGGGATTGAGGGCGCGGCTTTCCTCAGCATGTAGCTCTGTGCACCCCCGCCTTCCAGCATGGGCCTCTGGCTTCCGAGCCCCAGTGCAAACCCGTGCTTCTCCGCCGCCTCCGCCAGTGCGGTGTTTATCCGCCCTGCCCCGTTGCCTCCCCCGGTCATCGCGGTAATCATTATGGGAAATATCTTCTTCCCAAAGAACTCGCTCTCCAGCTTTATGTCGTTGAAATCCAGTTCCGGCAGCGCATTGTGCAGGAAGTCCATGCATTCAAACCCGCCTCGCCTGGAGTGCTCTATGCCCTCTTCCGCGCATATGTCCAGATGGTCCTGCTTCCTGCTTTTTGTGCTCATATCCTCACTTCTTTTTCTCCGGCGCGGGGAAAATGACGCTCGCATAACCCACCACGCTGTCCGTCCCCCCTCCATATGCTCCTGAGTTGGTATAATAAAGGAGTTCCCCTCCCCTGCATTTCATCAGTTTCGCGTATTCCACGAGCGCCGCAATCGGGCCGTGGCCGCAGATGCTCCACCCCCGGCTCACCACCCTGTTCTCAAATTCCACCGCGTCCATGCCGGTTATGAAGCTAAGCGCCGCATGGTCCCTCTCGTCCGCCGCCCTCGCGGGGATGTAATGTGAGAAGTCCGAGCTCGCAATCACCACCACTTTTTTCCCGCTTTCCGGAATGGCCTTGTGCAGCGCCCTCCCCAGCCCCTGCGCAATTTCCAATTCCTGCCCCATCATGCATATGGGCACTATTTTTGCCTTCGGGTTCAGGAATTGTATGAAGGGCAATTGCACCTCAATGGAATGCTCGGATACGTGCGCCCTCTCGTCAAAATCCAGGATTTTGAGGTGTGCCTGTATCCCCTTTCCCAACTCCGCATCATTCTTAACTACGCCGAGGGGCGTTTCCCAGTCCTGGAGGGAAAGCGAGAGCAGGCTTCCGGCGCCCGTATGGTTCGGGCCCATTATAACTATTGTGTCCGCGCTTTTAATCCCCTTTATGCTCGCATACGTGGTTGCAGCGGCAACGCCGGAGTATTGGTAGCCGGCGTGCGCGCATATGCCTCCCAGCGCGTCCGTTTCCTTCGCGTATTCCTTGGCCTTCAGGAAGAGGTCGGACACGGCATCCCGGAGGCCCTCCTTGTCCCCAGGGTAGAACTGTCCTGCTACAGCGGAAACTCTCATGGCTGCACATCGTGGATTAGTTTAAAAAAGCTAACACCGGCCCGTGCCGGCTACCCGGATCTTTTGGAATCATCAACATGGCGCGCCGCCCATGTCTGGTCGGCGTGAAACCTTATGGCCGCCCCAAGCTCCCGCATGGTCCTGTTATCCGTGTTTTGCTCCAGGGACACCGCGATCGCCATCAGCTGGCCGTGCCAGCCCCGCTCCTCCTTCACATCATTCACGAAAAGGTCTGCGAGTACATCAATCACGCCCGGCTCCGGGCTTGCTAGCAGGCTGGCCTTCCGTTCCAGCATGTCATCAAAAGCAGCGCGTATGCTGGCATGCCTGGGCCTATTCGCCTGTTCGCCGCTTACTTCAACGACAGGCCTCCTATGCACCATCCCCACCGGCTCTGTGGGGAGCGGTTTCCCAACAAATCTTCCAACAGGAACCCTGGTAGCCATGTTTAACCCCATCTAATTATGTGTCTAAAGGTTTAAATTCGTTTATGCCTCTACGTCAGTTGGCAAGTGGGTATTTCTTCATATATATGAAGGTCTGGTAGATGAGCAGGAACGGCATCACCACCACGGAATTGAACAACAGCGTGAGGTAAACGCCGAACGGGTGCGGAAGGAACAGGAATATCAGTTCCGAGATGGTTATCCCGGCAAGCCCCATTATGCACCAGAGCAGTATGTCCGGCGCCTTTTTCACGGACATCGCGACCGACGCCCTCACCGCATGCCAGAGCTTCATCCCGTCTATGACCACCGCGGGCGGCACGAAGAACAGTTCAAATCCCATTATGAGCGTCAGCAGGGGCAGCACTATGCCGCGGAGCGAGAAATCAAACGTGAGCAATTGCAGCACGAGCACTATGAGCGCCATGAACGTATACAAAAGGAAGACCGTGACACCGTACGTTCCCATCGCCTTCACGACCTCCCGCCCCACCTTCGTCATGGTTTTCTGGGATTTTATGAGGAGGTTCAGGTTCACTATGGAGTCCGCAATCACGTACATGGATACGAGGTATGCAATTATGGTGAACGCGGCCTGGAACAAATCCAGTTCCGGGATGCTCCCGGTCCTGAGGTAGACCCCCCCCAGCGCAACGTATGTGGGCGCGGAAACGAGGACGGGAATGAGCAGCGCGACGAAGAAAGGTATTGAGAACAGAAGCACGAACTTATACCTTTCTTGGAAAAACTTTATCGCATGTTGAAGCGCTTTCATGCCCTCCCCCTCTCCAGCCAAATCTTTTAACCTTTGTCTTTTCTCTAAACTATCCCTTCTCTTTAATCCATTTCTCTATTATCTCCTTAGGATATGCGCCTATGAGCCGGTCCACCTCCTCCCCGTCCTTGAAAAGTATGAGCGTGGGTATGCTCATCACGCCGAACTTTCCAGCAACCTCCTGCTCCGCGCCCGTCTCAACCTTGCAGAACTTCACCGCCTTGTTGCCCTCGCTTATTTCCTCAATCACCGGCGCGAGCATCTTGCACGGCCCGCACCACGGCGCCCAGAAGTCCACTAGAACGGTGCCCTTCGCAATCTCCGCATCAAAAGTTTTTCCGTTCAATTCCTTTACCGCCATCCTCATCCCCTCCCATCGGTTTCCAGCCGTTTATCCCATCAACTCAGCCATTATGGCCTTCTGCGCATGCAATCTATTTTCAGCCTCGTCAAACACTATGCTCTGCTTTCCGTCTATGACGTCGGCCGTTACTTCCTCGCCGCGGTGCGCGGGCAGGCAGTGCATGAAAACCGCATCCGGCTTCGCCTGCGCCATTATCTTCGCATTGACCTGGTAATCCTTCAGCTCCTGGAGCCGCTTCGCCTTCTCCGCGTCCTGCCCCATGCTCACCCAGACGTCCGTCATTATGACGTCCGCATCCTTCGCCGCCGCCATCGCGTCGTGTTCTACGCTTATCTTCCCGATTGCCTCCTTCCCCGCCTTTTCCAGCACGGCCGCATTTACGGTGTAATTCGGGAGGTCCGGGCAGCATCCCACCACGTCCGCCCCCAATTTTGAGAACCCGATGGCCGTAGAATTGAACATATTGAAGCCGCAGTCGCCGTAGAATGCGACCTTCAATCCTGCAATCTTGCCCTTCTTCTCAGTCACCGCCATCATGTCCGCCATGGTCTGGCAGGGGTGGTACAGGTCCGTGAGCGCGTTTATCACCGGAACTTTTGCATACTTGGCCAATTCCTCAATGTCCGAATGCTTATAGAGCCGCGCCATTATGCCGTCCACATACCTGGAAAGCGTCTGCGCCGTGTCCCCAATCGTTTCCCCCCTTCCCAACTGGGTGGTGCTCATGTCCATGAAGAGCGCGTGCCCGTCCAGCTGCGTCATCCCCACCTCAAACGACACCCGCGTCCTTGTGGACGCCTTCTGGAAGAGCATGGCCAGGGATTTGTTCTTCAGCGACCTCCTCTCCTGCCCGTTCTTCATCTTTATCGCAAGGTCCAACAGATATTCTATCTCATCCTTCCTATAGTCCAACAGGGTAAGGAAATGTCTGCCTTTCATGTCCATGGAAATCCCCAAGCTGAATTTGTAAAATAGAAATATAAAGGTAGCGCTGCACATGCAGGATTATGGTTCACCATCTTCCCATTGCCTGGAAGGTGAGCATCCACTGCCCGTCCATGCACTGGAAGTCGCTGCGCAGCCCGAGAGACTCAAGGTCGCGGAAGAGGTCCCTGTATTCATATCCCAATGCCGCGCCCCCTCCGGTCACGCTCCTGCCTGGAACCACATTGAAGCCTGCGAAGAATGACTGGTCCGGATACCTGACCTCAAGGCTTCCCCCGACCTGGTATGCGCCGAAGCTCTGCGCTTCCCTTGCCAGGCTGAATGCGCCCGCGGAAATTGCCGCACGAATCTGCGCCTCCTCGCCCTGGTATGAATAGTATGGGGCTACATTCCAGACATAATCCACTCCCTGCATCCCTTCCCCGGTGTAGCTTCCCTGCACTCCGAATTCCGATCTCCCGGACCTTCCGCCCACGATTCCTCCGAACCCCCATTCCCCCCAAACGCTTCTTGAAACGCTTGCGCCCATCTGGAATCCCCACGGGGTTCCTTCCACAGTGGTTCCTGTGAATTCCATCACTCCCGACGCATCCCCGACAGTTATTCCGCTCGGAGCCTCCCCGAGGTTCCCTGAAAGTGTGAAGCCCCAGTCGCTTCCGGTCATCCTCCAGGTCGCGCCCGCAGCCCCTCCATATTCCCCTTCGCCTTCCAGTTCCGGCCCTCCCCTCACCGCGACGCCCCTCACCCCGAACATGCTTGTTGCGGTTTCCCTCACCAAGCTTGCCGCAAACATCAGGTCCGAGGATTCGCGGAGGCTGTCCGCCCCCTGGCCGCTCATCGCCCTTATGCGCGCGAGCATTTCCAGCGTGCGGCCGAACGCAAGGAGCGCCTGCGCCTTCGCGGCCCCATCCGTTTCCTCATTATATCTTTGCCACTGGTCCAGCAGCTGGCCCACAACCTGCTGCTGGTTGAACATGAGCGTTCCCGGCCCCACAGCGTACTGGGACATGTATTCCCCCCCGACCTGCACGGTCCATGTGGCGCCGGCATCAGTTGTGAATACGAGTTCCGCCACGCCCCCTCCGGAAACCGCCTGCTCCTGCCCCTCCCCGGCGTATCTCTCCTGGTAATGCCCTCCGAGGCGGAACGTGACATCGTTTACGTTCACCGCAGCCCCCACCTCAAGCCCTCCTGTCTCCCCAGTTCCAGGGCCGGTCACCTGCGCATGCGTCTTTATGTACATCTCCCAGTAATCCGCATCATTCAGTATCTGCCTCGCAGCGCCGGTCGCGCTGAAGAACCCTCCGGGATAGGAAACCACCCCAAGCTCCCCTTCCTGGCTGACCATGTATGAGACCGGGTTCATGTCAAATCCTGCGCTCGCAGTGACCCTCGTGGTTTGCTTGTTGTAATCAACCACGAGTAGTCCGCCCCCGTGCCCCTCATCGTCCGAGGCAAGGGCCGCCCCCCTCCCAATCAGCCCTATGGAGAACGCAGGTATCCCCAGGAACCCAAGGTTGAAGCCGAGCCCGCCAGCTGCGAGTTCGCTTCCTTGCAGGTGCGCATACCTTCCAACCGCGGAGAAAATCTCCTCGGTGTTTCCGGCAATCGCCACGCCCGCGAATTCCGAGGGGTCCCCTATCGCGCCGGTGAGGCTGAACATCCCGCCCCCTTCTCCGGTCTCTTCATTGCGGCCCTCCCATTTGTAGCCTGCCATCCCTATCGGCCCAAGGTTTGTCACAATGCTGTTCGCGAACCTTCCAAGAGCCCCCTGGTCCCCTTCAATATCATAAACTCCCAGCCTGAACCAGTTGGAGCCCACTCTGAGATACGCATTGCCGCGCACAAGCGTCCCGGTTCCCGTCCCCTCCGCTTCCCTGTTCACGAAATCAAATAGCACCGCATAATCGTGGTCTTCTCCCAACCCGTTCAGCCTCGCGAGCACGGCCTCATCAGTTTCCTGCTCTGTCCACACCCCCTGCCCCATCGCGGCTGCGCTCACTCCTGGGGCAGAGACCTGGAATCCTGCAGCCGCCTCCCCCCTCTCCTCGCCCTGCATGTGCACCTCTGCGGCTTCGCCCCAGCCCGCTGTCGGGCCCCTGCTCTCGGCCATTTCCGCGCCAACTCCGCTCACTCCAGTGGTGCCTCCGCGCACCGTCCCCCCTGCCTCCATCCCTCCGCGTGCGGGAGTCCATATCGCTTCGGATATGATTGGAGGAAGCCCGAGGTCCACGATTTGCAGCCTGGAGTAAAGGTCAAACGGCCTGTAGAACGATGCCCGGCCTGCGGCATGGAATGTTACCCTCAAATCCCCCGGCGGCTGGAAAAACCTCACTATGTTCTGGTATTCATTGAGCATGAATCTCCTGAATTCCGTCTCGCTGTAAAGCGCGGCCGGGTCCATCGCTGCAATGATGGCTATCAGCGCCGCGGCCGTGTTGTCCACATTGCTTCCCAGCCCGAGGCTCGCTGGTATCAATGCCTCAAGCCTGGTGAAGCCCCCGCCTATGTAGATGTCCTGCGGGAAGCTGAGCGCAGTGAGCTCGATGGGAAGGTTCGCGAACCTGCTCCCCTCCTCCCCGAACGCCCAGTCCACGTATCCCCTCCACATTCCTTCGAAATTCTCAAGAGGGCCGAGCACGGGCAGCGGCGGCTCCACGCCGGTGTGCAGAGCCCAGCGGAAGTCCTCTGCCTCAGGATACATGGCCACAAACCTTGCGAGCACGTTCGTCATCGCCCCCGCGCCGCTCGCGGTCTCCTGTATTGCCCTCGGCACCTGCACGTGGAGGTAGCTGTCCACCATGTCCTGGGAGCCGTATATCGCATAAGGCGAATTGTATCCGGTGAGGTGGTCCACCGCGGTCGTGATCGCGTCGCACATCCTCAGGAAATCATCAATGTCAGTCGCCTGCCCCGCAATCGCCGGAATCGCGGAATGGAAAAGGAAGAACGCCGTCCCCGGGCTTATTTCCGAGGCAATCCCGATCAATCTTCCAAGGTATTGCTCCTCCCTGGCCATCCTTTCCTCCTGGCTCCTTCTCTGCGCGAGCCTCGGCCCGCCCATCTGGCTGAATATTTCATCCTTATTCTCCACCAGCGCATACTGCCCTAGCAAATCCAGCTGCGCAAAAAGCAAATCCCCGCGCCCCGGGCCAGCCCCTGCGCCTCCGGTTGCCTCTTCGCCAGGCAATTCCTGCACACCCGCGTTGTTCAGCGTGCCCAGCAGGTTTTGCCTATCCCTGAAGAATGAGCGCGTCCCTATCTTCTCATAAGCCGCAAGGAGGAATTCAAATCCGGAGAGCGAAGCCGCATTTGCCGGCATCCTTAATTCTTCCATTATCACGCTCCGTGGGGTCTGCCCAGCCTCTTCCCCGCCTCCCCTCAGCCCCACGAACCTCGTTCCCAGTATTCCATACTGGACTATGAATTCCGCAAACCTTCCGTAATAATCCTGCCTCAATAGGTAGTATGGCTCATGCTGCCCGGCGCCTCCCAGAAGCGCGTTCCTGACCCGGTCTACCTCAGTTCTCAGCGCCCCTTCATCCCTGGCGTCCGCAATCCTTCCAAGGGCTGCCCTGAGTTCCCTTCTCGCGCCCTCCACATTGCTTACGAACCTGTCGTAATCCACTGTTTCGGATTCCGCGGTCCCATCGAACCTCGCCAGGTGCACAACTATCCCTAAGAACTCCTCTGCGCGGCCCATCATCTCCGCACGCGCGCCCGCATCCATTCCCGACAAATCAATATGGTAGGTCCTCTCCACCAAGTCCACAAGCTGCGCCCTTCGGTTCTCCCTCTGCTCCGCGGTTTCCGTCCCTGTCGGCACGAGCCTCTCCAGCCTGATGATGAAATTCCCAAAAACCTCGGTTACATTCCCCGGCCCCGCCTCCGGCACCCGGTGCGAGGAAAGCACGGTCCCCAGCCAGCTCTCAGGCTCGAACCTATCCGCAAGGAAATCGTTCGGGTCGAACGCCTGCACCAGCATCGCGCGGAACATGTCGTTGAATGTGGATTCCGCGACGTTAAGCACCGCATCCACGAGCTCCTGCCCGTACTGGCGCCTCAGCTCCTCCGCGTCATATTCCCTGCCGCTTATCGCGGTGGTTATTTTGTCTATCTTATCAAGCAGCTGCGCGAATTGCGCGCCAGCCCTGATTTCCGCGCCGTCCAGGGCGTCCCTCCTGAACGCATTTACCATGTTTACATACGGCTGCGGGAGCTGCGCCATGAATTCCCCCATGAATGCCGAAAAATTCGCGGATGACATGTCAGCATATTTCATAATGGTGAATGTAAGCGACGTCCATATCTCAGCGCCCTCCGCCCTGTCTGCAGTCACATACCTCCTGAATAAGCCGGCGGCCTCAGCCGCATCGGTGCTCATCCTCTGCGCCGCGGTTCTCTGGGCATATTCCCCCTCCTGCTGCGCGGGCTGGGGCACGATGCTGCCCATCCTGTCCTCAATGCTTTGCTTCTCCGCCTCTGCGTCCTTGCGCATAGCCAAACGAGCCGCCATAACACTATTCCCTGCCGTTTTGGTATTTATATCTTTCGTAGAACGCGCGAGCGCGTTCTGAGGCGCCGCGCCGCAAATCGCCGCCGCAAGAAGGAAATATTTCGCCCATCCCCCGCGCCCCATGCCGGCCGCGCCGATTTTCCACCCTGCCTCCGGCCGCGCACCCGGCATATCACTCACCCTGGGCTTCCGATATGTGCGCTGCATGTGCGCCTGATTTTTTGGCGCGCTTATTATAAACCGGTGTCCCACCCATTCACACAAAGGAAAGTATTTAATATTCGCATTCCGCGTTTTATATTGGTTATTCGCATCGGGTGACATGATATGGCAGGCGCAACTTCAAGGGGGATGCTTCCGACAATAAGCCAGCTGAGGGAGCAGGGTTATTCAAACACGCTCCAGAGCCGCTTCGGGGACGGGACTTATCTTTTTGCGGTCAAGGATTCGGTGCAGGTTGATTTGGCATCGATGTCCCCCCATGAACTCGTGCGCTGGTCGCTGGAGAACAACGCGTCGGTGCGCGTTTTCAAGACCAATCCCCGTGGGAGGATAACCCGCGAATTGGACAGGAGGGACATCTCCGAGCTTCCGCTTCCGGAGGAGGCCGCGGAAGTGGGCGCGCAGCAGGCCGCCGCGGAGGCCCCTGCGGTCGAGCGCCTCCGCCTCGGGAAGGACACGAACCCGCGCACAAGGCAGGTTATCCGCGCGCTGGAATCCCTCAATTATGAGGGCATAACATTCCCCGCAACCGGCGGCGCGAGGGCGGAATTCTTCCAGCAATTCTCCGACCCGGAGAGGGCGTTCCTCCAGCGCGCGTGGGACTTCGCAAGCCAAAAGGAGAGGGAACTGTTCGCAGCGGAACTGAACGCATTCTTCGCAGAGGCGGGGGACGGCAGGATGGGGATGATGACCCTCGCCAAGATTCTCCAGAAGATGGCGTCCGATTACCTTTCGCACCAGGGCCCGTATGCGCAGGCGAGGTTCTTCACCGTAGCGGACTTCTATTATTACGCAGGCACCATAATGGCGGATGAAAAAACAGTGGGCGGGGGCCGCGAGCACTCCATAGGCAGCCTCGGAAGGGCGATGAGGGGTACGGTGGAACGGAGATACAATCGCCTGGTGGATGAGCTCAAGGAGGAGCGCCGCTCCGCGATAATAAGGCGACTTCCGGGGCTTGAGCAGGTTCCTACCCCTGCCGAAGCCGCGCAGCTGGAAGCGGCGCCGGAGGAGGCTCCTTCCGAATCTGCCCCTGCTGAAGCCGCACCCGTGCAGCTGCCCAGCGCGCTTGACCGCATGTACATGCACTATTCGCAGATTGAGTTCGACCAATACCTCATAAGCAGGCTGCCGGCGAACAGCCCGCATCTTCCCGCTTTCATGGCGAGCATGCGCGCACACGAAGACGAGTTCCTCCAGTTCGTGCAGACGCTGCCGCCCGAAGTGCAGGAGGCGGCGAGGTGGAGGGTCCAGGCGATAAACGACAGGAGGGCGGCGGAGCTGAGCGCGCCGGTTGCAGCAGCGCCCGTTGCCACTGCACCTGTTGAGGCAGCGCCCGCCGAAGCGGCGCAGGCGGCGCCCGTGGAAGCGTATGATTACGCGGGAATACACCAGATTGCGGAGAGAATCGGCGTTCTCGTCCCGGTGGAGTACGACCTCGGGGACCCGCGCATATTTGACACCGGGCTGTTCCCGGACACCGGCGAGGAGGTGCACGGGCTGTACAGGGAGCTGTACGCACACTTCGCAGACCTGGATGCCCTCATAGCGGGCGGCACGCTCACCGCCGAGCAGGCTAAGTTCCTCAGGGACACGAAAACCAAGGTCAGCGCCGCACTGCAGGCGGCAGGGGAATAGATTCATTCCTCGGGCACGAGCACTTCCTGCACCCAGTCCAATCCGTTCTCGTCCAGCCGCGCGCCGGTGATTCCGAAAACCTCATGCTTCATCAAAATAAGGTACATGGCGATGGGGTCGTTCCTGCTTCCCGGCTTAATCCTCATCCAGTCCTCCACCAATGCGCCGCGCAATCGCGCGTTTTCATCCTCATTCGTGCTCGGGCGGACGAATGAATCCCACGTGTCAAACCCCTTCG
>JAQUBA010000013.1 GCA_028686985.1 Candidatus Iainarchaeum sp.
TGCACCCAGTCCAATCCGTTCTCGTCCAGCCGCGCGCCGGTGATTCCGAAAACCTCATGCTTCATCTAAATAAGGTACATGGCGATGGGGTCGTTCCTGCTTCCCGGCTTAATCCTCATCCAGTCCTCCACCAATGCGCCCCGCAATCGCGCGTTTTCATCCTCATTCGTGCTCGGGCGGACGAATGAATCCCACGTGTCAAACCCCTTCGCCTCCACGTATGCGCGCACCTGCCCTGAGAAATATTCCTGCGCCCCTTCCCTGTGCGCCAGCTCCACCCTCTCCTGCGGCAAGGCCTGCAGGTACAATTCGTAAAGCAGCTCCGCCCTCCGCCTCATCAGCTCGTCGTGCGCCTCAACCAGCTGGAAGGTGCGCCTTTCTATCCGCGCGCTGATTTCCCCAAGGACCTTCTCCTCGCGGCTCATTTGGGCGACGGCTGCTGCCATGCGTTGCATAATCCGGGAAAATTTAAATATTCATCCCTGCAAACACCCCTCATGCAAACCAAGCCAATTTTTCTAGGAGTCCTTTTGCTATCTGCATTCCTCCTGTTCGGGTGCGGCCAGCAACCCGGTTACCAGGCCCCTGTTTCCGGCTCCCATGCATACGGAACAGGGAATCCCGCCGGTTCCCAGCCTGCGTTCAATCCTGCCGCATACCCAACCACAACCCGTGAGGAATCCCTGCCCGGCGGCGCGGTAAAGGTTACGGTGGACAGCGACATCTATCCCCCCATATTGCATTCCGATGAATTCACAAACCCCGTGCCGCTCGGCCTTCCCGTGGATACTTTGGGCGCGGAGGATTCGCCTTTCATAATGCCGGACGGAAACACCCTTTACGTGTGGTTCACGCCAGACCCGAACATACCAGTTGAGCAGCAGTTGTTTGACAACGTGACCGGCATATATGAATATCATAAGGTGGGCGCGGGATGGGGCGAGCCCACGCGCATCTGGCTCAACGAGCCGGGGGTCCTGTCCCTTGACGGCTGCCTTTTCGTGCAGGGGGACACCGCGTGGTTCTGCTCCGCGAGGGAGGGATATGCAGGGATGAACCTCTTCATCGCGAGGTATGTAAATGGAAAATGGGCGGACTGGCAGTATGCTGGGGACACGCTCAAGGATTACGAGGCAGGTGAGTTGCACATCTCCGCGGACGGGAGCACGATGTATTTCCACTCCGGCCGCGCGGGCGGCAAGGGCGGATTGGACATCTGGAGCACGCAGATGGTTGACGGGCATTGGAGCGAGCCCGTGAATTTTGAAATAATGAATTCACCGGACAATGAGGGATGGCCCTTCATCTCGCAGGATGGAAACGAGTTTTGGTTCACGCGCTTTTACCAGGGAAGCCCGGCGCTTTTCCGCTCCAAAAACGTAAGCGGGGAATGGACCGAGCCGGAACTCATCATTTCCCAATTTGCGGGCGAACCGACTCTTGATAATGAGGGAAATTTGTACTTCACCCATCACTTCTATGAGAACAATACGATGATTGAGGCGGACATCTACGTGGCTTACAGGAAATGATTATTCCTTATCTCCTGCAAGCACTTCCTTCGCGTCCTCTATTTCCACAAGATTTGGCCTCTCAGGTATCAATACTCCCTTCGGCGCCAGCGCGTAATGCGGGTGGTTCCCGTATATGAGGAATATCCCGCCCACGGTTTCAATGAGTTCATGGCCAATGTCGGGTATGGACACCGCCGTTCCGCCTTCGGCCAGGATTGTCAGCTTGTTCCCGTCCATCCGGGTTTCCGCTATGGTTCTCCTGTTGCATTCCAGCTCCATCCCTTCCGCAACCAGCAATTCTACAATCGTGCCTCCTGCAAAACAGGTCCTGCACAGCCTTTCCTTTTCGGTCATCGGCGGTTCCCGCTTTCCGCCCATCCCCTCATGCAGGAGCATCGCCGAATCCTCAAGCGCGTCCTGCATGGTTTCCTCCGGAATCTTCACGCCCATGGGCGCGAGCGCAAGGTCCGGGAAATCCGGGCCGGACAGGTAGAATATGCCGCCTTCCTCCCTTACCTGCAGCTTGCCGATGTCATCATGCGACCAGAAGCGCTTCTCGGAAGTGATGAGGAGCCTGTCGCCCGTGATTAGCACGCTGCCCGTCACGTTCCTCCATTTCTCCGCCTTGAACCCGCGGCCGTGCACGTATTCCACAATCTCCCCTCCACAGAAATATGAGCCGCAGAATCCCGCAAGGGCAGAAATCCCGGCTGCCTTCGGCTCGCTTTTTCCGCCCTTGTTCCTGAACGCGGCAGGTTTTTCCCTGGGCGTTCCGAAAACCCTCTCTCCGGCTTTTGTGCGTTGGTTCATGTGGAAACCTATGTTATTATTTATGTGTTATAGTGTTTATAAATATTCTGCCTGCCGGAAAATTATTTTTGCACGCGCGCGTTCGTAACCTTCCCCAAACCTTTAAAAACAGATATACGCCTATCTATACCTTACCCATTAGCTTTAATGGGCATTTTCTAAAAATGGAAACTTGTTTCTTACAAGTTCGACTCACGCTTCAAGGGTCAAGAAGGGGAAAGAAGATTGAACTAGCTTTTCCTGACAATTCCTTGACAATACAGGTACTCCATATAACTCCAGTTGATCCTGCTGGAGGGTACTGCTATCGGAGTTCGACTAAGCCATGCAAGTCTACTCTTGGACTTCCAAGGGTGGCACACTGCTGAGTAACACGTAGTCAACCTGCCCCAAGGAGGGGGATAACCTCGGGAAACTGAGGCTAACACCACATAGGCCATCTATGCTGGAATGCTTGATGGCCCAAAAGGCCGGTGAATTGGAGCCGGTCCGCCTTGGGATGGGACTGCGGGGGATTATGGTAGTTGGTAGGGTAACGGCCTACCAAGCCGATAATCTCTAGGGGCCATGAGAGTGGTGGCCCCCAGAAGGACACTGAGACAAGGGTCCTAGTCCTACGGGATGCAGCAGGCGCGAAACCTCTGCAATGCGCGAAAGCGTGACAGGGGAACTCCGAGTGGCGGAAACTTTGTTTCCGTCTTTTGCCAAGTGTAAATAGCTTGGAGAATAAGGGTGTGGGTAAGACTGGTGGCAGCCGCCGCGGTAACACCAGCGCCTCAAGTGGTACCCACGAATACTGGGCCTAAAGCGTCCGTAGCCGGCCTGAAAAGTCTCTTGTGAAATAGTGGGGCTCAACTCCACTGCGCGCATGAGATACTGCCGGGCTTGGGAGCGGGGGAGGTAAGGGGTACGCCTAGGGTAGGGGTAAAATCCGTTGAGCCTAGGTGGACCACCAGTGGCGAAGGCGCCTTACCAAAACGCGTCCGACGGTGAGGGACGAAAGCTGGGGGAGCGAACGGGATTAGATACCCCGGTAGTCCCAGCTGTAAATGATGCAGACTGTGGTGTTGCGCCAGATTTAATCTGTCGCAGTGCTGTAGCGTAGGTGTTAAGTCTGCCGCCTGGGGAGTACGACCGCAAGGTTGAAACTTAAAGGAATTGGCGGGGGAGCACCACAAGCCGTGGATGCTACGGTTCAATTGGATACAACGCCGTAAACCTCACCCGGTGCGACGGCAGTATGAAGGCCAGACTAAAGATCTTGCCTGACGAGCCGAGAGGTGTTGCATGGCCATCGTCAGCTCGTGGTGTGAACTGTCCGGTTAAGTCCGGCAACGAGCGAGACCCATGCCCTTAGTTGCTACCTCCACCTCTAGTGGGGGGCACTCTAAGGGGACTGCCCGCGTTAAGTGGGAGGAAGGAGTGGGCGACGGTAGGTCAGTATGGCCCGAATCACCGGGGCTACACGCGGCATACAATGGGTGGAACAATGGGTTGCTACTCCGAGAGGAGGCGCTAATCCCCTAAATCCATCCCTAGTTCGGATCGAGGGTTGCAACTCACCCTCGTGAAGCTGGAATGGCTAGTAATCGCGTGTCACTACCACGCGGTGAATAAGTCCCCGCTCCTTGCACACACCGCCCGTCAAGTCATCCAAATGCGATGTAGGTGAGATTCTGGTTCTTGCCAGGCTCGAACCTATGTTGCGTGAGGAGGGCTAAGTCGTAACAAGGTATCCGTAGGGGAACCTGCGGATAGATCACCTCCAAATTTTCATAAATTTGGAAAATTGAAATGGAGCAAGGAAGAGGCACTAAAATTTAGTTCAATTCATTTCCCTTTGACAAACCTTGAAGCGTGCGAATCTTTTTTCGCATTAAATACATTACATAATTAATTGCTGCACCGCATGCAGCCTTCAGCAGCCATCGCTCCTCAGCCTGCGGAGCCGTTCCGCAGGAAGCCGGTTGAGCACGGATTTCGGGTTCAGGTTCCTTGCTAACGCCCTGAGGCCCTCCCTGTATGCCTCTTCAAACTGCTTGTCCGCGCGCGGAGGGATGGAATCGCGGCCGTGCCCGTTCGCATTCTCAAGTGTTATCTTGTGCACCCTCAGCCCGAACTCCTTCCTGATGAGGTTCACTATGGGGTCCTGCCTTATCTTAAGTTCCATCAGCCTCAGCTCGCTCTCATCGTGCCCTATAAGGTAAACGTCCTTCACGTTGAGGTGCGCAGCGGCGTAGAAGGTCCCCACTATGTCGTAAGGCCCGAATGTGTAAGTTTCGCCCAGCACATCATGGCCGCTCACGGTGAACACGCTCCCGGGTGCGGCTATCGGCGCGTTATGCCCGCCCTGCGACGCAAGGTATTCCGTGAGCGTCCTGCGCGGGTGCGGCACGGAAGGCGGGCAGATGAGCATCGCCTCGGGCCTCTGCTTTGCCACCCTCCTCGCCTTTTCCGGATGGTCCTCAGGAAGGTTGGCAAGCACGTTCGCTGTGAGGGCGGTTATATCGTCATGCCCGGACCAAAGCCCTTCATTCTTGTCCACCCGGTACACCCTGCCGGTCCCATAATTCACTATTCCCTCAATCACATCAACCATAGTCCTCCTGAGCTGGTGGTCTGATGAAAGGACGTTCCGGACCTTGCTTGCCTGTTCCGTCACGTGCATCCTGTGGTCGTCTATAGACTTTATGAAGCGGAGCGGATTCTCCCCGTCAAATCCGTAAAATTCCCATAGCATGCGGAGGACGTCCTCGTAGTCCATCACCTGGAGCGCCCTTCCCCCCACCGTCACGGAGAGCTTGCCCTTGAGGAAGCCCATCAGTTCTCTCCAGACTGTGTTCGCACTTTCCATGCCGCAGCCTATACTCGTCCCCATGGTTATCGCAAGCTCGTTCTTTCCATAGATGTCCTTCCCTTCGGGAACCCCTTCCTTCGGTGCAACGGATGTGTGGGTGGTCATGCGGACCACGGTCCTGAGCGGGACGAATCCATCCGGCGCCTCCTCCCTGAACGCCCACGTGGGGAAGTACATCGCCGCCTCCCGCCTGTTTTCGTGTATCTCGGTTAGGAGGGAGTATATGAAGTTCTTTGTCGCAAACGTGCCCGCGGAAAGCACGGACGCCCTGACAATGAGTGTTCCCGCCTCTACATATAATTCCTGAATGGTCCTTGCGGCTTCGGATTCGGTGCCGCCCCTGTCCCTGGAATCTGAGCACCTTCCGTCCAAAAGAACCTGGATTTCCCGCATATCTGCGGCTGGAGATTGCATATCATCACACGCTTGTTTATCTAATGGAAATAGGGTTTAAAAACCCGATATTTACCCTTTAACCACACCTAGGGGCTTTAGCCTCGCAACTATGCCGCTCAGCCCCGCCTCCTCCACGCTCTTCACCACTTCATCCACGTTCTTGTACGCATCCGGGGCCTCTTCCGCGAGCGTCCTCCTGTCCGTTGCCCGCACGTAAATCCCCTGCCCCCACAAATCCTTTGCTATATCCTGCCCGCGGTGCCTGTCTATCGCGGAGTGCCTGCTCATCGTCCTTCCGCTTCCGTGGCAGGTGCTTCCCCAGGAGAGTTCAAGAGAGCGTTCTTTTCCAACCAGCACATAAGACGCGGTGCCCATGCTTCCCGGAATAATGACCGGCTGCCCCACATTCCTATAAAGAGGAGGAAGTTCCTCCCTCCCTTTCGGAAAAGCCCTTGTAGCGCCTTTCCTGTGCACCAATAGTTTTCTCTTCTTCCCGTCCACCAGATGCATCTCCTCTTTAGCAATATTATGCGCCACATCATACACAAGGTCCATCTTTTCCCCGGTACCAGAACCAAAAACAGAATCAAAACTTTCGCGCGTCCAGTGCATAATAACATGCCTGTTCGTAAATGCATAATTCACCGCGCACTTCATGGCTTTCAGGTAATTTTGCGCTTCTTTCTCGCGCAACGGCGCATACACAAGCTCGCGGTCCGGCATCGGCAAATTCAGTCTCTTCGCCGCGGACATCACGCTCTCCAGGTGGTCGCTGCATATCTGGTGCCCGAACCCGCGCGAGCCGCAATGAATCATCACAGTCACCATCCCCTCGCGCAATCCAAAGGATTTTGCGGCCTTCTCATCAAATATTTTCTCAACAACCTGCACTTCAAGGAAATGGTTTCCCGCCCCAAGGGTCCCAATCTGCGCCTTCCCCCTCTTCTTCGCGGTGGGAGAGACAACAGACGCATCCGCCCCATCCATCCTCCCGTACTCCTCCGTCCTTTCCTTGTCCTGCTTCCTCCCGTATCCCTTCTCAATCGCCCAGTCAATCCCCTGCGCGGAAACCTCCTCCAGTTCCGCAGGCGTAACCCTGAGTTTCCCCTCGCTCCCGACCCCCGAAGGAACATTCGCAAAAAGCTTGTCGCAAATCTCGCGTATTTTCGGCTTCACATCCACGGCTTCCAGGGACGTAGTGAGCAAACGGACGCCACAATTGATGTCATATCCAACCCCTCCGGGCGAAACAATCCCGTCCGTTGCATCAAAGGCCGCAACCCCCCCGATCGGGAACCCATATCCCTCGTGACCGTCCGGCATCAGCATCGCCGCTTTAATGATTCCATCAAGCTGCGCGACGTTCCCCAGCTGCCAAAGCGTCCTGTCCTTCTTCATCCCCCCCATCATGGAAGGCGTGGCGAACATCCATCCGGGGACCTTCATTTCCCCCTCCTTCTCCATCTCAAAAATCGCATTCTCTTTCTGTGAAATTTTCATAAATATTCCCGCCTGTATCTGGGCGTTAAGGATTAAAATCCGTTCCTGCGGCTCATCATTTTCCCTGTTCCGGGATTCTGTCCAATAATTTCCTGCTGAGCGCGCTTATCTCCGGGTCCGGCTTCCTCGCCTCGTCCTCAAGCGCCGCCCTTCCAAGGGAAACTATCACTTCCACGGCCATCCTGACCTTCCGGTCGGGGTTTCCAAATGCCGCGAGCAGGATGGAAAGCGCATCCCTGTCCCTTATCCGGATGAGCGCATGCGCGGCCATGGATTTTTCCACCTCGCTGCCGTAGTATAGTATTTCCGTAAGGGGGCCGACCGCCGCACTGCAATCCAGCCCCTCCTCAGCGAGTTTGCCTATCATATGCGCCGCATTCGCCCCGAGCGCCCCCCCGTTTGCGACCATTTCGGACAGCGTGGCTACCACCGCCTCCCCCCTCCTCGCCCTCCTGAGGAGCTCTGGCACGGATTTAGCATCGGTCCCATCCACCAGCACGCGGACCTTCCTCCTGGTGAAGTAATTCCCCGTCGCCCGGTTCGCAGTATGGACAACCCCGTGGAGCATCCTCTTGCCAAACGTTTCGCCCCCCTGCGCGGCATCGGGCCTTTCCTTTGCCATATCTATTATTGTGTAGAATTATGCTTATAAATGCTTATACCATAAATAATGCCATGTCTTTTCGTAAGGGCGACAGCGCGGGCCGGCCTGCACCGGCGGCACGGGCGCAGCAACCAAATCCGCCTGCGCGCATCAACACACCGTCCTTCGGCACGAGGGCCACCCCGCCGTTCGCCACCCCACGCCCAAGCCTTCCCGTGATTGCTGGCGGCGATTCCGTGGGGAAATTGCTCAAGGAAGGGGATTTTGAGAAACTTTCCTCCCTGGGCATCACCGCGAGGCCTGCCCTTTTCCGCATCCTTGTGGCTCCCAAGGAGGAATGGCTCGTGCGCCTCTCATGCGCCGAATTCATCCTGCAGATTGAGGGGAAAACAAGGGAGCATGAGCGCGTAATGGCGTTCCTGGTAACCGGGGATATCAAGGGAGCGGCTTCCGTTGGCACCTCGTCCGTCCTCACGCTAACGAGCATAATGAAGAACCGGAATGAGCAGATGCTGCTCAGGAACAATGCCATACTTGCCCTTGCATTTTTCGCACAGGGATGCAGGGGCAGGGAGATGGACAGCGCAGTTGTTTACGCCATGTCGGCCGTCCTTTCCAGCAAATCCGAAAGCCTGCCGCTGCGCTGCAACATCGCATACGCGATTGTGGGCGTTGGCGCATTGTGCGAGGGCGCGAAGCTCAGGATGGTGGAATCCGCCCTTAGGCGCGCGGCCGGAGACGAGAACGATACGCTGAAGGCATGCGCGGAGGACGCCCTCCAGCTGCTACGCGAGAAGAAGCGCGCCCGCGCACCGGATGATGATGATGATGATGCTACGACCCAGCGGCTCCCGGGCGGGCACCAGGCTCCTCATCTTTAAAAATCCTATTCAGCAATCCCTCCCCATGGACAAGAAAAACTCCCATTGGAGCGAGCTCATCGCGGACGAGGCCGCGGAAAAGGCCTCCCCCCCTTTCATAATCGCCAGCGGCATAACCACCTCCGGCCCGCTCCACCCCGGCACGCTCTGTGAATTCCTGTTTGCGGACGCAATAGCAAAAGAGCTGAAAAAGAAGGGGGAAACCCACTTCATATTCAATGCGGACATCCTTGACGCGTTTGACTCCATTCCCGAGCCGTTCAAAAAATATGAAAAAGAGCTGGCGCCGCACCTGGGAAAGCCGCTCTGCTTCACGCCCGACCCGATGGGCTGCCACCGCTCCTTTGGAGAGCATTTCCTTGCAGAGGCCGCGGACGCGATGCACAAGTTCGGCGCGCACCCGGAGATAATGCCTGCGCATGAGCTTTACGCAAAAGGTGCGTATGACGAATACGCAAGGGAATATTCCGAAAGGAAGGATGAAGTGAAGGAAATAGTGAGAGTATCCTCCCTCCGCGAAACCATGCCGGACGACTGGCACCCCATAATGCCAATCTGCGAGGAATGCGGCAAGGTCGCCACCACCCGCGTCCTTTCCTATTCCAACGGCACTTATGAGTATGCATGCGACCGGGAAGTGGAATACACAAGGGGATGCGGCTGCAAGGGAAAAGCGAAAATAACCGACCACAAGTACAAATTGCTCTTCCGGCTGGACTGGCCCGCGCGCCAGGATTTCCTCAACGTGCAGATGGAGGGCGGAAGCGTTGACCACCATACAAAAGGCGGGACGATAGCGACAGTATATGCGATCCACCGCCAATTCTTCAAGAAGAACGGCCCCGTGGTCTTCTACAAATTCGGATTTTTGAAATACAGGGGGAAGAAATATTCCAAGAGCAAGGGAATCGGGCACACGGTGGGCGAGCTTATGCAGCTCCTTCCGCTTCCGGTACTGGAATACGCGCTCCTGCGCCCGGACCTGCAGGAGGACAAGGAACTGGTGCTGGACGAGAAGACGCTGCTCACATTGGTTTCCGATTTTGAATACGCCGCCTCCATAGATGCGGAGAAGGAATTGGAAAGGGCAGACAGGAAAAAAGCAGTTGCCTATTCGCTCACGCAGGGGAAGGGGTGGAATGCGCCGTTGCAGGACATCCTCGTGACCTATGCGCTGCATAAGGACTGGAATGAAGTGGGCAAGAAGCTGGGCGACCCGGAAGGCGTCGCCTGCCTCGCCCCATATGTGGAACAGTGGTTCGCAAGGAAATGGATTCCGGACAAATACGTGTTTGAGCTGAAGGGCGCGCCACACGAGCATGCGAACCTCGTGAAGGAGTTCGCGTCCTCCCTAAATGAAGGGATGGGGGAGCAGGACATCCAGAATTCCGTATACGAATTGGCTAAGAAGAGCAACGTCCCCCCGCCCGAGCTCTTTAAGGCAATTTACCTTGCGTTGATTTCAAAACCGCAAGGGCCAAAATTAGCCCGCTTCATAAAAATACTCGGAGTAAAAAAAGTTAAGGAGCTGATTGCATGAAGGGGCGGATTGGATGAAAAGAACGGCGCTCATCCCCGCATCCATCCTTCTCCTGGCCCTCTCCGGCTGCCTCTACTTCGGCCCAGGCAGCCCACAGCAGTCAGGCGAGAAAACATATTTCGGGAACAACAACTGCCTTTTTGAGGAGCAGGGGTTTGACTGCGGAAGCACGCGCGCTTATGCGGAAAATGGGCGGACCCACCTGGATTTGAACCTGGTGAACAGGTATGGAAAACCCGTCACGATAAAGAGAATCTCATGCGTGTACGGAAACACGGACAGCGCATTCGGGCACGCGTACATGGTGGAAGCGGGCCTCGTTTCCGGGCGGGACTACAGGAATGATGCGCTGGGATGCGTGGATTCCTCAGGAAACCCGGTGCCCGCATACCCTGAGTTCAGGGGAAAGCTTTTGGTTTGGTTCAATTATGCGGATGATTTGGACCAGAACACGCAGCATGTCGCATCCGCAACGATGATCAGCTCCTAGGCGGCTTCCGTTTCTTTTTTCGCAACTTTCCTCTTTTTCGGCGCAGCCTTCTTCCTCGGCTTTTTCTCCTTTGTTTTCGTTTCCGTTTTCTTCGCCCCTTCTTCCGCCTTTTCCTTTTCCGCCTTCTTCTTGCCCCAGTTCGCCTTGCTCTTGCAGTTCACTACAAGGCACATCTCGTAGGAGCGCCCCTTCCCGCGTATCTTCGCCATCGGCCCCCCGCATTCCTTGCATTTCTTCTCAATAAGGGATGCATAGCCCATGCGGGGCAGCGGATATGCGTTCCTGCACTCAGGATATCCGGTGCAGCCCACGAACTGGCTGCCGGTCTTCATTCTTATTACCCTCAAAGGCTTGCCGCATTTGGGGCACATCGCCTTCGCGGATTCCGCCTCGGTCTGCTTCACGGACCCGAGCAATTCCTTGCCAATCTTATCCTCGTTCCTCTTGAAATCGTCAAGGATCTGCATCAGCATCTCCTTGCCCTCCTGTATGACCACATCCTTGCCGAGCTTGCCCGCGACAACAGCCTCCATCTCGTCCTCAAGCTTGCGGGTGAGCTGCTCGTCCAGTATTTTCGGCGCGAATTTGTTCAGCACGTCCCACGCGCCCATCCCGAAGGGAGTCACCTCTATGCTCCTTCCCTCCGCATACCCCCTCTTGAACAGGGTATCAACAATCCCGGAGCGCGTCGCCTTGGTCCCCAGGTGCTTCTTCTCCAATTCGGATATTATGCTGGCAGGGGAATACCTGTTCGGCGGCTTGGTCTGCTTCTTGTCCTTTTTCTTATCTTCTATTGGCGTATTCTCCCCATTCGTGAAGGGCGCAATCATCTTCTCCTTGTTCTTGTAGTATGGATAAAATTCAATCCATCCTTTCTCAACAATCTGCGAGCCGTTCGCGTCAAAGCCCTCGCCCCCTGCGCGTGCCTTCACCTTCGTAACCGCAATCTTCGCGGGCGGCGCGAAGCACGAGAGGAACCTCCTCGCAATCAAATCATAGAGCTTCTTCTCCTGCTCGCCCAGCTTTCCGGGCTGCATCCCGGTGGGATGGATTGCGGGGTGCGCGGGGTCCTCCTTCCTCCCTTCGCGCGGCCTGAACCATTTCTTTTCCAAAAGGATTTTCGCGTGCGCGGAATAGTCGGGATTGGCGGACAATTTATCAATAATCCTCGCCAGCCCCAGTTTCGCCGGCAATTTCTGCGAGGAGGTCCTCGGGTAGGAAATAAGCGACCCTTCATACAATGTCTGCGCAAGGGAAAGCGTGAGCGCCGGAGGGAACCCGAACGTGCTGTACGCCTCCAGTTGCAGTGAAGTCAGGTCAAATGGCGGGTATGCCCACGCCTCCACCTCCTTCTTCTCCACATCCTCTATCGTTGCGCCCATTCCCTTTGCAATCTTCCCATAGGCCGCCTCCGCCGCGGGCTCTTCCATGAACCTTCCAACTTCATGCAGGAATTCCGTGCCCTTGAGCCAGATGCGCACCTCCCAATAATCCTGCGGGACGAACGCGGCAATCTCCCTCTCCCTCCGCGCAAGAATGTCCAGTGCGGGCCCCTGCACCCTCCCTATGCTCATGGTGCGGAAACCGCCCGCCTTCTTGAGCGCGGTCATCAATGCGCGTGATAAATTTATGCCGTAATACCAGTCCAGCACGTGCCGTGCCTCACCGGCGAATGCATTGTTGAAATCTATGCTGCCCTCCCTGTTCTCAAACGAGTCGCTAAGCTCGGACTGCACCAGGGACGAGAACTTCATCCTTCCCCCGTTTTCCCCCCCGTAGCAGAACCTATACACATTATACCCAATGAGCGACCCCTCTATGTCGTAGTCGCACGCCACCGTAACGCGGTCCGCCTTCTTCCCCAGCATCTGCAGGGTTTCGGTATAATCCCGGGTATAATAGGAGAATTTGCTTATCTGGTACGCGGGCTTCCATTCCACGTCAAATACGGGATAAGTGCGGCTCACTTTTTTCTCCGCCAGGTTGAACAGGTGCCCGACCGCAGGCGCGACCGCATACTCGTGCCCATCCTTCGTAATCTCGTAATAGCGGACCTTGCCGTGGCTCTTCTGAGCCATCTCCCCTCCGATGGCTTTAGCAATAGTATATGCCACTTTCGGCTTCTCCGCTACGATTAATTCCATATTTTCCGAATAAGAATATGAGGGAATATATAAATCCCGTGCAAACTCTCTACGCGCACACCCGCGCGCGTGCGCACGCGCGGATTATACATCCATACAATCCAACATCCATAATCCATATTACTGCTTTACCGCTTTGCTACCTGCTCCTGTAGCTCGCCAGCACGTTGTATTTCGCCCCCGTCCTCCCCAATATGCTCTCCAGGAGGTGGAATTCCCGCACGTTGAAGTCCCCGAACTTCCATTCCGCGTATTTCTTCAGGTAATCGTCCATCACCAATTTGCGTTTAACGCGCGCCATGGTGAGGTGCGGCGTGAATTCTTCCTTCGCAAACATGCCGGAGAGCTTCTCGTTGATGTCGTGTGCGAGCGCCTCCAGCTCAGGGCTCACGCATCCCGCCCACACCACTTTCACGTACCTCTCGTTCGGGAACGCGCCCACTCCGCGCACCTTGACCTTGAACCCGGAGAACTCCACCTCCCTGAGCACGCCGTCCACCCTGTCCAGCATGCGGGGGTTCACCTCGCCCAAAAACTTGAGCGTGACATGCATCTGCGTCAGCTCCACCTTCTTCAGGCCGCCCGCCTCGGGAAGCTCCTTCTGCGCCTGCCCGATGTTCCTCTTTATCTCGAGCGGGATGTCAATTGCCACGAAAAGCCTCATGCAGGGATGTTGCGTGTGTATATTAAAAACATTTCTAGGCTACAAATAGCCCTAATCCTGAAAAGGTGCCGATATGAGAGGAACAGCCACACACATGCAAAGAGGTTCGCCGGCAGAGCCGCAGCAGCCCCAGGAATGCGGAAGGGCATTCCAACTGCGCGGGGCAAGGCGGGCCGGCGGGATGCTTGGCCAGGAGGGGGCGGTTGCTCCCCCGGAGAGCCGGTCACACAGATACCGGGATGCGGCAGCGAAGGCAAAAGACCCGATGAGGCGGGCGCTCCTGCACGAGAGGGCCGCGAGATGCCTCCTTGAAGAAGGCCAGGTTGCGGAATCCCTGCAGCACGCGAAGCGGGCATACGAAACTTTCAGGGATGGCGTACATCCAAGCGAGGCCCACAGGTTCAAGGCCAGGTTCATGGCATGCCTCCGCTCAAATTCAATAGACCCGGCGTCCCTGGAATTTTTAACCCCCTGAACGGGCATCTTTAATAAGCTGCCTCCCGATATTTTTCCATGTCCCTCCTCACTCTCGCAAAGGCATCCGCAGAAGAGGCGGAGTCCTACCTCAGCGATTTCTCCACGCTCACCCTTGAGTATGCGCACGGCTGCTTCACCGTTAAGCAGTTCTCCCACGAGAATGGATACGCGCTGCGCACCATAAACGGCTCAAGGCTCGGCTTCTCCTCCTGCAACTCGGAGGCTGGGTTCCAGGAGACGGTGGATGCCGCGCTGCGCTCCTCGGCCGCCTCCCCCGAAGTTAAATATTCGTTCCCCCACGCGCAAAAATGCCCCTACCTCCGCACGAAGAACTGGGACATAGAGAAACTGGACGAAAAATTCGCGATGCAGTGCGCGCAGCAGGTCGTGGACGCGATAAGGGAAAAAGCGGAGCCGGCCCGCGTCTCGCTCACCCTCTCTTTCGGAAAGGAGGAAATAGAGAACACGAACGGGCTGTCCGCCTGCATGGACGGAAGCACCTGTTCGGTGTATGCGGAGGCGAAAAAGGGCGACCTCTTCGGCTTCTCCTACTATTCATCCCGCTTCCTGCCAAGGGATTTCGGGGCGCTTGGGCGCGAAGCGGCGGCGATGGCCGAGGAGATGCAGGACGCGAGGGCGCTCCCCACGGGCAAATACACGGTCTGCTTCTCCCCGTACTGCCTTTCCCAGCTCGTGGATTTCCTCCTCTTCCACCTCTCTTCGGAAAACGTGAGGCGGGGCGTGTCCGCGCTCTCAAAAAAGAAAGGGGAGCAGGCGTTCAGCGAAAAGCTCACAATCACCGATTCCCTTTCCGCGAACGCGTCCAGGGCATGGCCGTTTGACGCGGAGGGCGTGCCCGCGAAACCCATTACCCTCATAGAGAAGGGAAAAGTGGCCGATTTCCTTTATGATACTTACACCGCGGCGAGGATGGGCGAGGAGAAGGCCGGCAACTGCGTGCGTGCCTCATACTCCATGCCCCCCGCGCCCTCCCAGTCCAATACCGTCATAGGGGGAGGGGATTACCCCGCCCATCTTGCATCCGATTGCCTTTATGTGGAATCGTTCCACGGCATGCACACATCCAATTCCATAAGCGGGGATTTCGGGGTGCAGGCGGACATCGCCTTTTTCATGCGGGCCAAGGGGGAGAAGTTCCCAGTCACGAACATGCTGCTGACCGGAAACATATTTAACCTGTTTAATTCAATAGTGAACGTGGGCGACACGCAGGCGACGTGGGACGACCTGATTGCGCCGAAAATGTGGTTCTCAGGCGTCCAGCTGGTAGGCCCGAAGTGATTGCGGATGAAGAAGTTCAAAACGACGGAAGAGATAGACGTTCCCCAGAAGCTCATAGACCAGGTCATAGGCCAGGACAAGGCAGTTGAGATAGTGCGGAAGGCGGCGAAGCAGAAGAGGCACATGCTGCTCATAGGGCCGCCCGGCACTGGGAAGAGCATGCTCGCGCAGGCGATGGCAGAGCTTCTCCCCACCACGGACCTCCAGGACGTGCTCGCGTTCGAGAACCCGAACAACGAGAGCGAGCCGCTGATAAAGACGGTCCCGTCCTTCCCGGACATGGAATACCTCATGAAGCACAGGGAATGCATCCCGTATTATTCGCCGCAGGAGCTTCCGCTCATAGAGAAATACTCAAGGGAGAAGAAGGCGCCCCTTCTGCCCAGGGCGCTGAGGAACTCGCTTGGCAGGAGGATGTCGCAGGCGTTCCGCTCATCTGAGAAGCAGAAGGATAAGGGGGGCATCTCGCCGCTTTTCATCCTCCTCGTGCTGGGCATAATAGCGATAATAGTCACGTTCCTGCTGGACCTGCCGGAGGACCAGAAGGGGCTCGTCCTCATGATACTGTTCGGGCTGGCGATTTTCTACACGCTTTCATCCGCATTCTCCGGGCTTTCCAAAAGGATGATGCCCTCGGTCTCGCGCCCCAATTTCAAGGTCATAGTTGACAACACGGGAAGGAGCACCTCCCCGTTCGTGGATGCGACCGGGAGCAAGGCGGGCGCCCTGCTGGGCGACGTGAAACACGACCCGCTCCAGTCCGGGGGGCTGGGCACCCCGTCCCACATACGCGTGGAGGCGGGCGCAATCCACAAAGCAAACAAGGGGGTCCTTTTCATAGATGAAATCGCCTCCCTGAAGATGAACTGGCAGGCGGACCTGCTCACCGCCATGCAGGAGAAGAAATACCCGATAACCGGGCAGAGCGAGCTCTCCTCCGGCGCGCTCGTCAAAACTGAGCCCGCGCCCTCGGATTTCGTGCTCGTCGCCGCGGGCAACCTGCCCGACCTCCAGCACATCCATCCCGCCCTCCGCTCCAGGATACGGGGCGAGGGCTACGAGGTGTATGTGGAGGACACCATGGACGACACCCCTGACAACGAGGACAACATAGCCAGGTTCGTGGCGCAGGAAGTGAAAAAGGACGGCAGGATACCCCATTTTACTTACGCGGCGGTGCAGGAGGTGGTGGAGGAGGCGAGGCGCCTCTCCGGAAGGAGGAAGAAATTCACGCTCAATTTCAGGGAGATAGGCGGGCTCGTGCGCGCCGCGGGCGACTTCGCCAGGGAGGAGAGCGCCGGGCATGTGGAGCCGGAACACATCCGCAAGGGGCGCACGGTGGCCCGGCCCATAGAATCCCAGGTCGTCAGCAAGATGGTTGAGCACAAGAAGGAGTACCAGGTGTTCCAGACCAAGGGCTTCTCCGTGGGCAAGGTGAACGGGCTCGCGGTGCTGGGGGACGCTTTCTCCGGGCTCGTGCTGCCCATAGTCGCGGAGGTCACGCCTTCCTCGTCCAAGAGCGGGGGCAAGATAATAGCGACGGGAAAGCTGGGCACCATCGCGAAGGAGGCGGTGGAGAACGTCTCTGCGATCATAAAGAAATACACCCAGAAGGATTTATCCTCAAAAGACATCCACATTCAGTTCCTGCAAACTTATGAGGGGGTGGAGGGCGATTCCGCATCCATTTCCATTGCGGTCGCGGTCATCTCGGATTTGGAGCAGATTCCTGTGGACAACTCGTACGCGCTCACCGGCTCCCTTTCGGTACGGGGCGAGGTGCTCCCCGTGGGCGGCGTCACCGCGAAGGTGGAGGCGGCGCAGGAGGCGGGCATAAGCAAGGTCGTCATACCCACCGCGAACAGGCAGGATGTCTACATGCGCAGCGGGCTGAAGGGGAAGGTGCAAATTTTTGAGGCGTCCAACATACTGGACGTGCTCTCGCTGGTGCTGAAGGATTCCCCGCAGAAGAAAAAGCTCCTTTCAGAGATAAAGAAGCAGTTTTCGGAACAGTAATCCCTTTCCTAATACGCCTTCACGAATACGTTCTCCTCAATTGAATAGATGTGCCTGAACGAGAAGCTGAACCTCCTGCCCAGGGGGTTCTGGAGCACGAGCTGCTCCTTCCTCGCATCCACTCCGATTACCTTGCCCACGAAGTTGCCGTTCTCGTTTATCACTTCCTTGCCCTCAAGCTTCATGGAGAGGATGCTCCCCTTCCTTATCATCCCTATTATCATTATTGAGGTGTAGCCGATCACCAGCCCCACAACTATCGCGAGCAGGAAGTCGCCGAAGCTCACGTACGGCTCCTCAAGGTTTAGCACCCATTGCGCGCCTATGCTCAATATCATCGCCGTAAGCAGCAGCGCGACCGCATACAGCGCGTACCTCGTGATTATGAACTTCTTGTTCTCGGTTATCGCGTCTATCGTCTTCCCTCCAATCACGAGCAGCGCCATCCAGGGCAGGAGGAAGAGGAGGGACTTCAGCACGTAGGCGACGGTCTTCCCGCCGTCCAGCCCGAGGCTTATCGCCTCGCCGTACGCCTCCTGCGCGGCCCAGAGGGACACGAGCAGCAGCGCGAACGCGGAGATGTACGCGAGCCAACTCGTCTTCTCTATGGAGAAGCGGAACTCGCGCGCTATGGAGAATATGTGGTCCTCTATCCCGAATCCCTTCATGAGCAGGTACAGCCCGATTATCACGCCGACGGGCTTCCAGCCCAGGTCAAGGATGCTTGATACTGAAAACAGCAGTATGAGTATGGCGGGCACCCCGAAAATAATCCTGGCATAATACGGGTCCTTCAGCTTCTCCAGCATGACGAAGTACGTCTTTTCCAGCTCCTTCGCCTGCTTCATCACCACCACTTTTACGGAATCTATCTTGATGCGCGAGCGGATGATTGGCATTATCTCCTCGTCCGAGGCGCCGTCCGACACGAATACGCAGCTCTCCGCGGGTATGTCCGCGAGAATCTTGTTCAGCTGGCCGCTTATCTCCAAATCCGCCTTGTAGCCCAGCTTCTTGTGCCCGGTGAGCGTCACTATCTCCACGTTCTTCCTCTCCGCCTTCAGCTGGTCGTACATGCGTATCGCTGAGAATATGGAATTGGCGTCCGTGTCCTCGGGGTCCGCGAGCGCGAGCTTCGTCGCGCCCTCCAGGTTTTCCTCCCTCCCTATGAGCGGCCCGCTGACCTTCGCCTTCTCGTATAAGTCATTGTCCCTATCTATGCATAGGACCAGTATGGGCTTTACCATCGTTCTTTTTCTCCCCACCATTCTTTTTAAATCTTCTTGACCTAATCGTTACTTCTACTGAGTGGATTGCATGGAAGGGAAGAAAATTTTGCTGCCGGGAGACCATGTCGGCCCGGGGGAGGTTTATGCCGAGGGCGCATCAACCTACACGGAGAAGGACGAGGTTTATGCCTCCACGCTGGGCGTGCTGGACGAGCAGTCCAGGGGCCTGAAGACACGCTTCAGGAAGATACAGCTTGAGCGCGGGAACATCGTCTATGGGATTGTGCTGAGCGTGTTTGAGAACTTCGCGATACTTGGCGTAATGCCGGAGAAAAGCCCGGAGGGCAGGTACGCGGGCATCCCGGACGGCAAGATACTCGTGAAGTTCGCATCCAAGGAATACACGCGCTCCATGAGGGACGCGTTCAAGGTGGGCGACCTCGTCCGCGCGAAAGTCACGGACGTGGACGGCGACACCGCGATGCTCACGACTGCCTACCCGGAGTACGGCGTGATAAAGGCGTTCTGCTCCAGGGACAAGACGCCGCTGGAGAAGCGGGGGAAGGACCTGGTGTGCCCGCTCTGCAAGGGGAATGAAAGGCGCAAGCTCGCAAACGATTATAGGTCTTTCGGGAAAATCAACCTCTGAGGTGCTTGTTTGGAACTTAAGATAATATCCTCGTCGGAAAAGGAGCTGGAGTTTGAGATAGTGGGCGGCGAATACACGCTCGCCGAGCTCCTCACCACCCGCTTGAACGGGAAGAAGGGGGTGGAGTTCGCCTCCTACAGGGTGGCGCACCCGCTCGTAGCCAACCCGCGCATCTACGTGCGCGTATCATCCGGCAAGGCGGCGAAGCTTGTTTCCGAGACGCTGGACGAGATAAGGGAAGAAGTGGCGGAATTCCGGGACTCCATCTCAAAGGGCAAGTGAGGCGGGCGCGCGCATGGCAGGGAAGGCGCCCGCGGAATCCGAATCCCTTTCGGGCATCGTTGACAAATTCTCCACCGACTGGGTGTACCAGTTCTCGCTCATCGGCATAACCCTCGCGCTTTACATCATCACAAAGAACTCCCTTTTCGGCGTCCTTGTCCTTCTTGAATTGCTGTTCATAGTCGCGCTGGAAATAAGGCACGGGGTGCGGAAGCACGGCTGGAAGGCGGAGCTCAGGGACATCGCGATATCGCTCGGCGCCATCCTATTGCTATGGTTCGCGGCGATGTTCGTGATGGGCACCTCCGTCCCGCTCAACGCCGTCGTCTCCTGCAGCATGCTTCCCAACATAGAGAGGGGCGACATGGTGCTGGTGCAGGGCTCCCAGCCCGCAGGGTATGAGGTGGAGATTTCGCAGCAGGAGTTCGCGCAGCTGAACGGCTCCCCCACCGTTTATCCCCCGGACGGCTCCACGCGGCTGCTCAGGGGCTCCCTCTACACGTATTGTGCGCAGTTCCCCACGGACGCGACGTGCAGGCAGTTCTTCGCGGACCCCGCTTCCTTCCATGAGGCGAGGGGGCCGTTCTCCTTCCAATACGGGAAATGCACGCGGGAGAACAGGGAGGGCCGCTTTTCCTACCAGACGCCGTGCCTGGAATACGTGGAGTTCAACGGGACGAAATATTACCCCGACCTCTCGCACGACACGATAGTTTATGGGCCTGCGCAGGGCGACCTCTATTCCCTCGCGGGTGACATAATCCATCGCGTATATTTCACCGTGCACGTGGGCGATTCCACCTTTTACCTCACGAAGGGGGACAACAACCCCGTGATGGATATCCAAGAATACAGCTATTCAATGGAAATGGGCAACTCGCCGCCAGGGCAGGCGCAGTACAAGGGCAAGGTCGTGGGGAGGGTGCCCTTCATAGGATACCTGAAACTATTCACCGCGGGCTTCTTCTCGGAGACCACGAATTGCGATTCAACGCTCGCAACGCCAATGCCCAGGTGATGTGCGCACAGCCATCATGCCCCACTATCCGTAGTGCACGTCCTTCTCCTTCCGCACCATCATCAAATCGTTCATCTCGGATAAGTATGCGTCCTTGTCCTTCGCGCTGAGGCCGCTCTTCTTCACCTTGTCTTCCCAGTCCCTCAGGGCGAAAATGAACCTCTCGTTCTTGTCCGCGTATTTCGCATACGTGATGAGCACGTCCAGCGCATATATGGATTCGCAGCTCTCCAGCGCCTCCACCGCCGCGTTCCGCAGCAACTGGAGCCCCTGCTGCTCCCCGCTCATGTAAAAAGAGAGGTGGCGTGAGATGACCTTCGCGGCGCCCGTGTCCCCTATGTCGCCGAGCAGCAACAGCAATTCCACCGTCCCCTCCAGCGAATTCGAGTAGTTGAACATGGAGCGGTACACGTGCTTCCTCACGTCCATGGCCTCTGCCTTCTCGCCCAGCACCTTTTTGAAGAAGTCAAAGTTCTCCATAGCGCGCATGTTCGCCGCCTTCGCGAGGTGCTCGTGTATTATGAAGAATATGAACTGGCGCACCACGTCGTCGCCCTTTGAATACGCCTCAAGCACCAGCTTCTTCGCCGCCTCCACCTCCGCCCTCTTCCTGAGCAGGGGGTATGAGTTTATGAACCCGAGCGCGCCCTCCGCCTCCTTCATGAGGCGTTTCCTCTTTTCCAGCAGCTCTTTGGATGCCTTCGGCTGCTGTTCGGCAGCTGGCGCGGCCTGCGCGGCATTTTTCGCCTTTCTGGCCGGCGCCTTCTTTTTAGTAGAAGCCCTCTTTTTCATAATCCGCCCTTTCTTCAGGAGCGGTTAAAAAACTAGCACTTTGAGGATGCCTTCCCCATGGAGGCGCATCCCCCCCGCCCTTTCTGCGGCGGGTTGCCGTTCCTTCCGGGAACCCCGCTAGGCCTTATGTCCGTCACGGTTTCCAGGAAAATCCGGGAAACCCTTTCCACATGGAGCATCCTGGCAGCCCTTTCCGTAAGCTCCTCCGGCTTCACCGCCTGCCCAACGCATGCGAATATACGCGCATTCCTGCCCCCGATCCTATCCGGCTCCATGGAATCCACAAGCACGAGGAAGTCCTCCACCTGTTCGGGCGTGAGTTTCCCCCCCATCAGCATTTCCATCGCCCTTGCCAGGCCCCTGCCCATTCTTTCCTCGTCGGGGTTGCCTGCGGCCGCCATCACCAGTTGCCATTCCACAGGGGCTTCAATTGAGCCGCGCG
>JAQUBA010000019.1 GCA_028686985.1 Candidatus Iainarchaeum sp.
CTGAGAGCGCCTTCGCGGTCCCGCCGCTGGAAACGATTTCCACTCCGCGCCCATGCAGGAACTTCGCCAGCTCAACGATGCCTTCCTTCTCAAAGACGCTGAGCAGGGCTCGCTTTACCTGGACCATAAGAAACAGTTAATACTTCTAAAATGAATGTAATTAAAAAGGAAACGCACCGCCAGGGGAAAAATCAATGGATGACTATTTCGTCTTCGGAAGGTGCAGGCTCCCCACTATTCCGCGTATGAGCCCCATGGTCCTCTTGTGCTTGTAGACCCCATAGCCGAAAAATACTACCCCGAGCAGCACCGCAAGATACCCTATGCAGGAGAACAGCCCCTCGCGAAAATAGCCGATGAAGAAGACCCCGCCCATCGCAACGGTCATTCCCGTCCGCAGATATGCGAGGTAGGTCCTCTCCTCCGCAAGCTTGGTCCGTTCAATAGCCAATTCATCCCGCAGTATTAGCTCCCCCTTCCCGAACTTCTCGTAAGCCATGGATTACTCCCCTGCCGCAAGGATTGCCATAAATGCCACTAGCCTCTTCACCAGGACCACGAAAGCTAGTTCGCCCCCAACGGTTAAAAAACATTCGCCCGCAATTCAGGAGGGGGAAAGCATGGAACTTTTCTTATGGATTCTTGGCGCCGCGCTCATTGACGCACTTTTGGGTTTCGCGGGCATATTCTCATTTTATCTCAGGGACGACATGGTAAAGAAGCTCGCATTCTACCTCACCGCGTTCGCAGGGGGGGCCCTCATAGGCGGCGCATTCTTCCATCTGCTCCCCGAGGCATCGGAATTCTTCGAACCCCTCCAGATGTCCTTGTTGATAGTGGGCGGCTTCACCGCCTTCCTCGCGATAGAGGGCTATTTCCACTGGCACCACTGCGAGGACTGCGAAATACACCCCTTCACCTACACCATGATAGTCGGGGATGCGATCCACAACACGATAGACGGGCTGGTCATGGCGGCCGCCTTCATAGCGAGCATACCCCTGGGCATCGCCACCGCCCTGGTCATAATCGGGCACGAGTTCCCGCAGCAGCTCGGCATTTTCGGCGTCCTTTTCCACGGGGGATTCACAAAGCAGAAAGCCCTCATCTACTCCTTCCTCGCCCAATCCACGGTCATAATCGGCGCCCTCCTGGGTTTCTTCCTCGCAGCCTCATCCGAGCAATTTGCCTCCATGCTTCTTCCAATCGCAGCCGGAGGATTCATCTACATAGCCGGCGCGGACCTCATCCCCGAGGTGCACAAATCCAGGGGGGCGGCAAAAGTCCTCACCTTCTTCACCTTCATACTCGGGCTCGCCTTCATGCTCTGGATAAAGCTCACATTCGGTGGGTGAAGTGCAGGTCGCGTGCCTTTTTTCGGGAGGAAAGGATTCCTGCTTTTCAGTATTTTCTGCGTTGGAGTCCGCGTGGTCCCCGATTTTAGTGACGATAAAACCCGCTGAATACTCAATGATGTTCCACCACCCGAATGTGGAGTGGACAAAACTGCAGGCGGAGGCGATGGGGCTCCCCCAGATATTCGTGAAGCCGAATGAGGGGCAGGAGGAACTGGATGCATTGGAGAATGCGCTTTCAAAATTAGACATAGACGGAATCTTCACCGGTGCGATAGACAGCGATTACCAGAAGCAGAGGATAGACAAAATAGGCGAGAACCTGGGCGTTCCCACCCACGCCCCGCTCTGGAGGAAGGAAGAGCCGATGTACTCCGAGGCCCTGGAATATTTTGAAACATTCATAATCGCGGTTTCAGCGGAGGGTTTGGGGCCGGAATTGCTCGGAACAAAATTCCAAATGCAGAAAGCAAAAGGCGTCCATCCCTTTTTTGAGGGCGGAGAAGGAGAAACCTTCGTAACCGATGCCCCCTTCTTCAAAAAGAAGATAATCATAGATAAATGGGAAAAGAGCTGGGACGGCGTGCGCGGAGTCGCAAAGATAGCTTCCGCCCATCTCTGTGGCAAATAAGGCCTTCCTGATTCTGTCCATCCCCTTTTTAAACATTATGAATATATATTCATAACAGGTGATATGGAATGCCAGGTGGAGACGGAACGGGGCCCCGCGGAATGGGGCCGGGAAGCGGAAGGGGCATGGGCCCGTGCGGAAGGGGGGCGAGGGGCGGCTACGGCTTTGGATGCGGCTATGGAGGAAGGGTCCGCGGAATGGGCATGATGCCACGCCAGCAAACCCTGGAGGATGAGAAGGCGGATTTGCAGCAGCTCAAGGAAAACCTTGAGAACGACCTAAAGCAAATACAAAAAAGGCTTGAGGAACTAAAGTAGCCCATGCCAAGGCCTTTGAGGTGCAGGAGGGTTCTCGGTGAACCCTCCTTTTCAATTTTCAAGCCGGCGGGGGTGCCGGCAAGGGGACTCACATTTTCCACGCTTACGGTAGAAGAGTTTGAGGCGCTCCGCCTGGCGGACGCGGAACAGATGCCTCAGGAAAAAGCCGCTTCAAGGATGGGGGTATCGCAGCCCACTTTCAGCAGGATTCTCTCCTCAGCCCGCAACAAGGTCGCCATCGCCATATCAAAAGGGATGGGCATCCTGATTGAGGGCGGCACCTACAAGGTTTCGGGAAGGGAGCGCTAGCTATTTATTCCTTCCTTCCGTTCCCTCCGCATGTCCAAAATAGACTGGTATGAGGAATTTGTGGATTTGCACTACAAGCCCGCAAAAGATGACCTGGTTGTCCTCTTCTATTTTGAGCCGGAGGCGGGCATAAGCAAGCACGAAGCAATAGGGAGGATTGCCTCCGAAAGCTCCACAGGGACCTGGACCACGCTCTTCAGGATGCCTCCCCGCATGAAGAAATTGCAGGCGACCGCATTTGAGATTGACGGGAATTATGTGAAGATTGCATATCCCATAGGATTATGGGAGGAGGGAAATGCAGTCCAGCTCCTTTCCGGAATAGCCGGAAACATATTCGGGATGAAGGCCGTCAGGAACCTCCGTTTGATAGACGTCACATTTCCTCCCGCCTACCTGGGTCATTTCAAGGGCCCGCATTTCGGGATGGACGGCATAAGGAAGATGATGGGGGTGTATAAGCGCCCGCTCACCGGCGCGGTCCCCAAGCCCAAAGTCGGCTTCACCGCAGCGGAGCACGCCCAGATCGGCTTTGAGACGTGGATGGGAGGGTTTGATTTCGTGAAGGATGACGAGAACCTCACTTCCATGCGTTTCAACCGCTTTGATGAGCGCGTAAAGCTCATGGCCAAGCTCAGGGACAAGGCGGAGAGGCTCACGGGGGAGAGGAAGTCCGCCTTCCTGAATATAAGCGGCCCCACGGACATAATGAAGAAGCGTGCCGACCTGCTTGTGGAATATGGATGGAACTACTGCATGATTGACGTGGTGGTTGCAGGGGCGGCCTCCGTGCAGACCATGCGGGACTACTGCTCCGACCGCGGTTTGGCAATCCATGCCCACCGCGCGATGCATGCCGCCTTTGACCGCAACCCGAAGCACGGAATCACCATGCAGTTCCTCGCCAAACTCATGAGGTTGATAGGCGTCTCGCAGATTCACTCCGGCACCGCGGTCGGAAAACTGGTCGGGAGCAAGCGCGAAGTGACTGCGGTTGCGGACGTCCTAAGGGACAGGAAAGTAAAACCCCTTCCGGGCGTTCTGATGGCGCAGGACTGGGGCAAGATTAAGAACGCGTTCCCCGTCTCTTCCGGAGGGTTGCACCCCGGCCTCGTACCGGACGTGCTTAGGATTTATGGAACCGAACTCGTACTCCTTGTGAGCGGGGGCATACACGGCCACCCGAAGGGCACGCGCGCAGGGGCGAAGGCATCCATGCAGGCGATAGATGCGTTCATGGACGGGGAAACCCTCGCAGAGAAGGCAAAGACCTCTCCGGAGCTTGCGCAGGCATTGCAGAAGTGGGGGGCGTACAAGCCGAAGTGAGTGGGAATATGAAAAAACTGTTTTGGGAGGACCCTTACCTCAAAGAATGTGCCGCCATGGTCGAGTCAATCAACGGCAACGAAGTAAAATTATCCCAATCCGTATTCTTTGCATTTTCCGGCGGGCAGGAATCCGATTCCGGGACGATTGGAGGAATCCCCGTAAAGGAGGCGAGGAAGGAGGCGGACGGAGGAATAACGTACGTGATGGAAAACCCGCCCACCTTTTCCGTTGGAGATGAAGTCCGCGTCACCATTGACTGGGAAAAGCGCTATAAGATAATGAAGCTGCACACCGCCGCGCACATCGTTTGGTTCATTTTTGAGAGGAAGACCGGGGTGAAAAAGTTGATTGGTTCAAATGTAACGAATGAGAAATCAAGGATAGACTACGAGTTTCCGGAATCCGTCTCCTCCATCCTTCCTGAATTGGAGGGGGAAGTGAACGAGCTGATTGCGAAGGGGGCGGAAATCAAGACCTATGCGGATGCGGAAAACCCGGGGCGCAGATGGTGGGAACTCGGAGAATGGAAATGCCCTTGCGGAGGCACCCATCTTAAGGATTTGAAGGAAATCGGAGCGCTAAAACTCAAAAGAAAGAATCTCGGGAAGGGGAAGGAGAGGATAGAGATTACTCTCGCCTGATTATTCCTATTTAAATCCTATCTTTCTAAATTCTAGAACTTATTAGGGGTCGTGAGCTAACCTGGTATGCTGCCAGCTTCGGGAGCTGGTTGTCTGGGTTCAAATCCCGGCGACCCCATATTATTCATACTTCTACACGAACGATTACCGGAAACAAACCACCCATACTTTTTATAACCCTCCCAACCAAATCAAG
>JAQUBA010000014.1 GCA_028686985.1 Candidatus Iainarchaeum sp.
CGCTGTCGGCTTGGGACATCCTGGCTGTGTAGGAGCAGCCAAGGGTTGGGTTGTACATCCATTAAAGTCCCACATGAGCTGGGTTCAGTACGTCGCGAGACAGTACGGTAGTATCTTCTGGAAGTGTTGCTTCTTGAGAGGAAGAGTCCCTGAGTACGAGAGGAACGGGGACTCGGAGCCTCTGGTATACCAGTTGTGTCAATGCATTGCTGGGCAGCTACGCTCCACGCCGATAAGACCTGAAAGCATCTAAGGTCGAAGCGGCTCTCAAAACTAGGAAGCAAAGGCCGCCTGTAATAGACAGGTTTGATAGAACCGAGATGTAAGGCCCTAGCTAACGCGAGGGTTTCAGTCTGCGGTCACTAAAGGCATATAACAATATCCCCATTCTTGCTATCCTTTCTCATACTTATGTTTTATTTTCTTCTAGCGTAAGCGCTACCTATTTATATTTTCCCCAAGATTCAACCTGCGGTGTAAAAATGAAACACATATTAGCGGTATTGCTTGTGGCAATTCTCCTCTTCGGCTGCGCACAGCAGGGAGGGACCACGCAGGCAGGGACTGGCGGGACCACAGGAAGCACCCCGGAAACGGGTGCGAGTGGAACCACGGGAACCGGGGCAACCGGCGAAACTGCCACAGGGGCAGAAGCCGAAACCGGAACTACCGGAGACTCCACGGAAGTGGCGGCAACCGGTGAAACCGGCACGGGCACGGAAACCGGCGCTACCGGCGTAACCATGGACACATGGAGCATGGAGACGCTCGCAGCCATGGGGGTCCCGATGCACTGCACCGTGACCTACAGCGGGGAGATGACCGGCACCTTTGACATCTATGTCCTCGGGCAGAAGAGCGCGATGAGCGGCACGTTCGCCACCGCAGCCGGCGACCAGGAGATGAGCTACGTCTTCAAGGACAACAAGATATACATGCCCGCTTCGCTGTTTGCAGGCATGCCCGGCTTTGAGGGATGCGTTTGGGTAACCCGCTCTGCGGAAGCAACCGCATCAACAGAGACTACGGTAAGCACGGAAACGGTGCCCGCAACATTTGAATGCGTGCCTGGCGTTTTCGGGGATGAGAAGTTCGCGACCGAAGGAACGGAATGCGACTTCAACACCGCGATGGCCAGCGTCTGCGACTCGGTTCCGGCCGGAGAGGCAAGGGACCAGTGCCTCAGCAGCTTGGGCATTGAGTAATCCCTTCCTTTCTTATTCTTTTTTATTTACTCTATATTCAGTGGTATTGATGCAGGAGAAGGACATAGGCAAGCTCATAGACAGCACGGTAAAGGACGGCGGCGTCCTCGCCCTGCTCTATTTCGATTTGCACGGTAAAGAGAAGGGGGCGCTCCAGAAACTGGGCGTCAGTTTCGTCCAGAAAGTGCTTAGGGAGCCCGGGATGAAATACGCCCGGGGCGAGATAGACGAGCCGGTTGAGCGGGACGGCATGTTCTCCACTTCCATGGAAATGAAGGTGCTGACACAGGACCTCATCTCGCTCGCGCGCATCTGCGCGACCTACAGCCCGTTTTCCATAGAAATCCTGAAGCCCGGCGAGTTCCTGCTGGACATCTCCCAGCTGCACGAGCTGCTGATGTTCCTCGGCGCCACCACCCATGATTACAAGAAATACATAATGGAGAAGGTCGCGACCGCGGAGGACCGCGAGAATTACAGGCGCACCCTTGAGCAGAGGGTGAAGCTGGGCGAGAAGCTCATGAAGAAGGGGGCGGAATAGCCATGAAGAGCAACGAACTGGTCAAGACCGGGGTTCCGGGGCTGGACAAGCTTCTCGGGGGCGGCCTGAACCCAGGTTCCATAGTCCTTGTGAGCGGCCCGACGGGCTCGGGAAAGAGCACGCTCGCGCTGCAATTCCTGGTGAAAGGGGCGCAGCAATACGGCGAACCCGGCCTTTTCATCGTCATAGAGGAGACCAGGGATTCCACCTACAGGAACATGGATTTCAAGGGCTGGAACTTCGCGGAGCTGGAGAACTCCAAGCAGCTGATATTCCTGGATTATCCGCCATACGAAGTGGACCAGTTCGTGAGCCAGAAGTCCGCCATAGGCGAGATAGTGGATTCCATGGGCGTGGAGCGCATGGTCGTTGATTCCATAATGCCGGTAGCCCTCCTTTTCCCGACCGAGGATGAGCGGAAGAAGGGCTTCATCAACGTAATAGAGAACATACGCAAATGGAAAACCACCACTCTGATTGTTTCGGAAGAGGTGCCCGCCGCCGAGGGAGAGGCTCCGCGCACCCCCTACGGGATAGAGAACCTCGTTGACGGCTGGATACGCATGGACTACGCCTACACCAGGGACAAGAGGCAGAGGCGCATAGAAGTGGTCAAGATGAAGGGAAAGAAGCACCTGATGCAGCGCTTCCCGGTAGAGATAGGCGACACCGGGGTTTCCGTAGAGGTGTGAGTTTGGCGCTCCGTGCGCGCCTCCTCGTGCACGGGAACGTGCAGGGCGTGAATTACCGCTGGCTCGTGCAGGAGGCGGCAAAATCCCTCGGCGTGAGGGGCTGGGTCCGCAACCTGGATGGCGGGGACGTGGAAATCCTGTGCGAGAGCGATACCGAAAAGGCATACCGTGAATTCCTGAAAACAATAGAGATAAAGGACAAGATGCGCCGCGTGGAAAGGATAGAAATCCTTGAATTCAGCAAAAACGCGGAGCCGGAGTTCAAATATTTCGCGATTGAATACCGGTAAAGCGGGCTCGCATAATCTTTTAACACTAATCGCTGATACTAGGCGCATGAGGGCGCTGCTTATCTCGCTCATGCTGGTGGTTTCTGTTTTTGCGGTCCAGATGCTGGACCCTCTTGTGCAGGAAGTCCGTGACGGGGACAGGGTATACATCGGGGTCATGGGCCCGGGCCAGACGCTGCCCGTGGTCTTCCACAACCAGGTCTATTCCGGCGGGGTGCACGGGATAGGCGGCAATTACGACATCGTTACCGTGGATTCCGCCCCGTCCGGCTGGACCTTCAGCAACAGCCAGCTCTACGGCAGCCCGCTCCAGATAACCGTCACCTCCAGCCCCTCCGCCCGTGAGGGCAAGTATGAAATCCCCATAACCATAAGGGACGAGGGCGACGGCGAACGGCTGGGCAACGTTTCCATCATCGCCCAGATAGAGATAAGCAACGACGTGATGGACATGCGCGTGGAGCCGCAGGAGCGCCGCGTCGGGCTGGGCCAGCCCGCCGTTTTTGAGGTCACCATTGACAACAAGGGCGTTGCCGGCGACCTGTTCGTGGTCTCGGCAGTGGGAGTACCCAAATGGTCCTTTGAGAAGACGGTATATGTTCCGGGAGGAGGCAGCAAGAGAATCCTTTATGAGGTAGCAGGATTTGAGGAGGAGGAATACGCCGCAACGATACTCGTGCAGTCCGCGAACGCCCCCTCGGTCCGGGAGGAGGCATACATCCACGTTGATACCGTGCCCGACGTGATTTCGGACTACACCGCGACCCAGAATGGCGCCCTCCTGTTCCCGATATTTGAGCTCCCACTCTACTCAATCGCGGGGCTGCTCTCAAACCTCTGGTAGGTCGGGTAGGTAATGGATGAAGGATGCGATAGGTTACATAATCTCCCAGCTGCTATCCGGCAGGAGGGACCTTGGGAAGATAAAATCCGAGGCCTCCCGCTCCGTCCACATAAGCACCTTCCCCCGCAATTCCCAAATCCTCGCCGCATTCCCCAGGGGTAAGCTTACCCCCCAATTGCTCTCCCTGCTGCGCAAGCGCCCGATGCGCACCCTCTCCGGCGTCACCCCCGTAGCCATCATGGTGAAGCCCGAGGGCTCCTGCAGATGGTCCTGCATCTACTGCCCTTATACCGGAAAAGCGCCCAAGAGCTACACCGGGGAGGAGCCGGCTGCGCTCCGAGCACGCCAGTCCAACTTCAACCCCGCGGTGCAGGTGCGCACCCGCCTCCGCCATTACAGGGAAACGGGCCACCCCACCTCCAAATGCGAGCTCATAGTGATGGGCGGCTCCTTCCTCTCCATGCCCCTCCCATACCGCCGTTCATTCATCAAATCCGCATACGACGCATTCAACGGGAGGCGCGCCCCGTCCCTCGCATCCGCAAAAAGGGCGAACGAAACCGCAAGGAACCGCGTAGTCGGCCTCACCATGGAAACGCGCCCGGACCTCTGCGGAAAAAAAGAGATACGCGAGATGCTGGGCTACGGCGCAACCAGGGTGGAACTCGGGGTGCAGCATCCGGACGACGAGATATACAAAAAGATAAACCGCGGCCACTGCGTAAAGGACGTGGTGCGCGCCACTTCCCTGCTGAAGGATTCCGCCTTCAAGGTATGCTACCACATAATGCCCGGCCTTCCTGGCTCCAGCGAGGGGAAGGACGTACAAATGTTCAAAAAGCTCTTCTCCGACCCGCGCTTCCGCCCCGACATGCTGAAGATTTACCCCGCCCTCGTGATGCCCAACACCCCCCTCTACGAGATGTGGAAGAGGGGCGAATACGAGCCCTACTCGGCGGAAAGGGCGGCGAAGGTAATCGCCGAGGCATACAAATATATCCCTCCGTACGTGCGCGTGATGCGCATCCAGAGGGACATCCCCCTACCGGAAATCGGCGCGGGCGTGAGGCACAGCAACCTCCGCGAATTGGTGGAGCGGGAGGCAGGCCCCATACATGAAATCCGCGCAAGGGAGGTTAGGGATGCGGATTTCAGCCCCGAGGATGCGGAGTTGAAGCGCATTGATTACGCCGCAAGCGGCGGAAAGGAGGCATTCCTCTCATACGAAATCGGCGATAAGCTGGCCGGCTTCCTCCGCCTGCGAATCCCGCACAATCCATTCCTCAGGGAAATTTCCAGGCGCACCGCGCTGGTCCGCGAGCTGCACGTCTACGGCTCCGAGGCGCCCGTGGGCGGGAAGGGGAACGCGCAGCACAGGAATTTCGGCTCCCTCCTGCTCGGGGAGGCGGAAAGGGTTGCGAAAGATGAGTTCTCCTGCAGGAAAATCCTCATAATAAGCGGCGTCGGAGTCAGGCGCTATTACACGGCGCGCGGCTATTCCCGGGACGGCCCCTACGTCTCAATGGAGCTCTAAATCGGCTATCTCCTGCTCGTACGCGGCGGTTATCTCCTTCCTCACCTTCATATGGCCGAGGTACCTGCTCTGGAGGTCCTGGAATTCCTTGGTTTCCTCCTCGCTGAAATTCTTCACCTGCTTCTCCGCGTTCTTTATCTGGAGCCTGACGCCAACCTTCTCAATTTCCGTCTCGTTCTCCACGAACCGGTCCAGGCTCTGTTTGGGTATCCATACATGGCCGTTGTTGAGCGCCACCTTCTCTTCCCCCCATTTCTCCCCGGAGGGCATGATTTTTCCATCCGCGACCTTGCACGAGAGCCCCGCGCGGTTCAGCGCAGCGACGAGCTTGCCAGCGTTGGGCCCGAAGGCGGCCGCCTCCATCTCCGGCGCCTTTCCCACCTTCACCGCCTCTGCGAGCGTCGCCCTCGTTTCCGGAGCCACGGTCATCCCAATCAGCACAATCTTCCCTATCTCGTTCCTCGCCTCCACGTTCGCCCTGAGCAGCTTTCCCCTCTCCTCCAAGAGTTTGTACAGGTCGCCGCCCTTCGCCCTGAGCGCCGCATCCACTTCATCCTCCTTCCTCTTCCCTATTTCCGCGCCCAGTTCCTCTATCCTTGCCTGGAAGGGTACGTACGCATCTATCCCCTCCGTCTTTTTCACAAGGGACGCCATCTTGGATTCCAGCCCGGAAATCTCGTCCGAAGTCTCCTTCGCCGCGTCCTGCTCCCCCTTCCTCAGGGCATAGCCCCGCCTATATTTAAGCTCGGCTACCTTTTTCCTAAGCTCTATAAGCCCGCCTATGTCGCGCGGGGAAACCTTGTTGCCCATCTGACCGCCGCATACTATTCCATGATTAGTTTTTTAGCACTTCTGCTCCAGCCGCGAGGCATAGGGCCCCCAGGAGCACGAATGCGGGCATGCAGATGCTGTTCCCGCGCTGCACCGGCTCGACGGCAGGCGCCGCCCCCGCCTCCACTTCCGCGGCAATCGCGTCCATGTTCCTTGCGAATACAACCATCCGGTACGCGTCCTCGCGCGAGCCGGTCTTCTCCATGTATTCCGAATGCGCCCTGAAGACCTTTCCCCACACGCTTGTGCTCTCGTTCGCCATCATCCGCGCATAGTCCTCGTCCTCGGCCCCCTCCTCCAGCGCATCCTCCCCTTCCACCATGCTCTTCGCGAACGCCAGCTCATAAATCGCGCCCGCGTATTTTCCCTCGCCGTACAGTTCCTGCCCGGCCTTTGCGTACTCCTCCCATTCCCCGTAATCTTCGGTGTAATTCAGCAGGCCCTCGGCGATTTGTTCCAGCTTCCTTTCATCCACCGCGTCCCCGCCGCCCCCGCTTTCCACCGCGTACATCGCCTTCGCGGCCCCGCACCACGCCTTGCTGTACCCCATCTGGTACACGAGCAGGTATTCCTCATCCTTTGTCTCCGGCTCAAGGTCCGCATATTTCTCATAATTCCTCCTTGCCCTCATCTCGCGCGCCTCGCCGCCCATCATCCACTGGTAATTGTCCATGGTCGCGTTCGGCTCCACTAGGGAATCCAGGCATTCCCGCACTTCCGCCTTCTTCGCCTCTATGTCCGGCGCGCCCACCTCCGCGATTGCGGAAGCAGATATCCCGGTGAGGAATGCGCCGTTGGCGGCCGCATAATGGTATCCGAGCCGCCCCAGCTCCTCGTGCTGGGCGGCGATCGCCTCAAAGTACTGCCTGACCTCCCGATCCTCTATCCGCGCCGCAGCCTCCCTCTCCGAGCTTATCATCCCGGCGGCAATCCCCTCCATGCCGGTTGCACTATCGCCATCGTACGGCGTTATGTTTTCCAGCGGCTCCACCTGCAAGTCCAGTGGCCGCTCCTCCGGCTCCACGCCGTAAAAGAAGAATTCTATCGCCTCCTCCGCGCTTGAGACCTCGTAGATTTGCACGCCGCTTATGCCCCGCAGCATCAGTTTCTCCTCCACCGTCTGTACCGGGGTCACCAGGCTGCCGACGCCGGCCATCTTCGCGCTGAGCGCCTTTTCGTAGAGCCCGCCAACGGGAAGCATCTCCCCGCCCTCCCCCATCGCGCCGGTAATCGTCGCATCGTGGTCCATCTCCTCGCCCGTGAGCAGAGAGTAGGCCATGAGCACGAAAGCCGCCCCCGCCGAAGGCCCCTCCACCCCTCCGGGGCTGTCCTCGTCGCTCACTTTTACCAGCAAATCACAGTCTTCTCCGCGCATGGAAATCCCGCGCGCGACTCCTGCGGCGGTGACCAGCGATTCCTGCGTGCGGGTTCCGACCGTGGGGCTTGCGCCGACATATTCCATCCCGGTGCCCGGGATGCTCCGCATGCTTATGCCGACCAGGAGGCCATCCCCTCCGCTGACCGCGGGAAGGCTCATGTTCACCTCCCCTTCGCACGCGGCGAAGGATATGGAGAGCAGCAATAGGATTGGAATCAACTGTCGCATGATTGCCTTTTTCACCTACCCCTTAAAATTAGTTTTCATTCTTCCCAGAACTTTTTCATGTAAGGAACGGGGTCTTCCGCCACCGCATACCTCTCGTTTGGAAGCAGCGTTCTGTAATTCTTCCATCTGAATCTTTCGTCCATATAGACGACAACCGCGCGGTCCTCGTCCTTCCTTATCGCCCTTCCCGCGGCCTGCACAGCCCGTATGACCCCGGGATAGAGATATCCATAATCCCATCCCCGCCCAAACTTCTCGTCATAATACTCTATTAGCGCCTCAACCTCCATGCTCATCTCCTCCAGCGCTACACCCACAACAACCGCGCATTTGATTTCCCCGTTCGCGTAATCTATCCCTTCCGCAAGCGAGCCCCCCTGCACCCCGCAAAGGACCCCACCCCTCCCGAAATCCCTGAGCATCGCCCCGACTTCCGAGGGCTTCATCTTCTCCTTCTGCACCAGCATCCTCCCGCTCCCCATCAGGGGCACAACCCCCTGCAGCACATTATACGATGGAAAGAAAACCGCCGCCCCTCCAGGCGTTTCTGCGGCAATCCTGTCAATCATCCTAGCCATGCGCAAATATTCATCCGTGCTCCTTTTGGAATATCTCGTGGTGAATCCTTCCAATAATATGTTCATCCTGTTCTTTTCCGGGAAGGGGGATGGATAGCTCTTCAATGCGCACCGCGCAGGGTCCAGCCCCAGCACGTCCCGGTGCATCTCCAATGGAAGGAGCGTTCCGCTCATCAATATGGATGCATGCGTTTCGTTCAATTTGGAAGTGGAAACGCTGGGGTCAAGGAACTTTTTGGACAGCACATACCCGCGCATCGTCTTCCTCAAAATCCTTACCGTCTCCCGCCTGTCCTTCTCGTTCCACCTTTCCAGGAATTTCGCAAACCTCAACGCATGGCTCTTCCTGCCCGTGCGCTCCACGAACTGGAAGCCCAGCTCCGCGAACATGTCCACCAGTTCCTCCGGCTTCCCCTCCAGCTTTTCCAGAATGGAATAGAAGCCGTCCTGCGAAACAAGTTTTTCCCGTGCGTCCCCCAATTCCGCACGCGCCCATTTGGAAAATGCGCCCTCCAAATCCGTCCTGAACCCCAGCGCCCTGGTTTCCTTGTCCAATTTTCCAAGGTAGAAGTTGTTAGTGGAAGAAGAAAGCTGGTCCCTTATCCTCTTGGCCAGATTATGCGCCTCGTCTATTATCACTATTGAATCCTCAAACTTCTTCCTTATCTTCATCAGCAGCAAATCCCTTATCTGTGGGTGCATGAGATGGAAGTAATCCGCAATTATCACGTCCGCATCGCTCGCCAATCTTATGAGCCACTCGTACGGGCACGCCTCGCACTCCCTCCCCAGCGCAAGCAAATCCTCGTGCGAGGGGCACGGCCCCGCCTTCTCCGAAATTTTCTTGAACAGGTAATCCGCCTTCGCCTCGCCCACCTTCCCATGCCCCTTGGAGTTCCCGTAAAACAGGCATTCCTCCTTCCTCCTTTTCCTTTCACAGGACTGGTAGAAGCTCTCGTGGTCCAGGTCCGAGAGCACCGGGTCCACGCAGGCATACCTCCGCCCAATCAGGTCCACCGCGCGCAAATCCAACCCATATTTCTCCCGCATACCGCGCACGACCGAGAGCGCAATCCTGTGCTGCGAGATTTTGGGAGTGAGAAAAAACACGGTCTTCCCGTGCTTCAATGCATAAGTGATTGCGGGCGCGAGCACGGCATCCGTCTTCCCGAGCCCCACGGGCGCGTCCGCAAGCAATAATTTCCTGTTCTCTATCGCCTCGTTCGCATCGTGGATGAGCGCGTCCTGGTGCTTCCGTATGCTGGGATGGCGAAAATAGATTTCCACGGGTGCATTTCGTCTTTCAGGTTAAAAACATTCGCGGGGCGGGATGCCAGTGAAAGCCATAAAAACAATTCCCCCGGATATCTAATTACACTATTTTAGCGGCTGTAGTCTAGCGGTAGGATTTTGGCTTCCCAAGCCAACGACCCGGGTTCGATCCCCGGCAGCCGCAAGGTGCTAGGATGTCTCTGATACTCGGCCTAACCGGAGAAAACTGCAGCGGGAAGGGAATAAGCGCGGAATACCTGAGGAAGCGCGGCTTCTACTACCTCTCATTGTCCGATTTCATACGCGAGGAACTCGCGGAAGAGAATGCGGAAATAACCCGCGAGTCCATGATTGCGAAAGGGAACGACCTGCGCGCCCGCTTCGGGCAGGGCATCCTCGCCCAGCGCGCCGTGCAGAAGATGGAGAGGGACCGCAATTACCTGGTGGATTCCATCCGCAATCCCGGCGAGGTGAAGGAGCTCAAGAAGCTCAAGAACTTCGTGCTGGTCCACGTGCATGCCCCGCCGGAAATCCGCTTTGAAAGGATGAAGGCACGCAAGCGCGAGAGCGACCCCCAGACCTTTGAGGCCTTCAGGGTGATAGAGGAGGCGGAGATGAAAAAGGAGGGCCAGAACCTCGGCGAAACCGTAAAGATGGCGGACAGGAAGGTGGAAAACAGCGCGCAGCAGCAGGATTTGTACGGCAAATGGGATACCCTCCTTTCCCAGCTCTCCAAGGACTTCCGTTCCGACCGCCCCACATGGGACGAATACTTCATGGCGATTGCGAAGCAGGTCGCCACGCGCAGCAACTGCATCAAAAGGAAAGTTGCCGCCGTAATCGTCCGCGACAAGAGGATAATCTCCACTGGTTACAACGGCACGCCCCGCGGCACGAAGAACTGCAACGAGGGGGGATGCCCGCGCTGCAATAATTTCGTTGAGAGCGGCACAAAGCTGGAGGAGTGCTACTGCGCCCACGGGGAGGAAAATGCAATAGTGCAGGCCGCCTACCACGGGATAAGCGTGAAGGACTCCACCATCTATTCCACCTTCTGCCCCTGCCTTTACTGCACAAGGATGATAATCAACGCCGGCATAAAGGAAGTGGTTTACAATGCGGACTATCCCCTGAACGAGAGCGCATTGAAACTATTGGAAGAGGCGGGCGTAGTCGTAAGAAAAATGAAGATCTAAATCCTCTTCGCGCCGGTCATGCCCCACCATGTGCTCGCCAGCACGACTATGAATATTACCGCGAGCGCGCCCGTGGGTATGATGACCTGCGTGAGCGACTCCTCCGGCTTCTCGTAGGTGGGCCTCGCGTATGCGTAATCGACACCTTCTTCTGCCGCCTCCTGCGCCCCCGCGGCCCTGCTCAGCAGTTCCTTGCTGTAATTGTACGTGCGGTTGAAATCGTCCGTCAGCACCAGCGTGAGGTTGTGCCTCCCGATTCCAGAATAGGAATAATTCTCCTCGTACAGGTACCTGAAGCTCTCGTTATTGTGAATCATCGGGATGGGGGAATATATTATCTCATGCTCGCCCATCGTCGTGTTCGTATAATTCTCATCCCTGCTGGAGTTGATGAACCAAGCGCCGTACGTATCGTTGTAGATGCTGAAATTCAGCACGTGCGCCTCGCCCACCTTCGCACCGTCCAGGTATATTTCGCTTTTGTACATCCTCTTGTTGCTGAACACGAGATTGTCAAAATGGTTGTTCCGGTACCATTGCTCGCCCAGCACCGGGCGGGCGGTGAAGAAGGTGACGTTTCCGTTTTCCACGTAATAAGAAAGGTTTGAGGAGTTGCTCTCTTCTGTGCTCCAGAAATAGACGCAAGTGAGGTGTTCCTCAATATATGTATATGTTACGTTATACTCCAGCGTTACCTCCATCTTTTCCGTGGCATTGTACCTTTCCATCCGTTCTTGGCCCAGTGAAAGATTGAAGTATGGTACCTCTGTTGGCGCCGCATCCGTCCAGTTTATCGTTTCGTTGTCCACTTTAATTTTGAATGAATACGCAATGTCGTATATACTAAAATCACCATCATTCACATCAGCGCAGCCGCCGCTACCCTCAACCCGATCGGTGACATGCACTATTGTGCTATAATTCTCCCCCCAAGTCCAAAGGATTTGGTAAGTGCCCGCATCGGCAGGCACCCTGCCCTCCACAGAAGGGAATATGCCTATGAGCGTTGCGCTAAATAAGGAAAAGTTCTCTTCAGGGTTATTAGCAAGAGTCTGCAGAAAAGAGGCATTGAAGTTGTGTGCCATCACTACATCTATTGGCGGATCCGAATATACGCACGAAAGCGGGTCTGCGCACGCGAAAGAGAATGCCACAACCAACGCAAGCGCCAGCGCCGCCCTTGCTGCCCTCACGATTCCGATTCCAGCCGCATCTTTTTAACCCTGACGCGGCCGCCCGCCCCAGTCCCGTGCCAGCCCACCCATCACTCTTATAAGTATATTTTACCCATACCCACCATTCCGCAGGTGCGATGCTCATGGATACTCCGAAGGGGATGAGGGATTTCCTCCCGAAAGAAATGATGGTCAGGGAGGAGGTTTTCCAGAAGATACGGGAGGCGTTCCGGGAATTCGGCTATGTGCCGCTTGAGACCCCGGCCCTTGAATACCTTTCCACCCTCAATGCGAAGAACCAGGGGGGGGAGGAGATAGCCGGGCAGATTTTCGCCCTCAACGACGAGAAGCTCGGACTTCGTTTTGACCTGACGGTCCCGCTCGCCCGCGTGGCCGCCTCCACCTCCTTCCCCAAGCCGTTCAAGCGCTACCAGATAGGGAGGGTATGGAGGAGGGAGGAGCCCCAGAAGGGAAGGTACAGGGAATTCTGGCAGGCGGATGTAGATGTAATCGGCTGCGCCTCCATGCGCGCGGAAGCAGAGCTCCTTGAAGTGGCCTCGCTCTCCCTCCGCCGCCTCGGCTTCAGGGAATTCAAAATACTCCTCAACAACAGGAAGATGCTGAACGGGGCGCTGGAAGCCGCGGGCATAAAGGAGAAACAGCGCGCGATGCGCATCCTGGACAAGGCGGACAAGGTAGGCGAGAAGGAGGCGGAGAGGATGCTCCGCGCCGAGTTCGGGAAAAAGGGCGAGGGGCTGCTGAGGATGCTCCCCACCCACGGAACCAACGAAGATAAGCTCGCCGCGGTGGAGCAATACTCCGCAGAGGGCGTGAATGAGCTCCGCGAAATAATCTCATTCTTCCCGCACGTGGAAATAGACCTGCGCATGGTGCGCGGGCTCGGCTACTACTCCGGCCCCATATACGAGATAAAGGCGCCTGGCCTTTCCGGAAGCATCGCAGCCGGCGGGAGGTACGACGGCCTCCTCTCCATCTATGGAAAGGCGGAGCCGGCCACGGGCATAAGCCTTGGCGTGGAGCGCATCGCGCTCCTGCTCAGCGAAAAGCACGATGCGAAAACCTACACGAGGGTATTCGTCGCTTCCCTGCCGGACGCATACGCTTATGCGCTCTCCGTCGTGCGCGAATTGCGGGAGGCGGGCATCCCCGCGGAAACGGATTTGATGGGGCGGGCGCTCGCCAAGCAATTGGATTACGCGAACTCCAAGGGCATCCCATTCGTGGCTGTGGTGGGAAAGAAGGAGATGGAGGAAAAAAAGGTAACGCTCAAGGACATGAAATCCGGCGGAAGCAGCTGCTTATCCATAGAGGAAGCCCTAAAAAGGCTGAGATGATTCAATGCAGAGGCTTGAGCAGATAGAGCGCAAATTCCTAAAGCCGGTCGTCTTCCTATCCGTAATCCTGCTGTTCCTCATGCTGCTCTTCTCCCTGCTGCGCACAAGCATATTCTACGGGACGGAGAACCCGGACGAGCACGTCATATTTGAGATAGTGTTCCTCCTGCTCCTCGCAATAGTCGCGGAGAGCGTGGTGGTGTACCTGAAGCAGCCCACGGTCCTTGTGCTCCTTCTCCTTGGGATAGTGATGGGCCCGAGCTTCATCGGGGAGGCATGGGGGTTGCTGCACCCCCTATTGCCGTTCCTTCCGGCCGGGGCGCCCACCATAGTCCTCAACACGCACCTCGTGGACGTTTTCGCGCAGCTCGGGGCGATAATCCTCATGTACAAGGTGGGCCTGCATTCCTCGCTCTCCAAAATCTTCAGCGGGAGGAATTTCGCCATAGCTTTCCTGGGGATAGTGGTCCCCTTCTTCGCCGGCTATGCATTTGCAGTATACTCCGGCGGAGGGTTCGTGTATGCCCTCTTCCTCGGGGCGGCCCTTACAGCCACCAGCGTGGGGGTCACAGTGGCGCTCCTGAAGGAGGCGAAGCTCGTGGATGCGGATTTCGCGCAGGCGATAATAGGCGCGGCGGTCATAGACGACATACTCTCCCTCCTCGTGCTCTCCCTCGTGCTCAACATGCCATCCTCGTTTGACCCGGCAGCACTCCAGCCCTTCGGCCTCACCCTCGCCTCCGCAATCGTATTCATGGTTGGCGGGGTGTACGCCGGCAAGTGGTTCATAGGCGCCCGCATAGACAAGAAAGAGATGAGCGACAAGCGCTTCCTCTACGCGCTGGCATTCGTCTTCTTCTACGCATACTTCGCGGAGTTCATCGGCCTCTCCAGCATTGTGGGCGCCTTCCTGGCCGGCCTTATGCTCAATTACAGCAGGCACAGGGAGGAGATAGAGAAGCGCTCCTATGCGCTTGAGATACTGTTCACGCCAATATTCTTCATCTCCCTGGGGATGCTTGTGGATGTGCCTTCCCTTTACCAGTATGCGGTCCCCATACTCCTCATAACAGTAATCGCAATCATCACAAAAGTGCTCGGCTGCGGGCTGGGCGCATTCCTCACGGGCTTCAAGCAAAACAACGCCGCGCTCATAGGCATAGGGATGAGCCCCAGGGGGGAGGTCGCCCTCATCGTCGCCCTCATCGGCTTCACTGCCGGCGCCCTCACCCAATCAGAGTATTCCATCATCTCGGCGATGGCCTTCCTCACCGCAATCGTCACTCCGCCGCTCATGGCGCCGTTCCTGAAAGGGGTGGAGTGATGGACGTCCCTTCTTTTTATCTGAAGGGAAAGCAGGCGTTCCGCATGGAACTCGGGTCCATGCGCCAGCTCGGCAACGCGGCCCAGCTCGTCCGCTCCCTCTCCGAGGAATACGCGCTCTTCCATGTGGTGGATTTGGACGCGTTGAAGGGCAACAAGTCCAACTTTGACCTGTACGACCACCTCACCTATTTCACGCACGTGCAGGTGGAGTGCAAGCCGGACTCAAAATTGATTTCCGCGCTCCTGAAGATGGAAGTCCGCGTCGTGGTTGATTTGCCGTCCGCCATTGATTTTGAGAAATTCGGGAAAAAGAAAACCCTGGTCGTGGGAAAGGTGAAACCGGGATTTGCGGAACCCTTCCCGCCACTCCGCGAAATCATCATTGACGGGAAGGACGACGAGCTCGCAAGGCGGATATTGAACGAGGATAAGAGGCTGTTCGTAAAGAAGGAGCATTACCCCAGGGGCTTCAGGCGCGCCTTCGGCGTGCTGTTTGAGCTCTAACCTGCTTTTTTATCCGTTTCCGTTCTAAAACCACCCATGGATACTCCAAAGGAAAACTTCTCGGAATGGTATAACGAGATAATAAAGGAAGCGCAACTCTGCGACCTCAGGTACAACCTCAAGGGGTTCGTGGTCATCCCGCCCAACGCGGCACAGGTAATGAAGCTGATGTACCGCATCTACGAGGAGTCGCTGGAAAGGAAGGGGCACAGGCCCGCCTATTTCCCCGCCCTCATCCCGGAGCGCAACCTCAAGTCCGAATCCGAGCACGTCGCGGGCTTCGTCCCGGAAGTGTTCTGGGTGACCGAGGCGGGCGCAAACAAGCTGGAGGAAAAGATGGCGATGCGCCCGACGAGCGAAACGGCGATGTATCCCATGTACGCCCTCTGGATAAACGGGAAATCCGACCTCCCGCTCAAGATTTACCAGAGCTGCCAGGTCTGGAGGCACGAAACGAAAGCAACAAAGCCCTTCATCCGCACGCGCGAATTCTACTGGATAGAGGCGCACGACGTTTTCGCAACAGAGGAGGAGGCCCTGATGCAGGTGAATGAGGACATGGAAACCACGGAGGAAATCCTTCACCAGCGCTTCGGCGTCCCCTTCATATTCTTCAAAAGGCCCCAGTGGGACAAGTTCGCGGGCGCGCTGGACACCTATGCCGCGGACACCCTCATGCCCGACGGCAAGACGCTCCAGCTGCCCTCCACCCACATGCTCGGCCAGAACTTCTCCAAGGCGTTCGGCGTCAAATACATGGACGAGGACGGCGCGCAGAAGTTCTGCTGGCAGACCTGCTACGGTCCGGCCATTTCCCGCATATACGCGGCAATCTTCTCCACGCACGGGGACAACCGGGGGCTCGTCTATCCGTTTGAGCTCGCGCCCGTGCAGGTGGTAATAATCCCCATAGTGAAGAAGGACACGGAAGCCGAAGTAAGGAAAAAGGTTGATGCGCTCAAGGAAGCCCTCTCCGCGCATTTCCGCGTGGAGGCCGACTTCTCCAATAGCACGCCCGGCTTCAAATACAACAAATGGGAGCTTTTAGGCGTCCCAATCAGGATAGAAATCGGGATGCGGGACATCCAGAAGGGCGCATGCGTGATGGCTAGGCGCGACACCGGGGAGAAGAAGGAAGTGAAGCTGGAAAAGGCGGAGGAAGAAGTGCGGAAAGCAGGCGCCTCCCTCACCGAAAACCTGTGCAAGAGGGCGGATTCCTGGTTTTCCAAGCTCGTGCATGGAGCGGATTCGGACGCCGACCTCGGAAAAGCCATTGAAAAGGGCGGCTTCGTGCGCGTCCCCTTCTGCACCGACCAGAAGGATGGGGAGCACTGCGCAGACCGGCTCAAGGACAAATACTCCGTCAATATGCGTGGCTCCAGATACGGGGACAAGGACAAGCCGAAGGGCAAGAGGTGCGTCGCCTGCGGCAAGCCCGCGTCCATCTACCTGTATGCGGCGAGGCAGTACTAATCGTAACGGGAAAGAGAAAAATAAGAAAAAGAAGGGCTGCCCTCAGTCCCTTGAGAGCTTGTACAGCGCCAGGAGGCCGACTATCGCCGCAGCAGGTGCGGTGAAGGCAACCATGTACTGGAGGGCCGCCACCAGCGCAGTGCCGACTCCGCCCAGCGGAACGGTTGCGAAAAGGCCGGCCACAACACCCGCGAGGCTGGATGCGCCCACTATGAACGCAATAGACGCCACGAGGAACAGCTGTACCTCCTTGTCGGCGATGTCCAGCAGCCCGACAATAAGG